>NZ_JBITZU010000011.1:0-190984 GCF_044547075.1 Kitasatospora sp. NPDC052896
ATCCGCCAGCGACACCTCCGGCCGCTCACCCAGCAAGGCCAGCAACCGCGCCGCCTGCCCCGGCAACGCCGCCTCACTCTTCGCCGACACCACCAGCGGCACGGCGCCGCCCTCGACCGGCTCGGCCGCGGCAGCCACCTCGACCGGCGCGTACTCCAGGATGGTGTGGGCGTTGGTGCCACTGATACCGAAGGAGGAGACCGCCGCGCGGCGCGGCCGGCCGGTCTGCGGCCACTCCCGCGCCTCGGTCAGCAGCTCCACCGCACCCGAGGCCCAATCCACCTTCGGGGACGGCTCGTTCACGTGCAGAGTCTGCGGCAGCACACCGTGCCGCATCGCCATCACCATCTTGATGATGCCGCCGACACCCGCCGCCGCCTGGGTGTGCCCGATGTTCGACTTCAACGAACCCAGCCACAACGGCCGCTCCGCCGACCGCTCCTGACCATAGGTCGCGAGCAGCGCCTGCGCCTCGATCGGGTCACCCAGCGGCGTCCCGGTGCCGTGCGCCTCGACCGCGTCGATCTCCTCGGCCGGCAGACCCGCGTTCGCCAGCGCCTGCCGGATCACCCGCTGCTGCGACGGACCGTTCGGCGCCGTCAGACCGTTGCTCGCACCGTCCTGGTTGACCGCCGAACCACGCACCACCGCCAGCACCGGGTGCCCGTTGCGCCGCGCGTCGGAGAGCCGCTCGACGAGCAGCATGCCCACACCCTCACCCCAGCCCGTGCCGTCCGCATCGGACGAGAACGCCTTGCAGCGCCCGTCCGCCGACAGACCGCGCTGGCGGCTGAAGTCCACGAAGGTCTCGGGCGTGGCCATCACGGTCACGCCGCCCGCGAGCGCCATCGTGCACTCGCCGTTGCGCAGTGCCTGGATCGCCCAGTGCAGTGCGACCAGCGAGGAGGAGCAGGCGGTGTCGACCGTGACGGCCGGGCCCTCCAGACCGAAGGTGTAGGCCACCCGCCCGGAGGCGATGCTGCCGGACACACCGGTGCCCAGGTAGCCCTCGACGCCGTCCGGCAGCTCGCTGATCCCGGTGGCGTAGTCGTGGTACATCACACCGGCGAAGACGCCGGTCCGGCTGCCCTTGAGCGTGGCCGGGTCGATGCCGGCCCGCTCGATCGCCTCCCAGGAGGTCTCCAACAGCAGGCGCTGCTGCGGGTCCATCGCCAACGCCTCGCGCGGCGAGATCCCGAAGAACGCCGAGTCGAAGAGACCGGCGTCGTGCAGGAAGCCGCCCTCGCGGGAGTAGGTGGTGCCCTGGTGGTCCGGGTCCGGGTGGTAGAGACCGTCCAGGTCCCAGCCACGGCCGGTCGGGAAGCCGGAGACCGCGTCGCCGGCCTCGAAGACCAGCCGCCACAGGTCCTCGGGCGACTCCACGCCACCGGGGTAGCGGCAGGCCATCCCGACGATCGCGATCGGCTCGTCGACCGCCACGGCGGCGGCCGGGCCGGTCGCGGCGGTGTCCGAAGCGTCGCCCAGCAGCTCGGCGAGCAGGAAGGCGGCCAGCGCCAGCGGGCTCGGGTAGTCGAAGACCAGCGTCGCGGGCAGCCGCAGACCGGTCACACCGTTCAGCTCGTTGCGCAGCTCGACCGCGGTCAGCGAGTCGAAGCCCAACTCCTTGAACGCCCGACCGGCCTCCACGGCGGTCGCATCGGCGTAACCCAGCACCGCCGCCACCCGACCGCACACCAGGTCGAGCAGCGCGGCCTCCCGCTCGCCCGCCGGCAGCGCCAGCAGCCGACCGGCCAGCTCCGAGCCGCCGGCCGAGCCGGCCCGCGCGACCCGGCGGGCGGGGACCCGGACCAGACCGCGCAGCAGAGCGGGCAGCGTGCCGGCGGCGGCCTGGGCCCGCAGCGCGGCGAGGTCGAGGCGCATCGGCACCAGCGCGGCCTCGCCCGTGGCGGTGGCGGCGTCGAGCAGGGTCAGGCCCTCCGCCGAGGAGAGCCCGTGGATGCCACCGCGGCTCATCCGCTGGACGTCGAGTTCGTCCAGGCTGCCGACCATGCCGCTGCTGTCGGCCCACGGGCCCCAGGCGAGCGAGGTGGCGGCGAGGCCCTGGGCGCGGCGCTGCTGCGCCAGCGCGTCCAGGAAGACGTTCGCCGCGGCGTAGTTGCCCTGGCCGGGGCTGCTCAGGGTGCCGGCGGCCGAGGAGAAGAGCACGAACGCCGACAGCCCGTCGGTGAGTTCGTGCAGGTTGAGCGCCGCGTCCAGCTTCGGACGCAGCACCGTGTCGAGCCGCTCGGGGGTGAGCGAGGAGACGATCCCGTCGTCCAACACACCGGCCGTGTGCACCACGCCCGTCACCGGGTGCTCCGCGAGCAGCGCGGCCAACGCGTCACGGTCCGCCACGTCACACGCGGCGACGATCGCGTGGGCACCCAACTCGGCCAGCTCGGCGACCAGTTCGACCGCACCCGGCGCGTCCACACCGCGCCGCGAGACCAGCAGCAGGCTCCGCACGCCGTGTTCGACCACCAGGTGCCGGGCGACCAGACCGCCCAGCATCCCGGACGCGCCGGTCACCAGCACCGTGCCGTCAGCGTCGAACACCGGCGCCGGCTCCACGGCGGCGACCCGCGCCAGCCGGGGCGCGCGCAGGGCGCCGGCACGGACCGCCAGTTCCGGCTCACCCGCGGCGAGCGCGGCCGACAGGGCCTCGCGGGAGAAGTCGCCGCCGTCGAGGTCCAGCAGCACCAGCCGGTCGGGGTTCTCCCCCTGCGCGGCGCGGACCAGGCCCCAGACCGGGGCGTGGGTGAGGTCCGCGAGGCCGTTCCCGTCGGCCGCGACCGCGCCCCGGGTCACCAGGACCAGGCGGGAGGCGGCGAACCGGTCGTCCGCCAGCCAGTCCTGGACGACGGCGAGCGCGCCGTGCAACGCGGACCGGACCGCCTCGGCCGGGTCGGTGGCGTCGGTGTCAGCATCGGCGTGCAGCGTCAGGAACACCGCGTCGGGGGCGGTCAGGCCACCGTCCACCGCCGCACCCAGCGCAGCGAGGTCGGCGAAGGCGGTGGTGGTGCCGCCGGCCACGGCCAGCGGGTCGGTACCCAGCACGGCCCAGCGGCCGGCCGGCGCCGCCGACACCGGCAGAGCGACCCACTCCACCCGGAACAGCGACTCCACGAAGCCACCGCGGGCGCTGCGCACCTGGCTGTCGGAGACCTCGCGGGAGACCAGCGACTCGACCGCGGCGACCGGCTGGCCGGCCTCGTCGGCCAGCAGCAGCGCGGCGGCGTCCTGGTTGCGCTCGGAGAGCCGCAGCCGCAGCGCGGTGGCGCCGGTGGCGTACAGGGTCACGCCGTTCCAGGCGAACGGAATGCGCGCCTGACGGGGGGCTTCCTCGCCCACCGGGCCGGTGATGTCCAGGCCGAGCGCGTGCAGCGCGGAGTCCAGCAGCGCCGGGTGCAGACCGTAGAGCGCGGCCTCCTCGTGCGCGGCCTCCGGCAGGCGGAGCTCGGCGTAGACGTCGCCGTCGTGGCGCCAGGCGGCGCGCAGGCCCTGGAAGACCGGGCCGTAGCCGAAGCCGGCCGCGGCCAGCCGCTCGTACAGGTCCTCGACGGCGACCTCGACCGCGCCGGCCGGCGGCCACTCGGTCAGCTCGAACGCCGGCTCGGCGCCCGTGGCGGGGGCGAGCACACCGGTGGCGTGCCGGGCCCACGGCTCTCCCCCAGCCTGGAGGCTGGCATGTGCCCCCACGGCCAGCGCGTCCTCCAGTCGCGAGTGCACGGTGAGCGGACGGCGTCCGGACTCGTCCGCGGCACCCAGCGCCAGCCTCAGCTGGACACCACCACGCTCGGGCAGGACGAGCGGCGCCTCCAGCGTCAGCTCCTCCAGCACCTCACAGCCCACGCCGTCACCGGCCCGGATGGCCAGCTCGACGAAAGCGGTGCCCGGCAGCAGGATCGAGCCCATCACGACGTGTTCGGCCAGCCACGGGTGCGACTGCACCGACAGGCGGCCGGTGAACACCACACCGTCGGCGTCCGGCAGTTCGATGCTGGCGCCGAGCAGCGGGTGCCCGGCGGCGCCGAGACCGATCGACGTCACGTCACCCATCGCCAGCAGCGGCGTGCGCGGCCAGTAGCGCTGGCGCTGGAAGGCGTAGGTCGGCAGGTCGACGCGCCGGGCGCCGGCACCGGCGTAGAACGCCGTCCAGTCGACGTTCGCACCGCGCACGTACGCCTGGGCGAGCGCGGCGGTCAGCGTGCGGACCTCCGGGCGCTCGGCCCGCTGGACCGGCGCGAGCGCGGTGCCGTCCTCGGTGACGCAGTCCTGGCCCATCGCGGTGAGCACACCGTCCGGGCCGAGCTCCAGGAAGGTGCGGACGCCCTGGCTCTCCAGGGCCTGGACGGCGTCGCGGAAGCGGACCGCCTCGCGGACGTGGCGCACCCAGTACTCGGGGGTGGTGAGGTCGGCCTCCTGGTCGAGGGTGGAGACGATCGGGATCCGCGGCGCGTGGAACTCCAACGACTCCGCGACGGCCCGGAACTCCTCCAACATCGGGTCCATCAGCGGCGAGTGGAACGCGTGGCTCACCGTGAGCCGCTTCGTCTTGCGACCCTGCTCAGCCAGCTCGCCCGCGACCTCCAGCACCGCCGCCTCGGCACCCGAAAGCACCACGGACATCGGCCCGTTGACCGCCGCGATCCCCAACTCGGCCTCCCGGCCGGCCAGCAGCGGCAGCACCTCGTCCTCGGCCGCCTGCACCGCCACCATCGCACCACCGGCCGGCAGCGCCTGCATCAGCCGACCACGCGCCGCCACCAGGGTCGCGGCGTCCGCCAGCGACAACACACCGGCGACATGCGCGGCCGCGATCTCACCGATCGAGTGACCCGCCAGGAAGTCCGGCAGCACACCCCAGGACTCCAGCAGACGGAACAGCGCCACCTCGATCGCGAACAACGCCGGCTGCGTGAAGCCGGTCTCGTGGATCGACTCGCCCTCGGCGGCGAACATCAACTCGCGCAGCGGACGGTCCAGGTACTGGTCCAGGTGCGCGAACACCTCGTCCAGCGCGTCCGCGAACACCGGGAAGGCCTCGTACAGTTCACGGCCCATCCCGGCCCGCTGGCTGCCCTGACCGGTGAAGAGGAAGGCGAGCCGGCCCTCGACGGCCGGGCCCTCGACCACGTTCGCCGCGGACTCGCCCGCCGCCAACGCGCCCAGCCCGCGCAGCAGTTCCTCCCGCTCACCGGCGATCACCACCGCGCGGCGCTCAAGCGCCGCCCGGCCGGTCGCCAACGAGTACGCCAGGTCGACGAGTTCGCCGTCCCCGGCAACCGGCAGCAGCCGCTCCGCCTGGCCCCGCAGCGCGGTGTCGTGCTTCGCGGAGAGCACCACCGGCAGCACCGACGGCGCCACCGACGCCTCGATGGCCGCCTGCTCCGCGAGCTCCGGCGCCTGCTCCAGGATGGTGTGCGCGTTCGTCCCGCTGAACCCGAAGGACGAGATGCCGACCCGGCGCGGCGCACCGGTCCGCGGCCACTCGGTGGCCTCGGTCAGCAGCTCCACCGCGCCCGTCGACCAGTCGACGTGCGGCGTCGGCTGCTCCGCGTGCAGGGTCTGCGGCAGCACGCCGTGCCGCATCGCCATGACCATCTTGATCACACCGGCCACGCCGGCCGCGGCCTGGGTGTGCCCGATGTTGGACTTGATCGAGCCCAGCCAGAGCGGCTGGTCGGCCGGCCGCTGCCCGTAGGTGGCGAGCAGGGCCTGCGCCTCGATCGGGTCACCGAGCGCCGTGCCGGTGCCGTGCGCCTCGACCGCGTCGACCTGGTCGGCCGTCAGCCCGGCCGAAGCCAGCGCCTGGCGGATCACCCGCTGCTGCGACGGACCGTTCGGGGCGGTCAGACCGTTGCTGGCACCGTCCTGGTTGACGGCGCTACCGCGAACGATCGCCAGCACCGGGTGCCCGTTGCGCCGGGCGTCGGAGAGCCGCTCCACCAGCAGCATGCCCGCGCCCTCGCCCCAGGCGGTGCCGTCGGCGGCGGCGGAGAAGGCCTTGCAGCGGCCGTCCGCCGACAGCCCGCGCTGGCGGCTGAAGTCGAGGAAGGTGTCGGGCGTGGCCATCACGGTGACGCCACCGGCGAGGGCGAGCTCGCACTCGCCGTTGCGCAGCGCCTGCACCGCCAGGTGCAGCGCGACCAGCGAGGAGGAGCAGGCGGTGTCGACGGAGACCGCCGGGCCCTCCAGGCCGAAGGTGTAGGAGAGGCGACCGGCCAGCACGCTGGCCGAGGTGCCGGTGCCGAGGTGGCCTTCCAGCTCCTCGGGCGAGTTCATCAGCAGCGCGAGGTAGTCCTGGCCGTTGGTGCCGGCGAAGACGCCGGTTCGGCTGCCGCGCAGCGTGCCCGGGTCGATGCCCGCCCGCTCGAACGCCTCCCAGCTGGTCTCCAGCAGCAGGCGCTGCTGCGGGTCCATGGACAGCGCCTCGCGCGGCGAGATACCGAAGAAGGCGGGGTCGAACTCGGCCGCGTCGTAGAGGAATCCGCCCTCACGGGTGTAGATCCTGCCGACCCGCTCCGGGTCCGGGTCGTAGAGCGTGTCGACGTTCCAGCCGCGGTCGTCCGGCAGACCGGACATCGCGTCGGTGCCCGCGACGAGCAGCTGCCACAGCTGCTCGGGGGTGCTGACGCCACCGGGGAAGCGGCAGCTCATCGCGACGATGGCGATCGGCTCGTCGTCCACCGCGGCGGACGTCACGTTCGGCGTCGCCGCGCCGGCCGCCTGCTGGCCGAGCAGCTCGGAGCGCAGGTGCTCGGCGAGCGCGTCGGCCGTCGGGTAGTCGAAGACCAGGCTGCTCGGCAGGCTCAGGCCGGTGGTCGCGTTGAGGCGGTTGCGCAGCTCGACGGCGGTCAGCGAGTCGAAACCGAGCTCCTTGAAGGCCCGGCCGGACTCCACCGTCTCCGTGCCGGTGTGGGCCAGGACGGCGGCGACGTTGGCGCGCACCAGCTCGAGCAGGGCGCGCCGCTGCTCGGCCTCGGACAGGCCGGCCAGCTGGCCGGTCGGCGAGCCGGCGGCGACCGGCGCCTCGGCGCCGGCGGCCGGGCGGGCCTCCGGGAGGTCCCCGAAGAGCTCGCTGGGGCGGGCGGCCGTCATGACGGACAGGAAGCGGTCCCAGGCGATGTCGGCGACCGTGAGGGCGTCGTCACCGTGGTCCAGGGCCTGCTGGAGGGCGGCGACGGCCAGCGCCGGAGCCATCGGCGGGACACCGTCGCGGCGCAGCCGCTGCTCGAGGGTCGCGTCGGCGGCCATGCCGCCCTGCGCCCACGGGCCCCAGGCGATCGAGGTGGCCGGCAGGCCGTCGGCGCGACGCTGCTCGGCGAGCGCGTCCAGGAACGCGTTGGCGGCGGCGTAGTTGCCCTGGCCGGCGTTGCCGACCGTGCCGGCGATCGAGGAGAAGAGCACGAACGCCGAGAGTCCGTCGGTGAGTTCGTGCAGGTTGCGGGCCGCGTCCACCTTCGGACGGGTGACGCCGGCGAAGCGCTCGGCGGTCAGGCCGTCCACCATGCCGTCGTCCAGCACGCCGGCGGTGTGGAACACCGCCGACACCGGCTGCTCCAGCGACGCGAGCAGCGCGGCCAGCGCGTCACGGTCGGCCACGTCACACGCGGCGACGGTGGCGGTAGCGCCGAGCGCGGCCAGCTCCTCCCGCAGTTCGGCGGCGCCCGGAGCGTCCGGGCCGCGCCGGCTGGTGAGCAGCAGGTGCTCGGCGCCGTTGCGGGCCAGCCAGCGGGCCACCTCCGCGCCCAGCGCACCGGTGCCGCCGGTGACCAGCACGGTGCCGGACGGCTGCCAGGTGACGGCCTCGCCTCGGGACGAACGCACCAGGCGGCGGGCGAAGACACCCGACGCGCGAACCGCGACCTGGTCCTCGCCACCGACGCCGGCCAGCACACCGGCCAGCCGCGCGAGGACCCGCTCGTCGATCGAGGAGGTCGCGGGGAGGTCGACCAGACCACCCCAGCGCTCCGGGTGCTCCAGCGCCACCACCCGGCCCAGACCCCAGACCTGCGCCTGTGCGGGGTTGGCCAGCCGGTCCGAGCGGCCCGTCGACACCGCGCCGCGCGTCACGCACCACAGCGGCGCGACGACACCCGCGTCTCCCAGCGCCTGCACGAGCGTCGCGGTGAGCATCGGCTCCCCGTCCGGCGCCGGCAGCCACACCACGCCGGCGACCGCGGTGGCGTCATCCACCGCGTCACGCAGCAGCCGCGCGACCGAGTCGCGCTCCACGGCCGCGCCGTCGACCTCGACCTGCCGGACCTCGACGCCACGCGCGGACAGCGCGCGCAGCACGGCGAGCACGGCGGTGTCCTCCGCCGACCCGGCCGGGAACGCCACCAGCCAGCTGCCCGAGAGGGCACCCGAGGCGGCCTGGCGCAGCGGCTTCCAGGTGATCCGGTAGCGCCAGCCGTCCACCGTCGCCTGCTCGCGGCTCTTGCGGCGCCAGGCCGAGAGCGCGGGCAGCACCGAGCTGAACGGCTGGTCGCCGCCCAGCTCGAGGGCCGAGGAGAGGGCGTCCAGGTCACCGCTGTCGACGGCCGCCCAGAAGCTGGCGTCCACCGCGTCGGTCTGCGTCTCGGCCGGGACCGCCGGGGCGGCGGCGTTCTCCAGCCAGTACCACTCCCGCTGGAAGGCGTAGGTCGGCAGGTCCACCCGCCGCGCACCGCGTCCGGCGAACACCGCCGGCCAGTCCACGGCCACACCGCGCACGTGGAGTTGGCCGAGGGCGGTGGTCAGCGTGCGGGCCTCGGGACGGTCGGCGCGCAGCACCGACGCGAACACCGCGCCCTCGGTGGCGCAGTCCTGGCCCATCGCGGAGAGCACACCGTCCGGGCCGAGCTCCAGGAAGGTGCGGACGCCCTGGCCCTCCAGGGCCTGGACGGCGTCGCGGAAGCGCACCGCCTCGCGCACGTGCCGCACCCAGTACTCGGGCTCGGTCAGCTCGACCGTCTGGTCGAGGGTGGAGACGATCGGGATCCGCGGCGCGTGGAAGGCCAGACCCGCCACGACGGCCCGGAACTCCTCCAACATCGGGTCCATCAGCGGCGAGTGGAACGCGTGGCTCACCGTGAGCCGCTTCGTCTTGCGACCCTGCTCAGCCAGCTCGCCCGCGACCTCCAGCACCGCCGCCTCGGCACCCGAAAGCACCACGGACGTCGGCCCGTTGACCGCCGCGATCCCCAACTCGGCCTCCCGGCCGGCCAGCAGCGGCAACACCTCGTCCTCGGCCGCCTGCACCGCCACCATCGCACCACCGGCGGGCAGTTGCTGCATCAGCCGACCACGCGCCGCCACCAGGGTCGCGGCATCGCCCAGCGAGAGCACACCCGCGACGTGCGCGGCGGCCAGCTCACCGATCGAGTGACCCGCCAGGAAGTCCGGGCGGACGCCCCAGGACTCGACGAGCCGGAACAGCGCCACCTCGACCGCGAACAGCGCCGGCTGGGTGTACGCCGTCTCGTCGATCCGCTCGCCCGTGAGGACGACATCCTTCAGCGGGCGGTCCAGGTGGCGGTCCAGCTCCATGCAGACCGCGTCGAAGGCCTCCGCGAACACCGGGAACACGGCGTGGAGTTCGGCCCCCATGCCGACCCGCTGGCTGCCCTGACCGGTGAACAGGAACGCCGTCCGGCCCGCCGTACCGGCGGTGCCGAGCAGCGCGTCGGCAGCCGGCTCACCGGCGGCCAGCGCGGCCAGCGCACGGACGAACTCCGCGCGCTCGCCGGCGACCAGCACCGCGCGGTGCTCCAGCATCGCCCGGCCGGTCGCCAACGAGTAGGCCAGGTCGCCGGTGGTCGGCCCGGTCTCCGTGTCGAGCTGGGTGAGGTGGGTGAGCAGCGCCCGCGCCTGGTCGCGCAGGGCCTCCTCGCCGCGGGCCGAGAGGAGCCACGGCTGGACGGCGGGCATCGGCGCGCCGGCGGCCTCGACCTCGGCGTCCTCGAAGACGGGTGCCTGCTCCACGATGGTGTGGGCGTTGGTGCCGCTGAAGCCGAAGGACGACACACCGGCCCGGCGCGGCCGGCCGGTCCGCGGCCATTCGCGCGCCTCGGTGAGCAGCTCGACCGCGCCCGCCGACCAGTCGACGTTCGCGGAGCGCTCGTCCGCGTGCAGGGTGCGCGGCAGCACGCCGTGGCGCATCGCCATCACCATCTTGATGATGCCGCCGACACCCGCCGCCGCCTGGGTGTGCCCGATGTTGGACTTCAACGAGCCCAGCCAGAGCGGCTGGTCGGCCGCCCGGTCCTGCCCGTACGTCGCCAGCAGCGCGTGCGCCTCGATCGGGTCGCCCAGCGGGGTTCCGGTGCCGTGCGCCTCGACCACGTTCACCTGGTCGGCCGTCAGTCCGGCGTCCTTGAGCGCCTGGCGGATCACCCGCTGCTGCGACGGACCGTTCGGCGCCGTCAGACCGTTGCTCGCGCCGTCCTGGTTGATCGCCGAGCCGCGCACGATCGCCAGCACCGGGTGCCCGTTGCGCCGGGCGTCGGAGAGCCGCTCCACCAGCAGCATGCCGGCTCCCTCGGCCCAGCCCGTGCCGTCCGCGCCGGCCGAGAACGCCTTGCAGCGCCCGTCCGAGGCCAGGCCGCGCTGGCGGCTGAAGTCGATGAACGCCTCCGGCGTGGCCATGACGGTGGCGCCACCGGCGAGCGCCATCGTGCACTCGCCCTGACGCAGCGCCTGCACCGCCAGGTGCAGGGCGACCAGCGAGGAGGAGCAGGCGGTGTCGACGGTGACGGCCGGGCCCTCCAGGCCCAGGGTGTAGGCGACGCGCCCGGAGGCGACGCTGCCGGCGGTACCGGTGCCCAGGTAGCCCTCGACCCCGTCCGGCAGCTCGCTGACCGCGGTGGCGTAGTCGTGGTACATCACCCCCGCGAAGACGCCGGTGCGGCTGCCCTTGAGCACGGCCGGGTCCATGCCGGCCCGCTCGATCGCCTCCCAGGAGACCTCCAGCAGCAGGCGCTGCTGCGGGTCCATCGCGATGGCCTCGCGCGGCGAGATGCCGAAGAACGCCGGGTCGAACAGGCCCGCGTCGTGCAGGAAGCCACCCTCGCAGGAGTACGAGGTGCCCTTGTGGTCCGGGTCCGGGTGGTAGAGGTTCTCCACGTCCCAGCCACGGCCGGCCGGGAAGCCGGAGATCGCGTCGCCGCCCTCGGTGACCAGCCGCCACAGGTCCTCCGGCGACTGGACGCCGCCCGGGTAGCGGCAGGCCATGCCGACGATGGCGATCGGCTCGTCGACCGCCCGGGCCGGTGCCGAGCTGGTGGCCGCGGCCGCCGGGTGGGCGCCGACGATCTGGGTGCGCAGGTAGTCGGCGAGCGCGGCGGGGGTCGGGTAGTCGAAGATCAGGGTGGGCGGCAGGCGCAGGCCGGTCGCCGTGTTGAGCGCGTTGCGCAGCTCGACGGAGGTCAGCGAGTCGAAACCGAGGTCCTTGAACGCGCGGCCGGCCTCGATCACCTCGGGCGAGGCGTGGCCCAGTACGGCGGCCACCCGCACGCGCAGGACCTCGAGCAGCTCGCGCTCCAGCTCGGCCTCGGAGAGGCCGGCCAGTCGGCGCATGAGCTCCGAACCACCGCCCGCGCCGGCCAGCGCGGCCCGACGGGCGGGGACCCGGACCAGACCGCGCAGCAGGGCGGGCAGCGTGCCGGCGGCGGCCCGGGTGCGCAGGGCGGTCACGTCGAGGCGCATCGGGACCACGACGGCGTGGCCGAGGCCGGCGGCGGTGTCGAGCAGGGCCAGGCCCTCGGCGTTGGCGAGGCCGGACATGCCGTCGCGCGCCAGGCGCTGGAGATCGGCGGCGTCCAGGGTGCTCGCCATGCCGCCGTCGGCCCACGGGCCCCAGGCCAGCGAGAGCGCGGGCAGGCCGAGCTGGGCCCGGTGGATGGCCAGCGCGTCCAGGAAGGCGTTGGCGGCGGCGTAGTTGGCCTGGCCGGCGCCGCCGAGGGTGGCGGCGTTCGAGGAGTAGAGCACGAAGGCGGCCAGGTCGAGCCCGGCGGTCAGCTCGTGCAGGTTGAGCGCGGCGTCCACCTTGGGCCGCAGCACGGCGTCGAGCCGCTCCTCGGTGAGCGAAGAGAGCACGCCGTCGTCCAGGACGCCCGCCGTGTGCACGACGGCGGTGAGCGGACGCTCCAGCGAGCCGAGCAGTTCGGCGACCGCCGCACGGTCGGCCACGTCGCACGCCGCCACCGTCACGGTGGCGCCCAACTCGGTCAGCTCATCGGTCAGTTCGGCCGCTCCCGGGGCGTCGGCGCCGCGCCGGCTGGTGAGCAGCAGGTGCCGGGCGCCGTGCTCGGTGACCAGGTGCCGGGCGGCCACGGCGCCCAGCGCGCCGGTACCACCCGTGATCAGGACGGTGCCGTCCTGGTCCAGCCGCCAGGCCGTACCGCCCTGCGACTCGGTCAGCGCCTCGTCCGTGGCGACCCGGGCCAGCCGCGGCACGTGGCAGCCACCCTCACGGATCGCCAACTCCGGCTCACCACTGGCCAACCCAGCCGCCACCGAAGCCACCGAGGACCCAGCCGCGTCCAGATCCAGCAGCACGAACCGCTCCGGATTCTCAGCCTGCGCGGAGCGAACCAGACCCCACACCGCCGCACCCACCGGATCGGCCAACACCTCACCCGCCAACGGCGCCACCGCACCCCGGGTCACCACCACCAACCGCGCGTCCGCGAACCGATCCTCGGCCAACCACGCCCGCACCAACCCCAGAACCCGGTGCGTCACCTCCCGCACCGCACCCGCCGACAACTCACCCACCGACGCCGCACCCGACACGAACACCACGTCCGGCACCACCTCGGCCGCCGCCAACCCCGCCAGATCAGCGAAGCCCCCGACAACCACACCAGCCGCCGCAAAAGCATCCGACAGACCCAGACCACCACCGACGACCGACCAACCACCACCCTCGACCACACCCGCCGCAGCCGGCAACGCGGCCCACTCCACCCGGAACAACGACTCGTGATGAGCACCGCGAGCAGCACCCAGCTGCTCGACGGAGATCTCGCGCAGCGCCAGGGAGCGCACCGACATCACCGGCCGGCCGGTGCCGTCGGCGAGGTCCAGGGCGATCTCGCCGCGGCCCAGCGGGGTGATCCGCACGCGCAGCGTGGACGCACCGGTGGCGTGCAGGGTGACGCCGCTCCAGGCGAACGGCAGGCCGCCGCGGAGCGCGTCGTCGGAGGTGTCGGCACCCAGCGCGTGCAGGGCGGCGTCCAGCAGGGCGGGGTGCAGACCGAACCGGTCGGCGTCGTCCTCGGCCCCGGTGGGCAGGGCGATCTCGGCGAGGATCTCGGTGCCGCGCAGCCAGGCGGCCCGCAGGCCCTGGAAGGCGGGCCCGTAGCCGAAGCCGGCCTCGACCAGGTCGGTGTGGATCTGCTGGACGTCGACCGGGCGGGCGTCGGCGGGCGGCCAGGCGGCGAGGTCGAAGCCGGCCGGCGCGGCGCCGGCGCTGAGCACACCGGTGGCGTGCCGGCTCCACGGCTCGTCGGCCGGGGCGCCCTCGATCCGGGAGTGCAGGCTGAGCGAGCGGCTGCCGTTCTCGTCGGCGCCGCTGACCACGATCTGCAGCTGCACACCGCCCTGCTCGGGCAGCAACAGCGGCGCCTCGAGGGTGAGTTCCTCGATCAGGTCGCAGCCCACCTGGTCACCGGCGCGGATCGCCAGGTCGACGAAGGCGGTGCCGGGCAGCAGTACGGTGCCCCGCACGGCGTGATCGGCCAGCCAGGGGTGGGTGTCCAGGGCGAGCCGGCCGGTGAACAGGAAGCCGTCGACGTCGGCGAGGGCCACCGCGGCACCCAGCAACGGGTGGTCGGCGGAGTCGAGGCCGATCGCGGCGACGTCACCGAGCGGGTTGCCGCCCTCCAGCCAGTAGCGCTCGCGCTGGAAGGCGTAGGTCGGCAGGTCCGCCCGACGGGCGCCCTGGCCGGCGAAGACCCCGTCCCAGTCGAGGGCCTGGCCGCGGACGTGCGCCTCGGCCAGCGCGGTGGTGAAGGTGCGGACCTCGGGGCGCTCGGCGCGCAGCACCGGCAGGAACGCGACGGGCTCGGTGACGCAGGACTGGCCCATCGCCGAGAGCACGCCGTCGGGGCCCAACTCCACGACGGTGCTGACGCCTTCGCGCTCCAGTACGCGCATCGCGTGGTGGAAGCGGACGGCCTCGCGGACGTGCCGCACCCAGTACTCGGGGGTGCCGATCTCCTCGGCGGTGACCAGCTCGCCGGTGAGGGTGGAGACGATCGGGACGGTCGGGGCGGCGTAGTTCACCACCTGGGCGCAGCGCCGGAATTCGGCGAGCATGCCGTCCATGTGCGGGGAGTGGAAGGCGTGGCTGACCCGCAGCCGCCTGGTCTTGCGGCCCTCGGCCTGCCAGTGGGCGGCGACGGCGAGCACGGCGTCCTCGTCGCCGGCGATCACCACGGCCTCGGGTCCGTTGACGGCGGCGACGGCGACCTGGCCCTCGCGGCCGGCGATGCTCGCCAGCACCTCGGCCTCGGTGGCCTGGAGCGCCACCATGGCGCCGCCGCCGGGCAGTTCCTGCATCAGCCGGCCACGGGCGGCGACCAGCAGCGCGGCGTCCTGCAGGGTGAGGACGCCGGCGACGTGGGCCGCGGCCAGCTCGCCGATCGAGTGACCGGCCAGGAAGTCGGGACGCAGGCCCCAGGACTCGGCGAGGCGGAAGAGCGCCACCTCGAGCGCGAACAGCGCCGGCTGGGTGTAGGCGGTCTGGTGCAGCAGCTCGGCCTCGGCCGAGCCCTCGGCCGCGAACAGCACCTCGCGCAGCGGGCGCTCCAGCTGGAGGTCGAGGTGACCGCACGCCTGGTCGAGGGCCTTGGCGAAGACCGGGAACGTCTCGTACAGCTCGCGGCCCATGGCCAGGCGCTGGCTGCCCTGGCCGGTGAAGAGGAAGGCGGTGCGGCCCGCGTCCGGCGTGCCCTGGACGAGGCCGGGCAGACCGGTGCCGTCGGCCAGCGCGCGCAGCGCCTGCTCGAACTCCGCGCGGTCGCCGGCCACCAGCGCGGCCCGGTGCTCGAAGCTCGCGCGGGTGGTGGCCAGCGAGTGACCGAGGTCGGCGGGGCTCTGCCCGGGGTCGGCCGCCAGGTGCGCGTGCAGCCGCTCGGCCTGCTCGCGCAGGGCCTCGGGGGTCTTGGCGGAGAGCACCCAGGGCAGCACCGCAGGTGTGACGGCGACCGGCTCGGCGTCCGCGACCGGCTCGGTGGCCTGCGGGGCCTGCTCGATGACGGTGTGGGCGTTGGTGCCGCTCATGCCGAAGGAGGAGACGCCGGCGCGGCGCGGGCGGCCGGTCTCGGGCCACGGCGTCGCCTCGGTGAGCAACTCGACGGCGCCGGCGCTCCAGTCGACGTGCTCGCTGGGCGTGTCGACGTGCAGGGTGCGCGGCAGCACGCCGTGCCGCATCGCCATCACCATCTTGATGACGCCGCCGATGCCGGCGGCGGCCTGGGTGTGGCCGATGTTGGACTTCAGCGAGCCGAGCCGGAGCGGCCGTTCGGCGGGGCGGTCCTGGCCGTAGGTGGCGAGCAGCGCCTGGGCCTCGATCGGGTCGCCGAGGGTGGTGCCGGTGCCGTGTGCCTCGACCGCGTCGACCTCACCGGCCGTCAGACCGGCGTCGGCCAGGGCCTGCCGGATCACCCGCTGCTGCGAGGGGCCGTTGGGGGCGGTCAGGCCGTTGCTGGCGCCGTCCTGGTTGATCGCCGAGCCGCGCACGATCGCCAGCACCGGATGACCGTTGCGCCGGGCGTCGCTGAGCCGCTCGACCAGCAGCATGCCCACGCCCTCGCCCCAGGCGGTGCCGTCGGCGGCGTTGGCGAACGGCTTGCAGCGGCCGTCGGGAGCCAGGCCGCGCTGGCGGCTGAAGGCGATGAACGAGCCGGGGTTGGCCATCACGGCCACGCCGCCGGCCAGCGCCACGCCGCACTCACCGCGGCGCAGCGACTGCACGGCCAGGTGCAGGGCGACCAGCGAGGAGGAGCAGGCGGTGTCGACGGTGACCGCCGGGCCCTGGAAGCCGAAGGTGTAGGAGAGCCGGCCCGAGGCGACGCTGCCGGCGGTGCCGGTGACCAGGTAGCCCTCCATGCCCTCGGCGGCCTCGTGCAGGCGCGGACCGTAGTCCTGGGCCTCGGCACCGATGAAGACGCCGGTACGGGACTCGCGCAGGGTGCCCGGGTCGATGCCGGCGCGCTCGAACGCCTCCCACGCGGTCTCCAGCAGCAGTCGCTGCTGCGGGTCCATGGCCAGCGCCTCGCGGGGGCTGATGCCGAAGAAGCCGGGGTCGAAGGTGTCGGCGTCGTGCAGGAAGCCGCCGGCCTGCGCGTAGCTGGTGCCCGGGTGGTCCGGGTCCGGGTCGTAGAGCCCGCCGAGGTCCCAGCCACGGCCGGCCGGGAAGGCCGAGATCGCGTCGACGCCGTCGGCGACCAGCTGCCACAACTGCTCGGGGCTGTTCGCGTCGCCGGGGAACCGGCAGGCCATGGCGACGATCGCGATGGGCTCGTCGTCGGCGGAGCCGAGCGGCTCGGGAAGGTCGCCGGCGGCGGCCAGGCCCAGGATCTCGGCACGCAGGTGCCGGGCGAGCGAGGCGGCGGTGGGGTGGTCGAAGACCAGGGTGACCGGCAGGCGCAGCCCGGTCGCGGCCTGCAGCCGGCTGTGCAGGTCGACGGCGGCCAGCGAGTCGAAGCCGAGCTCCAGGAACGGCCGGTCGGCCTCGACGGCGGCGGACGGCCTGCCGCGCAGGGATTCGTTCGCGTGTTCCAGCACGAGGTTCAGCAGCAGGCGCTGCTGATCGGCCTCGGAGCGCCCGGTCAGCCGCTGCCGCAAGGACGACAGCGCGCCCGAATTTCCGGTACCCGTACCGTCCGGCCCCGAAATAAGACCCTCGGACTGGTTCATCATCGCGCGCTCCACCACCCAGCAGACGGTATCTAAAACCATCGGCCAGCCTGCCATCGGCGGTGAACAGCAGATACCCCTACGTCCCCCTAGGCACCCCTACCCAATCCTCCGGGTACCCCTGGGTATATCCGGGCGCCCTGGAAGGCATTTCCACCGGACCGGTCGCCTAATCACGCGAAAATACCTTCCGGCCACCCGCGGGAAAGTCGGAATTCTTATTGCGAGGCCTCGGCGGGGGCTGTCCGCCGAGGCCGATCCGGTTCGCGGACCGCGGTCAGTCCCGTTCGAGGAAGGGGGTGAGCAGGTCGGGCACGGCCTGCTCGGCGAGGGACAGCCCCTCGGCGAGGGTCACGTCGCGCACCCGGTAGGCGCCACGGCCGGCGGCCGTGGTGGCGGTGAGGGTGAGCAGGCCGCTGCGGCGTTGGAACAGGGAGCGGCTCACGGTCCAGCCGATCACACCGGTGCGCTGCAGGGCGACGGTGCGGCGGGCGAAGGTGCCCGAGCGGGTCACCAGGTAGTCGTCCACCAAGGCGTGGCCCAGGGCCCGGTGGGCATCGACGGCCAGCCACACCGCGACGGGCAGCAGGACGACGGCGACCACGCCGGCGGCCGGGAGGAATTCTGGCACCCAGATGCCGGGCAGCGCCACCACGGCCGCGGTGAGCGTGACCAGCGCCACGCCCCGGTTGATCCGGCGGCGCCGCGCCACCTTCGGGTGGGCGACCAACTCGGCTGCCACGGGCGACGGTTGGACGTCCGGACGGAGCTCGTTCGCCACCCGCAGGGCCACCGCGCGGGGCGCGGGCGGCAGCAGGGCGCCGCGGGTGCGGTTCTCCTCGGCGTTGCCGAGACCGGTGGCGACCGCGTGCAGCCTGGCCCCGCCGCCCCACCGCAGCAGCAGCGGCTCGATCAGCTCGAAGCCGCGCAACCGGCGCTCCTCGATGGAGACCGAGCGGTGGATCCACAGGCCGCGCCGCACCCGCAGGACGCCGCCGTCCTCGCGCTCCAGGCGGTACCCGGACCAGCCCTCGACGTACTGACCGACCGCCACGACCGTGCCCAGGGCGGCCAGCACCAGCAGCAGCGCCGGCAGGGAGACCCAGAGCGGCACCGCGGTGAAGGCGGCGACCAGCTGGTGCACGACGCCCAGCCGCAGCGGGTCGATCTGCATCTCGTGCAGGGTGTTGTAGCAGATGCCGAGGGCCGCCAGGAGTCCGCCGACGCCCCAGACGGTGAGCGGGGCGTAGCGCAGCCAGGACCAGGAGAGTTCGGCGACGGGGGCCGGGACGAGGGGTTCGACCGGGCCGGCGCCGGTCGGCGGGTGGGCGAGCAGGGCGGCCCGGCGGTTCAGCAGTTCCTGCTGCAGTGCGTTCGCCTGGGCGATGGTGACCCCGTCCAGCGAGAGCCCGTGGGCCGCCGAACCGCCGTGCACGGCGGCGCCGACGCTCACGGTGGCGAGTCCGAGCAGGCGGTGCAGCGGGCGGGCGGTGACCTCCGCACTGCGGATGCGCTCCAGTGGGACGGCGCGGCGGCTGCGGAAGAGCAGGCCCGAGCGCATTTCCAGCCGAGCTTCGGTGATCCGGTAGCCGGTGGTGAGGACCCGCGTCAGGTTGATGCCGGTGACGATCAGGAAGGCCACGGTGAACGAGGAGAGCGTGATCAGCCCCTGCAGGTTGAGCCGGCCGCCGGTGCCGATCAGGGTGCCGATGCCGGTGATGACGGGGGCGACCAGCCAGCTCAGGTGAAGCGGTATCAGGCGGGGACTCAGCCGATGCCAGGCGGGCTCGACGGCCGGGGGCGTACCGCGATCGGTGCCGGTGGTCACGTCCCGGGTCACGTCGCGTCCCCCGCGGTGGCCTGGGTGGCGGTGGTCAGGTGCTCGACGACCTCGGCGGCCCGCCTGCGGTCCAGGCCGCGGATGATCAGGGCACCCGCGGCGGAGGCCGTGGTGACCTTGATGCCGCTGAGGCCGAAGAGCTGCTCCAGCGGCCCGCGCACGGTGTCCACGGTCTGGATCCGCGACAGCGGGGCCACCCGCCACCGCTGCCAGAGCCAGCCGGAGCTGGTGTAGACGGCCTGGTCGGTGGTCTCCCAGCGGTGCACCCGGTAGCGCCACAGCGGCATGACGACCAGGTAGCCGAGCCCGAGCAGCGCGACCGCGAGGAAGAGCGGACCGAAGACGAACCGGGCCGGCGGGATCAACAGGTAGAGCGCACCCAGCAACAGGGCGGTGGGCAGCGGGATCAGCGCGGCGCGCACCATCCACCAGGCGATGGCGCGGCGCTCCACCCGGTGGCGGGGCGGCCGCAGACGAGGTCCGTCGGGGAGGGGCACGGTGTTGGTTCCTCTCGCTCTGCTGTCGGAGCTGCGCGGCTGTCGGAGCTACACGACCGCGGCGCGCAGCCGGCGGCGGCGGTTCATCACCACGACGGTCCGCGCCAGCACGGTGGCCAGCGCCATCAGCACCAGCGCGTTGGAGAAGACCTCGGGCCCGCTGATCCGGTACTTGACGGAGAAGGTGATGATCGCGGCGGTGTACCAGTGCTCGATACCGTAGACGAAGAGCACCCGGGCACCCGACATCGCGAGCCAGAACAGCGCGTACAGCACACCGGCCCGAGTGTAGACCTGCCCGGACGGGTCCCTCTCGGCAGGCAGCATGGCGCCGGCGGCCAGGCCGAAGATGGTGCCCAGGCCGATGCCGACCAGTTGCAGGGAAAGGTCGTTGCCGCTCAGCTGCGGGGAGTGGAAGAAGAGCACCATGACCACCGCCACCGCGACCAGCGGCCGCACCAGCCGCATCGTGTTCACCTTGCGACGGCCGAGATCGCCGCCGAGGATGACCAGCAGCACCGTCCCGCTGACCACCAGCGTGGTCATGAAAGCACTCATCGCCCGTACTCCAGAAGTCCCGTCCACCGTGCGGTTCTCGCACTGCACTCCAGGCTAGGAACGGGCGGCACGGCGCGGAACGACCGGCCGGTGGAACCGGCTGTCCACCGATCGACGGACACCGTGAGCCGGTCGTCCCGGCCGCGCCATCGCGTGGTGCGCGGCGCACCGGGCGTGGTAGGACTGGTCAGCGTGCCAGCAAGCGTTGCCCCTGACCAGCCCGTTGTCCAGCCGCCGGCCGTGGAACCGAGCCACGGCCCGGCCGAGGTGAGCCGCGACCAGGATCCGGTGCGGCGCTGGTTCAGCCTCTGGGACGCCTACTTCGGCCTCTCCTACCTGGTCACCACCGGGCTGCTGCTCACCTCGGGGAACTCGCCGGGGCGGGTGGCGGGGGCGGTGGCCGCGCTGACCCTGGTCGTCCCGTGGTACGCGGCGTTCGGCCGGCCGCTGCTGCTGCTCGGCGGCGGTGGCAAGCCGACGCGCGCACGGTGGTTCGCGGCCGGTCTGGGCGTCCTGTTCGGCACCGCCACGCTGCTCGACCTGGCCTCCTCCTTCGCGCTCTTCGCGATCTGTCCGATGCTGCTGATGAGCCTGCCCTCGGCGCCGGGCATCGCGGTGGTGCTGCTGGCCAACCTGGTTCCGCCGATCCTGCTCTGGGTCACCAGCGGCCAGTTCGGTGAGGCCGTGCTGGGCATCCTGCCGCTCACTCTGCTCGGCATCGCACTCGCCGTACTGGTCGGCCTGTGGATCACCCGGGTCGTCGAGCAGAGCCGCGAACGGGCGCTGCTGATCGAGGAGTTGGAACTGAGCCGGGGCCAGGTGGCCCGGCTCTCCCGACAGGCCGGCATCGCCGCCGAGCGCGAGCGGCTGGCCCGCGAGATCCACGACACCGTGGCGCAGGGGCTGACCAGCCTGATCGCGCTGATCCAGACGGCCGACTCGGAGCTGGCGGACGAGCCCGAACTGGCCCGCCGGCACCTGGCGTTGGCCGCCCGGGTGGCCACCGACAACCTCGCCGAGACCCGCGGCTTCGTCGCCGCGCTCACTCCGGTCGCGCTGCGCGGGAACTCGCTGGGCGAGGCCGTCCGCCGCCAGGGCGAGGCGCTGGCGGCGGAGACCGGCCTGACGGTCGACCACACCACCGAGGGCACCGAGTTCCCGCTGCCGACCGCGGTGGGCGTGGTGCTGCTGCGCGGCGCGCAGGAGGCGTTGGCCAACGTCCGCAAGCACGCCCGCGCCCAACGGGTGTCACTGCGCGTCGAGTTCACCGACGCGGCGGTGCGACTGCGGGTCGCGGACGACGGCCGCGGCCTCGCGGAGCCGTCCCACGGGCCGGGCGAGGAGCCGCCGGGGTACGGGCTGCGCGGCATGCGGGCCCGGGTCGCCGAGGTCGGCGGGACGGTCGAGGTGACCGGCACGCCGGGCCACGGCACGGTGGTGGAGGTCGTGGTCCCGCTGGGCGCCGCCACGACGAGGAACGCGGAGGGGTCACGATGAACGCCGAGCAACCGACCGCGGGGTCGATCGCCGTCCTGATCGTCGACGACCACCCGGTGGTGCGCGAGGGCCTGAGCGCGATGCTGGAGTCCGCGCCCGGCATCCGGGTGGCGGGGACGGCCGGCAGCGGCGAGGAGGCGGTGGTGCGCGCCGCGGCGCTCGAGCCCGACGTGATCCTGATGGACCTGCGGATGGGCGCGATGGACGGCGCCACCGCCACCGCCCGGATCCTGGCGCACTCACGCCGCCCCAAGGTGGTGGTGGTCACCACCTACGAGGACGACGCCGACATCCTGCGCGCGGTCGAGGCCGGCGCGGCCGGCTACCTGCTCAAGGGCAGCTCGCGGGCGGACCTGATCGAGGCGGTCCGGGCGGCCGCCCGCGGCGAGACGGTACTCTCCCCCGCCGTCGCCGGCCGGCTCTTCCGGGCCCGCTCCCAGGAGCAGCCGCCGCCGCTGTCGGGGCGCGAGTGCGACGTGCTGCGCCTGGTCGGCCGTGGCCTGACCAACGCCGACATCGGCCGCGAACTGCACATCGGCGAGGCGACGGTGAAGACCCACCTGCTGCGGGTCTTCAAGAAGCTCGACGTCTCCGACCGGACCGCCGCGGTGCTCGCCGCGATACGGCGCGGTCTGCTGGACTGACCGGCCCGGACGCGACCGGACCGGTCCGCGGACCCACGCGGACCGGTCCGTTCCCGACGCGGCGTCAGGCGAGGTCCTCGCCCTCGCTCGGGCCGGCCGCGGCCTCGGCGAGTTCGGTCATCCGGCGCTTGTCCGGCTTGCCGTTGCGGTTGAGCGGGAACTGCTCCACCACGATCACCCGGTTGGGCTGCTCGTAGGGGGGCAGCAGGTCGGCCAGGACCTGCCGCCAGTGCGCGGAGTCCCGCTGCTGCTCGTCCTCCACGAAGAAGACCAGGCTGCTGCCGCGACGCTCGTCGGACAGCGGGACGACCCGGGTCGAGCAGCCGCCGGCGGCCGCCTTGCGCTCGATGATCTCGGGGTAGAGCGTGTAACCGTTGCGGTGCACGGCGAACTTGCGGCCCAGCACGAAGAGGTTGCCGGCCGCGTCGAAGTGACCGAGGTCGCCGGTGCGGAAGACGCTCTGGTCCACCGGGTCGATCCCGCCGTCCTGCGTGAGGTAGCCGACCATCACGTCCGGGGTCTCGATCAGCAGCTCGCCCACCTCGCCGGCCGGCACCTCGCGGTCCTCGTCGTCCACCACCCGAACCCGCAGCCCGTCCATGACCTGCCCGCAGGCCACGGCGTTGTCGCTGGTCGCGAAGGCCACGTTGCCGGCCTCGGTGCTGCCGTAACTGTCCAGCAGCGGCAGGCCGAACCGCTCGACGTAGCAGTCCACCAGCGACTGGTCGAGCGGCGCGGCGCCGCTGCAGAACATCCGGACCGAGTCGAGCGAGTCGGCGAGCGCCGGCCGCTGCCGGATGATGCTCAGCATGCTGCGGTAGGTGGCCGGGGTCGCGTCCAGCACGGTCGCACCCGAGTGCCCGGCCATCCGCAGCGCGCGGTCGGGGCGCTTGTAGGGGGCGATCACCAGGGAGCCCCGGACGATCCAGGCGATCAGGACCATCGACAGGCCGTACTGGTGCGAGAAGGGCAGCAGCGGCAGCAGCACGTCGTCCGCGCAGTGGCCCATGTGGCGCGCGTTGCGCTCCAGGTTGCGCAGCATCCGGCCGCCGTTCTTGACGATGCCCTTGGGCTCGCCGGTGGACCCGGAGGACCACATGATCAACGCGTCGTCCAGGTCGGACCAGGCGCCGAAGTCGAGCCGGCGGTCCGTCACCTCCAGGTCGGGGGCGGAGGCCAGCAGTTCGTAGAGGTAGACCGGGTCGGCCTCGGCGGGCACCGGGGCGTCGTCGTCCACCAGCACCAGCTTGGTGCCGGCCCGACGGATGATGGAGGCGGTGGCCTCCTGCCTCTCCTGCTGGTCCACCAGGACCACCGAGGCACCCAGGTGCATCAGGGCGAACAGGACCGAGACGTAGCTGATCGAGTTACCGGCCTTGAGGAGCACCCGGTCACCGAGCCCGGCCCCCCGCTCACGCAGGACCTGGGCGATGCGGAGGGTGTCCTGCTCGAACTCGGCGAGGGTCGCTACGGAGGTCTCCGCGAGGATCTTGGCCGGCATCGGCTCCACTCATCCTTCTCGTACTCGACGGCCACCGCCGACGCCCGCACCCGGGCTGCCGGGGAGTGGTCGGAGGGGTTCGGGGCGGGCTGAGCCCGTACGTACCGGAGAGTATCGAGCCCCTGTCCGAGGTTAGAACCCCTATCCGACCCCACCCGCCCCGACCGCACCGGCGCGTCGGGAAACCGTCAACTCCACGGTGTCAGAAGGGATCCGGCGCGACGAACCGGCGGCCGGGCAGGCCAACGCGGCGAGCGGCCGCTACGGGCCGCTCGCCGGTGGTCGGACGGGCACGGGGCGACGCCCGCCCCGCTCGATCAGCCGCGTACCACCGTGATCGCCGTCGCCACCAGGCCGTCCGCGGCGACCCAGTGGCCCTCGAAGCCCGTCAGCCGCCGACCCTCGGCGAACGGGCCGGGCACCAGCAGCCTCGCGCTGAAGGTGCCGTCCGGGTCGATCGTCAGGGCGGCCTCGGAGAAGTCCAGCATCACCTTGGCCAGCGGGAACCACGCCTTGTAGACACTCTCCTTGGCACTGAAGAGCAGCCGGTCGCCGTGCACGGTCGGGTCCGCGCGTCGCAGGGCGGCCAGCATCGGCAGCTCCTCGGGGAGCGCGATGGCCTCCAGGACCCCCTCCGGGAGGGGCTCGTTGACCTCGGCGTCGATGCCGAGGGTCAGCACCGCCTCAGCCGGGGCCAGGGCGGCTGCGCGGTAGCCGGCGCAGTGGGTCATGCTGCCCACCACGCCCATGGGCCAACGGGGTTCGCCCTTCGGGCCGGGCAGCAGCGGGACCGGCGGCAGGCCGAGCACGGCCAGCGCGCGCCGGGCGCAGGCCCGTACCGCGCGGAACTCCTGCTGGCGGCGCGGGACCGAGCGGCTGATGTGCTCGACCTCGGCGGGGAAGAGGTCGATGGGCTCGTCCAGGGCGCGGCTCTCGGCCGACGTGACGGGCTCGGGAAGGATCAGCTCGATCAACGCTTCGTCACCTCGGGGAAGATCTGGCGCAGTCCGGTCGGCACGGCGTCGCCCCGGCGGCGCCACTCGCGCGGATAGCCCACCGAGACCTCCTCGAAGCGGACGCCGTCGTAGTGGGTGACCCGGGGGATGTGCAGGTGACCGTAGACGACCGCCGCCACGTTGAAGCGGGTGTGCCAGTCGGCGGTGGCGGTGGTGCCGCACCACTGCGCGAACTCGGGGTAGTAGAGGACGTCGGTGGGCTGGCGGACCAGCGGGTAGTGGTTGACCAGCACGGTGGGAACCGCCGGGTCCATCGCGGCCAGCCGCTCCTCGGTGGCGGCCACCCGGGCCCGGCACCAGGCCTCCCGGCTCGGGTACGGGTCGGGGTGGAGCAGGTACTCGTCGGAGCAGACCACGCCCGTCTCGTGCGCGCGGGCCAGTGCCTGCTCCTTGGTCGCGGTGCCGGCCGGCCGGAAGGTGTAGTCGTAGCCGACGAAGAGCGGGGCGATCCGCACCGGGCCCTCGGGGCCGGGCCACACCGGGTACGGGTCCTCGGGGGTGTGCACGCCCAGACGGCGGCAGACCTCCACCAGGTGCCGGTAGCGCTCGACGCCGCGCAGCTGGACGGGATCCGAGGGGTGGGTCCACAGCTCGTGGTTGCCCGGCGCCCAGACCACGGTCGCGAACCGCTCGCTGAGCAGGCCGAGCGTCCACTCGACGTCGGCGACCAGCTCGCCGATGTCACCGGCGACGATCAGCCAGTCCGCGGGCGTCCTCGGCCGCAGCTCGCGGACGATCTCGCGGTTCTCCTGGTAACTGATGTGCAGGTCGCTGGTGGCGAGCAGGGCGCCGCCCGATCCGCTGGTGCTGTTCGTCAAAGGGTCGTGCCTTTCGGTCGGCGGTCCGTCAACTCGCGGGCCGCAGGGCCGACTCCGGTGCGATGGTGGCGGTCGAGAAGTTCTCGACGGTGCACTTGAGCCGGCGCAGCAGGCGGTCCCGGCCGACGATACTGATCCGCCGCACGCCCTGCGCGGCCAGGGTGTCCACGACGCCGGGCCAGCGCATCGGACGGGTGAAGCCGCCGAGGATCCAGTCGCGGGCCTGCTCGGCGGAGTTCACCAGCGAGCCGTCCTGGTCGGAGACGATCGGCAGCACCGGGTCACGCAGCTGGTAGCCGCTCAGCACCTCGCGGTCGATCCGCTCGCGCAGCTCGCCGAAGATGCCCGCGTGCGCCGGCGGGCGCATGGTGTAGAGCGAGTAGCCGCCCGCCTCGCCGATCCGCCGCTTGAAGCCCTCCAGGGCCCGCTCACTGAGCGAGACCATGAACATGTCCCGGTCCATGTACGAGGAGATCTCGAACCACTCGCCCGCGTCCGTCAGTTCGGCCAGCAGGGTGTCCAGGGTGTCCGCCGGGACCTTGACGAAGGAGTGGGTGACGATGTCGGTGTGCTGCTCGGCGAAGTAGTCGCGCTCGCAGCGGGCGGTCTCGGCGACCAGGCGGACGGCCTCCTCGAAGGGCAGCACGCCCGCGTGGGCGGCGGCGGCCATCTTGCCGAAGCTGACTCCGGCGCAGTGGCTCTCACCGGACTGCCCGCTCCACTCGACCAGCGCGAGCGACACCACGAAGGAGGTGACCTGGGCGACCTCGGCGTAGTCGTCCTCGCTCTCCCGCAGGGCGTCGAAGACGCTGTAGCCGAGCACCTCGTCGGCGACCGCGAACCGGCTCCTGGCGGCCGCGTTGACCACCATGAACCGGCCGAAGTCGGCGAATCGAGAGGGGCCCATGGCGGGAAAGACGATAGCGTCGCTGCCCGGCTCACCGATCGTCATGTCAACCCGTTCTGTCGGCCGTCGGAGTCCGGTCGAGCCTATCCGCGCCGGCGCCGGACGCCACCCCCTGTCCACTCCCCTACCGACCCCTGCGCCGGCCGTCCCGCGCGATTCGGCAGTACCCGGACGCGCGCCGCTAGGGGGACGTTAGGGGTTGTCCGGCCTGGGCGGGATCCATAGCTTCGGTCCCGGCAATGCCCGCTCCGGATGACTCCGCAGCCGATGATTCCACCGCATCCCGAGGAAACCCGCGATGAGAATTGCTTGCTGGCAGGCCGCGTGCGGCTCCCCGAACGTTCCGCGGCTGCTGGAGCGGCTGCGGGAGGCGGCCCGGCAGGCGGCCGAGGCCGGCGCGCGGTTGCTGATCGCCCCGGAGATGACGGTGGGCGGCTACCCGCTGCGGGCGGGCACGCTGGCCGAGGCGGCCGAGCCCGTGGACGGGCCGCACGGCGCCGAGGTGGCCCGGATCGCCCGCGAGTACGGCATCGCCGTGGCCTACGGTTGGCCGGAGGACGACGGGTCCGCGGTCTACAACGCGGTCCGGCTGGTCTCCGCCGAGGGCGTCACGCTGGCCTCCTACCGCAAGGCGCACCTGTTCGGCGAGGTGGACCGCTCCCGGTTCACGCCGGGCGACCACGGCGTGGTGCGGGTACGGCTGGGCGACCTGACGGTGGGCCTGCTGGTCTGCTACGACGTCGAGTTCCCGGAGTCCGTGCGTGCGCACGCCCTGGCGGGTACCGAACTGCTGCTGGTGCCCACCGCGTTGATGCGCCCGTGGGAGGTGGTCGCCCGCACCGTGGTGCCCGCCCGGGCCTTCGAGAGCCAGCTCTACGTCGCCTACACCAACTGGATCGGCGAGCGGGGCGGCCTGGACTTCTGCGGACTGACCACGGTGGCGGCCCCGGACGGCACCCGGCTGACGCTGGAGGAGCCCGTCGAGGGCCTGCTGCTGGCCGAGATCGACCCGGCCGTGGTGGCGAAGGCGCGCGCCGACACTCCCTACCTCCATGACCGGCGCCCCGAGCTCTACCAGGACCTGCCCGACGCCCTGGGCTGACCCGGGAGCCGGGCCCCGAAAGGTGTCCCCAGATGTCCCTCAGTGCCAGTGAGTTCCGTGCCGGCGCGCATCCGACGGCGCGTGACGTGCGTGACGTGACCGCACCGCTGACCATGTTCAGCCCCGACTTCCCGTTCGCCTACGACGACTGGCTGAGCCACCCGGCCGGACTCGGGTCGGTGCCCGAGCAGCGGCACGGCACACCGGTGGCCGTGGTGGGCGGCGGCGTGGCCGGCCTGGTCGCGGGCTACGAGCTGATGCGCCTCGGGCTGCGCCCGGTGCTCTACGAGGCCGGGGAGCTGGGCGGCCGGATGCGGTCGGTGCCGTTCGAGGCGGACCCGGAGTGCACCGCCGAGCTGGGGGCGATGCGCTTCCCGGTCTCGGCCACCACGCTGTTCCACTACGTGGACGCGCTGGGTCTGCGGACCCGGCCGTTCCCCAACCCGCTCGCCGCCGGCACCCCGAGCACGCTGGTGCACCTGGGCGGCGAGCGGCACTACGCGCGGGATATCGAGGACCTGCCGTCGGTCTACCAGGAGGTGGCCGACGCCTGGGAGAAGACCCTGCGCGACCAGGCCGAGCTGGCGGTGATGGAGGACTCGGTCCGGCGACGGGACACCGCGCTGCTCAAGGCGGTCTGGAACCGGATGGTGCGGACCCTGGACGACCAGTCGTTCTACGGGTTCCTCGCCACCTCGCCGTACTTCCGGTCGTTCCGGCACCGGGAGCTGTTCGGCCAGGTCGGCTTCGGCACCGGCGGTTGGGACACCGACTTCCCCAACTCGATCCTGGAGGTGCTGCGGGTGGTGTTCACCGGCGCCGACCAGGAGCAGGTGAGCATCGTCGGCGGCACCGGCCGGCTGGTCCAGGGCCTGTGGACGCTCGCCGCCGGCCGGGCGGCGCACTGGCCGGCCGACACCTCACTGGCGTCGCTGCACGGCGACAGCCCCCGTCCGGCGGTCACCGGGCTGCGCCGGGTGGCCGACGGCGTGCTGGTCGAGGACGCCGAGGGCGGCTGCGAGACGTACCCGGCGGTGGTCTTCACACCGCACGTGTGGACGCTGCTGAACCGGATCGACTGCGACCCGTCGCTGCTCTCCACCCCGCACTGGACGGCCGTCGAACGGACCCACTACATGGGTTCCTCCAAGCTGTTCGTGCTCACCGACCGACCGTTCTGGCTGGACCGCGACCCGGTCACCGGCCGGGACACCATGAGCATGACGCTCAGCGACCGGATGCCGCGCGGGGTCTACCTGTTCGACGAGGGGCCGGACCGGCCCGGGGTGATCTGCCTCTCCTACACCTGGAACGACGACTCGCTGAAGGTCGCCACGCTGAGTGACGAGCAGCGCCTGGAGGTGCTGCTCGGCCAGCTCCGCGAGATCTACCCCGAGGTGGACCTGCGCCGGCACATCGTCGGGCCGCCGATCTCGGTGACCTGGGAGACCGAGCCGCACTTCATGGGCGCCTTCAAGGCGAACCTGCCCGGACAGTACCGCTACCAGCGGCGGCTGTTCACCCACTTCGTGCAGGACGACTTCCCGCCCGAGCAGCAGGGCCTCTTCCTGGCCGGTGACGACGTGTCATGGACCGCCGGGTTCGCCGAGGGCGCGGTCACCACGGCGCTCAACGCGGTCTGGGGAGTGGTCCGTCACCTGGGGGGCGCCGGCCACCCGGCCAACCCGGGTCCGGGGGACGTCTTCGAGCAGATCGCGCCGATCCTCCTGCCAGAGGAGTGAACCGCCGCACGGGGGAACGCACGGGGGAACAGCCATGGCACAGTTGATCAGCGCGACGGAGGCCACCTGGGTCGAACTCCTCACGGGCCTGGATCCGGCGGAGTTCGAGGAGCTGCTGCGGACGCTGCGGCCGTACGCGGAGGCCGACACGCCGCGGGCGGGGCGCCGCTGGACGCTCTCGCTGGCGGACCGGGTCCTGCTGGTGTCGCTCTACCGGCGCGCCAATCTGACGGTGCGCGAGGTCGCGGTGCTGTTCGGGATCTCCAAGTCGGCCGCCGACCGGATCGTCGGACACCTCGGACCCCTGCTCGACCTCCCGCCGCTGCGGCACCGGCGCTGCCGGCTGACCGTGCGGATGGAGCGGGTCGACGGCACGGCTCCCCCATCCGTGCCCACCGGTCGCTGAGCCCCGACCTCCGGTCCGCGATCGCGCGGGCCCGCCCGGGTCGGCGAAGCGATCGGCCGTGCTGGCCGAATATCACCCCGACTGCGACAACCCGACACCGAGCCGACGGCCGGTCGGGTCCGATGATTCCATCGGACCCGACCGGCCGTCGGCGTAACGGGCGCGAGAACTACGGGACAACCGCGTTACGGAGTTCCGTCGATGTACACGGACTCGTTATCCGCGATGGTGAACCTTTGCGGTCGATCACGCGTCGGGCCAAGCTGGCTTGTTAACGGTGTGTTTGCTCCGGCTGCTGCTTTCCGCACCTGCCGGAATCAGTCCGATTTGCCCCGTATTGCCGGGTGGTGTGCGTCACGCGACGCCCCTCGCCCGGTACTGTCGGTTCATCATCCTCAATTCCTGATCAGTTCTTGACGGCAAGCGTCGTGTCGCAGACCACGGCAGTGTTATGTTTCAGATCAGTTGTCCCGCAACTCGGTCGATGCCAACCCCGAACGGCCCGCCGACGCCCGGGATCCAGACTGTCGCGTTTCGGCAGGGGTGGCCGAACTCCGATTAGTCACCGCTCATCAGGCATTCGCCAGAATTCTCATGAAGTTCACCGGGGAGAACAGTGTCCAAGCACGGAGTACGGCCGCCGTCAGGCGTGTCGGTGGCCGTCGTGCGGGGCACCCCGCCCTCCCCCCGAAGCAGACCCCACTCCACGCAATGTCCGTCCATCACCAGACACCACCTGGGCCGGAATCAGGACCCGAAGCAAGGAGCGACCACATGACGGGCCGACCCGGCCTCATCGAGCGCGCCGAGGAGCTGCTCGCCCTCACCGCAATCACCACAGCCGCGATCCAGGGCACCGGGTCGGTCGGCCTGGTCGTCGGCCCCGTGGCGAGCGGCAAGTCCGTGCTGCTGAGCGCGGTGTGCGAGGACGCGAGCAGAGCCGGCGCCACCGTACTGCGGGCCACCGGCGCGCAGGCCGAGCAGCGCACCCCACTCAGCATCGTGGGCCAGCTGCTCCAGCAGGCCCCGCTCAGCGCCGAGCGCTGGTGGCAGGCCCAGCGCCTGCTGGAGGCGGCCACCCGGGCCGCCCGGCCGCACAACCCGGACATCGGCCAGGAGGCCGACCCCTACCAGCTGCCGAACGACCTGGTCCAGGCGCTCTGCGCGGTGCTCTTCGAACTCTCCGAGTCCGTCCCGCTGCTGATCTGCGTCGACGACGCGCACCACGCGGACGCGTACTCCCTGCAGTGGCTGCTCTTCCTGATCCGCCGGCTGGGCACCGCCCGGGTCGCCGTCGTCCTCACCGAGCGCACCGCCCGCCAGCACCCGCAGCCCGCCTTCCACGCCGAGTTGCTGCGTCAGCCGCACTGCCGCCGGATCATGCTCGGGCCGCTCACCCACGAGGGCGTGGTCCAGCTGCTCGGCACCCGGCTGGACGACCAGCGGGCCGACCAACTGGCCTCCCGGGTCGACGCCTTGACCGGAGGTAACCCGCTGCTGGTGCACAGCCTGCTGGAGGACCTGCGTTCCTGCACCCGGCTGCCCTCCGAGCGGCACCCGGCCGGTCTGGGCGGCGGGTTCGCCTTCTCCCAGGCCGTGGTCAGCTGCCTGCACCGCAGCGAGCCCGCCGCGCTCGCGGTGGCCCGCGGCATCGCCGTCTTCGGCGACCACGCCTCGGACCACCTGCTCGGCCAACTGCTCGGCCTCTTCCCCGGCCTGGTGAAGGGCGTGATCGACGGCCTGGACTCGGCCGGCCTGCTGGAGTACGGCCGGTTCCGACACCCCGCGGTGCGCACGGCCGTCCTGCACGACACCGACGCCGCCGACCTCAGCCGGCTGCACGCGCAGGCCGCCCGCCTGCTCTACGCCCAGGGCGCACCGGAACGGGCCATCGCCGAGCAGCTGTTGGCCTCCGACCAACCCGGCGAGACGTGGAGCACCCGGGTGCTGTGCGACGTCGCCCGGCAGGCGCTCTTCGACGGCGACGCGGACCTGGCCCGGCGCTGCGTCGAGCACGCCCACCGCGGCTGCTCCGACACCCGCCAGCGCGGCGAGGTGCTGACCCTGCTGGCCGGTGTCGAGTGGCAGCTCCAGCCCGGCAACGCCACCCGCCACCTGCCGATGCTCTCCGCCGCCCTGCGCGCCGGCGAGTTGGGCGACCGGCACTCGGTGGTGGTCGTCAAGTACCTGCTGCGGCACGGCCGGATCACCGAGGCCACCACCGTCCTCAACCACCTGCTGGCCCAGGACCGCCCGGTGGACGGGCGCACCAGCGCCGAGCTGCAGACCGTCAGGTTGCAGCTCTCCAGCTCCTACCCGGGCGTGCTGGCCGAGCTGCCGCCGTTCGAGGCGTCCAGCCCCACGAAGGACCGCGCCCCCGCGGCGGTGCGCGCCAACCCGCAGCTGCAGGCCGCCACCGCCCTCGACGAGGTGCTCAGCGGCCGGGCCGACGAGAACACCTTCCTGGGTGCCGAGCAGGTGCTGCGCAGCATCGGCCTGACCTACCGGCACTGGGAGCAGGTCGAGTTCGCCCTGCTGGCACTGATCTACGGCGACCAGCTGGAGCGGGCCGCGCACTGCTGCGAGCAGTTGCTCAACCGGATCGGGCGCGCCGCCGAGGGCTGGCGGCCGCCGCTGCTCGCCCTGCGCAGCCAGATCGCGGTGCGCCAGGGACAGCTGGTCGACGCCGAGCGCTACGCCAAGAGCGCGCTGGAGCAGATGCCCTGGCAGGGCTGGGGGGTGAACATCGGCCTGCCGATGGCGACCCTGCTGATGGCCCAGACCCTGATGGGCCGTTACGAGGACGCCGCCCAGCTGCTCAACCGCCCGGTCCCGCAGGCCATCTACCAGACCCGCTACGGCATGCACTACCTGCACGCCCGTGGCGAGTACCGGCTGGCCACCAACCACCCGCACGCCGCCCTGGACGACTTCCTGATCTGCGGCGAGATGATGCAGGACTGGGACCTCGACCTGCCGAGCGTGGTGCCCTGGCGCGGGGCCGCGGCCCGGGTGCACCTGCAGATGGGCAACCACCAGCAGGCCAAGGTGCTGATCGACGAACAGTTCAAGCGGCTCCAGCCGGGCTCCTCCCGCTCGCGCGGCATCACGGTGCGGCTGAGCGCGACCGTCGCCGAGCTCAAGTTCCGGCCCGCCCTGCTGCGCCAGGCGGTGGACGAGCTGCAGCGCTGCGACTCCCGGGTCGAACTGGCCCTGGCGCTGGCCGACCTGGGCTACACGCACCAGAGCCTGGGCGACCACAAGCGGTCGCGGATCATGATGAGCCGGGCCTGGCAGCTGGCCAAGGAGCACTCCGCCGAGCCGGTCCAGCGCGGCCTGTCCAGCATGTTCTCCGACCTGCGCGAGGAGGCGGCGCCCGCGGCCGCCGCTCCTGACGCCGGCGGGCTGAGCGACGCCGAGCGGCGGGTCGCCTCGCTGGCCGCGCTCGGGCACACCAACCGGGAGATAGCCCGCGAGCTGTTCATCACCGTCAGCACGGTGGAGCAGCACCTGACCCGGGTCTACCGCAAGCTCAAGGTCACCCGGCGCTCGGACCTGCCGAGCGAACTCTGCCTGGCGACCAGCGGCACCGCCTCCTGACCCGCACCGCTCCGCCCGTGCCACCGCGGCCCGGAGTGGTCGGCCGACGCCGACCGCTCCGGGCCGCGGGGGGGGGGGGGCGCCCGCCCCCCCCCCCCCCCCCCCGCCCCCCCCCCCCCCCCCCCCCCGCCCCCCCCCCCCCGCGCCCCCCCGCCCGCCCCCCCCCCCCCCCCCCCCCCCCGCCGGGGGGGGCCGCCCCCCCCCCCCCCCCCCCCCCCCCCGCCGCGTGCCGTACGGCCTCCCGCCCGCACGGCCCGCGGCGCGCCGCTCAGCCGGCCAGGGCCCGCAGCCGGTCGGTGATCTCGCCCAGCACCGCCTGCTGCTGGGTGGCCAGGTAGAAGTGGCCGCCGGGGAAGACCCGCAGCGAGAACTCGCCGGTGGTCTCCTCCGCCCACGCCTTGGCCTCCTCGACGGTGGACTTGGGGTCGTCGTCGCCGATCAGCACCACGACCGGGCTGCTCAGCGGGCCGCCCTCCGGGCGCTGGTAGGTCTCGATCGCCCGGTAGTCGTTCCGGATCGCCGGCAGGATCATCCGCAGGATCTCCTCGTCACCCAGCAGCGCGGTGTTGGTTCCGCTGAGCGACTTGAGCTCGGCCACCAGGCCGTCGTCGTCGCGCTGGTGCACGAACTCGGCGCGGTGGGTGCCCGGGCCGCGCCGCCCGGAGGCGAAGAGGACCGCCGCGGGACGCCCGTCGGCCTCCAGACGACGGGCCAGCTCGAAGCCCAGGACCGCGCCCATGCTGTGGCCGAACAGGGCCAACGGCTTGTCGTCCAGCTCGCCGAGCGCCCGGTACACCTGGTCCGCCAGCTCGGCGACGGTGCCGATGCTCGGCTCGGAGCGGCGGTCCTGACGGCCCGGGTACTGCACCGCGAGCACCTCGATCTCCGGGGCCAGCGCGGCCGAGACCGGGAAGTAGAAGCTGGCCGAACCGCCCGCGTGCGGCAGGCAGAGCAGGCGGACCTTGGCGTCCGGGGCCGGGTGGAAGCGGCGGATCCACAGGTCGTACTCGGCGCTGGTGATGGTCATCGGGTTTGTCTCGTCCTTCTCTCGTCGTGCTGAGTGGTCTGTGGGAGTGGCGGCCGCCCCGGCCCGTCGGGGGCTGGGCCGGAGCGGCGGCGGCCGCGCCGGGCGGGGGTCGCCCGCCCGGCGCCGTTGGTGGCGCGAGGCGTCAGCCCACCGAGCGCAGCCACTGGTCGATCAGCTCGGCCGTGGTGGTGGCGTGCTCCTCCATCACGGTGAAGTGGTCGCCCGGGCCGTCCACCGCGGTGTGCGGCAGCGGCCAGGACGCCCCCGCCGCGCCCGCTGGCACCTCGCCGGCGCCCGTGGCGGTGAGCGCCTCGGCGGCCTTGAGCAGCAGGGTCGGCGCGGTGATCGCGGCGGGCCGCCAGCCGGCGAACAGCCGCAGGTAGCCGCCCATCGCGGTGAGCCTGGTGTCGTCCATCGGGACGTATCCGCCATCGCGGGCGAGCATCGCGCCGGTCAGCGCGGGCAGCACCGCGGCCGCGGCGTCCAGGCCGCCCGCCTCGCCGGTGTCGGCCCCTGCCTCGCCACCGTCGGCGAAGGCGTAGGTGTCCACCAGGACGACCCCCTCCGGGCGGGCGCCCAGCTCTTCCAGCCGGCCCGCGACCGCCTGGGCCAGCAGGCCGCCGGTCGAGTGGCCGAGCAGGACGAACGGGGCTCCCGCGGTGGCCCGCAGGACCGCCCGCGCGCCCAGTTCGAGCATCGCCTGCGCCGTCTCGGGCAGCGACTCACCCTCCAGGAAGCCCGGCAGCGGCATCGCCAGGACCCTGCGCCGGCCGCGGAAGGCCGCCGCGATCCGGGCGTACTGGTGCGGGCCGGAGATCGCCAACAGCGAGGGCAGGCAGACCAGGACGGGCTGCTCGGGCCCCTCCGCCAGCTGCAGCAGCTCCGGTACCAGCTCGCTCACCGACTCCGCCGCGAAGACCGGCCGGAAGCGCGAGGCGGCGAAGAGCAGGGCCATGAACTCCTGGCTGCGCCCGCTCTCGGCGGCGGTGCGCAGCATCGCCCCGATGGTGCCGACCGGCCGGCTCTCCGGCACCGCTCCCGGCACGGTCGGAGCGTCCGCCGACGCCAGCTGCTCGCGCAGCCGGACGGCCAGTCGCCGCGGGGTGGGGTGGTCGAAGAGCAGCGTGGCCGGCAGCCGCAGACCGGTCGCCAGGGCCAGCCGGTTGCGCAGCTCCACCGAGGTCAGCGAGTCGAAGCCGATCTCCAGGAAGCCGCGTTCGGCGTCCACCGCCTCCGGGCTCGGGTGCCCGAGCGCGGCGGCGGCGTGGGCGCGCACCAGGTCGAGCAGGACGGCCTCCCGTTCCGGCTCGGTCCGGCCGGCGAGCCGCTCGGCAAGCGCGCCGGCCGACTCCTGCTCGCCGGCCGCCGCCCGGCGCACCGGCACCCGCAGCAGGCCGCGCAGCAGCGCCGGCAGCTGCCCGGTCGCGGCGGCGTGGGCGCGCAGGCCGGCCAGGTTGAGCTTGACCGGCACCAGCAGGGCCTCGTCCAGCGCGCCGGCGGCGTCGAACAGGGCCAGACCCTCCGCGTTGGAGAGCGGCGCCACACCGCCACGGGCCATCCGCTGCAGGTCCGCCTCGGCCAGGTCGCCGGTCATGCCGCTGCTCTCGGCCCACAGACCCCAGGCCAGCGAGGTCGCCGGCAGGCCGTGGGCCCTCCGGTGCTCGGCGAGCGCGTCCAGGAAGGCGTTGGCGGCGGCGTAGTTGGCCTGACCGGGACCGCCCAGGACACCGGCCACCGAGGAGAACAGCACGAAGGCGTCCAGCTTCTGATTGACCGTCAGTTCGTGGAGCAGCCAGGCCGCGTCGACCTTGGGACGCAGCACCCGGTCCACTCGCTCGGGGGTGAGCGAGACCACGGCTCCGTCGTCGAGCAGGCCGGCCGCGTGCACCACGGCGGTCAGCGGGTGCTCGGCCGGCACCGCGGCGAGCAGCTCGGCCATCGCCGTCCGGTCGGCCGCGTCGCACGCCGCGAACCGCACCTCGGCGCCGAGTTCGGCCAGCTGGTGCTTCAACTCGGCCGCACCGTCGGCGGTTTCACCGCGCCGGGAGACCAGCAACAGGTGCCGCACGCCGTGTTCGGCGACCAGGTGGCCGGCCAGCAGGCGGCCCAGCGAGCCGCTGGCACCGGTGAGCAGCACCGTGCCCGACGGGTTCCAGGCGGCCCGGTCGGGCTCGGCCGGCTGGGCGGGGAGGGCCACCCGGGTCAGCCGGGGAGCCAGGATCCGCCCGGCCCGGACGGCGAGTTGGGGCTCGTCGAGGGCGAGTGCGGCGGGCAGCGCCCGGGCGGAGTCCTCGTACTCGTCCAGGTCGATCAGGACGAACCGGTCGGGGTTCTCGGTCTGCGCGGAGCGGACCAGGCCCCAGACGGCGGCCGACGGGAGGTCGGTCACCTCCTCCCCCGGTCGGGCGGCCACGGCGCCGCGGGTGACCAGCACCAGCCGCGCGTCGGCCGTGCACTCCTGCGCGAGCCAGTGCTGGACCAGCTCCAGCGCCCGGTGCGCCACCTGGTGCGCCGCCAGCGCGACGTCCAGGCCCTGGTCGGCGAGCCGCGGGCAGCGGGCCAGGACGATCCGCGGCATCGGCGCGCCCGCGGCGACCGCCGCCGCCAGCGCGGCCGGGTCGGCGTGGACGACCGCGCCGGCTCCGCCGCCGAGGTCCTCGTGGTCCGGGCCGAGCAGCGCCCAGTCCGGGCCGCCGGCGACGGGCTCGGCGGGCGCCGGCACGGTGACCCACTCCCGGCCGAACAGCGCGTCGCCCACGCCGCCACCGGCGGCGCCGAGTTGCTCGGGCGAGACCGGGCGCAGCGCGAGCGAGTCGACGGCCGCCACCGCCGCGCCGGCGGCGTCGGCCAGTTCCAGCGCCACCGCGTCCTCACCCACCGGACGGATCCGCGCCCGCAGTTCGGACGCGCCGGTGGCGTGCAGGCGCACCCCGCTCCAGGCGAACGGCAGGCGCCCGCCACCGGTGTCCGCGAGGATCCCGCCGAGGGCCAGGGTGTGCAGCGCGGAGTCGAGCAGGGCCGGGTGCAGCCCGAAGGCCGCGGCCTGCGCCCGGTGGTCCTCGGGCAGCGCCAGCTCGGCGAAGAGCTCGTCATCGCGCCGCCAGGCGGCCCGCACGCCCCGGAAGGCCGGACCGTAGGCGAAGCCGAGCGTGGCGAAGCCGTCGTAGAGGCCGTCCACCGGGACGGGCTCGGCACCGGCCGGCGGCCACTCGGCCAGCGCGAACTCCGGAGCGGGCGAACCCGCGGCCAGTTCGCCGGTGGCGTGCCGGGTCCACGGCAGGTCGAGCGGAGCGTCCTCGAGCCGCGAGTGCAGGCTGAACCGGCAGCGCCCGGAGGTGTCCGGCGCGCCCACGGTCACCTGCACCCGCACCCCGCCGCGCTCGGGCAGCACCAGCGGCGCCTCCAGGGTCAGCTCCTCCAGCCGGTCGCAGCCGGCCTGGTCGCCGGCCCGGATCGCCAGCTCCACGAAGGCCGTGCCGGGCAGCAGGACCGCGCCCATCACGGCGTGGTCGGCCAGCCACGGGTGGGTGTCCAGGGCGAGCCGGCCGGTGAAGAGGTGGCCGTCGGCGTCGGCGAGCGCGAGCGAGGCGCCCAGCAGCGGGTGGTCCGCCGCGCCCAGGCCGGCCGAGGACACGTCCCCGAACGTCCCGGTGAACGGCTTGGGCCAGTAGCGCTCGCGCTGGAAGGCGTAGGTGGGCAGGTCGACGCGCCGAGCGCCGGTGAGGCCGGCCGACCAGTCGAGCTTGACGCCGCGCACGTACAGGCGGGCGAGGGCGCCGGTGAACGTCCCGGCCTCGGCCCGGTCGCGCCGCAGCACCGGCACGAAGTCGGCCTCCCCGGTCACGCAGTCCTGGCCGAGGGCGCTGAGGGTGCCGTCCGGGCCCAGCTCCAGGAAGGTCCGCACGCCCTCGTTCTCCAGGGTCGCGATCGCCTCGCCGAAGCGCACGGCCTCGCGCACGTTGCGCACCCAGTACTCGGGCACGGTCGGGTCCGCGGACTGGTCGACGGTGGAGACGATCGGGATCCGCGGGGCGTGGTACTCCAGGGTCTCCGCGAGGGCCCGGAACTCGGCCAGCATCGGGTCCATCAGCGGCGAGTGGGACGCGTGACTGACGGTCAGCCGCTTGGTCCTGCGGCCCTCGGCGGCCAACTTCCCGGCCACCTCCAGCACCGCCTGCTCGGCACCCGAGAGCACCACGGCCAGCGGGCCGTTGACCGCGGCGATGCCCACCTCGTCCTCGTGACCGGCCAGCAGCGGCAGCACCTCCTCCTCGGCCGCCTGCACCGCCACCATCGCACCACCGGCCGGCAGCGCCTGCATCAACCGGCAACGGGCCGCGACCAGGGTCGCCGCGTCCGCCAGCGACAGCACGCCCGCGGCGTGCGCGGCGGCCAGCTCGCCGACCGAGTGGCCGGACAGGAAGTCCGGCCTCACACCCCACGACTCGACCAGGCGGAAGAGCGCCACCTGGAGGGCGAAGAGCGCGGGCTGGGTGTGGCCGGTCTCGTCGATCCGCTCGCCGGTGAAGACGATCTCCTTCAGCGGCCGGTCGAGGTGCCGGTCCAGCTCCGCGCACACGGCGTCGAAGGCCGCCGCGAACACCGGGAACGCCTCGTACAACTCGGCGCCCATCCCGGCCCGCTGACCGCCCTGGCCGGCGAAGAGGAACGCGGTGCGACCGGCCGAACCGGCCTGCCCGGCCACCACCCGGGATGCCGACACCTCGGCGCGGGCCAGCGCCCGCAGCGCGCCGAGCAGCTCCTCGCGGTCAGCACCGATCACCGCCGCCCGGTGCTCGAAGGCGGCCCGGGAGGTCACCAGCGAGTAGGCGACGTCGGCCGAGTCCATCGCGGGCTCGGCGTCCAGCCAGGCCAACAGTCGCTCGGCCTGGTCCCGCAGGGCCGGCTCCGAGCGGGCCGACAGCACCCACGGCACCACCGCCCCGGAGGCGACGGGCGCGACGGAGGCGGCGGGAGCGGCCGGCGCCACGGGCTCGGGCGCCTGCTCGATGATCACGTGCGCGTTGGTCCCGCTGAACCCGAACGACGACACGCCCGCCCGGCGCGGCTCGTCGGTCCGCGGCCACTCCCGCTGCTCGGTCAGCAGCTCGACCGCGCCCGCCTCCCAGTCCACGTGCGGGGTCGGCTCGCTGACGTGCAGGGTGCGCGGCAGCACACCGTGCCGCATCGCCATCACCATCTTCATGATCCCGGCCGCACCCGCCGCCGCCTGGGTGTGGCCCAGGTTCGACTTGATCGAGCCCAGCCAGAGCGGCCGCTCGGCGGTGTGCTCCCGCCCGTAGGTGGCCAGCAGCGCCTGCGCCTCGATCGGGTCGCCCAGCGGCGTCCCGGTGCCGTGCGCCTCGACCACGTCGACCTCAGCGGCCGACAGCCCGGCGTTCGCCAGCGCCTGCTTGATCACCCGCTGCTGGGCCGGGCCGTTGGGGGCGGTCAGACCGTTGCTCGCGCCGTCCTGGTTGACCGCGCTGCCGCGCACGATCGCCAGCACCGGGTGCCCGTTGCGCCGCGCGTCGGAGAGCCGCTCCACCAGCAGCATGCCCACGCCCTCAGCCCAGCTGGTCCCGTCCGCGTCGGCGGAGAACGCCTTGCACCGGCCGTCGGCGGCCAGCCCACGCTGGCGGCTGAACTCGACGAACGGCGCCGGCGAGGCCATCACCACCGAACCGCCGGCCAGCGCCAGCGAGCACTCACCGGACCGCAGGGCCTGGGCGGCCAGGTGCAGCGCGACCAGCGAGGAGGAGCAGGCGGTGTCGATGGTCACCGCCGGGCCCTCCAGCCCGAAGGTGTACGAGACGCGGCCGGAGGCCACGCTGCTGGAGCTGCCGGTGCCGACGTAGCCCTCCAGGGCGTCCGCCGAGGTCATCAGCAGTGGACCGTAGTCGCCGTACATCACACCGGCGAAGACGCCGGTGCGGCTGCCCCTGAGGGTGGCCGGGTCGATGCCGGCCCGCTCGAACGCCTCCCAGGAGGTCTCCAGCAGCAGCCGGTGCTGCGGGTCGACCGAGACCGCCTCGCGCGGCGAGATCCCGAAGAAGGCCGGGTCGAACCCGGCGGCGTCGTGCAGGAAGCCGCCCTCCCGGGTGTAGGAGGTGCCGGGCTGCTCCGGGTCGCTGTGGTAGAGCGCCTCCAGCGGCCAGTCACGGTCGGTGGGGAAGCCGGAGACCCCGTCCACCCCGTCCACCACCAGGCGCCACAGGTCCTCGGGCGAGGTCACCCCGCCCGGGTAGCGGCAGGCCATACCGATGATCGCGATCGGATCGTCGTCCGTCGCCGCCACGGCGACGGCGGCGACGGCGGCGGGCAGCGAGCCCAGCAGTTCCTCGCGCAGCAGCTCGGCCAGGGCGACCGGGTTCGGGTAGTCGAACACCAGGGTGGCCGGCAACCGCAGGCCGGTGACCACGTTCAGGCGGTTGCGCAGCTCGACGGCGGTCAGCGAGTCGATGCCGAGGTCCTTGAACGCCCGGTCGCCCTCCACCGCGTGCGCGCCGGCATAGCCCAGCACCCCGGCGGCCTCGGCACGCACCAGCTCCAGCAGCGCCGCCTCGCGGTCGGCCTCCGGCAGGGCGGCGAGCCGCTGCGCCAGCTCCGAGGCGCCCGCCTCGGCCGCGGCCTGCGCCGCGCGGCGCACCGGCACCCGCACCAGACCGCGCAACAGCGGGGGCAGCAGGCCCGCCTCGGCCTGGGCGCGGAGCCCGGCCAGGTCCAGGTGGATCGGCACCAGCGCGGCCCGTTCGGTGGCCAGCGCCGCGTCCAGCAGGGCCAGACCCTCTTCGGCGGTCAGCGCGCCGACCCCGCCACGGGCCATCCGCCGCACGTTCGAGCTGTCCAACTCGCCCGCCATGCCGCCGTCCTCGGCCCACAGGCCGAAGCCCAAGGAGGTGGCGGGCAGGCCGGCCGCGCGCCGCAGCCGGGCCAGCGTGTCCAGGAAGGCGTTGGCGGCGGCGTAGTTGGCCTGCCCCGCGGTGCCGAAGGTGCCGGCCGCGGAGGAGAACAGCACGAAGGCGGCGAGGTTCTGATCCTTCGTCAGCTCGTGCAGGTGCCAGGCGGCGTCCACCTTGGGGCGCAGCACGGTGTCGATCCGCTCGGGGGTGAGCGAGGAGATGACGCCGTCGTCCAGCACGCCCGCGGTGTGCACCACCGCGGTCAACGGGTGCTCCAGCGAGCCGAGCAGCGCCGCCAGCGCGGCACGGTCGGAGACGTCGCAGGCGGCGAGCGCCACCTGGGCGCCCAGCTCGCCGAGTTCGGCCGCCAGTTCGGCGGCACCGGGCGCCTGCGCGCCGCGCCGGGAGACCAGCAGCAGTCGGCGGGCACCGTACGCGGTCACCAGGTGGCGGGCCACCAGGGCACCCAGCGAACCGGTCGCACCGGTCACCAGCACCGTGCCTTCCGGGTCGACGGCCGGCAGCGACTCCTCGGCCGCGACCGGCTCGCGCACCAGCCCGGGCGCGTGGGCGACGCCGGCGCGCAGCGCGAGCTGCGGCTCCCCGGTGTCGACGGCCCGCGCCAGGGCGCCCAGCGAGGCGGCCTCCTCGTCCAGGTCGACCAGTACGATCCGGCCCGGGTTCTCCGCCTGCGCGGACCGCACCAGGCCCCAGACCGCGGCGGACGGCAGGTCGGTGACCTCGTCACCGGTGCCGGTCACCACCGCGCCACGGGTCAGCACGACCAGCCGGCTGTCGGCGAGCGCCTCCTCGGCCAGCCACTGCTGGACCAGGGCGAGCACCCGGTGGACGCGCCGGTGCGTGGTCGCGGCGATGTCGTCCCCGGCCTCGGACTCGGCCGGCTCGCCGAGCGCGCCGACGGCGGCGACCAGGGTCCGCGGCGCCGCGGCGCCGTCGTGGACCGCCGCGAGCAGGGCCTCCAGGTCGGCGTGCGCGGCGACCCCGGCCAGGCCGAGGCCGTCGGCGGCGCCGAGCAGGGCCCACGACTCGACACCGGCGCCCGCCGGGTGAACCTCCGGCAGCGGCAGGGACATCCAGTCCAGTCGGAACAGCGCGTCGTGGTAGGCCGTGCGGCTCGCCGCCAGTTGCTCCATCGCCACCGGGCGCAGCACCAGCGACTCCACCGAGGCCACCGGTGCGCCGGTGCCGTCGGCGAGCGTCAGCGCCACGGTGTCGGGGCCCTGCGGCGCGATCCGCACCCGCAGGGCGACCGCGCCGGCCGCGTACAGCGAGACGCCCGACCAGGCGAACGGCAACCGGGCCTGACCGGTGTCCGCCAGGACGCCACCGAGACCGATGGCGTGCAGCGAGGCGTCCAGCAGCGCCGGGTGCAGACCGAAGAAGCCCGCCTCGGTGCGGCTCTCCTCCGGCAGCTCGACCTCGGCGAAGAGCTCTCCGCCGTGCCGCCAGGCGGCGCGCAGGCCCTGGAAGACCGGACCGTAGCCGTAGCCGGCGGCCGCGAAGCCGTCGTAGAGCGCCTCGACCTCGACCGGCTCGGCACCGGCCGGGGGCCAGGCGGCGAGCTCGGCGGCCGGCACCACGGTGCCGCCGGGGGCGAGCACACCGGTGGCGTGCCGGGTCCACGGCTCTGCCCCGGCCTGGAGGCCGGGGGGTGTCCCCACGTCCAGCGCGTCCTCGAGCTGGGAGTAGAGGTTGACGGTGCGACGGCCGGAGTCGTCCGCGGTGCCGACCCAGAGCTGCACCCGCACCGCGCCCTTGGCGGGCAGGAACAGCGGCGCCTCCAGCGACAGCTCGTCCAGTCGGCCGCAGCCCACCTGGTCACCCGCGCGGATCGCCAGCTCCACGAAGGCGGTACCGGGCAGCAGCACGGTGCCGTTCACCGCGTGGTCGGCCAGCCACGGGTGGCTGTCCAGCGCGAGCCGGCCGGTGAACAGGTGGCCGTCGGCGTCGGCGAGCGCGAGCGAGGCGCCCAGCAGCGGGTGGTCGGCGGCGCCCAGACCGGCGGAGGCGACGTCGCCGACCCAGCCGGTCAGCGGGCGGGGCCAGAAGTACTCCTGCTGGAAGGCGTAGGTGGGCAGGTCGACGCGCCGGGCACCGGTGCCGGCGAAGACCGCCTCCCAGTCCAGCCTGGCGCCGCGGGTGTGCAGCTGGGCGAGGGCGGTGGTGAAGCTCTCCGTCTCGGCGCGGTCGCGGCGCAGCACGGCGGCGAAGTGGGCGTCCTCGGTGACGCACCCCTGGCCGAGCGCGGTCAGGGTGCCGTCCGGGCCGAGCTCCAGGAAGGTGTGAACACCCTTTCGCTCCAGGGTCGCGACGGCGTCGCGGAAGCGCACGGCCTCGCGGACGTGGCGCACCCAGTAGTCGGGGGTGGTGAGGTCAGCGGACTGGTCGAGGGTGGAGACGATCGGGATCCGCGGGGCCTCGAAGGTCAGACCCGCCACAACCGTGCGGAACTCGTCCAACATCGGGTCCATCAGCGGCGAGTGGAACGCGTGGCTCACCGTGAGCCGCTTCGTCTTGCGGCCCTCGGCGGCCAGCTTCTCGGCCACCTCCAGCACGGCCTGCTCGGTACCCGAAAGCACCACGGAGGTGGGCCCGTTGACGGCGGCGAGGCCCAACTCGGCCTCCCGGCCGGCCAGCAGCGCCAGCACCTCGTCCTCGGCCGCCTGCACGGCCACCATCGCACCGCCAGCGGGCAGTCGCTGCATCAGCCGACCACGCGCCGCCACCAACTTCGCCGCGTCCGCCAGCGACAGCACCCCGGCGACGTGCGCGGCCGCGATCTCACCGATCGAGTGCCCGGTCAGGAAGTCCGGCCGCAGGCCCCAGGACTCGACCAGGCGGAACAGCGCCACCTCGATCGCGAACAACGCCGGCTGGGTACGGGCCGTCTCGTCGATCCGCTCGCCCGCGAAGACGACATCCTTCAGCGGCCGGTCCAGCTGCCCGTCCAGCTCCGCGCAGACCGCGTCGAATGCCTGCGCGAACACCGGGAACGCCTCGTACAGTTCACGGCCCATCCCGGCCCGCTGGCTGCCCTGACCGGCGAACAGGAAGGCCGTGCGGCCCGCCGAACCGACCCGTCCGGTGGCCACCCGGGCCGCCGACTCGCCGCGGGACAACGCCTCCAGCCCGCGCCGCAGTTCGTCGGGCCCGGCGCCGACCACGGCCGCCCGGTGCTCGAAGGCGGCCCGGGTCGTGGCCAGCGAGAAGCCGACATCCGCCGGGTCCGCCTGCGCCCCGCCGTCCAGGTGGCTCAGCAGCCGCTCGGCCTGCCCGCGCAGCGCTTCCGCCGTGCGGCCGGACAGCACCCACGGCACCAGCGGGGTCCGTCCGCCGGCCGCGGGCCGCTCCTCGCCGGCCTCCGGAGCCTCCTCCGCCGGAGCCTGCTCCAGGATGATGTGGGCGTTGGTGCCACTGAAGCCGAAGGACGACACCGCCGCGCGGCGCGGCTCGCCGCCCTGCGGCCACTCACGGGCCTCGGTCAGCAGCTCGACCGCGCCCTCGGTCCAGTCCACGTGCGTGGACGGCTCGGTGACGTGCAGGGTCTTCGGCAGCACGCCGTGCCGCATCGCCATGACCATCTTCATGATCCCGGCGGCGCCGGCGGCGGCCTGGGTGTGACCCAGGTTCGACTTGATCGAGCCGAGCCAGAGCGGCCGGTCCGCCGGACGTCCCTGGCCGTAGGTGGCCAGCAGCGCCTGCGCCTCGATCGGGTCACCCAGGGTGGTGCCGGTGCCGTGCGCCTCGACCACGTCGACCTGGTCACTGGTGAGGGCGGCTCCGGCGAGCGCCTGCTTGATCACGCGCTGCTGCGAGGGGCCGTTGGGGGCGGTCAGGCCGTTGCTCGCGCCGTCCTGGTTGACCGCGCTGCCGCGCACGATCGCCAGCACCGGGTGCCCGTTGCGCCGCGCGTCGGAGAGCCGCTCGACGAGCAGCATGCCCACGCCCTCGCCCCAGCCGGTGCCGTCCGCGTCGTCCGAGAACGCCTTGCACCGGCCGTCGGTCGCCAGACCGCGCTGCCGGCTGAACTCCACGAAGGTGCCCGGCGTCAGCATCACGGTCACCCCACCGGCCAACGCCAGCGTCGACTCACCCGACCTCAGCGACTGGCAGGCCAGGTGCAGGGCGACCAGCGAGGAGGAGCAGGCGGTGTCGATCGTCACCGCCGGGCCCTCCAGACCCAGCGTGTAGGACACCCGGCCCGAGGCGATGCTCGCCGAGGTGCCGGTGCCGACCTGACCCTCCAGGCCCTCGACCGACTGCTGGAGCAGCACGCCGTACTCGTTGTACATCACACCGACGAAGACACCCGTCCGGCTGCCCTTGAGCATGGCCGGGTCGATGCCCGCCCGCTCGAACGCCTCCCAGGACGCCTCCAGCAGCAAGCGGTGCTGCGGGTCCATCGACATCGCCTCGCGCGGGCTGATGCCGAAGAACGCCGGGTCGAACGCCCCCGCGCGGTGCAGGAAGCCACCCTCACGGGAGTAGGACGTGCCCGGGTGGTCCGGGTCCGGGTGGTACAGGTTCTCGACATCCCAGCCACGGTCCTCCGGGAAGAAGGAGACCGCGTCCCGCCCGTCGGCCACCAGGTCCCACAGGCCCTCGGGCGAGGCCACCCCGCCCGGGAACCGGCAGGCCATGCCGACGATCGCGATCGGCTCCTGTTCGCCGTCCTCGTACTCCTTCAGTCGGCGACGCGTCTCGTGGAGATCCGCCGTCACCCGCTTCAGGAAGTACCGCAGCTTCTCCTCGGCCGCCATCTCAGCCGGCATGTCAGGTCACCTCTCGGGGATGTTGCAGAAAGATCGGACGGTGGTCAGGAGATGCCGAATTCCTTGCCGATGAAGTCGAAGAGGTCGTCATCGGTGGCCTCGTCGAGTTGCTCGGCGACGACGGCCTCCTCCTCGGCCGTGACCTGCTGGTCGTTCCACCGGGCGAGCAGTGCCTGCAGGCGGCCGGCGACCCGCAGGTGGCCCTCGCCGTCCGGCACCGTGCCCAGCAGCGCGGCTTCCAGCCGGTCCAGCTCGGCCAGCAGCGGCACGACCGCCTGGGCCGGGTCGGGCACGGTCTGCGCCCGCAGCAGGTCGACCAGGGCCATGGGCGTCGGGTAGTCGAAGACCAGGGTGGCCGGCAGTCGCAGGCCGGTGACCCCACCCAGGCGGTTGCGCAGCTCGACGGCGGTCAGCGAGTCGAAGCCCAGGTCCTTGAAGGCCCGGTCGGCCTCCACCGCGTGCGGCCCGGCGTAGCCGAGGACCGCCGCGACCTCCGAGCAGACCAGTTCCAGCAGGACGGCATCGCGCTCGGCATCGGGCACGCCCGCGAGCCGCTCGGCCAGGGTCGGGCCACTCGCCTCGACCGCGCGCCGCTTGGGCACCCGGACCAGGCCGCGCAGCAGCGGCGGCAGCAGGCCCGCCTCCGCCTGCGCCCGCAGACCGGCCAGGTCGAGGCGGACCGGCACCAGGACCGGCTCGCCGGACAGCGCCGAGGCGTCCAGCAGCGCCAGACCCTCCGCCGAGGAGAGCGGCAGCACACCGCCGCGCGCCATGCGCTCGACGTCGGCCGATCCCAACTCGCCCGCCATGCCGCCGTCCTCGGCCCACAGGCCCCAGGCCAGCGAGGCCGCCGGCAGGCCGGCCGCCCGGCGGTGCTGGGCGAGCGCGTCCAGGAAGCCGTTCGCCGCCGCGTAGTTGCCCTGACCGGCCGCGCCGAACACCCCGGCCGCCGAGGAGAACAGCACGAAGGCGGCGAGGTTCTGATCTCTCGTCAGCTCGTGCAGGTGCCAGGCCGCGTCCACCTTCGGCCGCAGCACGGCGTCCATCCGCTCGGGGGTGAGGGACGAGATCACACCGTCGTCCAGCACACCGGCGGTGTGCACCACCGCGGTCAACGGGTGCTCCAGCGAGCCGAGCAGGGCCGCCAGCGCGGCACGGTCGGACACGTCACAGGCGGCGAAGCTGGCGGAGGCGCCCAACTCGCCCAACTTGGAAGCGAGTTCGGCTGCTCCGGGCGCCTCGGCACCGCGCCGGGAGACCAGCAGCAGACGGCGTGCGCCGTACTCGGTGACCAGGTGCCGAGCCACCAGGCCGCCCAGCGAACCCGTGGCACCGGTCAGCAGGACCGTGCCCTGCGGGTCCACCGACGACAGGGTTCCGTCCGCCGCGAGCGGGACCCGCGCCAGGCGCGGCGCGAGGGCGGCACCGGCGCGCAGCGCGAGCTGCGGCTCACCGGCGTCGATCGCCCGCGACAGGGCGGCCAGCGAGCCGGCCTCCTCGTCCAGGTCCACCAGCACGATCCGGCCCGGATTCTCCGACTGCGCCGAACGCACCAGACCCGACACCGCGGCCGCGGCCAGGTCACGGACGTCCTCACCGTCACCGGCGGCCACCGCACCACGCGTCACCACGACCAGCCGCGAATCCGCGAACGCGTCCTCGGCCAGCCAGCCCTGCAGCAACTCCAGCGCACGGTGCACGGCAACATGGGTCGCCGCCGCCACGTCCACACCGTCAGACTGCGGCAGCAACGGCACCACCACCGTGTCCGGCAGCAGCTCGGCCAGCTTAATCAGATCATCACACCGCTCGGCACCCGCAAGCCCGAGGTCGTCATCGCCGAGCACCGCCACCACGCCGAGCGAGGCGACCGTCGGCAGTGCCACGGCCGTCCACTCCGGACGGAACAGCGCCTCGTGCCGACCTCCGCCACCACCCAACTGCTCCGGCGAGAAGGCCCGCAACACCAACGAGTCGACCGACGCCACCGGCACACCCGCCGCATCCGCGACCGCGAGCGACACCGCGTCCGCGCCGGCCGCGGCGATCCGCACCCGCAGCTCGGCCGCACCCGCCGCATGCAGCGACACACCCGACCACGCGAACGGCAGCCGACCCTGACCCGTCTCCTCCACCAGGCCGCCCAGACCGATCGCGTGCAACGCGGCATCCAACAACGCCGGGTGCAGACCGAACAGACCCGCCTCCGACCGGCTCTCCTCCGGCAACGCCACCTCGGCGAACAACTCACCGTCCCGACGCCAAGCCGCCCGCAGGCCCTGGAACACCGGACCGTAACCGAACCCGGCCAGGGCAAAACCGTCGTACAGCCCGTCGACCGCGACGGCCTCCGCACCGGCCGGCGGCCACTGCACCAGCTCGGTGGGCGCCTCGGCCGCGCCGACCGCGAGCAGGCCGTTGGCGTGCCGGGTCCACGGCTGGTCGAGCGGCGCGTCCTCGGCCCGCGAGTAGAGGCTGATGCCGCGCCGGCCGGTGCCGTCAGGCGTGCCCACGGTGACCTGCACCTGCACCGCGCCCTTGGCGGGGAGCACCAGCGGCGCCTCCAGCGTCAGCTCCTCCAGCAGCCCGCAGCCGACCTGCTCACCGGCCCGCAGCGCCAGCTCGACGAAGGCTGTACCCGGCAGCAGCACGGTCTCGGCCACCGCGTGGTCCGCCAGCCACGGGTGGGTGTCCAGTGCGAGCCGGCCGGTGAAGACGTGGTTGTCGACGTCCGCCAGGGCGAGGGAAGCGCCCAACAACGGGTGATCCGCCGTGCCGAGACCGGCGGAGGCGACGTCGCCGACCCAGCCGGTCAGCGGGCGGGGCCAGAAGTTCTCGTGCTGGAAGGCGTAGGTGGGCAGGTCGACGCGCCGGGCGCCGCGCCCGGCGAAGACCGCCGGCCAGTCCAACTTGCCACCCCGCACGAAGAGCTGAGCCAGCGCGGCGGTGAAGGTCTCCGCCTCCACCCGGTCGCGACGCAGCACCGGCGCGAACACCGCGTCCTCCGTCACGCACTCCTGGCCGAGCGCGGACAGCGTCCCGTCCGGACCCAACTCCAGGAAGGTGCGGACACCCTGGCCCTCCAGGGTCGCGACGGCGTCGCGGAAGCGGACCGCCTCGCGGACGTGGCGCACCCAGTACTCGGGCTCGGTCAGCTCGGCCGTCTGGTCCAGCGTCGAGACGATCGGGATCCGTGGCGCGTGGAAGGTCAGACCCACCACGACCGTGCGGAACTCCTCCAACATCGGGTCCATCAGCGGCGAGTGGAACGCATGGCTCACGGTCAGCCGCTTGGTCCGCCGACCCTCGGTGGTCAGCCGCTCCGCGACCTCCAGGACGGCCTGCTCGGCACCCGAAAGCACCACCGAGGTAGGCCCGTTGACCGCCGCGAGGCCCAACTCGGCCTCCCGGCCGGCCAGCAGCGGCAGCACCTCGTCCTCGGCCGCCTGCACCGCCACCATCGCACCACCGGCGGGCAGTTGCTGCATCAGCCGACCACGCGCCACCACCAGCTTCGCCGCATCCGCCAGCGACAACACACCCGCCACATGCGCGGCCGCGATCTCACCGATCGAGTGACCCGCCAGGAAGTCCGGGCGGACGCCCCACGACTCGACCAGCCGGAACAGCGCCACCTCGACCGCGAACAACGCCGGCTGCGTGTAAGCCGTCTCGTCGATCCGCTCACCCGCGAAGACGACATCCTTCAGCGACCGGTCCAGCTGCCCGTCCAGCTCCGCGCAGACCGCGTCGAACGCCGCCGCGAACACCGGGAACGCCTCGTACAGTTCACGGCCCATCCCGGCCCGCTGGCTCCCCTGACCCGTGAACAGGAACGCCGTCCGGCCCGCCGACCCGGCCCGACCGGCCACGGACCGCGCCGACGACTCACCACGGGCCAGCGCTTCCAGCGCGCCGCGCAGCTCGGCCGGCTCGCCGCCGATCACCACCGCCCGGTGCTCGAAGGCCGCCCGGGTCGTGGCCAGCGAGAACCCGACGTCCGCCAGGTCCGCGTCCGGCTCGGTCTCCAGCCGGCTCAGCAGCCGCTCGGCCTGCCCGCGCAACGCCTCCACCGTCCGCCCCGACAGCACCCACGGCACCGCCGACGTCCGCGCCTCGACCCCGTGCTGCCCGGGTATCTCCTCGACGGCCGGCGCCTGCTCCAGCAGAACGTGCGCGTTGGTGCCGCTGATGCCGAAGGACGACACCGCCGCGCGGCGCGGCTCGCCGCCCTGCGGCCACTCACGGGCCTCCGCCAGCAGCTCGACCGCGCCCGCCGACCAGTCCACGTGCGTGGACGGCTCGGTGACGTGCAGGGTCTTCGGCAGCACGCCGTGCCGCATCGCCATGACCATCTTCATGATCCCGGCGGCGCCGGCGGCGGCCTGGGTGTGGCCCAGGTTCGACTTGACCGAGCCGAGCCAGAGCGGGGAGTCGGCGTCCCGGTCCTTGCCGTAGGTGGCGAGCAGGGCCTGTGCCTCGATCGGGTCACCCAACCGGGTCCCGGTGCCGTGCGCCTCGACCACGTCGACCTGAGCGGCCGACAGCCCGGCGTTCGCCAGCGCCTGCTTGATCACCCGCTGCTGGGCCGGGCCGTTGGGGGCGGTCAGACCGTTGCTCGCGCCGTCCTGGTTGACCGCGCTGCCACGCACGATCGCCAGCACCGGGTGCCCGTTGCGCTCGGCGTCGGAGAGCCGCTCGACCAGCAGCATGCCCACGCCCTCGCCCCAGCCGGTGCCGTCCGCGTCGTCCGAGAACGCCTTGCACCGGCCGTCCACGGACAGTCCCCGCTGGCGGCTGAACTCCACGAAGGTGCCCGGCGTCAGCATCACGGTCACCCCACCGGCCAACGCCAGCGTCGACTCGCCCTGGCGCAGCGACTGGCAGGCCAGGTGCAGGGCGACCAGCGAGGAGGAGCAGGCGGTGTCGATGGTCATCGCCGGGCCCTCCAGGCCCAGCGTGTAGGACACCCGGCCGGAGGCCACGCTGCCCGAGGTGCCGGTGCCGACCTGGCCCTCCAGGCCCTCGACCGACTGTGCGAGCAGCATGCCGTACTCGTTGTACATCACGCCGACGAAGACGCCGGTCCGGCTGCCCCTGAGGGTGGCCGGGTCGATGCCGGCCCGCTCGAAGGCCTCCCAGGAGGTCTCCAGCAGCAGCCGCTGCTGCGGGTCGATCGACATCGCCTCGCGCGGGCTGATGCCGAAGAACGCCGGGTCGAACGCCCCCGCGCGGTGCAGGAAGCCACCCTCACGGGTGTACGAGGTGCCCGGGTGGTCCGGGTCCGGGTGGTACAGGTTCTCGACATCCCAGCCACGGTCCTCCGGGAAGAAGGAGACCGCGTCCCGCCCGTCGGCCACCAGGTCCCACAGGCCCTCGGGCGAGGCCACCCCGCCCGGGAACCGGCAGGCCATGCCGACGATCGCGATCGGCTCTCCGTCGTCCTGGCTCCCCATGTCCACCATGGCGGCCGCCGTGGCCGGCAGCCCGGCGCCGGGGAGCGAGCCCAGCAACTCGGTGCCCAGCAACTCGGCGAGCGCGGTCGGGGTCGGGTAGTCGAAGACCAGGGTGGCCGGCAGTCGCAGGCCGGTGACCCCGCCCAGGCGGTTGCGCAGCTCGACGGCGGTCAGCGAGTCGAAACCGAGCTCCTTGAACGCCCGGGTGGCGTCCACCGAGGCGTGGTTCGGGTAACCGAGGACCGCCGCGACCTCCGCGCAGACCAGCTCCAGCAGCGCGGCGTCGCGCTCGGCCTCGGAGAGCGCCACCAGCCGCTGTGCCAGCGCCGAACCGGCCAGTCCGCCGGCCGCACCGGCGCTCGTGGCAGTGCGCCGCACCGGTCCGCGGACCAGACCGCGCAGCAGCGGCGGCAGCAGGCCCGCGGCGCCCTGGGCCCGCAGGCTCGCCAGATCCAGCTGAACCGGGACCAGCAGCGGCTCGGGCGACCGCACGGCCACGTCGAAGAGCAGCAAGCCGTCCTCCGCGGTCAGCGCCGTGACGCCGCCGCGCGCCATCCGCTCGACGTCCGAGCGGACCAGGGCGGCGGCCATGCCGCCGTCCTCGGCCCACAGGCCCCAGGCCAGCGAGGCCGCCGGCAGACCGACCGCCCGGCGGTGCTGGGCGAGCGCGTCCAGGAAGCTGTTGGCGGCGGCGTAGTTGCCCTGGCCGGCCGCGCCGAACACCCCGGCCGCCGAGGAGAACAGCACGAAGGCGGCGAGCTTCTGATCCTTCGTCAGTTCGTGCAGGTTCCAGGCCGCGTCGACCTTCGGCCGCAGCACGGCGTCGACCCGCTCGGGGGTGAGCGAGGAGATGATGCCGTCGTCCAGCACGCCGGCGGTGTGCACCACGGCGGTCAGCGGGTGTTCCAGAGAACCCAACAGCTCGGCCAGCGCGGCACGGTCGGACACGTCACAGGCCGCGACGGTGACCTCCGCACCCCGCGCCGCCAGGTCCGCCACCAGCTTGTCCACGCCCTCCGCCGCGCGACCGCGGCGCGAGACCAGCAGCAGCCGGCGCGCGCCGTACTCGGTGACCAGGTGGCGGGCGAACAGGCCACCGAGGGTGCCGGTGGCCCCGGTCAGCAGCACGGTGCCCTCGGGGTCCAGCGCCGGCGGGACGCTCTCGGCGCGCGCCCCCACCCGCACCAGGCGCGGGGCGAAGGCGGCACCGGCGCGCAGCGCGAGCTGCGGCTCACCGGCGTCGATCGCCCGCGACAGGACGGCCAGCGAGCCGGCCTCCTCGTCCAGGTCCACCAGCACGATCCGGCCCGGATTCTCCGACTGCGCCGAACGCACCAGACTCGACACCGCGGCCGCGGCCAGGTCACGGACGTCCTCACCGTCACCGGCGGCCACCGCACCACGCGTCACCACGACCAGCCGCGAATCCGCGAACGCGTCCTCGGCCAGCCAGCCCTGCAGCAACTCCAGCGCACGGTGCACGGCCACATGGGTGGCCGCCGCCACGTCCACACCGTCAGACTGCGGCAGCAACGGCACCACGAGCGTGCCGGGCGTCAGCTCCACGGCCGCGCCCAGCTCGGTGCAGCGCACCGCGTCGGCCAGGCCGAGGTCGTCGTCCCCGAGCACCGCCACCACGCCGAGCGAGGCGACCGTCGGCAGTGCCACGGCCGTCCACTCCGGACGGAACAGCGCCTCGTGCTGACCTCCGCCACCACCCAACTGCTCCGGCGAGAAGGCCCGCAACACCAACGAGTCGACCGACGCCACCGGCACACCCGCCGCATCCGCGACCGCGAGCGACACCGCGTCCGCGCCGGCCGCGGCGATCCGCACCCGCAGCTCGGCCGCACCCGCCGCATGCAGCGACACACCCGACCACGCGAACGGCAGCCGACCCTGACCCGTCTCCTCCACCAGGCCGCCCAGACCGATGGCGTGCAGCGAGGCATCCAGCAGCGCCGGGTGCAGACCGAACAGACCCGCCTCCGACCGGCTCTCCTCCGGCAACGCCACCTCGGCGAACAACTCACCGTCCCGACGCCAGGCCGCCCGCAGGCCCTGGAACACCGGACCGTAACCGAACCCGGCCAGGGCGAAATCGGCGTACACCGACTCGACGGAGACCGGCTCCGCGCCGGCCGGCGGCCACTGCGCCAGCTCGAAGCCCGGCGCCCGCTCGCCCTCCGCCAGCAGACCGGCCGCATGCCGCGTCCACAGTTCTCCCCCAGCCTGGAGGCTGGGAGATGCCCCCACGGCGAGCGCTTCCTCCGGCCGGGAGAACACCGACAGCTGGCGCCGGCCGGCCTCGTCGGGCGCGCCCACCGAAACCTGCACCTGGACGCCGCCGCGCTCGGGCAGGACGAGCGGCGCCTCCAGCGTCAGTTCCTCCAGCAGCCCGCAGCCGACCTGGTCGCCGGCCCGGATCGCCAGCTCGACGAAGGCCGTTCCGGGCAGCAGTACGGTCTCGGCCACCGCGTGGTCCGCCAGCCACGGGTGGGTGTCCACCGCCAGTCGCGCGGTGAAGAGCAGGCTGTCGGCGTCGGCCAGGCCCACGAAGGCACCCAGCAGCGGATGCTCGGCCAGGTCGAGGCCGAGTTGCGCGGCTGCCGCCTCGCCCACCAGGATCGGCGGCGCCTCCAGCCAGTAGCGCTCGTACTGGAAGGCGTAGGTGGGCAGCTCGACGTGCCCGGCGCCCAGCCCGGCGAAGACCGCCGGCCAGTCCAACTTGCCACCCCGCACGAAGAGCTGAGCCAGCGCGGCGGTGAAGGTCTCCGCCTCCACCCGGTCGCGACGCAGCACCGGCGCGAACACCGCGTCCTCCGTCACGCACTCCTGGCCGAGCGCGGACAGCGTCCCGTCCGGACCCAACTCCAGGAACGTGCGGACACCCTGGCCCTCCAGGGTCGCGACGGCGTCGCGGAAGCGCACCGCCTCGCGGACGTGGCGCACCCAGTACTCGGGGGTGGTGAGGTCAGCGGACTGGTCGAGGGTGGAGACGATCGGGATCCGCGGGGCCTCGAAGGTCAGACCCGCCACGACGGCCCGGAACTCCTCCAACATCGGGTCCATCAGCGGCGAGTGGAACGCGTGGCTCACCGTGAGCCGCTTCGTCTTGCGACCCTGCTCAGCCAGCTGCCCGGCCACCTCCAGCACGGCCTGCTCGGTACCCGAAAGCACCACCGAGGACGGGCCGTTGACGGCGGCGAGGCCCAACTCGGCCTCCCGGCCGGCCAGCAGCGGCAGCACCTCGTCCTCCGCCGCCTGCACCGCCACCATCGCACCACCGGCCGGCAGTCGCTGCATCAACCGACCACGCGCCACCACCAGCTTCGCCGCATCCGCCAGCGACAACACACCCGCCACATGCGCGGCCGCGATCTCACCGATCGAGTGACCCGCCAGGAAGTCCGGGCGGACGCCCCACGACTCGACCAGCCGGAACAGCGCCACCTCGACCGCGAACAACGCCGGCTGCGTGTAAGCCGTCTCGTCGATCCGCTCACCGGCGAACACCACGTCCTTCAACGGACGGCCCAGCTGCCCGTCCAACTCCGCACAGACCGCGTCGAACGCCTCGGCGAACACCGGGAACGCGCCGTACAACTCGGCACCCATCCCGGCCCGCTGGCTGCCCTGACCGGTGAACAGGAACGCCGTCCGGCCCGCCGACCCGGCCGTCCCCAGCACCGCGCGCGCCGCCCGTCCGCCGGCCGCCAGCGCGGCCAACTCCACGTCGAGCAGCTCGCGTTCGGCGACCGGCAGCAGAGCACGGTGCTCGAAGGCGCCACGCGTGGTGGCGAGCGACCAGCTGACGTCGAGCAGCGAGGACTCGGGCCGCTCGCGCAGGTGTTCACGCAGCCGCTCGGCCTGCGCGCGCAGTGCCTCGGGGCTCTTGGCCGACAGCACCACGGGCAGCACGCGCGCGGGGGCCACCGGGTCCGACTGGGTGGCCGCGGCGCCGCGCGGCGCGGGCGGCTCCTCGATGATGGTGTGCGCGTTGGTGCCGCTGATGCCGAAGGAGGAGACGCCGGCCCGGCGCGGCCGGCCGGTCTGCGGCCACTCGCGGGCCTCGGTCAGCAGCTCGACCGCGCCCTCGGTCCAGTCCACGTGCGTGGACGGCTCGGTGACGTGCAGGGTCTTCGGCAGCACACCGTGCCGCATCGCCATGATGACCTTGATGATGCCGGCGACGCCGGCGGCGGCCTGGGTGTGCCCGAGGTTCGACTTGACCGAGCCGAGCCACAGCGGCCGGTCGGCCGCACGCTCCCGGCCGTAGGTGGCCAGCAGCGCCTGCGCCTCGATCGGGTCACCCAGGGTGGTGCCGGTGCCGTGCGCCTCGACCAGGTCGATCTGGTCCGCGGTGAGCGCCGCCGAGGCCAGCGCCTGCTTGATCACGCGCTGCTGAGAGGGGCCGTTGGGGGCGGTCAGGCCGTTGCTGGCGCCGTCCTGGTTGATCGCCGAGCCGCGCACGATCGCCAGTACCGGGTGACCGTTGCGGCGGGCGTCCGACAGGCGCTCGATCAGCAGCATGCCGGCGCCCTCGGCCCAGCCGGTGCCGTCCGCGTCGTCGGAGAAGGACTTGCAGCGCCCGTCACGGGCCAGGCCGCGCTGGCGGCTGAAGTCGATGAAGGTGCTGGGGGCGGCCATCACGGTCGCACCACCGGCCAGCGCCAGCGAGCACTCGCCGGTGCGCAGCGCCTGGATCGCCCAGTGCAGGGCGACCAGCGAGGAGGAGCAGGCGGTGTCGACGGTGACCGCCGGGCCCTCCAGGCCGAGCACGTAGGAGACCCGGCCGGAGGCGATGCTGCCCGAGTTGCCGGTGCCGAGGTAGCCCTCGACGCCCGGCGGGATGGCGGGCAGGCGGGAGATGTAGTCGTGGTACATGATGCCGGCGAAGACGCCGGTCCGGCTGCCGCGCACGGTCTCCGGGTCGATGCCGGCGCGCTCGAAGGCCTCCCAGGAGGTCTCCAGCAGCAGCCGCTGCTGCGGGTCCATGGCCAGCGCCTCGCGCGGCGAGATGCCGAAGAAGGCCGGGTCGAACTCGCTGGCGTTGTGCAGGAAGCCGCCCTCGCTGGTGTACGAGGTGCCGGGGTGGTCCGGGTCCGGGTGGTAGAGGTTCTCCACGTCCCAGCCGCGGTCGGTGGGGAACGACGAGATGCCGTCGGTGCCGGCGGCGATCATCCGCCACAGGTCCTCGGGCGAGCGCACGCCGCCCGGGTAGCGGCAGGCCATGCCGACGATGGCGATCGGATCGTCGGTGAGGGCCGCCGCCGCGACGGGCGTGGCCTCGGCGGTGGCCTCGCCCAGGCCCAGCGCCTCGGTGAAGAGGTAGCCGGCGAGCGCGGCGGGTGTCGGGTAGTCGAAGACCACGGTGGCCGGCAGCCGCACGCCGGCCGCGGTGTTCAGACGGTTGCGCAGCTCGACCGAGGTGAGCGAGTCGAAGCCGGTCTCCCGGAAGGCCTTGGCCGGGTCGACGACGTGCGCGCCCGCGTGGCCGAGCACTTGGGCGACCTGGGAACGGACCAGTTCCAGCAGTTCGCGCTGCTGCTCCTCCTCCTCCAGCAGGAGCAGCCGCTTGACCAGCGAGGTGCCGGCGGCGGTGGCACCGGTGGCGGCCAGCCGGCGGGCCGGGGTGCGGACCAGGCCGGTCAGGACGGCGGGCAGCTGGCCGGTTCGGGCCTGGCGGCGCAGGCCGGCCGCGTCCAGCCGGATCGGGACGAGGGTGGCGGCGGGCTGGCCGAGCGCGGCGTCGAAGAGGGCCAGGCCCAGCTCGGTGGTGAGGGGGGCGACGCCGCTGCGGGTCATCCGCTGGACGTCGGCCTCGTCCAGGGTGCCGGCCATGCCGCCCGCCCACAGGCCCCAGGCCAGCGAGGTGGCCGGCAGGCCGGCCGCGCGGCGGTGCTCGGCGAGGGCGTCGAGGTAGGCGTTGGCGGCGGCGTAGTTGCCCTGGCCGGCCGCGCCGAGGACGCCGGAGGCGGAGGAGAACAGCACGAAGGCGCTCAGCGCCTGGTCCTTCGTCAGCTCGTGCAGGTTGAGCGCGGCGTCCACCTTGGGACGCAGCACGGTGTCGACCCGCTCGGGGGTGAGCGAGGAGATGATGCCGTCGTCCAGCACGCCGGCGGTGTGCACCACGGCGGTCAGCGGGTGCTCCAGCGAGCCGAGCAGTCCGGCGAGCGCCTCGCGGTCGGCCACGTCGCAGCCGGCGAGGGTCACCTGGGCGCCCAGCTCGCCGAGTTCGGCGGCGAGTTCGGCGGCACCGGGGGCCTCGGCACCGCGGCGCGAGACCAGCAGCAGCCGGCGCGCGCCGTACTCGGTGACCAGGTGGCGGGCGAACAGGCCACCGAGGGTGCCGGTGGCCCCGGTCAGCAGCACGGTGCCCTCGGGGTCCAGCGCCGGCGGGACGCTCTCGGCGCCCGCCCGCACCCGCACCAGGCGCGGGGCGAAGGCGACACCGGCCCGCAGCGCGAGCTGCGGCTCCCCGCTGTCGACCGCCCGCGACAGGACGGCCAGCGAGCCGGCCTCCTCGTCCAGGTCCACCAGCACGATCCGGCCCGGATTCTCCGACTGCGCCGAACGCACCAGACCCCACACGGCAGCCGAGGCCAGGTCACGGACGTCCTCACCGTCACCGGCGGCCACCGCACCACGCGTCACCACGACCAACCGCGAATCCGCGAACGCGTCCTCGGCCAACCACGTCTGCAGCAACTCCAGCGCACGGTGCACGGCCTCGCGCACCTCCCGCGCGGAGTGCGCGGCACCGGTGCCGGCGCCGATCGGCAGGTAGAGCGTGCCGGGCGCGTGGTCGTCGCCGTCCAGGCGGGCGGCCAGGGCGGCCAGCTGCCGCTGGGTGTCGACGCCGTGGCCGGCGGCCAGCAGCCCGGCGGCCAGGCCCAGCCGGTCACTGCCGACCACGGTGTGCCGCTCGGCCGGGGTGTCGGCGCCGTCGGGAAGCGTGAGGGTGGTCCAGGCCGGGGCGAAGAGGGCGTCGGCGAGCGCGGCGGCACGGCTGTCCCCGCCGGTCAGCTGCTCGGGGGCGAGCGGCCGCAGGATCAGGCTCTCCACCGTGGAGACCAGCGTGCCGGCGCCGTCCACGGCGGCCAGCGACACCGCGTCGGGGCCCGCGGGGGCGATCCGCACCCGCAGGGCGGCGGCACCGACCGCGTGCAGCGTCACCCCGCTCCAGGAGAACGGCAGGCGGCCCTGGGCGGGCTGCTCGCTCTCGGCGGCCCCGGCGCCGTGCAGCGCGGTGGCGTGCAGGGCGGCGTCGAGCAGTGCCGGGTGCAGGCCGAAGCCGGCGGCGTCGGCGGCGCTCTCCTCGGGCAGGGCGACCTCGGCGAAGACCTCCTGGCCGCGCACCCAGGCCGCGCGCAGGCCGCGGAAGGTCGGGCCGTAGCCGAACTCGGCCTCGGTGAGGGCCTGGTAGAAGTCGGCCAGGTCGACCGGGTGGGCGTCGGCGGGCGGCCAGCTGGCCGCGTCGAAGCCGACCTCGGGTGCGGCGGCCGTACTGCCGAGCAGGCCGTCGGCGTGCCGGGTCCACGGCTCGTCGTCGGCACCGTCCTCGGGACGGGAGTAGACGGTCAGCGGGCGCAGGCCCGCCGGGTCGGCCTGGCCGACCCACAACTGCACCTGGACGCCGCCCGCTTCGGGCAGCACCAGGGGTGCCTCCAGGGTCAGCTCCTCCAGCCGGTCGCAGCCGACGTGGTCGCCGGCGCGGATCGCCAGCTCGACGAAGGCGGTGCCGGGCAGCAGCACCGAGCCGGCCACCGCGTGGTCGGCCAGCCAGGGGTGGGTGGCGAGGGAGAGACGGCCGGAGAAGAAGAAGCCGTCGCTGTCGGCCAGCGCCACCGCGGCGCCCAGCAACGGGTGGTCGGCCGAGCCGAGACCGATCGCGCGGGCGTCGGCGGGCAGCGGGGCCGACCGGTCGATCCAGTAGGCCTCGTGCTGGAAGGCGTAGGTGGGCAGGTCGACCCGGCGGGCGCCGAGCCCGGCGAAGACCGCCGGCCAGTCCAGCCTGACGCCGCGGGCGAAGAGCTGGCCGACACCGGCGGTGAAGGTCTGCGCCTCCGGGCGGCCGGGGCGCAGGACCGGGGTGAAGGCAGCCTCGCGGGTGGCGCACTCCTGGGCCAGGGCGGTGAGGGTGCCGTCGGGGCCGAGCTCCAGGAAGGTGCGCGCGCCCTCGTTCTCCAGGGCCAGCACCGCGTCGTGGAAGCGGACGGCCTCCCGCACGTGCCGCACCCAGTAGTCCGGCGAGCACAGCTCCTCGGCGGTGGCGAGCCGACCGGTGAGGGTGGAGACGATCGGGATGCGCGGCGCGGCGTAGGTCAGGCGCTCGGCGACCGCGCGGAAGGTTTCCAGCATGCCGTCCATCAGCGGCGAGTGGAACGCGTGGCTCACGGTGAGCCGCCGGGTCTTGCGGCCCTGGGCGGCCAGCTGCTCGGCCACCTCCAGGACGGCCTGCTCGGTGCCCGAGATCACCACGGAGGCGGGCCCGTTGACGGCGGCGATGCCGATCTCACCGGCCCGGCCGGCCAGCAGCGGCAGCACCTCGTCCTCACTCGCCCGCACGGCCATCATCGCGCCACCGGCGGGCAGTTGCTGCATCAGCCGGCCGCGCGCGGCGACCAGGGCGGCGGCGTGGCCGAGCGAGAGCACGCCGGAGACGTGGGCGGCGGCCAGCTCGCCGATCGAGTGACCGGCCAGCAGGTCGGGGCGCACGCCCCAGGACTCGACCAGGCGGAACAGCGCCACCTCGAGGGCGAACAGCGCGGGCTGGGTGTAGCCGGTCTGGTGGATCAGCTCGGGGTCGGCGACGGCCTGCTTGAGCGGCCGCTCCAGGTAGGGGTCCAGCCCGGCGCAGACCGCGTCGTAGGCCTGGGCGAACACCGGGAACGCGTCGTACAGTTCGGCACCCATGCCGGGGCGCTGACTGCCCTGCCCGGCCAGCAGGTAGGCCACCTTGCCGGCCGAACCGGTGGTGCCCTGCGGCACGTTGGCCTCGCCGCGCACCAACGCGGCCAGTGTCTCGCGCAGTTCGGCACGGTCGGCACCGACCAGGACGGCGCGGTGCTCGAAGGCGGCGCGGGAGGTGGCCAGCGAGTAGGCGACGTCGGCGGTGGCCAGCTCGGGCTCGGCGTCCAGGCGCGCCAGCAGCCGCTCGGCCTGGTCGCCGAGCGCCTGCGCGGTGCGGCCCGACAGGACCCAGGGCACCACCGGGGTGCGCGGCGTGTCCGCGCTCCGCTCGGGCTCCTGCGCCGGGGCCGGTGCCTGCTCCAGGATGGCGTGCGCGTTGGTGCCGCTGAAGCCGAAGGAGGACACGCCGGCGCGGCGCGGCTCCTCGCGCTCGGGCCACTCCTGCTCGGTGGAGAGCAGCCGGACCGCGCCGGCGCTCCAGTCGACCACCGGCGAGGCCGCGTCGGCGTGCAGGGTGCGCGGCAGCAGCTCGTGCCGCATCGCCATCACCATCTTGATGACCCCGGCCACGCCGGCCGCCGCCTGGGTGTGGGCGATGTTGGACTTCACCGAGCCCAGCCACAGCGGGCGGTCCTCGGGGCGGTCCTGGCCGTAGGTGGCCAGCAGCGCCTGGGCCTCGATCGGGTCGCCCAGCGAGGTGCCCGTGCCGTGCGCCTCGACGACGTCGACCTGCTGGGCGGTCAGCCGGGCGTTCTCCAGCGCCTGCCGGATCACCCGCTGCTGCGCGGGGCCGCTGGGGGCGGTCAGGCCGTTGCTGGCGCCGTCCTGGTTGACGGCGGTGCCGCGCACCACGGCGAGCACCGGGTGACCGTTGCGCTCCGCGTCGGAGAGCCGCTCCAGCAGCAGCATGCCGACGCCCTCGCCCCAGCCGGTGCCGTCGGCCTCGGCGGAGAACGCCTTGCAGCGGCCGTCGGCGGCCAGGCCGCGCTGGCGGCTGAAGTCGACGAAGGCGTCGGGGGTGGACATGACGGTCACACCGCCGGCCAGGGCCAGCGTGGACTCGCCGCGGCGCAGCGACTGCACGGCCAGGTGCAGGGCGACCAGCGAGGAGGAGCAGGCGGTGTCGATGGTGAGCGCCGGGCCCTCCAGGCCCAGCGCGTAGGCGACCCGGCCGGAGGCGATGCTGGCCGAGCTGCCGGTGCCCAGGAACGCCTCGACGCCCTCCGGCACGGCGTGCAGGCGGGCGGCGTAGTTGTGGTAGATGACACCGGCGAAGACGCCGGTCCGGCTGCCCCGCAGGGTGACCGGGTCGATGCCGGCGCGCTCGAAGGCCTCCCAGGAGGTCTCCAGCAGCAGCCGCTGCTGGGGGTCCATCGCCATCGCCTCGCGCGGCGAGATGCCGAAGAACGCCGGGTCGAACTCGGTGGCCCCGTGCAGGAAGCCGCCCACGTTGACGTACGAGGTGCCCGGGTGGTCGGGGTCCGGGTGGTAGAGGTTCTCGACGTCCCAGCCGCGGTTGACGGGGAACCCGTCGACGGCGTCCCGTCCCTCGCTGACCAGCTGCCACAGCTCCTCGGGCGAGCCGACGTCGCCAGGGAGGCGACAGGCCATGCCGACGATCGCGATCGGCTCGTGGTCGGTGCTCTCCACCTCCTGGAGGCGCTGGCGGGTCTGCGCCAGGTCGGCGGTCACCCACTTGAGGTAGTCACGAAGCGTCTCTTCATTCGCCATCTAATTGCCCACCTCTTCAACGCATCCAGTCGGCTCACGTCGCGCTTCGACGGATCTCACCGACAGGAATTCGCAGCAATGACCCCGACGGCATGCGGCGGCCACCGACCGGAGTCCTCGGCGACCTCAGGCGACGGGAGCTTCGCCCAGGTCGCCTATCGCATTTCGCTATCCGAGATGATGGGTGGCGTTCCGACTGCCCCTCAACCCCTATCCGGCCCCTAGGAGCTGGGGCGACCCGGCCGTTCCCACCCGCCGGACGAGCCCGGTGAGCAGGCCGTCGACCGCCCCCGGGGACCGCGCTGCCCGCCCCCGCGCTCGGCGGTGGCGGGCAGCGCGGCGGTGCGCTCGGCGGTGGCGGGCAGCGCGGCGGTGCGGCGCGCGGGTACGGTCAGGGCTGCCGGTCGGCGCGGGCCAGGCCGGCCACCCGGGCGAGGGTGGGCTCACGCAGGATCGAGGCCAGGTGGGACATGAACGCCTCCTCCTGGCCGGGCTCCAGCACCTCACCGCAGACACCGGCGAGCATCGCGAGCAGTGCCACCGAGTCCCCACCCAGGCGGTGGAAGTCGGCCGTCCCGTCGAGGCGGGAGCGTGGCACGCCGAGGGTGCGGGCCCAGATCCCGGCCACCGCCTCCTCGACGGGGTCCACCGCTGCCCCCTGGTCGCTCCCGGGGTCCGCGGTGGCCTCGGGTGCGTCGGCGAACGGGTCGGGCAGGGCACGCGCGTCGATCTTGCCACTCACGGTGTAGGGCAGCTCGGAGAGCACCAGGATGGCCGCGGGCAGCATGTACGAGGGCAGCCGGCCGGCCAGGTGCTCGGCCAACCCGCCCTCGGTGACGGCCGCGTTGGTCAGCACGTACCCGTAGAGGGTCTTGCCCGGGCGGCCGGGCCGTGCCCGGGCGATCACCACGGCCCGATCCACGGCCGGGTGCTCCTCCAGGGCCTGGGCCACCTCCGCGGGCTCCACCCGGTGGCCGCGCACCTTGACCTGGTCGTCGATCCGCCCGACGCACTCCAGCTCGCCCGAGGGCAGGGTGCGGACCAGGTCGCCGGTGCGGTAGACCCGGGTGCCGTCGGCGAGACGGACGAAGCGCTCCCGGTTGAGGTCGGGCCGCCCGAGGTAGCCGCGGGCGAGCTGCGCGCCGCCCAGGCACAGCTCGCCGATCTCGCCGGGGGCGACGTACCGCCGGTCCTCGTCGAGCAGGTGGGCGGTGGTGTTGTCGGCCGGCAGGCCGATCGGCACGACCGTGCCGTGGGCGTCCCGCACCGGGTCGAAGGTGTGCGCGGTGCAGCCGATGGTCGCCTCGGTCGGCCCGTACTCGTTGATGATCCGGCAGTCGGGCCCGAACATCTCCTGCGCCCGGGCGGCGACCTCCACCCGCAGCTGCTCACCGATCACGATCACCGCGCGGTAGCCGGTGGGCGCCAGGTCGAGGCGGCCGATCAGGTCGAGGTGGGAGGGGGTCAGGTTCAGGGTGTTGGCGCCGGAGTCCTCCAGCAGGTCGCGCAGCGAGAGGTGGGTGGGTTCCGCGCGCATCAGGATCACCTCGCCGCCGGCCAGCAGCGGCAGGAAGATCGAGGTGCCCGTGACGTCGAAGGAGAGCGAGGTGACCAACGGCAGCCGGGTGTCGGCGTCCACCCCGAACTCGCGGGTGCCCCAGTGCAGGTAGTTGACCAGACTGCGGTGCTCGATCTGAACACCCTTCGGCCGACCGGTCGACCCGGAGGTGTAGATGACGTAGCAGAGGTCCGACGGATCGATGATCGCGTCCTGGAACTCCTCGGGGGTGCTGCCGTCCAGGGCCAGGTCGTCCAGGATCAGCGGGCGGCAGCCGGTGGGGACGCAGTCACGCTCGTCGTAGGGGCGCGCCACCAGGCAGAGGGCGCTGCCGGCGTCGGTGAGCAGGTCGGCGATCCGCGCGTCCGGGTGGCGGGTGTCCAGCGGCAGGTAGGCGGCACCGGCCCGCAGCACACCCCAGAGCCCGGCCACCGCGGCCACCGTACGGTCCGCCAGCAGGCCGACCACCGTGCCGGGTCCGGCGCCCTGGCGGCGCAGTTCGGTGGCGACGGCGTCCGCGCGGCGGCTCAGCTCCGCGTAGGTCACCTTGCCCTCGGGGCCGCTGAGGGCGATGCGGTCGGGGGTTCGCTCGACCTGTTCGCGGAAGAGCTCGACCACCGAGCGTTCGGAGGGCAGCGGACGGTCGGTGCGGTTGCCGGCCCACTCGCGGTGGGCTAACGGGGAGAGCGCGTCCGCGACGGTCTCCAGCAGGGCTTCGGCCCGCTCGGCCATGCCGGGCTCGTCGTGCCAGGCGACGGTGATCTCGGTGCGCCCGGGACTCTCCATCAGGTCGATCTCCGGCGGGCCGCCGGGGCTGACACCACCGAGCGAGTAGACGGCGGTGGTCCGGAAGTCATCGGTGGACAGCTCGTCGTGGTCGAAACCGCCGAGCTGCGAGAGGTAGGCGCTGGCGTGGTAACGGCGCTTGCGCCAGGCGGCCCGGTCGATCCCGGTGTTGATCATCTTCATCAGCGGGACCGGCATCCTCAGCAGCCAGGAGGCGAACGGCAGGTCCAGCTCCGCCCGTTCGGCGAGCGAGCCGAGCAGCCGCTGCTGCACCTCCTGCCAGTCCTCCCCGGCGGCGACGTCCACTCGCAGCGCGTGCACCAGCATGGCGGTGGAGCGCGACTCGGGGGCGTGGCGGCGCAGGTCGACCGGGACGAAGAACCGGCCGTCGCCGGTCTCGGTGCTCGCGGCGAGCGCGGCGGCCACCTTGGCCACCGACGCCGGGTGGCGGCCGTCGACCGTGCGCCGGCGCCAGAGCAGCCGGGGCGAGTGCGGCGCGGGGCTGCCCACCAGGGAGGGCCACTCGAGCTTGGAGACCGGCGCCGTCCGCGGCTCGGCACCGGGCGGGAGCAGGCTCTGGGCCAGTTCGTGGTGGTTGAGGGTGGCGTCGTGGCCCAGCGGCGGCTCGCCGCGCAGGACCCGGAAGACGTCGGTGATCCACAGCAGCAGGCCGCGGGCGTCGGTGATGCCGTGGAAGGCGCGGAAGACCAGCGTGGTCGGCGTCCCGGGGACCATCACCACCTCGCAGGTCGCGCCGGTGCCGTCCAGCTCCCGGTGCAGCGCCGGGCTGTCGAGGCGCTCGCGGTCGAAGGTGCCGGCCTCCAGGACGTGCAGCGCCGGCGCGATGCCGCTGTCCACCCACCGCCGGCCCTCGCGGACCAGCCGCATGCCCGGGGAGGCCTCGGCGGCGATCGCCATCGCCTCGGCGAGTTCGTCGGCGGACAGCGCGCCTTCGCCCTCCACCACGTGCTGGACGAGGCACAGTGCCGGCCGCAGGCCCAGGAAGGCCCACTCCATCGCCGTCACGTCCCGGCTGTAACGCCCGGGATGGGTGACGGCTCCCGCCGCCGGCGGGACGGTCAAACGTTTGTTGTCGTGTTGAGTTATCACCGGTGATCGTAGTCTTTTCTGACGGTCGGATAGGGGATGTCGCGGAAGGGACATCCGGTGGAACGGGAGACGGCCCTGGCTCGGACGCGCGCGGCGCCCGAGCCAGGGCCAGGTCAACTACTCCTCAGACTCGACTTCTCGTCCCAGGTGGTCAGTTGCCCTCCTGGGACCGGCCGAGCTGGTCGTTGATGAAGGCGAAGAGCTCGTCGTCGGAGGCCGCCTTGAGCTGCTCGGTGGCCACTGCCCCGCCCGTCGGCGCCGCGGGGACGGAGAGCTTGCCCAGCATCGCCTGCAGCCGGGCCGCCAGGGCTCCGCGCACCTCACCGTCGGGGACCGGCGCCGCCCCGAACGCCGCCTCCAGGCGGTCGAGTTCGGCCAACAGCGGCTGGACGGAGGCGGCCGGAGCCGGGACGATCTCGGCCAGCAGCAGCTCGGTGAGGGCTGCCGGCGTCGGATAGTCGAACACCAGCGTAGCGGACAGCCGCAGGCCGGTGGCCGCGTTCATCCGGTTCCGCAGCTCGATACCGGTCAGCGAGTCGAACCCCAGCTCCTTGAAGGCCCGTTCGGCCTCGACGGACTCCGGCCCGGCGTGCCCGAGGACGGCCGCGACCTGCGTGCAGACCAGGTCCAGCAGCAGCTTGCGACGCTCCTCGGTGTCGAGGCCGGCCAGCCGCTGCTCCAGCGTCGGCCCCTCGACGGCCCCGGCCGCGGCGCGAACGGCGCGGCGCGCGGGGGCCCGCACCAGGCCGCGCAGCAGCGGCGGGACGGCGGCCGGATCGGCGTGGGCACGCAGCCCGGCGACGTCCAGACCCATCGGGGCGACGGTGGTGCGACCGAGTCCGGCCGCGGTGTCGAGCAGCTCCAGACCCTGCGCGGAGGAGAGCGGGGTGATGCCGCCGCGGGACATCCGCTGCAGGTCCGTCTCCGCCAGGTTGCCGGTCATCCCGCTGCTCTCGGCCCACAGGCCCCACGCCAGCGAGAGCGCGGGCAGGCCGAGTTGGCCGCGGTGGGTGGCCAGCGCGTCCAGGAAGGCGTTGGCGGCCGCGTAGTTGCCCTGCCCGGCGCTGGAGAAGGTGCCGGCCACCGAGGAGAAGAGCACGAACGCCGACAGGTCGAGTCCGGCGGTCAGCTCGTGCAGGTTGAGCGCGGCGTCCACCTTGGGACGCAGCACGGCGTCCAGCCGCTCGGGCGTCAGGGCGTTGACCACGCCGTCGTCGATCACACCGGCGGTGTGCACGACCGCGGTGAGCGGGCGCTCCAGCTCGGCGAACAGCTTGGCCAGCGCGTCGCGGTCGGCCACGTCGCACGCCGCGACGCGCACCGAGGCTCCAAGCCCCTCGAGCTCGGCGGTCAGCTCGGCCGCGCCCGGTGCGTCGGCGCCGCGCCGGCTGGTGAGCAGCAGGTGCCGGGCACCGTGCTCGGTCACCATGCGCCGGGCCACCAGGGTCCCGAGGGTGCCGGTGGCACCGGTGACGAGGACGGTGCCGTCCCGGTCCAGCGGGGCCGGGACGGTCAGGACGACCTTGCCGATGTGCTTGGCCTGCGAGACGAAACGGAACGCCTCCGGTGCCCGGTGGACGTCCCAGGTGGCGATCGGCAGGTGCGCCAGCGCGCCCTGGTCGAACAGGGCGAGGACCGCGGCGAGCATCTCGCCGGTGCGCTCGGGACCGGCCTCGATCAGGTCGAAGCCCTGGTACTGCACGCCCGGGTGGTCGACCGCGACCTGCTCGGGGTCGCGGACGTCGGTCTTGCCCATCTCGACGAACCGACCGCCGCGCGGCAGCAGCCGCAGCGAGGCGTCCACGAACTCCCGGGCGAGGGAGTCCAGGACCACGTCCACACCACGGCCGCCACTGGCCGCGCGGAAGCGCTCCTCGAACTCCAGGTCACGCGAGGAGGCGATGTGCGCCTCGTCCAGACCCAGCGAGCGCAGCGCGTCCCACTTGCCGGCACTGGCCGTGCCGTAGACCTCGGCGCCCAGGTGGCGGGCCAGCTGGACGGCGGCCATGCCCACACCACCGGCGGCCGCGTGGATCAGGATCGACTCGCCGGCCCGCAGCCCGGCGAGGTCGACCAGCGCGTAGTAGGCCGTGAGGTAGACCACGGGCACGGAGGCGGCCTGGGCGAAGGTCCAGGTGTCGGGCATCCTGGCGATCATCCGACGGTCGACCACGGCGACCGGGCCGAAACCGCCCGAGAGCATGCCGAACACCCGGTCCCCGACCGCCAGGTCGGTGACACCCGGGCCGACCTCGAGGACCACGCCGGCGCCTTCCAGGCCCAACAGGCCCGCGTTGCCCGGGTACATGCCCAGCGCGTTCAGCACGTCACGGAAGTTCAGGCCGCTGGCCCGCACTCCGATCCGCACGCTGCCGGGCTCCAGCGGCGCGACCGCCGCCGGGTGCTCCACCAGCGCCAGGTTGTCCAGCGTGCCCTTGACCGGGATGCCCAGCCGCCAGGCGGCCGCGCCCCGCGGCGGGACCAGCGCCTCGTCCGTGGCGACCCGGGCCAGCCGCGGCACGTGGCAGCCACCCTCACGGATCGCCAACTCCGGCTCACCACTGGCCAACCCAGCCGCCACCGAAGCCACCGAGGACCCAGCCGCGTCCAGATCCAGCAGCACGAACCGCTCCGGATTCTCAGCCTGCGCGGAGCGAACCAGACCCCACACCGCCGCACCCACCGGATCGGCCAACACCTCACCCGCCAACGGCGCTACCGCACCCCGGGTCACCACCACCAACCGCGCGTCCGCGAACCGATCCTCGGCCAACCACGCCCGCACCAACCCCAGAACCCGGTGCGTCACCTCCCGCACCGCACCCGCCGACAACTCACCCACCGACGCCGCACCCGACACGAACACCACGTCCGGCACCACCTCGGCCGCCGCCAACCCCGCCAGATCGGCGAAGCCCCCGACAACCACACCAGCCGCCGCAAAAGCATCCGACAGACCCGGACCACCACCGACGACCGACCAACCACCACCCTCGACCACACCCGCCGCAGCCGGCAACGCGGCCCACTCCACCCGGAACAACGACTCGTGATGAGTAGCGCGAGCGGCACCGCGCAACTGGTCGGCGGCGACCGGGCGCAGCACCAGTGACTCCACGGTGGCCACCGGCTCGCCGGTGGCGTCGGCGAGCGCGAGGGCGACCGCGTCCGTGCCCTGCGGAGTGATCCGCACGCGCAGCTCGCTCGCCCCGGTGGCGTGCAGGGTGACGCCGCTCCAGGCGAACGGCAGCCGGCCGCCCTCGGCGCCGCTCCCCTGGAGGAAGGTGCCGTGCAGCGCGGCGTCGAGCAGCGCGGGGTGCAGCCCGAACAGGCTCCCGTCCGGCTCGGTGCCCTCGGGCAGCCGGACCTCGACGAAGATCTCCTCACCGCGCTGCCAGGCGGCGGTCAGGCCCTGGAAGGCGGGCCCGTAGGCGAATCCGCCGACCGCCAGGCGCTCGTAGAAGCCGGTGGTCTCCAGCGGCACCGCGTCAGCCGGCGGCCAGGCGGCCAGCTCACCGGCACCGGCCGGCTCACCGGCCCGGCCGGTGCCCAGCGCGCCGTCGGCGTGCTTGGTCCACGGCTCGTCGGCCTCCGCGTCCTCGGGACGGGAGTGGAGGGAGAGCGCCCGGCGGCCCGACTCGTCGGCCGCGCCCAGCCAGAGCTGGAGCTGGAGCGCGCCGCTCTGCGGCAGCACCAGGGGCGCCAGCAGGGTCAGCTCCTCCAGCCGGTCGCAGCCCGCCTGGTCGCCCGCGCGGACCGCGAGCTCGACGAAGGCGGTGCCCGGCAGCAGGACGGTCCCGGAGACCGCGTGATCGGCCAGCCAGGGGTGGGTGTCCAGGGCGAGCCGGCCGGTGAACAGGAAGCCGTCCGACTCGGCCAGCGGGGCGGCGGCGCCGAGCAGCGGGTGCTCGGGGGTCACCAGCCCGGCCGAGGCGACGTCGGCGGCCCACAGCGCCGGTGCCTCCAGCCAGTAGCGCTCGCGCTGGAAGGCGTAGGTCGGCAGGTCGACCCGGCGGGCGCCGGTGCCGGCGAAGAGCGCCGGCCAGTCGAGCTCGATGCCGCGCACGTGCAGCTGGGCGAGCGCCGTGGTGAACGTCCGCGCCTCGGCACGGTCGCGGCGCAGCACGGGCGTGAACACCGCGTCCTCGGTCACGCACTCCTGGCCGAGCGCGGCGAGGGTGCCGTCCGGGCCCAACTCCAGGAAGGTGCGGACGCCTTCGCCCTCCAGGGCCGCGATCGCGTCCGCGAAGCGGACGGCCTCGCGGACGTGGCGCACCCAGTACTCGGGCGAGGTCGGATCGGCGGACCGGTCGAGGGTGGAGACGATCGGGAGCTGCGGGGCGTGGTAGGTCAACTCCTCCGCCACCGTGCGGAACTCGTCCAGCATCGGGTCCATCAGCGGCGAGTGGAACGCGTGGCTGACCGTCAGGCGCTTGGTCTTGCGCCCCTCGGCCGCCAGCCGCTCCGCGACCTCGACGACGGCCCGCTCGGCACCCGAAAGCACCACGGACGACGGCCCGTTGACCGCGGCGAGGCCCAACTCGTGCTCGCGGCCGGCGAGGAGCGGCAACACCTCGTCCTCGGTGGCCTGCACGGCCACCATCGCGCCACCGGCGGGCAGCGCCTGCATCAGCCGACCGCGCGCGGCGACCAGCCTGGCCGCGTCGGCGAGCGACAGCACGCCCGCGACGTGCGCGGCGGCCAGCTCGCCGATCGAGTGCCCGGCCAGGAAGTCCGGGCGGACGCCCCAGGACTCGACCAGGCGGAAGAGCGCCACCTCGAGCGCGAACAGCGCCGGCTGGGTGTACGCGGTCTGGTCGATCAGCTCGGCGGCGTCCTCGAGCGGCGTCTCCAGGTGCTGGTCCAACTCGGCGCGGACCGCGTCGTAGGCGGCGGCGAACACCGGGTGCGCGCCGTACAGTTCGCCACCCATCCCGGCCCGCTGGCTGCCCTGCCCCGCGAACAGGAACGCCGTCCGCGGCGCGCTGCCGGCGGTGCCCTCGACCAGGTTGCCGGCCGACTCACCGGCGGCCAGGGCCGCCAGGCCGCGCAGCAGCTCCTCGCGACCGCCGCCGACCACCGCGGCGCGCTGCTCCAGGCCGCCGCGCGTGACGGCCAGCGAGAAGGCGACGTCGACCGGGTGCACCGCGGGGTCGGCGGCCAACCGCTCGTGCAGCTTGTGCGCCTGGCCTCGCAACGCCTCGCGGGTCTTCGCGGAGAGCACCCAGGGCAGCGCGGCCGGGGCGACCGGCTCGGCCTGGGCGACCGGCTCGGGCACCTGCTCGATGATGGCGTGCGCGTTGGTGCCGCTGACGCCGAAGGACGAGACGCCGGCGCGGCGCGGCTCGCCCGTCTCCGGCCACGGCCGGGCCCGGGTCAGCAGCTCCACGGCGCCCGCTTCCCAGTCCACGTGCGGGGTCGGCCCGGTGACGTGCAGCGTCGGGGGCAGCACGCCGTGCCGCATCGCCATCACCATCTTGATGATTCCGGCGGCGCCGGCGGCGGCCTGGGTGTGACCCAGGTTCGACTTGATCGAGCCGAGCCAGAGCGGCCGTTCGGCGCTGTGCTCCTGGCCGTAGGTGGCGAGCAGCGCCTGGGCCTCGATCGGGTCGCCCAGCGAGGTGCCCGTGCCGTGCGCCTCGACCGCGTCCACCTGGGCCGCCGTCAGCCCGGCGTTCGCCAGCGCCTGGCGGATCACCCGCTGCTGGGACGGACCGTTCGGCGCCGTCAGACCGTTGCTCGCGCCGTCCTGGTTGACGGCCGTGCCCCGGACGATCGCCAGCACCGGGTGACCGTTGCGCCGGGCGTCCGAGAGCCGCTCGACCAGCAGCATGCCCACGCCCTCGGCCCAGCTGGTCCCGTCCGCGTCGGCGGAGAAGGACTTGCAGCGACCGCTGGAGGACAGGCCGCCCTGGCGGGCGAAGTCGACGAAGGTGTCGGGCGTGGCCATCACCGTCACGCCACCGGCCAGCGCCAGCGAGCACTCGCCACTGCGCAGCGCCTGGGCGGCCAGGTGCAGCGCGACCAGCGAGGACGAGCAGGCGGTGTCCACGGTGACCGCCGGGCCCTCCAGCCCGAACGTGTAGGAGACCCGACCCGAGGCGACGCTGCCGGCGCCACCGGTACCCAGGTAGCCGGCGACCTCCTCGGGGACGGCGGGCAGCCGGGTGACGTAGTCGTGGTACATCACGCCCGCGAAGACGCCCGTTCGGCTGCCCTTGACCGAGGTCGGGTCGATGCCCGCCCGCTCGAAGGCCTCCCAGGACGCCTCCAGCAGCAACCGCTGCTGCGGGTCCATCGCCAGGGCCTCGCGCGGGTTGATGCCGAAGAAGGTCGGGTCGAAGGCGCTGGCGTCGTGCAGGAAGCCGCCCTCCAGCGCCGCGGCGGCCTGCTCGGTGTCGGCACTGTGCAGCGCGTCCACCAGCCAGCCGCGGTCGGTGGGGAAGCCGGAGATGCCGTCGCGGCCGCTGGTGACCAGCTGCCACAGCTCCTCGGGCGTGGTCACCCCGCCCGGGTAGCGGCAGGCCATGCCGATGATCGCGATCGGCTCGTCGGAGGCGCCCGCGGTGGCGCGCGGGCCGGCCGGGGTGGCCGCGGTCCGGCTGGAGCCGTGGAGTTCGGCGCTCAGCTGGTCGGCGAGGGCGGCCGGGTTCGGGTAGTCGAAGACCAGGGTCGTCGGCAGCCGCAGTCCGGTCGCGGTGGTCAGGCGGTTGCGCAGCTCGACGGCGGTCAGCGAGTCGAAGCCGAGCTCCTTGAAGGCGAGGTTCGGCTCGATGGCGTCGGCACCGGTGTGGCCGAGCACGGCGGCCACCTGGCTGGTGACCAGGCTCAGCAGCGCCTTGCTCCGCTCGGCCGCCGGCAGCGCGGCCAGCTGCTGGCCGAAGGAGTCGGTGGCCTGTTCGACCTGGGCGGCGCGCCGGGCCGACGCCCGGACCAGGCCGCGCAGCAGGGCGGGCAGCGCCGAGGTCACGGGCTGGGCCCGCAGCCCGGCCAGGTCCAGGCGCATCGGGACGTAGGTCGCGCCGCCCAGCGCGGCGGCGGTGTCGAGCAGGGACAGGCCCTCCTCGCTGGAGAGCGCGCCGACCCCGCCACGGGCCATCCGCTGGAGGTCGGCCTCCTCCAACGTGCCGGTCATGCCGCTGCGTTCGGCCCACAGGCCCCAGGCCAACGCGGTGGCCGGCAGCCCGGACGCCTGGCGGTGGTGCGCGAGGGCGTCCAGGAACGCGTTGGCGGCGGCGTAGTTGGCCTGGCCGGGTCCACCGAGGGTGGCCGCCGCCGCCGAGAAGAGCACGAAGGCGGTCAGGTTCTGACTCTTCGTCAGTTCGTGCAGGTGCCAGGCCGCGTCGACCTTGGGGCGCAGCACGGGAGTCAGCCGCTCGGGGGTGAGCGCGGAGATGATGCCGTCGTCCAGCACGCCCGCGGTGTGCACCACGGCACTCAGCGGGTGCTCCAGCGAGCCGAGCAGCTCGGCCAGCGCGTCGCGGTCGGCGACGTCGCAGGCCGCCAGCGTCACCTCGGCGCCCGACTCGGTCAGCTCGGCGACGAGTTCGGCCGCGCCGGCGGCTTCCGCACCGCGCCGGGAGACCAGCAGCAGGCGCCGCACGCCGTGCTCGGCGACCAGATGGCGGGCGACCAGCGCGCCCAGGGTGCCGGTCGCACCGGTGACCAGCACGGTGCCGTCCGGGCCCACGTCGAGGCCCTGCGAGATGTCGGCGGCGGCGGTGACCCGGGCCAGCCGGGGCACCCGGAGGCCACCCGCGCGCAGCGCGAGCTGCGGCTCCTCGGCGGCGAGGGCGGCGGGCAGCGCCCGCAGCGAGGCCTCGTCGGTGTCGAGGTCGAGCAGGACCAGCCGGCCCGGGTTCTCGGTCTGGGCCGAGCGGACCAGGCCCCAGACGGTGGCGGCGGCCAGGTCGGTGATCGCCTCGCCGGGGGTGACGGCCAGCGCGCCGCGGGTGGCCAGCACCAGGCGGGCGTGGGCGAACTCGTCGGCGGCCAGCCACTCCTGGACCAGGGCGAGGGCGCGGCGGGCCGTCGCGTGCGCGGCCTGCGGCAGCTCGCCCGGCTCGGCCGCGACGACCGTCAGCACGGTGTCGGGGAGCGCCGCGCCGGACGCGACGGCGGTGGCCAGCGCGGGCAGGTCGGCGTAGCCGGGCAGGTCGAGGCCGAGCCGCTCCGCGCCGAGCAGCGCCCACCCCGCGGTGTCGGCGTTGCCGGGGGCGGCGGGCTGCCACTCCACGGTGAACAGCGACTCGTGGTGGGCGCTGCGGGCGGCGTGCACCTGGGCGGCCGAGACCGGCCGCAGCAGCAGCGAGTCGACCCGGGCGACCGGGGCGCCGGTGCCGTCGGCGACGGTGACCGAGACGCAGTCCGCACCGGCCGGGGAGAGCCGTACCCGCAGGGTGTCGGCGCCCGAGGCGTGCAGGGTGACGCCGCTCCAGGCGAACGGGAGCCGCCCGGACTCGCTGGGGCTCAGCAGCGTGCCCATGCCGACGCCGTGCAGGGCGGCGTCGAGCAGGGCGGGGTGCAGGCCGAACAGCCGGGCGTCGGTCCTGGCCTGCTCGGGCAGTCGGACGTCGGCGAAGATCTCGTCGCCCGACTGCCACGCGGCGCGCAGGCCCTGGAAGACCGGACCGTAGCCGAAACCGGCCTCCGCCAGGTACTCGTAGAGTCCCTCGGTCTCGACCGGGGTGGCGCCGGCCGGGGGCCAGCTGTCCAGGCCGAGGGCCTCGGCCGGGTGGTCGGTGGCGGCGGGCGCGAGGATGCCGGTGGCGTGCCGGGTCCAGGCGTGCTCGGTGGTCAGGGCCGCCCCACCGGCGGCGTCCTCGGGCTCCGGGCGGGAGTGCAGGGTGAAGCCGCGACTGCCGGTGGCGTCCGCCTCCCCCACCGCGAGCTGGATCTGGACGGCGCCGCGCTCGGGCAGGACGAGCGGGGCCTGCAGGGTTAGCTCGACGAGCTGGTGGCAGCCCACGTGGTCACCGGCGCGGATCGCGAGCTCGACGAAGGCCGTGCCGGGCAGCAGGACGGTGCCCATCACCGCGTGGTCGGCGAGCCAGGGATGGGTCTGGAGCGAGAGCAGGCCGGTGAAGAGCACGCCGTCGGCGTCGGCGAGCGCGACCGCGGCGCCGAGCAGCGGGTGGTCGGCCGCGCCGAGACCGACCGAGGCGACGTCGCCGAGCCAGCCGGCCGGCGGCTCGGGCCAGTGGCGGCGGCGCTGGAAGGCGTAGGTGGGCAGGTCCACCCGGGTGCCGCCCCAGGCCGCGGAGACGGCACGCCAGTCGGGCGCGGCGCCGTGGGCGTGGGCCAGGGCGAGCGCGGTCAGCAGGGTCCGGGTCTCGTCGCGGCCGGTGCGCATCGTGGGCACCAGGGCGGCGCCGTCGGCGTTCTCGCCGAGGCAGTGCTGGGCCATGGCGGTGAGGACACCGTCGGGGCCGAGCTCCAGGTAGGTGGTGACACCGTTGGCGTCGAGCCGACGGACGGCGTCGAGGAAGCGGACGGCCTCGCGGACGTGGCGCACCCAGTACTCGGGCGAGCACAGCTCCTCGGCGGTCAGCGAGGTGCCGGTGACGGTGGAGACGATCGGGATGCGCGGCGGCTGGTAGTCCAGGCCCTCGGCGATCCTGCGGAAGTCCGCCAGCATGCCGTCCATCAGCGGGGAATGGAAGGCGTGGCTCACGGTCAGGCGCCTGGTCTTGCGACCCAGCTCCTCGAAGTGCCGTGCGATGGCCAGGACTTCGTCCTCGGCGCCGGAGACCACGACGGCGGTCGGACCGTTGACGGCGGCGATGCCCACCACGGCCGAGCGGTCCGCCAGCAGCGGCAGCAGCTCCTCCTCGGACGCCTGCAGCGACACCATCGCACCACCGCGCGGCAGTTCCTGCATCAACCGACCGCGGGCCGCCACCAACGCGGACGCGTCGGCGAGCGAGAGCACGCCCGCCGCGTGCGCGGCGGCGATCTCACCGATCGAGTGACCCGCCAGGAAGTCCGGCGCCAGGCCCCACGACTCCACCAGCCGGAACAGCGCCACCTCGACCGCGAACAGCGCGGGCTGCGTGTAGCGCGTCTCGTCCAGCAGCCCGCCCTCGGCTCCGAAGACCACGTCCTTCAGCGGGCGCTCCAGCTGACCGTCCAGCTCCGCGCAGACCGCGTCGAAGGCCTCGGCGAACACCGGGAACGCCTCGTACAACTCCGCACCCATACCGGCCCGCTGACTGCCCTGACCGGTGAACAGGAACGCGGTGCGGCCCTCCGCGGCCGCGACGCCCCGCACCAGGTGCGGCGCGCTCTCGCCGGCGGCGAGGGCGTCCAGGCCGGTCAGCAGTTCGGCCCGGTCGGCGGCCAGGACGGCGGCGCGGTGGTCCAGGGCGGCGCGGGTGGTGGCCAGGGAGTGCGCGAGGTCGGCCTGGGCGAGGTCGGGAACGGTGTCCAGGTGGGCCCGGAGTCGGGCGGCCTGGGCGCTCAGCGCCTCGGCGGTCCGGCCGGAGACCAGGTACGGCAGCAGCGCGGGGGCGGCCGCGGTCGGGGCCTCGACGGCGGAGCCCTCGGGCTCGGGCGCCTGCTCGATGATGGTGTGCGCGTTGGTGCCGCTGACGCCGAAGGAGGACACGCCCGCCCGGCGCGGCTCGCCGGTCGCCGGCCACGGCCGGGCCTCCTCGAGCAGGGCGACGCCGCCGGAGGCCCAGTCGACGTGCGGCGAGGGCTCGTCCACGTGCAGGGTCTTGGGCAGCACGCCGTGCCGCATCGCGAGCACCATCTTGATGACGCCCGCGACACCGGCCGCCGCCTGGGTGTGCCCGAGGTTCGACTTGACCGAGCCCAGCCACAGCGGCCGGTCCTCGGGCCGCTCCAGACCGTAGGTGGCCAGCAGGGCCTGCGCCTCGATCGGGTCGCCGAGCACCGTACCCGTACCGTGCGCCTCGACCACGTCGACCTGGCCCGGCGTCAGACCGGCCGAGGCCAGCGCCTGGCGGATCACCCGCTGCTGGGACGGACCGTTCGGCGCCGTCAGACCGTTGCTCGCGCCGTCCTGGTTGACGGCCGAACCCCGGATCACCGCGAGCACCGGGTGCCCGTTGCGCCGGGCGTCACTGAGCCGCTCCAGCAGCAGCATGCCGACGCCCTCGCCCCAGCCGGTGCCGTCCGCCGCCGCGGCGAACGACTTGCAGCGGCCGTCGGCCGCCAGCCCGCGCTGGCGGCTGAACTGGATGAAGGCCCGCGGGCTGGACATCACCGTGACGCCACCGGCCAGCGCCAGCGAGCACTCCTTCTGGCGCAGCGCCTGCACCGCGAGGTGCAGGGCGACCAGCGAGGAGGAGCAGGCCGTGTCGACGGTGACCGCCGGGCCCTCCAGGCCGAAGGTGTAGGAGAGGCGACCGGAGAGCACGCTCGCCGCGTTGCCGGTGAGCGTGTAGCCCTCGACGCCCTCGGGCACCTGGTACAGCAGATCGCCGTAGTCCTGGCCGTTGGTACCGGCGAAGACGCCGGTCCGGCTGCCCTTGAGCGAGGTCGGATCGATGCCCGCCCGCTCCAGTACCTGCCAGGACGCCTCCAGCAGCAGTCGTTGCTGCGGGTCCATGCCGAGCGTCTCACGGGGGCTGATGCCGAAGAAGGCGGCGTCGAACTCCGTCGCGTCGTAGAGGAACCCACCGTGCCGGGTGTAGCTGGTGCCCTGCTGGTCGGGGTCGTCGTCGAAGAGCGACTCCACGTCCCAGCCACGGTCGGACGGGAAGTCGCCGATCGCGTCGCGGCCCTCGGCCACCAACTGCCACAGATCCTCGGGGGAGTTCACCCCGCCCGCGAACCGGCAGCTCATCGAGACCAGGGCGATCGGCTCAGAGTCGCCCGACTCCGCGTCACGCAGCCGCTGGCGGGTCTGGTGCAGATCCGCCGTCACGCGCTTCAGATAGTCGAGGAGCTTTTCCTGATCCACTGTTGGAACCTCACCCAATTCGATCACTGCTGCAGGTAGTTGCGGGCCGGTCCGGGCCCGGTCCGGTCGTCGGTGCGGCGCCGCGGGGGCCTTGCGGCCGCACTGACGACGGGCCGCTGTCGCGGGCCCGTCAGGCCATGCCCAACTCGTTGTCGATGAAGGCGAACAGCTCGTCGGCCGAGGCCGACTGCAGCTTCTCGGTCACCTGGGCCTCGGCCTCCCGCTCGCGTGGAGCGCCGCTCCACCGGGTCAGCAGGGCCTGGAGGCGGGCGGCGACGTCCGCCCGGGTGTCCTCGTCCTCGGAGACCGCCGCCAGCGCGGCTTCCAGCCGGTCGATGTCGGCGAGCGAGGCCGCGCCGTCTCCGCCGGCGGCGGGCAGCAGGTCCGCCCGCAGTCGGGCGGCCAACGCGGCCGGAGTCGGGAAGTCGAACACCAGGGTCGCCGGGAGCCGGAGCCCGGTGGCGGCGCTGAGTCGGTTGCGCAGCTCCAGGGCGGTCAGCGAGTCGAGTCCGAGTTCCTTGAAGGCCCGGCCGCCGACCACCTCGTCCACCGTCGCGTGTCCGAGCGCCGCCGCCGCGTGGGCCCGTACCAGGTCGAGGACGGCCTGCTCACGCTCCAGCTCCGCCATCTCCGCCAGGCGCCGGCGCAGGTCAGCGGTGTCGGTGGGCGCCGCCTGCGCCGTGGACTCGCCGCCGTCAGCCCTGCGCCGGGCGGCGGGCAGCTCGTCCAGCAGGGCGGACGCGCGGACGGCCGTGAAGCCGGGCGCGAAGCGCTCCCAGGCGATGTCGGCGACCGTGACCACGGTCTCGTCCAGGTCCAGGGCCCGCTGCAGGGCGGCGATCGCCGCCGCCGGCGGCATGCCGGGCAGTCCGGCACGGTCCAGGCGGTCGCCGATCAGGCCGTCGGCCGCCATGCCCGTCTCGCCCCACCGGCCCCAGGCCACCGAGGTGGCGGGCAGGCCCTCGGCCCGGCGGTGCTCGGCGAAGGCGTCCAGGAAGGCGTTGGCGGCGGCGTAGTTGCCCTGGCCGGGGTCGCCGAGCGTGCCGGCGATGCCGGAGAACAGGACGAACGCCGTCAGGTTCGACTCCCTGGTCAGCTCGTGCAGGTTGAGTACGGCGTCCACCTTCGGACGCAGGACGCCCGCGATGCGGTCGGGCGTCAGCGAGTCGAGCACCCCGTCGTCCAGGACGCCCGCGGTGTGGACGACCGCGGTGAGCGGCTGCTCCGCCGGTACGGCGTCCAGGAGTTCGGCGAGCGCGGCGCGATCGGCCGCGTCGCAGGAGGCGATCGTGACCTGCGCGCCGAGGGCGAGGAGTTCCTCGCGCAGCTCGGTGGCGCCTTCGGCGTCCGGGCCGCGACGGCTGGTGAGCAGCAGGTGCCCGGCACCGTTGTGGGCCAGCCAACGGGCGACGTGCGCGCCGAGGGCTCCCGTGCCGCCGGTGACCAGGACGGTCCCGCTCGGGCGCCAACCCTCCGCCGGGGCGAGGCCCGCGGGTGCGTGCACCAGTCGGCGGACGAACACCCCGGAGGCCCGCACGGCGAGCTGGTCCTCGACCCCCGCGCCGGCCAGCACGCTCACCAGCCGGTCCAGCGCGCGCTCGTCGGAGCGCTCGCCCAGGGTCGGGGGCAGGTCCACCAGACCGCCCCAGCGCTGCGGCTGCTCGAGCGCCGCGACCCGGCCCAGGCCCCAGACCAGCGACTGCGCGGGGCCCGCCGGTCGCTCGGCACGGTTCACCGCCACCGCACCCCTGGTGGCGCACCACAGCGGAGCCTCGAACCCGGCGTCGCCGAGTGCCTGGACCAGCCCGACGGTCCCGGCCAGGCCGAGCGGCAGCCCCGGATGGTCCCGGTGCGGCCGCTCGTCCAGCGCGAGCAGCGACAGCACGCCCGTCAGCTCCACCACATCGCCCAGCTGCTTGCGGAGCAGCTCGACCAGCACCTCCCGGTCCAGGTCACGCCCGTCGAGGCTGAACGTGCGGACCTCGGCGCCGTGTTGGGCCAGCACCCGGGCGATGTCGGCCACCCAGTCGTCCTCCGCCAGCCCTTCGGGCACGACGACCGCCCAGGTGCCGGCGAGGCTCGCCGCCGCCGGCAGGTCGCCCAGCGGCTGCCAGGTGACCCGGTAGCGCCAGCCGTCGACGGTGGACTGCTCGCGGCGCTGCCGCCGCCAGGAGGAGAGCGCGGGCAGGACGGTGCTCAGCGGGGCGTCCCCGCCCAGGTCGAGCGAACCGGCCAGCGCCTCCAGGTCCTCGTTCTCGACGACCTCCCAGAACGCCGCCTCCACCGGGTCGTTGCCGACCTGCCCGGCCGACTCCTCCGGCCTGGCCGCCTCGGGCCAGTAGCGGCGGCGCTGGAAGGCGTAGGTGGGCAGTTCGACGCGCTGCGCCCCGGTGCCGGCGAAGACAGCGGCCCGCCAGTCCACCGCGATGCCGCGCACCCACGCCTGCGCGAAGGAGGCCAGCACCCGGCGGGCATCCCCCTCGCCGCGGCGCAGCGTACCGAAGGCCACCGCGTCGCGGTTCGCCGCCTCGATGCTCTCCTGGAGCGCCATCACCAGCACCGGGTGCGGGCTGACCTCGATGAACGTCCCACAGCCGGTGCCGAGAAGCGATTCGGTCACCTCCTGCAGACGCACGGTCCGACGGAGGTTGGTGTACCAGTACTCGGCGTCCATGCCCGAGCCGTCCGTCAGTTCGGCGGTCACCGTGGACAGCAGCGGCACCTGGCCGGCCCGAGGTTCGATCCCCGCCAGAGCCCCGAGGAGCTCCTCGCGGATCGACTCGACCTGCGCCGAGTGCGAGGCGTAGTCCACCGGCACCCGACGCGCCCGCACACCGTCCGCCTCGCAGGAGGCCAACAGCTCGTCCAGCGCGGCCGGCTCACCGGAGACGACCACCGACGACGGCCCGTTCACCGCCGCCACCGAGATCCGCTCCTCACCCCACACCACGAGCCGCTCACGCACCGCCTCGACCGGCAGCGCCACCGACACCATCCCGCCGAGGCCCGCCAGACCACCGGCGATCGCCCGACTGCGCAACGCCACCACCCGCGCGCCGTCCTCCAGCGAGAGCGCACCCGCGACGACGGCCGCCGCGATCTCACCCTGCGAATGCCCGACCACCACGGAGGGCTCGACTCCCGCCCCGCGCCAGACCTCCGCGAGCGACACCATCACCGCCCACAACACCGGCTGCACCACATCGACCCGCTCCAGCCAGCCATCGCCGGCCTCGCCACGGACGACCTCCAACAGCGACCAGCCATCCGCGAACGGCGCCAACGCCGCCGCGCACTCCCCCATCCGCTCCGCGAACACCGCGGAGCACTCCAGCAACTCCACCGCCATCTCGGCCCACTGCGAACCCTGCCCCGGGAAGACGAACGCCACCTTCCCCGGGGAACCCGCCGCACCCTGCACCACGTGCGCATCCGGTCCGCCGGTGGCCAGCGCCGCCAGACCACGACCCAGCTCGGCGGCGTCCGCGCCCAGGACCACGGCCCGGTGCTCCAGCACCGTACGGCTCACCGCCAGGGAGAGGCCGACACCCAGCATGTCCGGTTCCGGCTCACCCGCCGCGAAGGCCCGCAGCCGCGCCGCCTGACCGCGCAACGCCTCCTCGCCGCGGCCCGACAGCACCCACGGCACCACCGGGGCGGCGACCGCCGGGCTCCCGTCCGGCTCCACCTCGGCCCGCGCGACCGGCTCCTCCGCGACCGGCTCCTGCTCGATGATCACGTGCGCGTTCGTGCCACTGAACCCGAACGAGGAGATGCCCGCCCGACGGGGCTGGTCCGTCCGCGGCCACTCCCGGGCCTCGGTCAGCAGTTCCACCGCGCCCACCGACCAGTCCACCTGCGGGGTGGGCTCGTCGATGTGGATGCTCTCCGGCAGCACGCCGTGCCGCATCGCCAGCACCATCTTGATGACACCGGCCAGGCCGGCCGCCGCCTGGGCGTGGCCGATGTTCGACTTGATCGAGCCGAGCCACAGCGGCCGGCCCTCGGGCCGGTCCTTGCCGTAGGTGGCGAGCAGCGCCTGGGCCTCGATCGGGTCACCGAGCGAGGTGCCCGTGCCGTGCGCCTCGACGGCGTCCACCTGGGCCGCCGTCAGCCCGGCGTTCGCCAGCGCCTGGCGGATCACCCGCTGCTGGCTGGGCCCGTTGGGAGCGGTCAGACCGTTGCTCGCGCCGTCCTGGTTGATCGCCGAACCACGGACGACGGCCAGCACCGGGTGGCCGTTGCGCCGGGCGTCCGAGAGCCGCTCGACCAGCAGCATGCCGACGCCCTCGGAGGGCGTGAAACCGTCCGCGGCGGCCGAGAACGGCTTGCAGCGGCCGTCGGAGGCCAGGCCCTGCTGACGGCTGAACTCGACGAACGTACCCGGGGTGGACATCACGGTGACACCACCGGCAAGCGCCAGCTCGCACTCGCCGTTCCGCAGCGACTGCACGGCCAGGTGCAGGGCCACCAGCGAGGCCGAGCAGGCGGTGTCCACGGTCATCGCCGGGCCTTCGAGGCCGAACAGGTACGAGACGCGGCCCGACACCACGCTGGCCGCCGTGCCGGTGGCGACATGGCCCTCCACCGACTGGGCCGCACCGGCCAGCAGGCCGAGGTAGTCCGAACCGTTGGTGCCGGCGAAGACGCCGGTCCGGCTGCCGCGCAGCGTGGCCGGGTCGATGCCGGCCCGCTCGAAGGCCTCCCAGGAGGTCTCCAGCAGCAGCCGCTGCTGCGGGTCCATCGCCAGTGCCTCACGCGGCGAGATGCCGAAGAAGGCGGCGTCGAACCGGCTCGCGTCGTGCAGGAAGCCGCCCTGGCGGATGTAGGAGGTGCCCTGGTGGTCGCGGTCCGCGTTGAAGACCGTGTCGAGGTCCCAGCCACGGTCGGCGGGGAACTCCGACAGGGCGTCCCCGGCGTTGACCAGCAGCTGCCACAAGTCCTCGGGCGAGGACACCCCGCCGGGGAAACGGCAGCTCATGCCGACGATCGCGATCGGCTCGTCGTCGGCGGCCGCCCTCACCACGACCGGGGCGACGGCACCGCCCACGGCGCCCGAGAGCTCCTCGTCGAGGTGGCGGACCAGTGCGACGGCGTTGGGGTGGTCGTAGATCAGGGTGGCCGGGAGCTTGATCCCGGCGGCCGCGCCGAGTCGGTTGCGCAGCTCCACGGCGGTCAGCGAGTCGAAGCCCAGCTCCTTGAACGCCCTGCCGGTGTCCACCGCCTCCGGGCCCGGGTAGCCCAGCGCGGCCGCGACGTGGGAGGTGACCAGGTCCAGCAGGACGCGTTCACGCTCGGCCGCCGGGAGACCGGCGAGCCGTGCGACGAGGCCGCCACCGGCGCTCTCCTGACCGTCGGCGCCGCCCGCGCTGCTCTCCAGGGCCCTCACCGCCTCGGGCACGTCGAACAGCAGCGGCCGGACCCGGCCCGAGGTGAAGGCGAGCGCGAAGCGCTGCCAGTCGATGTCGGTGACGGTCAGTACGGTCTCGCCCTGGTCCAGCGCCTGCTGGAGGGCGGTCACGGCCAGGTCGGGCGTCATCTCCAGGATGCCGTGCCGGCGCATCCGGTCGCCGATGCCGCCCTCGGCCGCCATTCCGCCCTCGCCCCACGGCCCCCAGGCCACCGAGGTGGCGGGCAGGCCGTCGGCGCGGCGCTGCTCGGCCAGCGCGTCCAGGAAGGCGTTCCCGGGCGCGTAGTTGCCCTGGCCGGGGGCGCCGAAGGTGGCGGCGAAGGAGGAGAAGAGCACGAAGGCGGACAGGTCGAGGTCACGGGTCAGCTCGTGCAGGTGCAGGGCGGAGTTGACCTTGACCCGCAGCACCCGCTCCAGCTGGTCGGCGGTGAGCGCCCGGATCACCGCGTCGTCCAGCACGGCGGCGGTGTGCATCACGGCCGTGAGCGGTCGTTCGGCCGGGACGGCCGCCAGCAGCTCGGCCAGCGCCGCGCGGTCCGACACGTCGCACGAGGTGATCGTCACCTGGGCGCCGAGAGCGGTGAGTTCCTCGCGCAGCTCGGCGGCACCTTCGGCGTCCGGTCCACGGCGGCTGGTGAGCAGCAGGTGCCGGGCACCGTTGCCGGCCAGCCAGCGGGCCACGTGCGCGCCCAGCGCGCCGGTACCACCGGTGATCAGGACGGTGCCGCTCGGCTGCCACTGCTCGGCCGGCGCCGGTCCGGCCGGCGCGTGCACCAGTCGGCGGGCGTACACGCCGGTGTTCCGGAGGGCGAGCTGGTCCTCGCCACCGGTGCCGGCCAGCACCCCGACCAGGCGCTTCAGGGCCCGCTCGTCCAGCCGCTCGGGCAGGTCCAGCAGACCGCCCCAGCGCTGCGCGTCCTCCAGCGCGGCCACCCGGCCCAGGCCCCAGACCAGAGCCTGCGCGGGCCCGGTCAGCCGCTCGGCACCGTTCACCGCCACCGCGCCGCGCGTGGCGGTCCACACCGGCGTCTCGATCTCGACGTCGGCCAGCGCCTGGAGCAGGGTCATCGATCCGGCCAGACCGAACGGCACGGCCGGGTGGTCCGGGCAGCTCTGCTCGACCAGGCCGAGCAGCGACAGCACCCCGGCGGGTGCGACGCCCTCGGGGAGTTCGGCGCGCAGCCGCCCGGCCAGCGCGTCGCGGTCCAGGTCCGCCGGCCCGACCGCCAGGTGCCGCACGTCGGCACCGTGGCCGGCCAGCGCCTGGGCGGTGTCGGCCACCCACGTGTCGCCGGCCAGCGCCTCGGGCACCACGAGCACCCAGGTGCCGGAGAGCACCGGCGCCGGCAGCTCCGCCAGCGGCTGCCAGACGATCCGGTAGCGCCAGCCGTCCACCACCGACCGCTCCCGCATCTGCCGCCGCCAGGACGACAGTGCCGGCAGCACCGCGCTGAGCGGGGCGTCGTCGGCGAGGTCCAGCGAGCCGGCCACGGCGGCCAGGTCCTCGTCCTCCACGGCGGCCCAGAACTCCGCCTCGGCCGGGTCGAGGACCGTCTCCCGGGACTGGGCGGCCAGGGCGGCGGGTGCGTCCAGCCAGTAGCGGGCGCGCTGGAAGGCGTAGGTGGGCAGCTCGACGCGCTGCGCCCCGGTGCCCGCGAAGACGGCGGCCTGCCAGTCCACCGCGATGCCGCGCACCCACGCCTCGGCGAGGGAGGCCGCCATCCGGCGGGCGCCGCCCTCGCCGCGCCGCAGCGTGCCCACGGTCATCGCCGGCGCGCCGGCCTCCTCCAGGCACTCCTGCAGTCCGGTCAGCAGCACCGGGTGCGCGCTGACCTCGACGAAGCCGTCGATGCCGTGCGCGGCCACGGCCGCCTGGACGGCGTCGCCGAACCGCACGGTCGAGCGGAGGTTGGTGTACCAGTACTCGGCGTCCATCGCGGTGCCGTCGAGCAGCTCGCCGGTCACGGTGGAGAGCAGCGGGATCCGGCCGGCGCGCGGGATGATCCCGGCCAGGGCCGTGCGCAGCTCGTCGCGCAGGGACTCGACCTGGGCGGAGTGCGAGGCGTAGCTGACCTGCACTCGGCGGGCCCGGACCCCGTCCGCCTCACAGACGGCGAGCAGTTCGTCCAGCGCCGCCGGCTCACCCGAGACGACCACCGAGGTCGGGCCGTTGACGGCCGCCACCGAGATCCGCTGCTCGCCCCAGGAGGCCAGCCGCTCCCGCGCGGCGTCCACCGGCAGCGCGAGCGAGACCATGCCGCCGTGGCCCTCGAGGCCGGCGGCGATCGCCTGGCTGCGCAGCGCGACGACCTTGGCGCCGTCGGCCAGCGACAGCACGCCGGCCAGCACCGCGGCGGCGATCTCGCCCTGCGAGTGGCCCACCACCAGCGCGGGCTCGACGCCGGAGGCCCGCCAGACCTCGGCGAGCGAGACCATCACGGCCCACAGCACCGGCTGCACGACCTCGACCCGGTCCAGCCACCGGGTACCGGCGCGGCCGAGCAGCACGTCCTCCAACGACCAGTCGGTGAACGGCGCGAGGGCCGCGGCGCAGTCCTGGATCGCGGTGCGGAACACCGGCGACTGGTCCCACAGCTGAGCGCCCATCTCGGCCCACTGCGAGCCCTGCCCGGGGAAGACGAACGCCACCTTGCCGACGGGCCGGGCCACTCCTTCGACCACGTCGGCCGCGACGCCGCCGTTGGCGAGCGTCTCCAGCCCGCGACCCAGCTCGGCGAGGTCGGTGCCGAGCACCACGGCCCGGTGCTCCAGTTCGGCCCGGCCGACCGCCAGCGAGAGACCGACGGCCAGCGCGTCCGGCGTCGGCTCGCCGGCCGCGAAGGCGGACAGCCGGGCCGCCTGCCCGCGCAGCCCCGCTTCGCCCCGGGCCGACACCGGCCACGGCAGCACGGCGGTGGCGATCGCCGCGACCGGCGCCTCGGTCAGCGGTCGCTCCTGTGCCGGCGGCTCCTCCACGGCCTCCGGCGCCTGCTCGACGATCACGTGCGCGTTGGTGCCGCTGAAGCCGAAGGAGGAGACGGCGGCCCGGCGCGGCTGCCCGGTCTGCGGCCACTCCCGTGCCTGGCTCAGCAGCTCCACCGCGCCGGCCGACCAGTCCACGTGCGTGGACGGCTCGGTGACGTGCAGGGTCTGCGGCAGCACGCCGTGCCGCATCGCCATCACCATCTTGATGATGCCGCCGACACCCGCAGCCGCCTGGGTGTGGCCGATGTTGGACTTCAACGAACCGAGCCAGAGGGGCCGTCCGTCCGCCCGCTCCTGGCCGTAGGTGGCCAGCAGGGCCTGCGCCTCGATCGGGTCGCCGAGCGTGGTGCCGGTGCCGTGCGCCTCGACCGCGTCGACCTGGGCCGGCGTCAGACCGGCGGAGGCCAGTGCCTGGCGGATCACCCGCTGCTGGGAGGGGCCGTTGGGCGCGGTGAGGCCGTTGCTGGCGCCGTCCTGGTTGATCGCCGAGCCGCGGACGATCGCCAGCACCGGGTGCCCGTTGCGCCGGGCGTCGGAGAGCCGCTCGACGAGCAGCATGCCGACACCCTCGCCCCAGCCGGTGCCGTCCGCGTCGTCCGAGAACGCCTTGCACCGGCCGTCGGTGGCCAGACCGCGCTGCCGGCTGAACTCCACGAAGGTGCCGGGCGTGGCCATCACGGTCACACCACCGGCCAGCGCGAGCGTGCACTCCCCAGTGCGCAGCGCCTGCACGGCCAGGTGCAGGGCGACCAGCGAGGAGGAGCAAGCCGTGTCGACGGTCACCGCCGGGCCCTCCAGGCCCAGCGTGTAGGAGACCCGCCCCGAGGCGACGCTGCCGAAGCTGCCGGTACCCAGGTGGCCCTCGACGCCCTCCGGCACCGAGCTGAGCCGGCTGGCGTACTCGTGGTACATGAGGCCGGCGAAGATGCCGGTCCGGCTGCCCTTGAGCCCGGTCGGGTCGATGCCGGCCCGCTCGAACGCCTCCCAGGACGCCTCCAGCAGCAGCCGCTGCTGCGGGTCCATCGCCAGCGCCTCACGCGGCGAGATCCCGAAGAACGCCGGGTCGAACTCGCAGGCGTCGTGCAGGAAGCCGCCCTGGCTGACGTAGCTGGTGCCCTGCTGGTCCGGGTCGTCGTCGATCAGCGACTCGACCTCCCAGCCACGGTCGGTCGGGAAGCCCCCGATGGCGTCGCCGCCGTCCGCCACCAGCTGCCACAGCTCCTCCGGGGAGGACACACCGCCGGGGTAGCGGCAGCTCATGCCGACGATCGCGATCGGCTCCTGGTCGCGCTCCTCCAGCTCCCGCAGCCGCCGGCGAGCGTTCCGCAGATCAGCGGTGGCGCGCTTGAGGTAGTCGCGCAGCTTGTCCTCGTTCACCATCTCGTCCGTTCCTCGCGGAAAAAGGGTCGCGCCTGCGTAGTGGGGCCGGGAGCCCGGGTCAGGAGGTTTCGAGCTCGTCGTCGAGCAGGTCGAACAGCTCGTCGTCGGTGGCCGATTCGATGTCGCTGTCGTCCTCGGCCGGGCGCTGGTCGGCACCGACGTGGTCCCGCCACTGTGCGAGCAGGGCCTGGAGGCGCAGGGTGACCCGCGTCCCGGTCTCCTCGTCGGTGGGGGTGGCCGCCAGGGCCTCGGCCAGCCGATCCAGCTCGGCGAAGACGCCCGCCCCGGCCGCCTGCCCGTCCAGCGGCAGCGCGGTGCGCAGCTGTCCGACCAGCTCGGCCGGGCTCGGGTAGTCGAAGACCACGGTGGCCGGCAGCCGCAGGCCGGTCACCGCGTTCAGGCGGTTGCGCAGCTCGACGGCGGTCAGCGAGTCGAAGCCCAACTCGCGGAAGCCCGCGGTCGGCTGGACGGCGGCGGCACCGGTGTAGCCGAGCACCGCCGCGACCTGCCCGCGCACCAGCTCCAGGAGGATGCGCTCCTGCTCGTCCGCGGCCAGAGCGGTCAGCTGCCGCACCAGCGCGGCGCCCGGGTCGGTCTCCGCGGTCCCGACCGCGCGCCGGGCCGGCTGGCGGATCAGGCCCCGCAGCAGCGCGGGCACCTCGCCCGACTCCGCTGCGCGGGAGCGCAGTTGGGCCAGGTCCAGGCGGGCCGGCAGCAGCACCGGGTCCGGCAGGCCGAGGGCCGTGTCGAGCAGCGCCAGGCCCTCCTCCACCGACAGCGCCGCCACACCGCGCGTCATCCTGCGGGAGTCGGCCCCGGCCAGCTCGCCCGCCATGCCCCCGCCGTCCTCGGCCCACAGGCCCCAGGCGAGGGAGGTCGCGGGCAGACCGGCGGCGTGCCGATGCTGCGCGAGCGCGTCCAGGAAGGCGTTGGCGGCGGCGTAGTTGGCCTGGCCGGCGTTGCCGAAGACACCGGCGGCGGAGGAGAACAGCACGAAGGCCGCGAGTTTCTGATGCTTCGTCAGATCATGCAGGAGCCAGGCCGCGTCCACCTTCGGTCGCAGCACCGTGTCGATCCGGTCCGGGGTGAGCGAGGACACCACACCGTCGTCCAGCACACCGGCGGTGTGCACCACGGCGGTCAGCGGGTGCTCCAGCTCGGTCCCCAGCAGCTCGGCCAGTGCGGCACGGTCGGACACGTCACAGGCCGCGAACCGGGCCGTCGCGCCCAGCTCCGCCAGCTCGGCGGCCAGCTCCGCCGCCCCCGGTGCCGCTTCACCACGTCGCGAGACCAGCAGCAGGTGCCGCACGTGGTGCCGGGCCACCAGGTGCCGGGCCACCGCCCGACCGAGCGAGCCGGTCGCACCGGTCACCAGGACCGTGCCGGTGGTGTCGTACTCCGGGGCCACCTCGGGTTCGTCGGTGGCCACCGCCGCCAGGCGCGGGGCGAGCGCCGCACCGGCGCGCAGCGCGAGCTGCGGCTCGCCCGCGTCGACGGCGGCGGCGAGCAGGGCCGGTGAGGCCGCGTCCTCATGGGGGTACCCGCCCCCGGCCCGACGGCCGGGAGGTGTCCCCGGGCCGGCGACCGGGGGAAGGTCGACCAGCACGATCCGGCCCGGGTTCTCCGCCTGCGCGGACCGCACCAGACCCCAGACGGCGGCCGCGGCCAGGTCGCGAACGTCCTCTCCGTCACCGGCGGCCACCGCGCCACGCGTCACCACGACCAACCGCGAGTCCGCGAACGCGTCCTCGGCGAGCCACGTCTGCAGCAGCTCCAGCGCACGGTGGACAGCCTGGTGGGTGGCCGCGGCCAGGTCCGGGGCGGTGGCCGGCGCCACCGGCACCACGACCGTGTCCGGCAGGACCTCGCTCAGCGTCGCCAGGTCGTCGAACCGCTCGGCGCCCGTCAAGCCGAGGTCGTCCTCGCCGAGCACCGCCACCACTCCGAGCGAACCGGCGTCGGGCAGCGCCACGCTCGTCCACTCGCAACGGAACAGCGCCTCGTGCCGCCCACCGGAACCCGCCAACTGCTCGGCGGAGAACGGCCGCAGGACCAGCGAGTCGACCGACGCCACCGGCGCACCGGTCCCGTCGGCCACCGCCAGCGACACCGCGTCCGCACCGACGGCCGACAGCCGCACCCGCAGCTCGGCCGCACCGGCCGCATGCAGCGACACACCCGACCACGCGAACGGCAGCCGACCCTGACCCGTCTCCTCCACCAGGCCGCCCAGACCGATCGCGTGCAACGCGGCATCCAACAACGCCGGGTGCAGACCGAACAGACCCGCCTCCGACCGGCTCCCCTCCGGCAACGCCACCTCGGCGAACAACTCACCGTCCCGACGCCAAGCCGCCCGCAGGCCCTGGAAGGCCGGACCATAGCCGAAGCCAGCCGCCGCGAAATCGGCGTACACCGACTCGACGGAGACCGGCTCCGCGCCGGCCGGCGGCCACTGCGCCAGCTCGAAGCCCGGCGCCTGGGCACCGCCGACCGCCAGCAGACCGTCCGCGTGCCGGGTCCACGGCTGGTCGGGCTCGGCGTCCTCGGCCCGCGAGTACAGGCTGATGGCACGCCGGCCCGCCTCGTCGGGCGCCCCGACCGCCACCTGCACCTGCACCGCGCCCCTGGCCGGCAGCACCAGCGGCGCCTCCAGCGTCAACTCCTCGACCAGGTCGCAGCCGACCTGGTCGCCGGCCCGGATCGCCAGCTCCACGAAGGCCGTCCCCGGCAGCAGCACCGTGCCGGCCACCGCGTGATCGGCCAGCCACGGGTGGCCGTCCAGCGCGAGCCGGCCGGTGAGGACATGGCCGTCCGCATCCGCGAGCGCCAGCGAGGCGCCCAGCAGCGGGTGATCCGCCGACCCCAGACCGGCCGAGGCGACGTCACCGACCCAGCCGGTCTGCGGCCGGGGCCAGTAGCGCTCGCGCTGGAACGCGTAGGTGGGCAGCTCGACGAACCGCGCCCCGGTCCCCGCGTACAGCGCGGCCCAGTCGACCCGGACCCCGCGCACGTGCAGGCGTCCCAGGGCCGTGGCGACCGTCTCGGTCGCCCCGCGGTCGCGCCGCAGCAGCGGCGTCAGCAGCGTCGCGGTCTCCTCGACCAGGCAGTCCTGCGCCATCGCGCAGAGCGTGCCGTCCGGGCCCAACTCCACGAAGACGCGGACGCCTTCGCTCTCCAGGACCCGCACCGCGTCGCGGAACCGGACGGCCCCGCGCACGTGCCGCACCCAGTACTCGGGCGAGCACAGCTCCTCGGCGGTGGCAACCCTGCCGGTCAGCGTGGAGATGATAGGGATCCGGGGCTCCGCGAAGGTCAGGCCCTCGGCGACCGTGCGGAACTCCTCCAGCATCGGGTCCATCAGCGGCGAGTGGAAAGCATGGCTGACGGTCAGCCGCTTCGTCCTGTGCCCGTCCGCCGCCAGCTTCTCGGCCACCTCCAGGACGGCCCGCTCGGTGCCCGAAAGCACCACGGAGGTCGGCCCGTTGACGGCGGCGAGGCCGATCTCGTGCTCCCGGCCCGCGAGCAGCGGCAGCACGTCCTCCTCGCCGGCCTGGACGGAGACCATCGCACCGCCCGCCGGCAGCGCCTGCATCAGGCGACCGCGCGCGGCCACCAGCTCGGCGGCGTCGGCGAGCGAGAGGACGCCCGCGACGTGCGCGGCGGCCAGCTCGCCGACCGAGTGCCCGGCCAGGAAGTCCGGCCGCACGCCCCAGGACTCGACCAGGCGGAACAGCGCCACCTCGAGGGCGAAGAGGGCGGGCTGCGTGTAGGCGGTCTCGTCGATCAGCGCGTCCGCGTCCTTCAGCGGCCGCACCAGGTGCCGGTCCAGCTCCGCGCACACGGCGTCGTACGCCGCCGCGAACACCGGGAACGCGGCGTACAACTCCTCGGCCATGCCGGCCCGCTGGCTCCCCTGACCGGTGAAGAGGAAGGCCGACCTGCCGCCGACCGTCCCGACACCGACGGCCGCCTCGGCCGGCAGCTCTCCGCTCGCCAGCAGCTCCAGCCCGCGCGACAGCTCCGCGCGGTCGCGCACCACCAGCGCGGCACGGTGGTCGAATCCCGCCCGTGCGGTCGCCAGCGAGTAGCCGAGGTCCACCGTCGCCAGCTCCGGACGGGAAGCGAGATGGTCCCGCAGCCTGGCCGCCTGGCCACGCAGGGCCTCCGGCGTCCGGCCCGACAGCACGAGCGGGAGCACCGGCGTACGACCGGCCACCGCGGGCCGCTCCGGCGCCTCCTCGACACCCGGGGGCTGCTCGATGACGGTGTGCGCGTTGGTGCCGCTGATCCCGAAGGAGGAGACGGCGGCCCGGCGCGGCCGGCCGGTCTCCGGCCACTCCCGCGCCTCGGTGAGCAGTTCCACCGCACCCGCGGTCCAGTCCACGTGCGTGGACGGCTCGGCGACGTGCAGGGTCCGCGGCAGCACCCCGTGGCGCATCGCCATGACCATCTTGATCACACCCGCCACGCCGGCGGCGGCCTGGGTGTGGCCCAGGTTCGACTTGATCGAGCCGAGCCAGAGCGGCTGGTCCTCGGTGTGTTCCCGGCCGTAGGTGGCCAGCAGGGCCTGCGCCTCGATCGGGTCGCCCAGCGAGGTACCCGTCCCGTGCGCCTCGACCGCGTCGACCTGGGCCGCCGTCAGCCCGGCGTTCGCCAGCGCCTGGCGGATCACCCGCTGCTGGGACGGACCGTTCGGCGCCGTCAGGCCGTTGCTCGCGCCGTCCTGGTTGACCGCGCTGCCCCGCACGATCGCCAGCACCGGGTGCCCGTTGCGCCGCGCGTCACTGAGCCGCTCGACCAGCAGCATGCCGACGCCCTCGCCCCAGCCCGTGCCGTCCGCGTCGTCCGAGAACGCCCGGCAGCGGCCGTCGGGCGACAGGCCGCGCTGGCGGCTGAAGCCCACGAACGTCGCCGGGGTGGCCATCACGGTGACGCCACCGGCCAGCGCCATCGTGCACTCCCCGCTGCGCAGCGCCTGGATCGCCCAGTGCAGCGCGACCAGCGAGGACGAGCACGCGGTGTCGACGGTCACCGCCGGGCCCTCGAGCCCGAACGTGTAGGAGAGTCGTCCCGAGGCGACGCTGCCCGTGTCGCCGCCGCCCAGGTAGCCCTCGCCGGCGGCCGGGTCGTCCTGCAGACGGGTGGCGTAGTCGTGGTACATCACGCCGACGAAGACACCGGTCCGGCTGCCGCGCAGGGCGGCCGGGTCGATACCGGCCCGCTCGAAGGCCTCCCAGGAGGTCTCCAGCAGCAGCCGCTGCTGCGGGTCGGTGGCCAGCGCCTCGCGCGGGCTGATGCCGAAGAACGTCGGGTCGAACTCGGCGGCGTCGTGCAGGAACCCGCCCTCACGGGTGTACGAGGTGCCGGGGTGCTCCGGGTCCGGGTGGTAGAGGCGCTCGATGTCCCAGCCGCGGTCCTCGGGGAAGCCGGAGACCGCGTCCCGCCCGTCGGCGACCAGTTGCCACAGTTCCTCGGGCGAGGAGACCCCGCCGGGGAACCGGCAGCTCATGGCGACGATGGCGATCGGGTCGTCGTCGGCCGACGCGACCACGGCGGCGGAACCGTCCCGCTGGTCGGGCCCGGCGCCGCCGACGAGTTCGGCCCGCAGCTGCCGGGCGAGGGCGTGCGGGTTGGGGTGGTCGAAGACCAGGGTGGCCGGCAGCCGCAGGACGGTCACCGCGTTGAGGCTGTTGCGCAGCTCGAGGGCGCTGAGCGAGTCGAAGCCCAACTCGCGGAAGGCCCGGGTCGGGTCGACCGCCTCCGGACCGCCGTGCCCCAGCACGGCCGCGGCGTGGGTCCGGACCAGGTCGAGGAGCAGGGCTTCCTGTTCCTGCGGGGGCAGGCCGGCGAGCCGCGCGCCGAGCGCGGAGGTCTCGGTGGAGGCGGCGGAGGCGGCACGGCGCATCGGCGACCGGACCAGGCCGCGCAGCAGGGACGGCAGCGTGCCCGCCTCGGCCTGGGCCCGCAGACCGGCCTGGTCCAGCCGGACCGGTACCAGCACCGGCTCGTCCGACAGCATCGAGGCGTCGAACAGGGCCAGGCCCTCCGCCGACGAGAGCGGCAGCACCCCGCCACGGGCCATCCGCTCGACGTCGGCCGCCATGCCGCCGTCCTCGGCCCACAGGCCCCAGGCCAGCGACGTCGCCGGCAGGCCGGCGGAGCGGCGGTGCTCGGCGAGCGCGTCCAGGAAGCTGTTGGCCGCCGCGTAGTTGCCCTGGCCGGCCGCGCCGAACACCCCGGCAGCCGAGGAGAACAGCACGAAGGCGGCAAGTTTCCGACTTGTCGTCAGTTCGTGCAGGTGCCAGGCCGCGTCCACCTTCGGCCGCAGCACGGCGTCGACCCGCTCGGGGCTGAGGGAGGAGAACACACCGTCGTCCAGCACGCCGGCGGTGTGCACCACGGCGGTGAGCGGGTGCTCCAGCGAGTCCACCAACTCGGCCAGCGCGGCACGGTCGGACACGTCACAGGCCGCGAACCGCGCCTCGGCACCCAGCGCCGCCAGGTCGGCGGCCAACTCCGCCGCGCCCTCGGCCGCTTCGCCCCGACGCGAGACCAGCAGCAGCCGCCGAGCCCCGTACTCGGTCACCAGGTGCCGGGCGAACAGCCCGCCCAGCGAACCCGTCGCGCCCGTGAGCAGCACCGTGCCCTCAGGGTCCAGGGCCACGGGCGTCACCTCGACGCTCGCCGGCACCCGCGCCAGACGCGGCGCGAACGCCTCGCCCGCCCGCAGCGCCAGCTGTGGCTCGCCGGCGTCGATCGCCCGCGACAGGGCGGCCAGCGAGCCGGCCTCCTCGTCCAGGTCGACCAGCACGATCCGGCCCGGGTTCTCCGACTGCGCCGAGCGCACCAGACCCCACACGGCAGCCGACGGGAGATCACCGCCGGTCGCCCCGCGAGTCACCACCACCAAGCGGGACTCGCGGAACGTCTCCTCCGCCAACCAGCGCTGGACGAGCGCGAGCACCCGGTGCACGGAGGCGTGCGTGGCGGTCGCCACATCACCCGACTCCGGCCGCACCGGCACCACGATCGTGTCCGGCACGGCCTCCGCCAGCTCGCCCAGCTCCTCGAACGGCACCGCGTCCGCGAACCCGAGGTCGTCCTCGCCCAGCACCGCCACCACACCGAGTGACCCGGCCGACGGCAGCGCCACGCCCGTCCACTCCGAACGGAACAGCGCCTCATGCCGCCCACCGGAACCGGAACCCGCCAACTGCTCGGCGGAGAACGGCCGCAGGACCAGCGAGTCGACCGACGCCACCGGCGCACCGGTCCCGTCGGCCACCGCCAGCGACACCGCGTCCGCACCGACGGCCGACAGCCGCACCCGCAGCTCGGCCGCACCGGCGGCGAACAGCGACACACCCGACCACGCGAACGGCAGCCGACCCTGACCCGTCTCCTCCACCAGGCCGCCCAGACCGATGGCGTGCAGCGAGGCATCCAACAGCGCCGGGTGCAGACCGAACAGACCCGCCTCCGACCGGCTCCCCTCCGGCAACGCCACCTCGGCGAACAACTCACCGTCCCGACGCCAGGCCGCCCGCAGGCCCTGGAACACCGGACCGTAACCGAACCCGGCCAGGGCGAAATCGGCGTACACCGACTCGACGGAGACCGGCTCCGCGCCGGCCGGCGGCCACTGCGCCAGCTCGAAGCCCGGCGCCTGGGCACCGCCGACCGCCAGCAGGCCGTCCGCGTGCCGGGTCCACGGCTCGTCCTGCTCAGCGTCCTCGGCCCGCGAGTACACGCTCAGCGGCCGACGCCCCGAGCCGTCCGGCTCACCCACCGCCAGGCACAGCCGGAGCGCGCCCACCGCCGGGACGACGAGCGGCGCCTCCAGCGCCAGCTCCTCCAGCAGGCCGCAACCCACCTGGTCGCCGGCCGCCACCGCCAGCTCCACGAACGCCGTCCCCGGCAGCAGCACGCTGCCCGCCAGCGCGTGGTCGGCCAGCCAGGGCTGCGCGTCGAGCGACAACCGCCCGAAGAGCAGGAGACCGTCCGCGTCGGGCAGCGCGACCACGGCGCCCAGCAGAGGGTGATCGACCGACCCGAGACCGGACGCGGTGACATCGCCACCGGGGGCGACACCGGCGTCCAGCCAGTAGCGCTCCCGCTGGAAGGCATAGGTCGGCAGATCGACCCGCCTGGCGTCGGTGCCCGCGAAGACGGCGGACCAGTCGAGCCGGACCCCGCGCACGTACAGCTGGGCCAGGCCGGCGGTGAACGTCTCCACCTCCGCACGATCCCGCCGCAGCACCGGCGCGAACACCGCCTCCTCGGTCACGCACTCCTGCCCGAGGGCGGAGAGCGTCCCGTCCGGCCCCAGCTCCAGGAAGCTCCGAACGCCCTCGCCCTCCAGGGCCCGCACGGCATCGGCGAAGCGCACCGCCTCGCGGACGTGGCGCACCCAGTACTCGGGCGAGGTCAGGTCCGCGGCCTGGTCGAGCGTCGAGACGATCGGGATCTTCGGCTCGTGGAACTCCAACCCCTCGGCCACCGCACGGAACTCGGCCAACATCGGGTCCATCAACGGCGAGTGGAACGCGTGGCTCACCGTCAGCCGCTTCGTCTTACGACCCTGCTCCGCCAGCTTGCCGGCAACCGCCAGCACCGCCGCCTCGGCACCCGAAAGCACCACCGAGGACGGCCCGTTGACCGCCGCGATCCCCAATTCACCGGACAGCAGCGGCAGCACCTCGTCCTCGGACGCCTGCACCGCCACCATCGCACCACCGGCCGGCAGCGCCTGCATCAACCGACCACGCGCCGCCACCAGCTTCGCCGCGTCCGCCAGCGACAACACACCCGCCACATGCGCGGCCGCCAACTCACCGATCGAGTGACCCGCCAGGAAGTCCGGCTTCACACCCCACGACTCGACCAGCCGGAACAGCGCCACCTCGACGGCGAAGAGCGCGGGCTGGGTGCAGCCGGTCTCGTCGATCCGCTCACCCGCGAAGACGACATCCTTCAGCGACCGGTCCAGGTGCCCGTCCAGCTCCGCGCACACGGCATCGAACGCCGCCGCGAACACCGGGAACGAGCCGTACAACTCGGCACCCATCCCGGCCCGCTGACTCCCCTGGCCCGCGAAGAGGAACGCCAGCCGACCCGCCGACCCCGCGCTCCCCAGCACCGCGCGCGCCGCCGACCCGCCGCTCTCCAGCGCCTCGATCGCCGCCAGCGCCTCGTCGCGGTCACGAACGAGCAGCGCGGCCCGCTGCTTGAGGGCCGCCCGGGAGGTGGCCAGCGAGAAGCCCAGGTCCGCCACGTCGAGGTCGGCGTCACCGGCCAGGTGCTCCCGCAGCCGCCCCGCCTGGGCGCGCAGGGACGTCTCGTCCCGCCCGGAGACCACCAGCGGCAGGGGCCGCCCGACCGGGCCCGCCACCCGCGCGGCGCGATCCAGCACCGGCCCCTGCTCGACGATCACGTGCGCGTTGGTCCCGCTGACGCCGAACGACGACACCGCCGCCCGGCGCGGCCGACCGGTCTCCGGCCAGTCCCGCGCCTCGGTGAGCAGTTCCACCGCACCCGCCGACCAGTCCACGTGCGGGGTCGGCTCGTCCACGTGCAGGGTCTTGGGCAGCACGCCGTGCCGCATCGCCAGCACCATCTTGATGATGCCACCGACGCCCGCCGCCGCCTGGGTGTGACCGATGTTCGACTTCAACGAGCCCAGCCACAGGGGTCGTTGACGGTCCTGTCCATACGTCGCCAGCAGCGCCTGCGCCTCGATCGGGTCACCCAGCCGGGTTCCCGTACCGTGCGCCTCGACGGCGTCGACCTGCTGGCCGGTCAGCCGCGCGGAGGCCAGCGCCTGGCGGATCACCCGCTGCTGCGCCGGTCCGTTGGGGGCGGTCAGCCCACTGCTGGCGCCGTCCTGGTTGACGGCCGAGCCGCGCACGATCGCCAGCACCGGATGACCGTTGCGCTGGGCGTCGGCGAGCTTCTCGACGAGCAGCATGCCGACGCCCTCGCCCCAGCCGGTGCCGTCCGCCGCCGCCGCGAAGGACTTGCAGCGGCCGTCGGCCGCGAGCCCGCGCTGGCGGCTGAAGTCGACGAAGGCGTTGGGGGTGGACATCACCGCGACGCCGCCGGCCAGCGCCAGCGAGCACTCGCCGGCCCGCAGCGCCTGGACCGCCCAGTGCAGCGCGACCAGCGAGGAGGAGCAGGCGGTGTCGACGGTGACCGCCGGGCCCTCCAGGCCCAGCACGTAGGCCACCCGACCCGAGGCGACGCTGCCCGAGTTGCCGTTGCCCAGGTAGCCCGCGACGCCCTCGGGGACGTCCAGCAGCCGGGAGGCGTAGTCGTGGTACATCACGCCCGTGAAGACGCCGGTGGCGCTGCCACGCACCGAGTCGGGGTCGATGCCGGCACGCTCGAAGGCCTCCCAGGAGGTCTCCAGCAGCAGCCGCTGCTGCGGGTCCATCGCCAGCGCCTCGCGCGGCGAGATGTTGAAGAAGTCGGGGTCGAACTGGGCGGCGTCGTGCAGGAACCCGCCCTCGCGGGTGTACGAGCTGCCGGGCTGCTCGGGGTCGTCGGCGGCCAGGGCGGCCAGGTCCCAGCCACGGTCGTCGGGGAAGCCGGAGACGCCGTCGGCGCCGGTCGCGACGAGCCGCCAGAGGTCCTCGGGAGAGCGCACGCCACCCGGGTAGCGGCAGGCCATACCGACGATGGCGATCGGCTCGGGCTCCTGCTCCTCGAGCTCGCGAAGCCGCCGGCGGGCCTCACGCAGGTCGGCGGTCGCCCGCTTGAGGTAGTCGAGGAGCTTCTCTTCGTTCTCCACGTTGTCCGTCACACCCCTGAACCGGCCGTGAGGGTCGTGCCGGTCGCTGCGCGACGTCTGAACACGTCGCCGAGCGGATCGGGCATGACCACCAATTGATCGACCACCAATTGATTCGTGATGAATAGCGCGCGCCCGCAGCTCCCCGCCCGCCCGGGAAAGACTCCCTGACTATTCCGACATCGGCGTCCCGCACAGTTCCGGTATCGGTGTTCGCGCTCGTCCGCCGGTTCGTCGTGCCGTTGCCGGCCGATATTCCCGGTGGACCAGTGGAACATAATTGCTGCTCCGCCACGCTAGCAGCGGCCCACAGCCGGGGGCATCCCCTACCCTCCCCCTAGCCCCCCTGTTTCAGGGGGGCCGCGGATCGCGGCAGGCCTACCCAAGTGGCCATCATGCTATACATGGTGGACGCAGTTCCGTGTCCCCATTTCATCCGGCGCATGACGTCGTATCAGGATGCGCGTGAACTCCTCGCCGCGCAGCTCTCATGCCGCCGTTATCGCGTCCCGCCCGATTCGCAGGCATCAATGAATACAGCACGCGCACCACAGGACGTGGATTCCGCCGCCGTCGTCGTCGACCGGCTGGTCAAGAGATACCGCAATCGCGAACAACCCGCGGTGGACGACCTCAGCTTCAGTGTCAGCCCCGGCGAGGTGTTCGGCCTGCTCGGCCCGAACGGCGCCGGCAAGTCGACCACGGTGGGCGTCATGACGACCCGGGTGGCCCCGACCTCGGGACGGGTCACCATCCTCGGGGTCGACGTGGCGGCCGACCCGGCCACCGCCCACCGGACGTTCGCGGTCGTCCCGCAGCGGAACAACCTCGACCGCTCCCTGACCATCCGCCAGAACCTGCTCTTCCACGCCGGCTACCACGGCATGGGCCGGGCCGAGCGCAACCGGCTGGCCGACGGGAGCCTGGAGTGGGTGGGCCTCACCGACCACGGCAAGGCCCGGGTGGACGAGCTCTCCGGCGGCCAGGCCCAGCGGGTGATGATCGCCCGCGCGCTGATGCACCGACCGCGGGTGCTCTTCCTGGACGAGCCGGCCACCGGCCTCGACCCGCAGTCCCGGCTCTTCATCCACGAGCGGGTGGCCGAGCTGAGCGCGGGCGGGGTCACCGTCGTGATCACCACCCACGACATGGAGGAGGCCGCCAAGCTCTGCGACCGGGTCGGCATCGTCGATCACGGCAAGCTGCTGGCGCTCGACTCGCCGCAGGCGCTCACCGAGTCGCTCCGCGGCACCGGCAGCCTGACCGTCTCGCTGCGCACCCCCACCCCGGAGGACCAGAACGACGTGGTCCGGGCGCTGGAGAAGACCAGCGGGGTCGAACGGGTCGAGACCGTCGGGCCCGCCGAGCCGGCCGCCGACGGGACCGCCACCGACACCCCCGCCCCGAACGCCACGCGACTGCGGATCTACACCACCGGCCAGCCCACGGCGGCGCTGCCCGCCGTCGTCGGTGTCCTCGCCGAACTGCACTGCGACCTCGACGACGTGTCTCTCGCCAAGCTGACCCTGGAGGACGTCTTCATCGAACTGACCGGGAGGGAACTCCGTTGAGCAGCACCACGTCCACCATGCCACTCAGCGGCGGCGACACCCACGGCGGTACCCGCGCCGGCAGTGCCGCGGCCCGGGCGTTCTTCTTCATCCTCTGGCGGGACATCTTCGTCACGGGCCGCGAACTGGTGCCGTTCCTGGCCCAGGTCGTGGTGGAGCCGTTCTTCATCCTGTTCGTCTTCGGCAAGGTCCTGACCGGTCTCGGCTACGCCGGCCACGGCTTCCAGCAGGTGCTGCTGCCCGGCGTGGTGGCGCTGAGCGCCTTCCTGGTGGCCCTGCAGAACACGGCCTTCCCGCTCATCGTGGACTTCTCGTTCACCAAGGAGATCGAGGACCGGCTGCTCTCCCCGATCCCGCTCGCCCTGGTCGCGGTGGAGAAGCTGGTCTTCGGGGCGGTCCGCGGCATGATCGCCGCCGCCGTGATGATCCCGATCGGCTTCCTGCTGCTGGACGGCGTGTCCTGGCCGTTGTCGAGCCTGCTGCCGATCACCGGCGTGCTCGCGCTCGGCTCACTGGCCGGCGCCACGCTGGGGATGACCATCGGAACGGCGGTCGAGTCGCGGCACATCAGCATCATCATCACCGTGGTGCTGACCCCGCTGATGTTCACCGGTGCCACCCAGTTCCCGTGGTTCGGCCTCGCCAGCGTGCGGCCGTTCCAGGTGCTCTGCGCGCTCAACCCGCTGACCTACGTCAGCGAGGGGATGCGGGCCGCCCTGATCCCACGCGCCGACCTGCACTCGATCCCGCTCTGGATCGACGCCGCCGCGCTCGCGGCGGCCTGCCTGCTGTACGGGCTGCTCGGCATCCGCGGCTTCCGCAAGCGAGCGCTGGACTGACCACCGTGGAGGAGTGGAGGAACCTTGAGCCAAGCAACTGACCCCGCCGCGGTCCCGGCCCCGGCGCCCGCGACGGAGACATCGAATTCCGAACAGCCGCCGGCCGGCTGCGAACCGCTCGCCCTGCGGCCAGTGGCGATCATCGCCGGCATCCTCACCCTGGCGCTGCTGGCGACCAGCGCCAGATACGGCTACTACGGCGACGAGCTGTACTTCCTCGCCGCCGGCAAGCGCCTCGCCTGGGGTTACGCCGACCAGCCGCCGCTGGTGCCACTGCTCTCGCACGTCCTGGACACGCTGGCCCCGGGCAACCTGGTGGTGCTGCGACTGCCCGCCACCCTGCTGAGCGGGGTGGGCGTGGTGCTCTGCGCCCTGATCGCCCGGGAGCTGGGCGGACAGCGGCGAGCCCAACTGCTCAGTGCGGGCGCGTTCGCCGTGTCGCCGATCGTCGTGGTCTTCGGCCACCTGATGATCACCCCGACCCTGGACGTCTTCTTCTGGACACTGATCAGCTGGCTGCTGGTGCGCTGGATCCGACTGCGCGACGACAAGCTGCTGCTCTGGCTCGGCCTGGCAGCGGCGCTGGGTCTGCAGAACAAGTACCTGGTCGGCGTCTTCCTGCTGACCCTGCTCGTCGCGGTGGCCGCGGTGGGCCCGCGCGAGTTGCTCACCCGGCCCGCGCTGTGGGCCGCCGGTGCCTTCACGGTGCTGGTAACGGCGCCGAGCCTGCTCTGGCAGGCCCAGCACGGCTGGCCGCAGTCGCAGATGACCAGCGTGATCGCGGCCGAGGACGACCGCCTCTTCGGCGGTCAGGTCCTCTTCCTGCCACTGGCGTTGGCCTTCGCCGGCTTCCCCCTGATGCTCCTGATGTGCGCCGGCCTGTGGCGGCTGCTGCGGATGGAGGAGCTGCGGACCTACCGCTTCCTCGGCTGGGCCGCAGTGGGTACGACCGCGTTCTTCCTGGTCACCGACGGCCGGGAGTACTACGTCGCCGGGCTGTTCCCGGTGCTCTGGGCGGCGGGCGCGGTCTCGCTACAGCACAGACCGGCCGCTCGCGGCTGGCGCTGGGCGTTCAGCCGGATCGCCTTCGTGATCTCCGCGGTGGTCGCGGTGGCCGAACTGCCGCTCTATCCGCTCGGCTCGGCCACCGGCCCCCTGCAGGCCGTCAACTTCGCGGCCGCCGACACCATCGGCTGGCCGCAGCTCTCCCACACGGTCGCCGCCGCCTACCACGCGCTGCCCGCCGACGAGCAGCGACAGGCGGTGGTCGTGACCGACACCTTCTGGGCCGAGGGCGCACTGGAACGTTACGGTCCGGCCCTCGGCCTGCCGAAGGTCTACAGCCCGCAGCGCGGTGCCTGGTACTTCGGCCCGCCGCCGGACACCGCCGGCGTCGTGCTGTACGTCGGCGGCGACGAGGCCAAGCTGCGCGCCGAGTTCACCACCGTGCGCCAGGTGGGCACCGTCGACAACGGCTACGGGGTGAAGAACTCCGAGCAGGGCAAACAGCTCTGGCTCTGCCAGGACCCGCACACACCGTGGTCCCAACTCTGGCCCTCGCTACGCGAGTTCGCCTGATCAGCAGCCCCCACTTCGGCCCGCCGGCCCGCCCGGCGGGCCGAAGTGCTGCCGTCACGACACCGCGGGCACCGCGACGGGAGTCGACGAGCCGGGCGCCCCTGACAGCCGTGGCCCGCCCTGCGGGAATTCGTGTCGGCACGGAGAGCCGCCGTCGACGACGACGTGCCGTCGACCGCCTCGGCCGACGGTCCGCATCACCCCACTCGACCAGCCGGCTTCGGTGCTGGTAGTTCCGCCGGGCGAACCGCACGGTGCCCCACACGATCCGCTGGCCCGCACCGAAACAACGTGGCCAGGGCGTCGAGCCCCGGCAACGGGTGCGGCCCGCTTCGAACTCCCGTGGCGCGTCGCGCCCACCGCCAGGAGGGACGTCGGCGCGGACGAAGCCGCGCGGCATCCGGCACACCACACGACTGCCCCGCTGGACCGGGACGGTGCTCCGGTCCAGCGGGGCAGTCGGGCTTGCGGGCTACCCGGGGCGCACGCCCCGGGCCTGGTCAGGACAGCCCCAACTCCTCGTCCAGCAGGCTGAAGAGCTCGTCGGCGGTAGCCGACTGGAGTTCGGCGTCGGCGGCCGGGTCGGCCGCCGCAGCGGACTGCGGGCCCTGGCTCTCGGTCCACATCGACAGCAGGGTGCGCAGGCGGGTGGTGACGGTCCGGCGCTCCTCGTCGCCGGCGTCGAGGGTGGAGAGGATCGACTCCAGGCGATCCAGTTCCGCGCCGATCGGGAGGGCCGGTGCGGTGGTCGCCTCGTCCTGGCGGGTCTCCTCGCGCAGGTAGCCGGCCAGCGCCATCGGTGTCGGGTAGTCGAAGATCAGCGTGACCGGCAGCCGCAGCCCGGCCAACGCGCCCAGGCGGTTGCGCAGGTCGACGGCGGTCAGCGAGTCGAAGCCCAGCTCGACGAAGCCGCGCTCCGGCTCGATCGCCCCGGCACTGCCGTAGCCCAGCACCGCGGCCACCTGACCACGCACCAGGTCCAGCAGCAGGCGGTCCCGTTCGGCGTCCGGCAGGCCGCGCAAGCGCTCGGCCAGCGACCGCTCCTCGGCCGCCGCCGGGCCGCGCGTGCCGGCCGGGCCGGCGACCGGGCGGCGAGCCGGGATCCGGACCAGGCCGCGCAGCAGGTGCGGCACCCGCTCGGGATCGCCGTGACCGCGCAGCACCGCCACGTCCATCCGCATCGCCACCAGCGCCGGGTCGTCCTGGCCGTCCGCGAGGTCGAACAGCTCCAGGCCCTCCTTGGGCTGCAGCGGGGCGAACCCGGACCGGGTCATCCGGTCCACGTCCGCCTCGGCCAGACCGCCGGCCATACCATCCGCCGTCGCCCACAGGCCCCAGGCCAGCGAGAGCGCCGTCAGGCCCTGGGCCCGGCGCTGGGTGACCAGCGCGTCCAGGAAGGCGTTGGCCGCCGCGTAGTTCGCCTGCCCCGGGCCGCCGAAGACGCCGGCGACCGAGGAGAAGAGCACGAACGCCGAGAGCTTCTGATCCCGCGTCAGCTCGTGCAGGTTCCAGGCGGCGTCCACCTTCGGGCGCAGCACGGCCTCCACCCGCTCCGGGGTCAGCGCGGCGAGCACCCCGTCGTCCAGCACGCCCGCGGTGTGCACGACCGCGGTCAGCGGCCGGTCCGCCGGCACGGCGGCCAGCAGTACGGCCAGCGCCTCGCGGTCCGCCGCGTCACAGCCGGCGATCTCCACCTCGGCCCCCAACTCGGCCAGCTCAGCGCTGAGTTCAGCCGCGCCCGGGGCGTCGGCACCGCGCCGGCTGGTGAGCAGCAGACGCCGCGCGCCGTGCTCGGTCACCAGGTGCCGGGCCACCAGCGCACCCAGCGCCCCGGTGCCGCCGGTGACCAGGACCGTCCCGGACGGATCCAGCGACAGCGTCCGCTCGACCGGCTCGGCCGCCACCCGGCCGAGCCGGAAGGCGTGCACATCCCCGCCGCGGACGGCGAGTTGGGGCTCACCACTGGCCAGAGCGGTCGCGAGGGCAGTCTGCGGGTCGGCCTCATCGTCCAGGTCGACCAGCACGATCCGACCGGGGTTCTCGGTCTGTGCGGAGCGCAGCAGCCCCCAGGCGGCGGCGTGGGCCAGGTCGGTGACACCCGCGTCCGCACCGGTCGCCACCGCACCCCGGGTGAGCACCACCAACGGCGTGTCGGCGAGCCGGTCCTCGGCCAGCCAGGCCTGCGCCAGCGCCAGCACCCGGTTCACGGTCGCCCGCACCACCCCGGGCACGTCCGCCACGGAGTCGTCCGAAGCGAAGCACGGGACGACCACCGCCTCGGGCAGCTCCCCACCCGCCAGCAGCGCGTCGAGGTCGCCGAACACCGGGAGACCCAGGGCCGGGGCGTCATCGCCCAGCGCCGCCCAGCGCCCGGTCACCAGATCGCCCGCGGCCGGCAACGCCACCCACTCCGGACGGAACAGCGACTCGTGGAACGCCGCCCGCGCGGCCCGCAACTGCTCCGCCGACACCGCCCGCAGCACCAGCGCGTCCACCGACGCCACCGGCCGCCCGGACTCGTCCGCCAGCTCCAACGACACCCCGTCCGACCCGACCGGCGCCAACCGCACCCGCAGCGCCGAAGCACCGGTGGCGTGCAGTCGCACCCCGCTCCAGGAGAACGGCAGCCGGGCCCGGCCGGCGTCCTGGTCGGCCTGCGCGACGACTCCGCCCAGGCCGACGCCGTGCAGGGCAGCGTCCAGCAGCGCCGGGTGCAGGCCGAACGGCGTGCCGTCCAGTTGCTGCGTGCCCAGGCCCGGCTCGGCCGGCGCCGGCTGGATCTCGGCGAACACCTCCCCGTCACGGCGCCAGGCCCGGCGCAGGCCCTGGAAGACCGGGCCGTACTCCAGACCGGCCGCCGCCGCACCTTCGTAGAGACCGGTGGTGTCGACCGGCTCGGCGCCGGCCGGCGGCCACTCGCCGAGGTCGAAGCCGGCCGGCCGCGCACCGGAGGCGAGCAGACCGGTCGCGTGCCGGGTCCACGGCTCCTCGGCCGGGACGTCCTCGTGGCGCGAGTGCAGGGTCAGCGGACGGCAGCCGGACTCGTCCAGCTGGCCGACCGTGATCCGCAGCAGCACCCCGCCGCGCTCGGGCAGGACCAGCGGCGCGGCCAGCGTGAGTTCCTCCAGCAGGTCGCAGCCGACCTGCTCGCCCGCACGCACGGCCAGCTCGACGAAGGCCGTGCCCGGCAGCAGCACCGAGCCCATCACGGCGTGGTCGGCCAGCCACGGCTGGGTGGAGAGCGCGATCCGACCGGTGAACACGAAGCCACCGGAGTCCGGCAGTTCGACCGCCGCACCGAGCAGCGGGTGACCGGTCGGCTCGACACCGACCGTGGCCAGGTCGCCGACGGAGATGCCCATGTCCAGCCAGTAGCGGTCCTTCTGGAAGGCGTAGGTGGGCAGGTCGACCCGCCTGGCGTCGGTGCCCGCGAAGACGGCCGGCCAGTCGAGCCGGACCCCGCGCACGTACAGCTGGGCCAGACCCGCGGTGAACGTCTCCACCTCCGCACGGTCGCGGCGCAGCACCGGCGTGAACACCGCGTCCTCGGTCACGCACTCCTGCCCGAGCGCGGAGAGCGTCCCGTCCGGCCCCAACTCCAGGAACGTCCGAACGCCCTCGCCCTCCAGGGCCCGCAGGGCATCGGCGAAGCGCACCGCCTCGCGGACGTGGCGCACCCAGTACTCGGGCGAGGTCAGGTCCGCGACCTGGTCGAGCGTCGAGACGATCGGGATCTTCGGCTCGTGGAACTCCAACCCCTCGGCCACCGCACGGAACTCGGCCAGCATCGGGTCCATCAGCGGCGAGTGGAACGCGTGGCTCACCGTCAGGCGCTTGGTCTTGCGACCCTCGGCGGCCAGCTTCTCGGCCACCTCCAGGACGGCCGCCTCGGCACCCGAAATCACCACCGAGGACGGCCCGTTGACGGCGGCGAGGCCCAACTCGGCCTCCCGACCGGCCAGCAGCGGCAGCACCTCGTCCTCGGCCGCCTGCACCGCCACCATCGCACCACCGGCAGGCAGTTGCTGCATCAGCCGACCACGCGCCGCCACCAGCTTCGCCGCGTCCGCCAGCGACAACACACCCGCCACGTGCGCGGCCGCGATCTCACCGATCGAGTGACCCGCCAGGAAGTCCGGCTTCACACCCCACGACTCGACCAGCCGGAACAGCGCCACCTCGAGCGCGAACAACGCCGGCTGCGTGCGGGCCGTCTCGTCGATCCGCTCGCCCCCGAAGACCACCTCGCGCAGCGGCAGTTCCAGCTCCGCGCACACTGCGTCGAAGGCCGCCGCGAACACCGGGAACGAGCCGTACAACTCGGCGCCCATCCCGGCCCGCTGACTCCCCTGGCCGGTGAAGAGGACGGCGGTCCGCCCACCAGTGACCGACCCCTGCACCAGGCCCGCGGTGGCCGCCGCCTCGCCCGCCGCCAGCGCGTCCAGTCGCCGCGACAGCGCCTCGCGGTCACCGGCGACCAGCACCGCGCGCTGCTCCAGGGCGGTACGCGTGGTCGCCAGCGAGTAGCCGACGTCGACCGGCCGCAACTCGGGCCGTTCCGTCAACAGCGCGCGCAACCGTGCGGCCTGCGCCCGGAGCGCCGGCTCACCCTTGGCCGACAGCACCCAGGGCACCACCCCCGCCGGGGCTCCCGACTCCGCCGGCTCTCCCCCAGCCACGGGGGTCCCGGCCGAAGGCTGGGGGAGGCTGGGAGATGCCCCCACGACGGCCTCCGGCGCCTGCTCCAGCACGGTGTGCGCGTTGGTGCCGCTGATGCCGAAGGACGAGACCGCGACCCGGCGCGGCCGGCCGGTCTGCGGCCACTCCCGCGCCTCGGTGAGCAGCTCCACCGCACCCGCCGCCCAGTCGACCTGCGGCGACGGCTCGTCCACGTGCAGGGTCCGCGGCAGCACGCCGTGCCGCATGGCCATCACCATCTTGATCACACCGGCGACGCCGGAGGCCGCCTGGGTGTGGCCCAGGTTGGACTTCACCGAGCCCAGCCAGAGCGGCCGGTCGGCGGAGTGCTCGCGCCCGTACGTGGCCAGTAGCGCCTGCGCCTCGATCGGGTCGCCCAGCGAGGTCCCCGTCCCGTGCGCCTCCACCGCGTCGACCTCGTCGGCCGTGACGCCCGCGTTGGCCAGCGCCGCGCGGATCACCCGCTGCTGCGACGGACCGTTCGGCGCGGTCAGACCGTTGCTCGCGCCGTCCTGGTTGACCGCCGAGCCACGCACCACCGCCAGCACCGGGTGCCCGTTGCGCCGCGCGTCCGACAGCCGCTCGACCAGCAGCATGCCCGCGCCCTCGCCCCAGCCCGTGCCGTCCGCCGCGGCCGCGAAGGACTTGCAGCGCCCGTCGGCCGAGAGCCCGCGCTGCCGGCTGAACTCCACGAACGTGCCGGGGGTGAACATGACGGTGACACCGCCGGCCAGCGCCATGGTGCACTCGCCGCTGCGCAGCGCCTGCACCGCCAGGTGCAGGGCCACCAGCGAGGACGAGCAGGCGGTGTCCACGGTCACCGCCGGCCCCTCCAGCCCGAAGGTGTAGGCGACGCGTCCGGAGACGACGCTGCTGGAGCTGCCGGTACCGAGGTAACCCTCGACCTCGTCGGGAGCGGCCCGCAGCCGGGTGCCGTAGTCGTGGTACATCACGCCCGCGAAGACGCCGACGGACGTGCCGCGCATGGTCACCGGGTCGATGCCGGCCCGCTCGAAGGCCTCCCAGGTGGTCTCCAGCAGCAGGCGCTGCTGCGGGTCCATGGCCAGCGCCTCGCGCGGCGAGATCCCGAAGAACGCCGGGTCGAAGTAGCTGGAGTCGTGCAGGAACCCGCCCTCGCGGGTGTACGAGGTGCCGGGGGTGTCCGGGTTCGGGTCGTACAGGGCGTCGAGGTCCCAGCCGCGGTCGGTGGGGAAGGTCGAGATCCCGTCGCGTTCCTCGGCGATCAGCCGCCACAACTCCTCGGGCGAGCTCACCCCGCCCGGGTAGCGGCAGGCCATCGCGACGATGGCGATCGGGTCGTCGACGTCGCTCGCCGCCCGTGCGGTCACCGACTCAGGGCTGAACTCCTCCAGCCCACCCAGCAGTTCGTCGCGCAGATGGCCGGCGAGTGCGGTCGGGTTGGGGTAGTCGAAGATCAGCGTCGCGGGCAGCCGCAGGCCGGTGGCCGTGGCCAGCTGGTTGCGCAGCTCGACCGCGGTGAGCGAGTCGAAGCCCAGCTCCTTGAACGCCCGTTCGGCGTCGACGGCTTCGGCACCGGCGTAGCCGAGGACCGCGGCGATCTGCCGGCGGACCAGGTCGAGCAGCGCCTGCCGCTGCTCGGCGACGGCCAGCGGGGCGAGCCGGCCGACCAGCTCGGACTCGCCGGAGGCCGCACCCACGCCCGCGGACTCCACGGCCCGGCGCAGCGGGACGCGAACCAGCCCACGCAGCAGCGGGGGCAGCGGCCCGGCCGCGGCCTGTGCCCGCAGGGTGGCGGTCCGGATGTGCATCGGCACCAGGACGGCGTCCTCGCTCCGGACCCGCAGCGCGGCGTCGAAGAGCGCCACGCCCTCGGCCGAGCTGAGCGCCCCGAGGCCCGAACGCTCCATCCGGGCACGGTCGTTGTCGTCAAGGTGGCCGCTGACTCCACTGCTCTGCGCCCACAGCCCCCAGTCCAGCGAGGTCGCCGGCAGCCCCGCCGAACGGCGGTGCCCGGCGAGCGCGTCCAGGAAGGCGTTGGCCGCCGCGTAGTTGCCCTGACCGGGACCGCCGAAGAGGCCGGCGGCCGAGGAGAAGAGCACGAACGCCGACAGGTCGAGTCCGGCAGTCAACTCGTGGAGGTGCCAGGCCCCTTCGACCTTGGGTCGCAGCACGCGCTCGACCCGCTCCGGGGTGAGCGCGGAGAGCACGCCATCGTCGGTGATGCCCGCGGTGTGGACCACCGCCGTCAGCGGACGCCGCAAGGAGCCCAACAACTCGGCCAGCGCCGCCCGGTCGGCCACGTCACAGGCCGCGATCTCCACCTCGGCACCCAACTCAGCCAGCTCGGCGCGGAGTTCGGCCGTACCAGGTGCTTCTGCGCCGCGTCGGCTGGTGAGCAGCAGACGCCGGACACCGTGCTCGGTCACCAGGTGCCGGGCGAGCAGCGCGCCGAGCGCGCCGGTGCCGCCGGTGACCAGGACGGTCCCCTCAGACCCGAACACGGGAGCCTCGGCCGCCGAAACCTCCACCCGGGCCAGCCGCAGCGCGTGCGGCACGCCCCGGCGGATCGCCAGCTGCGGCTCCTCCGCCGTCAAGGCGGCGGTCAGCGCCGACCGCGACGCGGCGTCCTCGTCCGAGTCCACCAGGACGATCCGACCGGGGTTCTCGGTCTGTGCGGAGCGCAGCAGCCCCCAGGCGGCGGCGTGGGCCAGGTCGGTGACACCCGCGTCCGCACCGGTCGCCACCGCACCCCGGGTGAGCACCACCAACGGCGTGTCGGCAAGCCGGTCCTCGGCCAGCCAGGCCTGCGCCAGCGCCAGCACCCGATTCACGGTCGCCCGCACCACCCCGGGCACGTCCGCCACGGAGTCGTCCGAAGCGAAGCACGGGACGACCACCGCCTCGGGCAGCTCCCCGCCCGCCAGCAGCGCGTCGAGGTCGCCGAACACCGGGAGACCCAGGGCCAGGGCGTCATCGCCCAGCGCCGCCCAGCGCCCGGTCACCAGGTCGCCCGCGGCCGGCAACGCCACCCACTCCGGACGGAACAGCGACTCGTGGAACGCCGCCCGCGCGGCCCGCAACTGCTCCGCCGACACCGCCCGCAGCACCAGCGCGTCCACCGACGCCACCGGCCGCCCGGACTCGTCCGCCAGCTCCAACGACACCCCGTCCGACCCGACCGGCGCCAACCGCACCCGCAGCGCCGAAGCACCGACCGCGTACAGCGACACGCCGGTCCAGGAGAACGGCAGCCTGCCCTGCCAGTCGGTGTCGGCAGCGGCAGCCAGGCCGAGGGCGTGCAGGGCGGAGTCGAGCAGCGCCGGGTGCAGCCCGAACAGGCCGGCGTCGGCCTCCGCCTGCTGCGGCAGGCGCACCTCGGCGAAGACCTCGCCGTCGCGGCGCCAGGCCCGGCGCAGGCCCTGGAAGACCGGGCCGTAGTCGAAGCCCAGCTCGATCAGGTCCTGGTAGCGGCCGTCCAGCTCGATCTCGGTCGCGCCGGCCGGCGGCCACTCCTCCAGACCGAGGTCGGAGCCGGCCGGCCGCGCACCGGAGGCGAGCAGACCGGTCGCGTGCCGGGTCCACGGCTCCTCGGCCGGGACGTCCTCGCGACGCGAGTGCAGGCTGAGCGCACGGCGGCCGGTCGGGTCCGCCGCCGCCACGGTGAGGCGCAGCTGCACCCCGCCCTGCTCGGGCAGGACCAGCGGCGCGGCCAGCGTGAGTTCCTCCAGCAGGTCGCAGCCGACCTGCTCGCCCGCACGCACGGCCAGCTCGACGAAGGCCGTGCCCGGCAGCAGCACCGAGCCCATCACGGCGTGGTCGGCCAGCCACGGGTGGGTGGAGAGCGCCAGCCGGCCGGTGAACACGAAGCCACCGGAGTCCGGCAGTTCGGCCGCCGCGCCGAGCAGCGGGTGGTCGGTCGCGCCGAGACCGGCCATGGTGACGTCTCCGGCGCCCAGCGCCGGGACGTCGGGCCAGTAGTGCTCGCGCTGGAAGGCGTAGGTGGGCAGGTCCACCCGGCGGGCGCCCTGGCCGGCGAAGACCGCCTCCCAGTCCACGGGCACGCCCTGGACGTACGCCTGGGCGAGGGCGCCGGTCAGCGTGCGCACCTCCGGACGGCCCGCGCGCAGCGCCGCCGCGAACACCGCCGGCTCGGCCACGCACTCCGGCCCGAGAGCGGACAGCACCCCGTCCGGGCCCAGCTCGACGAAGGTGGTGACGCCCTGGGTCTCCATCGTGCGCACCGCGTCGCGGAACCGGACGGCCTCGCGGACGTGGCGCACCCAGTACTCGGGCGTGGTCAGGTCCGCGGCCTGGTCGAGGGTCGAGACGATCGGGATCTTCGGCTCGTGGAACTCCAACCCCTCGGCCACCGCACGGAACTCGGCCAGCATCGGGTCCATCAGCGGCGAGTGGAACGCGTGGCTCACCGTCAGCCGCTTCGTCTTGCGACCCTGCTCCGCCAGCTTGCCGGCAACCGCCAGCACCGCCGCCTCGGCACCCGAAATCACCACCGAGGACGGCCCGTTGACCGCCGCGATCCCCAACTCGCCGGACAGCAGCGGCAGCACCTCGTCCTCGGACGCCTGCACCGCCACCATCGCACCACCGGAAGGCAGTTGCTGCATCAGCCGACCACGCGCCGCCACCAACTTCGCCGCGTCCGCCAGCGACAACACACCCGCCACATGCGCGGCCGCGATCTCACCGATCGAGTGACCCGCCAGCACGTCCGGCCGCACACCCCACGACTCCAACAGCCGGAACAGCGCCACCTCGAGCGCGAACAGCGCCGGCTGCGCGTAGCCGGTCCGGTGGATCAGGTCACCCTCGGTCGCGAACAGGAGGTCCCGCAGCGGGTGGTCCAGGTGCTGGTCCAGGTGCGCGAAGACCTCGTCCAGCGCATCCGCGAAGACCGGCTGGGTGTCGTACAACTCCGCGCCCATGCCAAGGCGTTGGCTGCCCTGGCCGGTGAAGAGGAAGGCCGTCCGGCCCAGCCCGGCGGTACCCTCGACCAGCCCCGGCGCTTCCTCCCCCGCGGCCAGCGCGGTCAGCGCCCGCAGGTGGCCCGTCAGGTCCGCCGCCACCACCACGGCCCGGCGCTCCAGCGCGGCCCGGGTGGTCGCCAGCGAGTAGCCGACGTCGACCGGGCGCGCCTCGGGCTGCTCCGTCAGCTGGGCGCGCAACCGCTCCGCCTGCGCCCGGAGTGCTCCCGCGTCGCGCGCGGACAGCGGCCACGGCACCACCGGCGCCGTCACGGTCGCCTCGACGACCGACTCTCCCCCGGCCATGGGTGCCCCCACGGCGGCTTCCGGCCCCTGCTCGACGATCACATGCGCGTTGGTGCCGCTGACGCCGAAGGACGACACCGCCGCCCGGCGCGGCCGGCCGGTCTCCGGCCACTCCCGCGCCTCGGTCAGCAGCTCCACCGCACCCGCCGACCAGTCCACCTGCGGCGACGGCTCGTCCACGTGCAGGGTCCGCGGCAGCACACCGTGCCGCATCGCCAGCACCATCTTGATGATCCCCGCCACGCCGGCCGCGGCCTGGGTGTGCCCGATGTTGGACTTCACCGACCCCAGCCACAGGGGGTGTTCACGGTCCTGGCCGTAGGTGGCGAGCAGCGCCTGCGCCTCGATCGGGTCACCCAGCGAGGTACCCGTGCCGTGCGCCTCGACCGCGTCCACCTCACCGGCGGTCAGCCCGGCCGAGGCCAGCGCCTGCCGGATCACCCGCTGCTGGGACGGACCGTTCGGCGCCGTCAGGCCGTTGCTCGCGCCGTCCTGGTTGACCGCGCTGCCCCGCACGATCGCCAGCACCGGGTGCCCGTTGCGCTCGGCGTCGGAGAGCCGCTCGACCAGCAGCATGCCGACGCCCTCGCCCCAGCCGGTACCGTCCGCCGCCGCCGCGAAGGCCTTGCACCGGCCGTCGGCGGCCAGACCACGCTGCCGGCTGAAGTCGATGAACGCGCCGGGGGTGGACATCACGGTGACACCACCGGCCAGCGCCAGCGAGCACTCGCCGGCCCGCAGCGCCTGGATCGCCCAGTGCAGTGCCACCAACGAGGACGAACAGGCGGTGTCCACGGTCACCGCCGGGCCCTCCAGGCCGAGCACGTAGGAGACGCGCCCGGACATCACGCTGGCCGCGTTGCCGGTGCCGAGGAAACCCTCGGAGCCGTCCGGCGCGCTCAGGATGAGCGGCAGGTAGTCCTGGCCGTTGGTGCCGGTGAAAACGCCCGTCCGGCTGCCGCGCAGGCCGGACGGGTCAATGCCGGCCCGCTCGAACGCCTCCCAGGAGGTCTCCAGCAGCAGCCGCTGCTGCGGGTCCATCGCCAGCGCCTCACGCGGCGAGATCCCGAAGAAGCCGGGGTCGAAGGCGCCGGCATCGGCCAGGAAGCCGCCCTCGCGGACGTAGGAGGTGCCGGGGTGCTCGGGGTCGGGGTCGTACAGGGCGTCCAGGTCCCAGCCACGGTCGTCCGGGAACCCGGCGAGCGCGTCCGTGCCGGCGGCCAGCAGCCGCCAGAGCGCCTCGGGCGTGCTCACGCCGCCGGGGAAGCGACAGGCCATGCCGACGATGGCGATCGGATCGTCGTCGTCCGGCCGGCCCGGGACCGCCGCGTCCGAGGCGGTCTCCGGTGCGGAGCCCAGGAGTTCGGCGCAGAGCAGGTCGGCGAGCGCGGTGGCGTTGGGGTAGTCGAAGACCAGGGTCGCGGGCAGTCGCAGGCCGGTGAGCGCGGCGAGCAGGTTGCGCAGCTCGACCGCGGTCAGCGAGTCGAAGCCCAACTCGCGGAAGGCACGGGCCGGTTCGACGGCGTCCAGGTCCGAGTAGCCGAGCACGGCGGCGACCTGGGCGCGGACGAAGTCCAGTGCGAGGCGGCCGCGTTCGCCCTCGGTGGCGGCGGACAGCCGCTGCCGCAGCGAGGAACTGTCGGCCTGCTCGCCGTACTCCGCCTCCGCGTCCGCCAACGCCTGCACCGCCTCGGGCAGTTCGGCGAAGAGGGTGCTGGGCCGGATCGCGGTGTACTGGGGTGCGAAGCGGTCCCAGAGCACGTCCACCACGAGCGAGAAGGTCTCGTCGTGGTCCAGCGCGTGCTGCATCGCGGCGATCGCGAGCTCGGGCGCCAGGGCCGGCACGCCGCCACGGCGCAGGCGCTCGGTGACCACGTCGTCCACCGCCATGCCGCCCTCGGCCCAGGCACCCCAGGCCATCGTGGTGGCGGGCAGGCCGGCGGCCCGGCGCTGCTCGGCGAGCGCGTCCAGGAACGCGTTGGCGGCGGCGTAGTTGGCCTGGCCGGGGCCACCGAAGGTGCCGGCGAAGGAGGAGAACAGCACGAACGCCGACAGGTCCAGCCCGCGGGTCAGCTCGTCCAGGTTGACGGCCGCGTCCACCTTGGGCCGCAGCACGCCGGCCAGCCGCTCCGGGGTCAGCGCGTCCAGCACACCGTCGTCCAGCACACCGGCCGCGTGCACCACGGTGGTCAGCGGGTACTCGGCGGGCAGCGCCGCCAGCAGCTCGGCGAGCGCGGCGCGGTCGGCGACGTCGCAGGCGGCGACGGTCACCCGGGCGCCCAGCGCGGTCAGCTCGGCCTCCAGCTCGGCCACGCCGGCGGCGCCGCGGCCGCGCCGGCTGGTCAGCACCAGGTGCTCGGCTCCGGCCCGGGCCAGCCAGCGGGCGACGTGGGCGCCGAGCGCGCCGGTGCCACCGGTCACCAGCGCCGTGCCGCGCGGGGTCCAGCCCTGCGCCGGGGCCTCGCCGCGCGGCGCGCGCAGCAGCCGGCGGGCCAGGATGCCGGAGGGACGGATCGCCAGGTGGTCCTCGTCGCCGAGGCCACCGAGCACGGCGGCCAGCCGGCCGAGCGCGCGCTCGTCGGCCGTCTCGGGCAGGTCGACCAGGCCGCCCCAGCGCTCGGGGTACTCCTGCGCCACGACCCGGCCCAGGCCCCAGATCTGCGCCTGGCCCGGGTGCTCCAGCCGGTCGGAGCGGCCGGTCGAGACGGCGCCGCGGGTGGCGCACCACAGCGGTGCCTCGATGCCGGCGTCCCCGAGCGCCTGGACCAGGGCCAGGGTGCCGGTGAGGGCGGCGGGCACCGAGGGGAGGCCGGGGTGCGCGCTGTCGTCCAGCGCGACCAGGGAGAGCACTCCGTCGACCGGCTGCCCCTCCTCGGGCAGCGCGGCGCGCAGCCGCTCGGCCAGCGCCGCCCGGTCCGCGGTCGCCGCGTCGAACTCGACCCACCGGACGGTCGCACCGCGCTGGGACAGCGCCCGGCCGGCGGCGGCCGGCCACTCGTGCTCCCGCTGCCCGGCCGGAACCACCAGCACCCAGTGGCCCGCGACCGCCGCGCGCGGCGCCTCGGTGGTCGGCCGCCAGCCGATCCGGTAACGCCAGCCGTCCACGGTGGAGCGGTCGCGGCTCTGCCGGCGCCAGGCGGTCAGCGCGGGCAGCACCGAGCTCAGCGGCTGGTCGCCGTCCAGGTCCAGGGTGGTGGTGAGAGCCTGCAGGTCGCCGCGCTCGACGGCCTCCCAGAACCGGGCGTCCACCGCGTCGGTGCCGGCCGGGCCGGCCGTCGCGGTCTCGGCCCAGGCGGCGGCGGTCGGCCAGTAGCGGCGGTGCTGGAAGGCGTAGCTGGGCAGGTCCACCCGGCGGGCGCCGAGGCCGGCGTAGTACGCCCGCCAGTCGACGGTCGCGCCGCGCACCTGGACCTGGGCGAGGGCGGTGGTCAGTGTCCGGGTCTCGGGACGGTCACCGCGCAGCACCGGCGCGAACACCGCGTCCCCGCTCACGCACTCCTGGCCGAGCGCGGAGAGCGTCCCGTCCGGCCCCAACTCCAGGAACGTGCGGACGCCTTCGGCCTCCAACGCCGCGATCGCGTCGCGGAACCGGACGGCCTCGCGGACGTGGCGCACCCAGTACTCGGGCGAGGTCAGGTCCGCGGCCTGGTCGAGGGTCGAGACGATCGGGATCTTCGGCTCGTGGAACTCCAACCCCTCGGCCACCGCACGGAACTCGGCCAGCATCGGGTCCATCAGCGGCGAGTGGAACGCGTGGCTCACCGTCAGCCGCTTCGTCTTACGACCCTGCTCCGCCAGCTTGCCGGCAACCGCCAGCACCGCCGCCTCGGCACCCGAAAGCACCACCGAGGACGGTCCGTTGACCGCCGCGATCCCCATCTCGCCGGACAGCAGCGGCAGCACCTCGTCCTCGGACGCCTGCACCGCCACCATCGCACCACCGGCCGGCAGCGCCTGCATCAACCGACCACGCGCCGCCACCAGCTTCGCCGCGTCCGCCAGCGACAACACACCCGCCACGTGCGCGGCCGCGATCTCACCGATCGAGTGACCCGCCAGGAAGTCCGGCTTCACACCCCACGACTCGACCAGGCGGAACAGCGCCACCTCGACGGCGAAGAGCGCGGGCTGGGTGCAGCCGGTCTCGTCGATCCGCTCACCCGCGAAGACGACATCCTTCAGCGACCGGTCCAGGTGCCCGTCCAGCTCCGCGCACACGGCATCGAACGCCTCGGCGAACACCGGGAACGAGCCGTACAACTCGGCACCCATCCCGGCCCGCTGACTCCCCTGCCCGGTGAAGAGGAACGCCAGCCGCCCCTCGGCCACCGAGCCGCGGACGACGTTCGCCGCCGGCTCACCCGATGCCAGCGCACCCAGCCCGCGCAGGAACTCCTCGCGCCCGCCGGCCACCAGCACGGCCCGGCGCTCCAGCGCCGCCCGGCCGGTCGCCAACGAGTGGCCCACGTCGAGCGGTTCGAGCCCGGGCTCGGCCTCCAGCCGCTCCCGCAACCGAGCCGCCTGGGCGCGCAGTGCCTCCTCGCTCCGGCCGGCCAGCGGCCAGGGCAGCACGGCGGGCGCCGGGACCGCCGACTCGGCGCCCGTCTCCGGCTCCTCGTCGGTGGGTGGCTGCTCGATGATGGTGTGCGCGTTGGTGCCGCTCATCCCGAACGAGGAGATGCCCACCCGGCGCGGCTGCCCGGTCTCGGGCCAGGGTCGGGCCTCGGTGAGCAGTGAGACCGCCCCGGCCGACCAGTCGACGTTCCGGGTCGGCTCGTCCACGTGCAGGGTCTTGGGCAGCACGCCGTGCCGGATCGCCATCACCGTCTTGATCACCCCGGCGACGCCGGCGGCGGCCTGGGTGTGCCCGATGTTGGACTTCAACGAGCCCAGCCACAGCGGGCGCTCACGGTCCTGACCGTAGGTGGCGAGCAGCGCCTGGGCCTCGATCGGGTCACCCAACCGGGTCCCCGTGCCGTGCGCCTCGACGGCGTCCACCTGGTCGGGGGTCAGCCGGGCGCTGGCCAGCGCCTGGAGGATGACCCGCTGCTGGGACGGGCCGTTCGGGGCGGTCAGGCCGTTGCTGGCGCCGTCCTGGTTGACCGCCGAGCCGCGCACGATCGCCAGCACCGGGTGCCCGTTGCGCCGCGCGTCGGAGAGCCGCTCGACCAGCAGCATGCCGGCGCCCTCGGCCCAGCCGGTGCCGTCGGCGGCGTCCGCGAAGGACTTGCAGCGGCCGTTGGCCGCCAGCCCGCGCTGGCGGCTGAAGTCGACGAAGGTGCCCGGGGTGTTCATCACCGTGACACCGCCGGCCAGTGCCAGCGAGCACTCGCCGTTGCGCAGCGCCTGCACCGCCAGGTGGAGCGCCACCAGGGAGGACGAGCAGGCCGTGTCCACCGTCACCGCCGGGCCCTCCAGGCCCAGGCTGTAGGCGATCCGGCCGGAGACGACGCTGGCCGCGTTGCCGGTGCCAAGGTAGCCCTCGACGTCGTCCGCGGAGTTCAGCAGGACGGCCAGGTAGTCCTGACCGCTGGTCCCGGCGAAGACGCCGACCCGGCTGCCGTGCACCGACAGCGGGTCGATGCCGGCCCGCTCGAACGCCTCCCAGGACGTCTCCAGCAGCAGCCGCTGCTGCGGGTCCATCGCCAGCGCCTCACGCGGGCTGATGCCGAAGACGGTCGGGTCGAAGTGGGCGAGGTCGTGCAGGAAGCCACCCTCGCGGGTGTACGAGGTGCCCGGGTGGTCCGGGTCCGGGTGGTAGAGCGCCTCGACGTCCCATCCGCGGTCGGCCGGGAACTCGGACATCGCGTCCCCGCCGGCGGCGACCAGCTGCCACAGCTCCTCGGGCGAGGCCACCCCGCCCGGGAACCGACAGCTCATGGCGACGATGGCGATCGGTTCCTGGTCCTTGGCCTCCACCTCGCGCAGCCGCAACCGGGTCTGGTGCAGATCGGCCGTCACCCGCTTGAGATAGCCGCGGAGTGTCTCTTCATTCGCCATTTAACGTGACCTCTTTACGGCGTTCCGGCTGCCGATCCGCGGTGGGGCCGCTTGCGATCGAAACGATATCCGGCGTCACGCTAGGGCTGCCCCATCGGACCGCCAACCCCTACCCACCCCCTAGGTGACGTCCGGTAATTCGTCGCGCGCGGCGAGGGAACGGCGGCCACCGCGAATAGGGGTGAACCCGGTTCCGAATAGGGGTCAAAGGGGTCGAACAGGAGGCCGGCCAGGGTTCGGCGGATTTCCCGACCCGCCTAGGCTGGTGCCCCAGCAGAGTATGCGAACCAGTCGATGAACCAGCTGCACCAATCGAATGCGGAATGCGACGTAACGTCCACCGGGGAGATGTGTTGAACGACAAGCCTCAGACGCCCGAGCACCGCCTGGAGATCGACCGGTCGACGGCGCCCGGCCGGGAGCCGGGGCCGATCGACCTCCGCCGGTACTACGCGCACCCCGCCTACTCGGGCATCGCGACCTTCATGGGCGTTCCGTACTGCCTCAACCAGGAGGACCTGCGGGCCGGGAACGTCGACGTGGCCGTGCTGGGCATCCCGCTGGACGCCTCGGTCGGCCACCGCGGCGCGTCGTACGGGCCCCGCATGATCCGGTCCGACGAGCGCTACATCTTCAACACCCCCGAAGCGGTGATCAACGCCAGCACCCGGATCAACCCGTTCGACGTGCTGAAGGTGGTGGACTACGGCGACGCGGCCGTGGACCCCTTCAGCACGGCGAACTCGATCGGCCCGATCCGGGCACTGGTCCGGGAGATCGCCGAGGTGGGGGCGGTGCCGGTGCTGCTCGGCGGCGACCACTCGCTGCTCTGGCCGAGCGTCGGCGCGCTGGCCGACGTCTACGGCCCGGAGAAGATCGGTGTCATCCACTTCGACGCCCACCCCGACTGCCACGACACCATGTTGGGCCACCGGGTGACCCACAGCACCCCGATCCGGCGGATCATCGAGGACGAGAAGATCCCGGCCGGCAACGTGGTCCAGGTCGGCCTGCGCACCGTCACCGGCCCCGACAACCAGCTGTTCAACTGGATGCGCCGGCAGGGCATGAAGTCGCACTTCATGGCGGAGATCGAGCAGATCGGCTTCCACGCCGTCCTGGACAAGGCGATCGCCGAGGTGCAGGAGAACGCCGAGTTCGTCTACCTCTCGCTGGACATCGACGTGCTCGACCCGGCCTTCGCCCCCGGCACCGGTACCCCCGAGCCCGGCGGCCTGACCAACCGTGAGCTGTTCCCGGCCTTCCGCCGGATCTGCCACGAGACCAAGGTCATCGGCATGGACGTGGTCGAGGTCGCGCCGCACCTGGACGCCGGCTACTCCACCACGATGAACGCCCGCCGCGCCATCTTCGAGGGCCTGACCGGCCTGGCGATGAACCGCCTGAAGATCACCGGACCGAACTACCTCAACCCCATCGTCTCCGGCCAGATCAAGTTCCCCATGGGCTGACGCCCCGCCGGAAGCTGCGGCGGCCCGGCCACCCGCGCCGCCGCACCTCGACCGATCCTTACCACCGCCGGTAGGACTCGGAGGCATGAGCGGGAGCAGGAAGTACTCGATCAGCCTGCCCGAGGGCCTCGCCGAGGCCGTACGGGCTCACGTCGGCCCCGGCGGATTCTCGGCCTACGTCGCCGAAGCCCTGGAGCAGCGGGTCGCGATGGACAAACTCGGTGAGATCACGGCCGACTTCGGGACGGACCACGACGAACCGACCCGTGCCGAGGTCGAGGCCGCCCGGGCACTGCTGCGTCACGATCACCGCGCCTCTGGCGGAGCCGCCGCCTGATGGCCGGCACGCTCCTGCTCGACAGCGAGGGCCTCTCGAAGCTCTACCGCAAGGACCGCACCGTCGCGGTGTTCGTCCAAGCCGCCGCGGAGGAGGGCGTACGGGTGGCCACCAGCGCGATGACCACCCTCGAAACGGACTACGCACGCGTCCACCCGGCCCGCGTCGCGTGGATCCTCTCCCGCATCGACGTCCACGACGTCACCCGGGCGATCACCGACCAGGCCGCCGCGCTGCTGCGCCACCACCGCCTGCACGGTCACGAGTACGCGATCGACGCGGTCCTCGCCGCCATCGCCCGCACCTCCCCGGGGCCGGTGACCCTTCTCACCTCCGACCCCGACGACCTCGCTCTGCTCTGTGGCCCCACCATCCAGGTCGTCAAGGTCTGAGGGCGCCCGGCTCACGGCCGGCACCGGTTCGAGGTACCGGTTCGAGGTACCGGTTCGAGGTACCGGTTACCGCCCGGGCGCGCGGGTGCGCTGCGGCGGAGTGGCCGCGCTCCCCGCGCCCCGACACGATCCCGTCGTCTTGGTCGACGAGGTGTAGTCCTCGCGCAGCGCCACCACGGCGGGCAGCAGGTCACCGGTGCGCAGCAGGACCCGACCGTCCGGGGTGCGCACGTCCCACAGCGCGTCGCCGGCCCGGACGGCGGCGCCCAGGCAGAGCGGGCGGGTGATGTCGGTGACGTCACTGAAGGTGACCCGTTCGGCGGCGGCTGCCGCCGAGTAGGTGCGGCCCATGCACTTCACGAGCACCGCCCGGGCGCCGACCTCCTCGAAGCCCAGCACGTGGGGGACGGCGGCGGCATCGGCGTCCTGGCGGACCGGGGACTCCAGCATGAGCCCTCACTCCAGGCAATCGTTCTGAAACACAGAGTTAACTGTGCCACAGTCGCGCCGCCCGCTCAAACAGTCCGTCCGCCCCGACTCCGCCGCCCCGGGCCCAGCGGCTCGGGCTCAGGAGCCGACCGGGTCGAGCAGGTCCTCGAAGGCGTCCGGCAGCGCCTTCCACCCCGGCTCCCCGGCCGCGAGCTCGACGTCGGTGAGCAGGCAGGAGTCGAGCAGTTCGGTGATCCCGTCCGCGTCCAGCCCCTCCGCGGTGAAGCTCAGCTGCTGCACCCGGTCGCCGTGCCGGCGGTCCCAGTCGAGCGCGGCGGCGGCCCGCCGGGCGGGCGGGTAGAGCTCCCAGACGGCGTCCGGCAGCGCGGCGAGCCACGGGCCGCACTCCTCGACCGCCAGGTTGGCCCCCGCCGCGTCCCAGGCCAGCATCAGGTCCGGCCGGTTGGCCAGCCAGAACCGCCCCCGGCTGCGCTGGGCGGCCGGGACCAGCTCCTCCAGCGCCTCGTACAGCCGCTCGGGGTGCAGCGGCCGACGGCGCTCCCAGACCAGGGTGGCCACGCCCGCCTCGTCGGCCTGCTGCGGCAGCAGGGCGAGCGCCGGGTTGACCCGGTCCCGGGCGGCGGCCACGTCGAACCCGGCGAGCGCGGCGGCGCCCAGCGCGCCCGTCCCGAGCTTCACCGCCCGCACCGTCGGGTGGAGTTGGCGCAACATGGCGAGACCGGCGTGCAACTCGGCGCTCCCGGCGGCCTCCCGCGCGGCGGCGACGGCCAACACCCCGGCGTACTCGATCTGGTGGGCCAGCGCCTCGGCGAGGGTGCGCTCGTCGTCGGCGCAGGTGTGCAGCCGGTGCTCGGAGAGCTGGTCGGAGACCGAGAGTTCGGGGACGACCCGCAGCGCGTCCACGGCGGTGACCACGCCGACCACGTCCACCACCTCGTGCATGCACCGGTCGCCGGTCTCACCGCCCGCGATCACCTCGACCAGCGGGTGCGGGTCGCTGCCGCCCCACAGCTCCACCACGGCGAGGCGATGGCGGCCGGCCTCGGCGATCCGCCGCAGTTCGGGCAGCAGGTCCTCGCGCAGGGCGCAGCACGGACAGTCGTTGGTGAGCGGCACCCGGACGTCGTGCAGCGGCCCCGAGGCGTCCCGGGCCTCCCGACGGACCCGGCCCTCGCCGGCCCGGGCGAGGTCGTGGTGCAGGACCACCGCGTCCCGGTGGGCTTCGAGCAGTTCCAGGACGGCCTGGCGGCGGGCGGCCTCGTGCAGGCCGCCGACCACCACCACGGGCAGCAGGCTGGATGGGGACACCCCTTGGTCTTCCTTTCCGATCGAGTTCGGTGCCGGTGCTACCAGCTGGCCTTGCGGACACCCGGGAGGAACCCGGCGTGGGCCTGCTGTCGCAGGCCGATCCGGGAGAGGCCGAAGGCGCGCACGTACCCGCGCGGGCGGCCGTCGACGGCGTCGCGGTTGCGCACCCGGGTGGCACTGGCGTCGCGCGGCTGGCGTCGCAGCTCGGCCTGCGCGGCGGCGCGGTCCTCGGGCGTGGTGGCCGGGTTCGCGATCAGCCGCTTGAGTTCGGCCCGCCGCTCGGCGTACCGGGCGACGATCACGCGGCGCTGCTCGTTCTTGGCGATCTTGCTGCGCTTGGCCATCAGACCTTCTCCCCCCGGGCGCGCACCCGGGCGACGGCCCGCTCGATGCCGAGCTTGTCGACCGTCTTGATGCCCTTGGCGCTGAGCGTCAGGCGCACGAAGCGGCCCTCGCTGGGCAGCCAGTAGCGCTTGGTCTGGATGTTCGGATCGAAGCGGCGGCGGGTGCGGCGGTGCGAGTGCGAGATGGCGTTGCCGAACCCGGGCTTGCGGCCGGTGAGTTGGCAGTGGGCGGACATGGCGTCTCCGTGTCGACTGGGGGCAGGGCGGGAGGCCGGGCGGGGAATGCCACGACTGCCGCCGACGTTGAACCGACACTACACCAGATGAAAACGAAAACCATTACGCTAGTGTGGTGCGGCAGCCGCCGCGCCCCGCCCGGAAGGACACCCATGGCCCGCAACGAACTGCGCCCGATCATCAAGCTCCGGTCCACCGAAGGGACCGGCTACACCTACGTCACCCGCAAGAACCGCCGCAACGACCCCGACCGCCTCGTCCTGCGCAAGTACGACCCGGTCGCCCGCAAGCACGTGCTCTTCCGCGAAGAACGCTGACCCCGCCCACCCCCACCTCTGGGAGACCGCCATGAAGCCCGGCATCCACCCCGAGTACCGCCCCGTCGTCTTCCGCGACAACGCCGGCGGCCTCGCCTTCCTCACCCGCTCCACCGCCACCAGCACCCGCACCATCGAGTGGGAGGACGGCAACACCTACCCCGTCGTCGACGTCGAGATCTCCTCCGCCAGCCATCCCTTCTACACCGGCACCGCCCGCGTCCTGGACACCGCCGGCCGCGTCGAGCGCTTCCAGCGCCGCTACGGACTCACCGGCTCGAAGCCCAGCACGGCCAGCTGACCCCAGGTCGACTCCGCCGGCCACCCGAGAGGAGCGAGATGCCCCCGCAGGGCGAGCCGCCGCCACTGCCCGTCACCGTGCTCGGCGGCCTCGCCGCCGGAGTCCGCGACTGCGTCGCCGACCTGGCGCGCATCGAGACCCCCGGGGTGGCGGCGCTCGCCCTGCGGGCCCACCCCGACGGCCGGGAGCTCGCCTGGCGGCTACTGGAGCGCTCCGGGCCACTGGACGGCGGATCGGTACCGGTGGACGGCGACCGGGGGCCCGATTCCCGCCCGTCCTCCTCCCGCCTCCTGCCGGCGGCCCTGCTGCCGCTCCTGTTGCGGCTGGCTCGTGCCGGCCGCCACCGGCACCTGCTGCTCACGCTCCCGCCCGGGATGGAAGCCGACCTGGTCGCCCTCGGCCTGCTGCACGGCCAGGCACGCGGGCAGGCGCTCGCCGACCACCTGCGGATCGACACGGTCGCCGTCGCCGTCGACCTCTCCCGGACCGAGGACGACCTCAACAGCGGCGACCGGCTCGCGCGGCACGGACTCGCCCTCGGCCCCCACGACCGGCGCACCCTGGCCGAGACCGCCGCCCGGCACCTGGAGAGCGCCGACCTGGTGGTGACCGCGAGCACGAACGACCCGGACCCCACCGCCTCCGCACGCGCCGCGACACTGATCCGCCACCTCGCCCCCGCCGCCGCCACGACCCACCTCTGCCACGACCCACTGACCGGGTCACTCCGCACCTCCGACCCCGCGCCCCTGACCGGCGCGCACCTCTTCGACGCCGACCGCGCCCGGGAGCGGCACGGGCCGCTGCCCCCGCCCACCCGTCCGCCCGCGCCCGAGTACGGGGTCCGCTCCACCCGCTGGACCTCCCGCCGACCGCTGCACGCGCGACGCCTCCACGACGCGCTGGAGCAGATCTGTGCGGGCGCCCTCCGCGGCCACGGCCACCTGTGGCTGGCCAATCGCCCCGGCACCATCCACCGTTGGGAGTCCGCCGGCGAGCACCTGGCCATCCAGACCACTGGCAACTGGCTCCCGGACCACGACGACCCGGCCTGGCAGGCCGCCTCGGCCCAGCGCCGCACCTTCGCCGCGCTGCTCTGGGACCCCTACTACGGTGAGCGCCGCTGCGAGTTGACCTTCACCGGCATCGACCTCGACGTCCCCGCGCTGCACCGGCTCCTGAACGACTGCCTGCTCACCGACACCGAACTCTCCCTCGGCGCGGAGCGCTGGACGCTCTCGGACGACCCCTTCGCCGACGCCCTCGGCCCCGCGGACCTGCCGACACCCTGACGCCCGCCGGCCACCGCCCACGGGTCGCGTGCCCGCCGCTCCCGGCCGTCGACCCCGCGGTGCCGCACGCCCGGCCCGGGCGCGGCTGGCCACAGATCACAAGTTGGCAATGATTTCCATGTTGCATAGATATGAAAATCATTACCATCTAACGTGATGGCGTCACCGAGAGCCGGAGTCCGCCGTGCGGACCTGGCAGGCCGTCGCAAGGAGTACTCGTCATGTCCGTTCCCACCAAAGCCCGTTCAGCCGGTCCGCGCCGCACCCGGCCCGCACTGCTCGCCGCCGTCACCGTGCTGACCGCGGCCGCCGCCACCGCCTGCTCCTCCTCCGCACACGGCGCGAGCGGCACCGGGTCGTCCGGCGCGACGATCCAGGCGGTGGGCGCGGAGAACGAGTACTCCGACGTGATCAGCCAGATCGGCGGACAGTACGTCACGGCGACCGGGATCATGAGCAACCCGAACACGGACCCGCACACCTTCGAGGCGGACCCCAAGGTCGCGCACACCGTGAGCTCCGCCCGGCTCATCGTCCAGAACGGGGTCGGCTACGACGACTTCATGGCCAAGATCGAGCAGGCGTCGGGCAGTTCCGGCCGCCAGGTGATCGACGTCCAGAAGCTGCTCGGCCTGCCCGACTCCACCCCGAACCCGCACCTGTGGTACCAGCCGGCCACCATGCCCGCGGTGGCGAAGGCCATCGCCGACGACCTCTCCACCATCGACCCCGCGCACAAGGACTACTTCGAGGCGAACGCCACCAGGTTCGACGCCTCCCTGCAGCCCTGGACCGAGGCCATCGCCCAGCTCAAGGCCGCCTTCCCCGGCGCCGCGGTGGCGACCACCGAGCCGGTGGCCGACTACCTGCTCGACGCCGCCGGCATCAACAACCTGACGCCCTGGGCGTTCCAGGCCGACGTGATGAACGGCACCGACCCCTCGCCGCAGGACGTCGCGGCCGAGCAGGGCCTGTTCACCCAGCACAAGGTGAAGGCGTTCGTCTACAACCAGCAGGTCACCGACTCGCTGACCCAGTCGCTGCTGACCCTGGCCAAGCAGAACGGCATCCCGGTCATCGGCGTCTACGAGACCATGCCGACGCCCGGCTACACCTACCAGTCCTGGATGAGCGCCGAGGTCTCCGCACTCAAGAACGCCCTCGCCAACGGCACTTCGGCGCCGACCCTGTGATGACCGGCGACGGGACACGACACGGTGACGTCCTCTCGCTGGCGGGCGTCAGCGTGTGGCGGGGCGGCCGGCGGATCCTCGACGAGGTGGAATTCTCCCTCGGTCCGGGCGAGTTCACCGGCCTGATCGGATCCAACGGCGCCGGCAAGACGACGATCCTGCGGGTCGTGATGGGGATGCTGGCCCCCACCGAGGGCCGGATCCTGGTCGACGGCCGGCCACTGGGCCGGCGCAACCGTTCGGTCGGCTACGTCCCGCAGAAGGTGCTGATCGATCCCGACGCCCCGCTGCGCGCCCGCGACCTGGTCGGGCTGGGCCTGGACGGCGAGCGGGTGGGGGTGCGCACACCGTCCCGGCAACGCCGGCAACACGTCGAGGAGATGCTCGACGCCGTGGACGCCTCGGCGTTCGCCGACTCCCGGGTGGGCAACCTCTCCGGCGGCGAGCAGCAGCGGGTGTTGATCGCTCACGCGCTGATCAGCCGCCCGCGGCTGCTGCTCATGGACGAGCCGTTGGCCAACCTCGACATCCGCAGCGGGCAGGAGATCGTGGACCTGCTCGCCCGCATCGCGAAGGAGCAGCGGATCGCCGTGCTGCTCTCCGCGCACGACATGAACCCGCTGCTCCCCGTGCTGGACCGGGTCGTGTACGTGGCCGGAGGGCGCACGGCGGTCGGGACGACCGACGAGGTGGTGCGGACCGAGGTGCTGAGCAAGCTGTACGGGCACCCGGTGAACGTCCTGCGGGTCGACGGGCGCGTCCTGGTGGTCTCGGGTTCCAGCGTCTCGCTCGACCCGGCGCCACGGCAGCCGGGGCGCCCGGTCGCCGAGGCTTCGACCGAGGGGCGGTGAGGTGTGGTGGCAGGAGTCCTCGACGCCGTCTTCGCCCCGGGCTTCTTCGACAGCGACCCGGTGCGCACGGCACTCCTCGCCGGGGCGGTGGTCGCGGTGGTCTCCGGCGCGGTGGGGGTGATCACCGTCCTGCGCGGGCAGTCGTTCGCCGGGCACGCGCTGAGTGCCCTGGGCACGCTGGGCGGCTCGGCCGCCTTCCTGGTCGGCCTCACCCCGCTCTGGGGCTTCCTCACCAGCGGCTTCGTCGTCGCGGGGGCGATGGAACTGGTCGGCGCGCAACGGCAGCGCGGTCGCGACGTGGCGACCGGCCTGGTGCTGAGCACCGCGCTCGGCCTCTCGGCGCTGCTCATCTACTTCGAGACGATCGTCAACAGCACGACGGGGGTGACCATCACCATCCTGTTCGGCTCCCTGTTCGCGCTCAGCGGCATCACCGTGCCGGCCATGGTCCTGCTCGGCGCCGTCTGCCTGGCGGTCGTCGCCCTGCTGTACCGCCCGCTGCTGCTCAGCTCGGTCAGCTCGGAGCTGGCCGCCGCCCGCGGCATCCCGGTGCGCGCCCTGGGTCTGGCCTTCCTCCTGCTGCTGGCGCTGTCGGCGGCACTCTCCTCGGTGGCGGTGGGCACCATCCTCAGCACCGCGCTGCTGATCGGGCCCGCGGCGACGGCACTGCGGCTGACCCGCCGGCCGGCCCGGGCGATGGCACTGGCCGGCGCCATCGGGGTGCTGTCGACCTGGATCGGAGTCGTCCTGGCCTACGACAGCTACCGCTGGCCGCCGACCGGCAAGGGCTGGCCGGTGAGCTTCTTCGTGGTGGCCGTGGTCTTCACGCTCTACCTGCTCGCCGACCTCGGCAGCCGGATCCGGGCGGCACGCGCCCGCCACCGTGGCGGATCGGCGCTCACGGCACGTTCCCTGGCAACGGTGAGGTGAGGCTGGGATGTTCGCGGACTACATGGTCAACGCCTGGATCGTGGCGACCGTCGTCGCCGTCGTCGCCCCGGTGGTCGGGTTCTTCGTCGTGCTGCGCGGCTCGGCGTTCGTCTCGCACGCCGTACCCGAGGCCGCCTTCGCCGGAGCGGCCGGAGCGAGTCTGCTCGGCCTCAACACGGTTGTCGGCCTCGGCGTGTTCGCACTGGGTGCCTCACTCGGCATCGGCCTGCTCGGTCGGCGGGGCCGCCACGACGTGGTGACCGCCCTGGCGCTGGCGATGCTGCTCGGCATGGGATCGCTGTTCCTCAGCTGGAGCACCGAGTACGCCCCCGAGATCTACTCGCTGCTCTTCGGCGAGGTGCTCGGGGTCAGCGGCAACGAGATCGGGCTCACCGCCGTGCTCGGCGCCGGCTGCCTGGGCGCGATCGCCCTGCTCTACCGGCCGCTGCTGCTCACCTCGGTGGTGCCCGAGATCGCGGCCGCCCGCGGCATCCGTGGCCACCGCGTCGAGATGGCCTTCCTGGTGGTCGTCGCGCTGGCCACCACCACGGCCGTGCCCGTGGTCGGCGCGCTGCTGATGTTCAGCCTGATGGTCGGCCCCGCGGCCGCCGCGCGCTGCCTCACCGACGAGCCGCTGCGCACGATGGCCCTCTCGGTCGTGATCGCGCTGCTGACCGTCTGGTCCTCGATCGCCGCGGCCTACCAGACCAACTGGCCGATCGGCTTCTTCGTTACCGCGCTCGCCTTCGGCAGCTACCTCCTCGCCCATGCCGTGCGCTGGGTGCGCCAGGTGTACCGCAGGAGCCGGGCACCGCTTCCGGCCGGAGCCTCGGCCTGACGGTCCGTGGGGAGCCGGCCGGCTCCCCACGGACCGTTCCGGTCGCGCCGGCGCCACCGGTGGCCGGAGTGGTGGTCCGGGTGCCCCGGGATCAGTGGGCGGGTCGGCCGTCATCGGCGGCGGCGAGGCAAGTCGTGCAGACACCGGCCAGCTCCACGGTGTGCCGCACGTCCGCGAACCCTGACTCCTCGGCCACCTGGTCCGCCCAGGTCTCGACCGGGCCGGAGTCCACGGCCACGCTCAGCCCGCACACCCGGCAGATCAGGTAGTGCCGGTGGTCGGCGCCCGGACGGTAGCGGAACAGCCGTTCGCCGTTGACGTCCCGGACGACGTCGGCCCGGCCGGCGTCGGCGAGCGCGGTGAGCGTGCGGTAGACGGTGCTCAGCCCCACCCGTGACCCCCCGGTCAGCAGACCGGCGTGCAGGATCTGGGCGCTGACGAAGCCCTCACTGCCCATCAGCGCCTCCAGTACGACGGTGCGCTGGGGAGTCGGCCGCCCGATCGACGCGAACTCACCGGACGGCGTGCGGCCGGCCGCGCCGGTTCGCTCCGCCGTGCGGCCGAGGGACGGGGCCGGCACGGAGACGTCGGTGTCGTTCACGTTCCTCCCCGTTCCGGCGTCGCGGTCGGCACGAGTCGGGCGGGATGCCCGCGAGCCTTACGGGGCACGGCAGCACGCATGGTGTGGAGTACTCCTCGGGAACCTGCGGCCCCGGCAGGAGGGGCCCACTACGGCCCACGCTAATCGGAAACGATTTTCAAAACCAGAGCAGGACGGCATCGAGTTGCGCGCCGCCCTGGAAACCCGACCCGATCGGAGCACCCCCACGCCGACCGCCACGTCCCGCACTTCACACATGCACAGATCGCCATATGCTAATGTCCATTCTTGTCAGGCACCGAACAAGGAGGCACGCGCATGTCCGCCACCGTCGAGCACCGGCCGCACCCCGACCACGCCCACACCCACGGCGAGGGCTGCGGCCACGTGGCCGTACCGCACGGGGACCACGTCGACTACGCCCACGACAACCACCTCCACCGCGCCCACGGGGACCACGTCGACGAGTGCGCCAGCACCGGACACGTGACCCACGAAGGCCACCAGCACGAGCACGGCCCGGACTGCGGTCACGTCGCCGTGCCGCACGGGGACCACACCGACTTCATCCACGACGGCCACCGCCACGCCGCCCACGAGGGCCACTGGGACGACCACTGACCGATCGCTCTCCGCGAGCGTCCGAGCACGGACAAGTGAAAGTCGTTGTCATATGCTAATTTCCGCATATGACAACGACTCCTCCGGACGACGAGGCCAGACCGGACCTACAGGCCGCCAGCGAGCTGCTGCGCGCGCTGGCCGCCCCGGTCCGGTTGGGCATCGTGCGCGAGCTGGCCGACGGCGGCAAGCGCGTGCACCAACTCGTCACCGCCCTCGGCGTGAGCCAGCCCCTGGTCTCCCAGCACCTGCGAGTGCTGCGGGCCTTCCGGATCGTCACCGCCCATCGCCAGGCCCGCGAGATCGAGTACACCCTCACCGACGGCCACATCGCCCACATCGTCCTGGACGCGATCCGGCACGCCCAGGAGTCCGGCACGCCCAGAGCGGAACGGTAGGGCCGCGCACCGGCGCGGCCCGGGTCAACCGCCGGAGCGCAGCCGCCGATGGCGCTCCCACAGGTCGGGCCGGTCGTCCTTGCCGAAGTACCCGGCGAGGAGCAGTTCCAGGAGAACGCCCTCGACCTCGGCCGCCACGCCCCGCGCTTCGAGCTGTTCCTCGACGCGCTCCTCCGGGGCCTGCCGGCGCGGGAACCAGGCACCGAACGACACCGGGAAGCCCGGCCCGCTCCGCGATCCAACCCTCCGGCGCCTCCGGCGGGTCCTCGATCCCCGGAGCCAGGAGGGCAGGAGCCCAAGCCGTGACCGCTCGACCGCGGTCCAGGTCCGCCGGCCTTCAACCCATCGGTTCCGGAACCGGAGCCGTGCCGGCGGCGCCCGGAGCCCGCGTGACGGCGGCGAGGGTGTCGGTGATCAGGGTGCGGAGCCAGCGGTGGGCGCTGTCGCGGTCGTGGCGGGCGTGCCAGGCCAGGACGGCGGGGACGGCCGGGGCCGGTCCGGGCAGGGGGTAGCCGCGCAGCGGTGCTGGGAGTGCGTGGCCGGTGAGCAGCCTGGGGACGACGGTGATCAGGTGGTGGGCGGCCACCGTCCGCAGGGCCAGGGCCAGGGTCGGCACGGTGAACGCGACGCGCCTGCGGAGGTGCTGGGCGTCGAGCAGGTCGTCGACGCGGTCGTGGACGCGCCCCCGGCGGGAGATCACGACATGGGGAAGCGAGGCGAATCCCTCCCAGGTGGAGGGGTCGTGCGGTAGGTCGTGGTGGCCGACGACGGCCAGGGTGTCGGTGAGCACGGTCGTCGAGCGGGTGTCGGCGTGCCGGGGGGCCGCGTCGGTGACCTGGAGGTCGACGTGTCCCCGGCGCAGTTCGTCGACGGTGGTGTCCGCCTCCCCGAGGAAGCGCAGGCGGACCCCGGGCGCCGAGTCGGTGAGCTCGGCGGCGAGGCGTGGGAGCAGGGCGTCGGCGATGACGTCGTTGCACTGGAGGGTGAAGGTCCGCTCCAGCGCGGCGGGATCCACCTCGGCCGTCGGGCTGAGGACGGCCTGGGCCCGGGTGACGAGTTGGTGGACCTCGTCACGGATCTGCTCGGCGTAGGGCGTGGGCAGCATGGACCGGCCGGTGCGGACCAGGATCTGGTCCCCGGTCGCCCGCCTGATCCGGCTGAGGGTGCGGCTCATGGCGGGCTGGGAGAGGTGCAACCGGTCGGCGGCGGCGCTGACGCTGCGCTCGTCCAGCAGGGCGTCCAACGCGGTCAGGAGGTTCAGATCCAGATGCATGAGGGTAATGCTAAGCATCACAACTATGCATTTGAGGTTATCGAACTCCCCGCGTTGACTGGGTGTCAGGCGCCGGCCGGCGCCCGGGAACGCGAGGAGGCAACGATGCGTACAGTGATCGCCGGAGGGGGTCTGGTCGGGCTCACCACCGCGGCGTCCCTCCAGCTGATCGGACACGAGGTCACGGTGCTGGAGCAGGCGCCGCGGGTGCGTGCCGCGGGAGCGGGGATCGGCCTGTGGCCCAACGCGCTGCGCGAGTTCGACCGGATCGGCGTCGGCGCGGACGTTCGCGGCATGGGTGGGGAGATCGACGCCTGGTTCTTCGACGCCGCCGGCCGCCCGCTGCGCACCCCCGGCCACCACGAGTCCGACCACCAGTTCCTGCTCGTGCCGCGGCCCGGTCTGAACAGCCTGCTGGCCGACACCGTCGGCCGCGACCGGATCCTCCTCGACGCCCGGGTGACCGGGTACACCGAGCGCGAGTCGGAGGTTGTCGTCCACCTCGCCGGCGGTGCGGAGCTGCACGCGGACCTGCTGATCGGTGCGGACGGCGTGCACTCCCGCGTGCGCGCAGAGCTCGTGCCCGGCAGTGCCGCCACGGCGCACGCCGGGCACTACGCCTGGCGCGCCGTCGTGCCCGCGGGGGACGAGCGCCCGGAGGGCACGGTGCTCACGATCGGGCGGGAGCGCACCCGCGGTGGGTACGCGCGAGTCGCGCAGGGGCGGACCATGTGGATGGTCAACCAGTTCGACGCCGGTCCGCTCACCGGCACCAAGCGGGACCGGGCGCTGCGGCGCGCCCGGCACCTGGCCGAGGCGGGCTGGCACGACGACCTGCTGGAGATGATCGCCACAACCCCCGAGGAGGCGATCCTGGAGAACGCGATCATGCTCGTCCCTCCCCTGTCACGCTGGACGAGCGGGCGGGTCGCGCTGGTCGGGGACGCCGCGCACGGCCTGTCCCCACACATCTCCGCAGGTGGCACCCTCGGCATCGAGGACGCAGGTGTGCTGCGCGCCAGCCTGGCGGCCGGGCCCGACACGGCCCGGGCGCTCGCCCGGTACGAAGACGCCCGCACCGCGCGGTTCGACCAGGTCCGCGAGCACGCCGCCGCCGTCGAACACGCCACCGGAGCAGCCGAGTTCGCCCAGCGGTACGCCGCGTTCAGCCACTGGATGCTCAGCACCGCGCCCACCACCTGAGCCGGCGGGGCGGCGCTACCCGGCGGGTCGGCATCGGGCTGTCTCCCCCAGCGGGAACGGCCCGTCCCCAGCCGGGACGGGCCGTTCGCGGGTACGGCGTCAGGCGGGGCGGATGTGCTCCGCCTGCGGGCCCTTCTGGCCCTGCACGACGTCGAACTGGACCTTCTGGCCTTCCTGCAGTTCGCGGAAGCCCTGCGCGTCGATGTTCGAGTAGTGGGCGAACACGTCGGCGCCGCCGCCGTCCTGCTCGATGAAGCCGAAGCCCTTCTCGGCGTTGAACCACTTCACGGTTCCGGTAGCCATTGCCTGTCTCCTGTTCGGGGCAGTTGCCGGGCCGGCACTGTTGCGGGCCCGCGCGGAGGTGATCGCCAAGGTCCGGAGAGGGCATGTGCTGGACAGCGAAAACGCCCGCGGCTACCACCGCGGGCGAACGACTTCGGAACCACGACTGCTGTGATCGACGCTACACCCGGACCGGCCCCACCGCACGGGATGCGGGGCGCCGGGCGCGGTCAGGGACGGCAGCGGTGCCGGCCCTGGTGCCCCGGCCGGAGAGGGCTGAACGGGTCCCCGGGCGACGGGCCCGCCCCTGCCGGGGTGGGCCGTTCGTGTGTCCAGGTGCCGGGCCGCCCCCGGAGCGCCGGCCGTCACCGGCCCCCGCCGACTCACGGGAGCGGGTTCATCGTCCGACGATCCGCCGGAGCCAGCGGGAACGGGCCTCGCGGGCGTCCTGGCTGAGGACCGCCCGCGGTGCGAGTGTGTCGAAACCGTGGAAGGCGCCGGGCCACACGTGCAGTTCGGCCGCGCCACCGGCCTGCCAGATCGCGTTGGCGTAGGCCACGGCCTCGTCCCTGAAGGTCTCGGCCGACCCGACCTCGACGTAGGCCGGGGGGAGCTCGGACAGGTCCGTGGCGCGGGCGGGGGCGGCGTAGGGCGGCAGGTCGGCAGCGCCGTACCGGTCGCCCAGCAGTGCCTGCCAGGCGGTCGCGTTGGAGGTTCGGTCCCAGGTGTCGCGGCCGGCCATCTGGTGGCTGGAGAAGGTGTCGTTGCGGTCGTCCAGCATCGGGCTCAGGAGCAGTTGACCGATCGGAACCGGCCCGCCGCGGTCACGGTTCAGCAGGGCGAGTGCTGCGGCGAGTCCCCCGCCGGCGCTCTTGCCCCCGACGATGATGCGGTCCGCGTCGAGGCCCAGCCCGGCCGCGTGCTCAGCCGCCCAGACGAGTCCGGCGTGACAGTCCTCCACCGGTCCGGGATACTGCGCCCGCGGCGCCAGTCGGTACTCGACGGAGATGACGGCGAGCCGCAGCGGGAGGGCCCATTCGCGAAGCAGCCGCGGAAGTACGGACCAGGCGTTGCCCATGATCATTCCGCCGCCGTGCATGTAGTACAGGACTGGCAGCGGCCCGGCGATCCCGGCGGGCCGTGCGCTGACGAGCCTGACCTCCCTGCTCCCCTGGGTCCCCGGCACACGCAGTTCCTCCACCGCGAACCGGCCGCCGGCCTGGAGCTCGCGCACCGTCGGCCTGGGCCGAGCAGCGGCGTCCCGCTGCTGCCTGGCCGCAAGGCCCTCCAGGGTGACCGGCTCCCGCGCGTCCCCTCCCACCGCTGTCAGCGCGGTGCGCAGCTCCGGGTCGAGGGGAGGCGCGTGCCGAGCCGTCGAGGCGGGGCCGTGCTGCGACGGCGTTCCACTGGCACCCACGACAGAACCTCCCCCGGTCGAGGGACGCCCGGCGGCGTCCCGACCGGGACAGCTTGTCAGCCCGACCGTGCCCGTGGGGAGGCCCGGGGCCACCCGAGGGGTCAACAGCCGCCACGGCGGTCGACTCGGCTCTCGCACCACCACCGGGGCAGGAGTCGTCCGGCGGCCCGGGACGACCTACCACCACCCCGCGATGCGAGGAAGCACCGCCCTTGTTGGAGCGCCTGAGACGTCCGGCGACCTGAGACGTCCGGCGATTCGTCAGAAAACCTCCAGGGTGAGGTTCTCGATGGCGTCGCGGTCGACGCGGTAGCCCAGTCCGGGGTGCTTCGGGGCTTCCAGATAGCCGTCCTCGTCGACCCTCGGCACGTCGGCCATGCCCATGCTCAAGAGGGTTTCCGGGACGATGATCTCCGCGAACTCGCAGTTCGGGACCGACAACGCGACGTTCACGTACATCGCGAGGTTCAACGGCGGACCGTAGCTGTGGATCTCGTAGTTCACGCCGAACGCCTCGGCCGCGTGGGCGGATTTCAGGACGTGCGACAGACCGCCGGCGTACTCGCCGAGGCTGCGGACGTAGAAGCCGATGCCCGACTTCAAGTAGTCGCGCAGGGCCGGGAAACCCACGTAGTTCTGCTCGCCCACCGCCAGCGGGGTCCTGAGCTTGCTGCTGAGATGCGCCAACCCGTCGAGGTCGTAGTCGGAGATCGGATTCTCGTACCAGAAGTAGCCCAACTCGTCCAGTGCGTAACCGACTTCGAGGGCGTCGGGGAGGTTGTACGCGCACACCGGGTCGATCATGAGGTCGATGTCGGGGAACTCCGAGCGGAGGGCGCGTACCAGTTCGACGTCGCGCTTCGCGTCCCGGAAGGGGTGCACCTTGGCCGCGGTGTAACCCTGGGCGACGGCATCCGAGATCACCTTCAGGTAGCCGTCGACGGTCGGGTACGGGACGGTGCTGGCGTACCCGCGGATCCTGTCGCGGCAAGCGCCGAGGTACTTGTACAGCGGGAGGTCCACCGCCTTGGCGTTGATGTCCCAGAGACAGACGTCCGCCGCGGCGAGCGCCTGCGGGTGGCTGTTCGGCGGCAGGACCCGCATCATCTCCTGGGAGATCGCGCCGACGTCGTAGCTGTCCCGCCCGACGAGGATTTCGCGGGCCAGTTCGACGCCGTGCCCGATGGTCCCCGTCGGAATGCAGTAGCTGATGTAGTTGCCCTCGACGCCGTCTTCGGTGATGACCGACGCGAACACGAGCGGGGGCATCCTGTTCGCCTTGCCGCTCGCCGGGATGACGCTCTCACCGACCTCGGTCCGCAGGGTGCGGTACTCGACTGACCTGACCTTCATGGATCATTCCCTGCTTTCTCCGCACGTCTAAGGGTCGAGTCGGACGATGTCCTGCCGGAAGCGTCTTCTGAACCTGTGCGCCCATCGGCGATCGGCGGCCTTCGGCCCGCTACCCGGTGACGCGCACGACCCCGGCTTCGCGGAGCTCCTCGAGGTCCTTGAATCCGGCCACCGCCATGCAGAGGTCGAGCTCGGCGAGGAAACCGCGGAGGTAGTGCGTGAGGCTCTCCGCGCCGCCGTAGGAGAGGGCGTAGGCGTAGGGTCGCCCGAGGCCGACGGCCGTGGCACCGAGAGCCAGCGCGATCAGGGCGTCGGTCGCGGAGCGGACGCCGGAGTCGAAGACGACCGGGGTCGTCCCCGCGGACTTCAGGACGTCCGGGAGCAGTTGGAGCGTCGGGACACCGGAGTTGACCTGCCGGCCACCGTGGTTGGTGACGTAGATGACGTCCGCGCCGTGGTCGATGGCCTTGCGGGCGTCCTCCGGGTGCTGAATCCCCTTGACCGCGACGGGCAGCGTGGTCTGCGTCCTGATCCAGTCGAGGTCCTCCCAGTCCAACGGCTTGGCGAACACCGTCGCGTAGTGGCGCTGCGCGGGAGCGATGTCCTCCTCCGGCGGCTTCGAGAGGTGCTTCAGGAAGTTCTCGTCCGTGTAGTAGTTCTGCATGCAGAAACCGCGGAACTGCGGGAAGTTGCCGATCACGAGGTCGTTCGGCCGGAAGCCCAGTGTCCAGGAGTCGACGGTGAGCAGAATTCCGGAGTATCCGCTGCTCTCGGCCCGTTGGATGAAACTCGCCGCCAACTCCCGGTCGTTGGGGAGGTAGAGCTGGAAGAAGACGGGGGTGCCGCCGGCGTGCGGGACCACTTCCTCCATGCGGGTCTGCGAGAAGGTCGACAGGCAGTAGGGAACGCCGGTCGCTCCGGCCGCGGTGGCCGCGGCGACGTCGCCGTGGAAGTCGGGCGAACAGAGGCCGATCATGCCGATGGGGGCCATGAAGATCGGCACGTCCACCTTCTTGCCGAACAGGACCGTGGAGAGGTCGCGCTCGGGTGGGCTGGTCATCATCCGGGGGATGATGCCGTATCGCGAGTACGCCTCGACGTTGGCGCGCTGCGTGCGCCCGTCCCCGGCGGCCGAGGAGACGTAGCGGTACACCCAGTCCGGGAGGGCCTTGGCGGCCTTCTCCTCGATGGAGGGGTAATCGAAGGGATAGCGGGAGGCGATCCCTTTCAGGGCCTCCGCGTAGACGACGTTCTGGAAATCACCGAATTGGTGCACCATATGGCTTTCACCCTTCCGCTGCCGGTCCGGGCGGGGCTCGTCATCGACCGTCGAGAGGGCAGCGGCGGGGCGTGGAAGCGTCCGGATGCTCGCCGCATCGATGGCCTTCGCATCGGTCGCTGAATGCACGGGAGGCGACCTGGACACAAATTCCAGGTTTTTCAGGATTCGCAGGACTTTCACCCGAATGCTGATCCGACTTTAATCCGATCCGCAAATGGCCGCAACCCCGGACCGCGCGGGCGGCCTGCCCGCGCCCGGCGACAACGGGAGGCGGCCGGAGACCGCCGATGGGGGCGAGCCGTGACCCGGCCACGGTCCGGCACCGTGACGCCGTCACCCGGTCGAAGCCGCCCACGACCTACTTCTCCGACCCGAAACTGCTGCGGCTGAGTGACAACGGGTACGGCTCCCCGAGGATGTTCACGATGTGACGAGTTGACTCCTCTTAACTTCTTCTGAGATTCGGATGTGTGACCCGGCAGGTGGTCGCCCGCGTCCGCTACCCATGGAGGTCATTGGATGAGTCTTCGTCCCTGGGTCGCAACGTCGCTGGCGGGTGCGGCCATCGCCCTCGCCCCTCCGTTGGCAGGCATCGCCGCGCAGGCGTCCGCACGCGCGCCCGACTCCTCGTGGCTCCAGAAAGGGGGCGGGGAAGGGGGCGGGGGCCACCATCGCCACAATCCCTTTCGGAACTGCTACAGCCCCCGCAGCGTCGTGCTCATCGACAAGGACTTCAGGGCGATTCTGCGTAACGGCCGGCGTGGGCCGGAGGCCCTCGTCCTCCTACGGGTCTCGCCTTCATCCTCGTCGCCGGACGCACCGTGGACGAACTTCTCCATTTCCACGTATCTGAACGTGAACTATCCCACTCAGACCGAAAACCAGTACGAGTTGGAGATTCGTGACTTCTTCCGGGTCCACCCACTCTTCGTGGTGAAGGCCTTCGACCGCCACGAGCGAGCCTTCCCCTTCCCCGTCACCCACTGCGTCGACGACGAGGACGAACGCGGCCGGGACGGCAAGGACCGGGACGACCGTGATCGTGACGACCCCGACTTCCCACACGATGGTGCGGCTGCCGACGGGGACGGGTCGTCCAGCTCCCCGTCGCCGCAGGCGGGGGGCAGCCCTCAGAACGGCCAGCAGAAGCCGGGGGCTCCCGGCTCCGGGAGTACCGTCCGCCCTCTTCCGCCCGGCACCGCGGCTGCCGGTTGGGACAGTGGTCTTCTGAGTGCGAAGCACATCGGGATCGCGGCCAGCGGTCTGCTGGTGGCCCTGGGAACGCTGGCCACGGCCTGGCTGCTGCGACGTCGTTCCGGCTCGTGACACTGGGCCGGAAGAGGAACCGGCAGCGCCTCCGGAGGGCGGTCACCCGGGACGTTGCCGCGTCCGTGCACTCCGTTCAGCGGCCCGCGTGGCCGACGGTCGGACGAAGAACCGCGGTCCGACCCTCATCGGCGGGCGGGCACGGCCGCGACTGCTGGTCGCCGGAGCCCTCGCAGCGGGACCGGTCAGGAGGAACTGCTTCCTCCGACGGAGGCCGACATGGCCGTGTGGCCGGGCTTCGCCGTACGACTGGGCTTCGCCGAGGCGCTGGGCTTCGCCGAGGCGCTGGGCGTGGCCGAGGCACTGGCTGTGGCCGAGGCGCTCGGGCGGGGGTCGTGGGGACAGATCAAGTCGGGGTTCTTGATTCCGTAGCTCAGACCCCACTCCCGGTCACAGCCGCCCCAGTACCTTTGCACCCAGCCGCAGTAGGGGCCGCCGTAGCTGTAGCAGGGGGGCCATGATGCCTGCGGGCCCGGATTCGAGGCGGGCAGCCCGGGCGATCCGGCCTTGCCCTCCGACGTGCCGGGGGCGCCGACCATGCGGACCTGCGTGGCAGCGGAACTCTGGGATGTCCAGTGCGTGAGGAAGAGCGGCAGGCCGATGGCTGAGGCGGAAGCCGCCACCGTTGCGGCGGCGAGAGCGCAGCGGGTCAGGCGCATGACTGTTCCCCTTGGCTTTGCGGTCTGCGGCAGGTGTGAACGAACTCCGTGAGCGCCGCCGCCGTGAGCGCCGGATTTTAACGTAGGGTTCGGAGCTCCCCCCAGCAGCCAGCGAACCGCCAGCCAGACGGCCTTGCGCCGGTTTTTCACCCGAAGAGTCTCGCCTCGATCCACTGTCGTTCGACACCGCACCGCGTGTGTGCCGCCCCGCGACGGCCGGGCGAGCGGATCGCGGTGACGGATCATCAGACAACCTTGACGACAATCCGGTTGACGGTCCAATGGCCTCGGTCGCCAACTGCCTCCCCGGAACTCCACCGACCGTCCGCGACCCGTCGCGCACCGCCTCGCCCCATCGCCAACAAGATCTCGGAGCGGGACACCCGCGGCGCTGCCGACCTCGGACGGAGTGGTAGAGGTCGGCGATCCGGCGTGACACGCAACTGTCCGTCGGCGAGCCCGCGGCGGGGGAAGCCACTCGGGGGCACTGCGCCGCCCCACCCGGCCCACGTCGCCAGCGCACCTGGACCAGCCCCCTGACCGCAGGGCCGTCCGCGCGGCCTCCTACTATCGTCTCGCATTCTTCGACGGACGCCGATGCCCGCTTGGCGGTGTGCCCGCCGTCCAACGCCCCAACACGACACGACGGCTCCACCGCCTGGCGGTGGAGCCGTGCATCGAGGAGGAACGTTCATGCACGCCCGGAGGATCGGCGCGGTCGCCGCGACAGCGTTGGCGGTTCTGGCTGCCCGCGACCTCATCCAGAAGAGGCACGCACTGCTCCGGAACTTCCCGGTGATCGGGCACGCCCGGTACCTGTTGGAGACGATCGGACCGGAGCTGCGGCAGTACATCGTGACCTCGAACGAGGAGGAGCGCCCGTTCAGTCGTGACCAGCGCACCTGGATCTACGCGTCGGCGAAGGAGGAGAACAACTACTTCGGGTTCGGCACCGAAGTCGACGTCGAGCACGTGCAGGGGCACGCCTACCTGAAGCAGCGCACGTTCGCCGGCACTCTGCCCGACGCGCACGACCCGCAGGCCCCCCTGCCCTCGGCCAAGGTGCTGGGCGGCCCGCGCGGGCGCGCCAAGGCGTTCCGACCGGCGAGCGTGGTGAACATCTCGGCGATGAGCTTCGGATCGCTCTCCGGCGCGGCCATCACGGCGCTCAACAAGGGGGCGGCGCTGGCGGGCACGATGCACAACACGGGCGAGGGCGGCCTCTCCCCGTACCACCGCAACGGCGGCGACCTCGTCCTCCAGATCGGTACGGCGTACTTCGGCTGCCGCAACGAGGACGGCAGCTTCAACCTCGACAAGCTCAAGGAGGTGGTCGCCGGCGCCCCGGTCAAGGCGATAGAGATCAAGCTCTCCCAGGGCGCGAAGCCAGGGCTGGGCGGGATGCTGCCGGGCGCGAAGGTGACCCCGGAGATCGCCGGGATCCGCGGCATCCCGGTCGGCGAGGACTGCGCCTCCCCGTCGCGGCACACCGCGTTCGGCGACGTCGACTCGATGCTCGACTTCGTCGAGTTGCTCGCCGCCGAGACCGGTCTGCCGGTCGGGGTCAAGAGCGCGGTGGGGGAGATGGGCTTCTGGCAGGAGCTGGCCACGCTGATGGCGCGTGGTGACCGTGGTGTCGACTTCGTGACCGTCGACGGCGGCGAGGGCGGCACCGGGGCGGCACCGCGGATCTTCGCCGACTCGGTGTCGCTGCCGTTCCGGATGGGCTTCTCCCGGGTCTACGGCACCTTCGCCGAGCTGGGGCTGACCGACGAGCTGACCTTCATCGGCTCCGGCAAGCTCGGCCTGCCCGAGAACGCCGCGGTCGCCTTCGCCCTGGGCGTCGACATGATCAATGTCGCCCGTGAGGCGATGCTGTCCATCGGCTGCATCCAGTCGCAGAAGTGCCACACCGACAAGTGCCCCACCGGCATCGCCACCCAGAACCCGTGGCTGGCCCGCGGCCTCGACCCGACCTCGAAGGCCACCCGGGCCGCCGTCTACCTGCGTACCCTGCGCAAGGAGCTGATCAAGGTCTCGTCGGCCCTCGGCGTCGCCCACCCGGCACTGATCACGGCCAACGACATCGAGGTCATGAACGGCGACTACGAGGCCCGCACCCTGGCCGGCGTCTACGGCTACAAGGAGGGCTGGGGCGAGCTCGGCCCGCACCTCGCCGACGGGATCCCGGCGCTCCTCTCCACCGGGCCGACCTCCGTCCAGCGGCCGGCCGTCTGACGAGCCGGCGGCGAGGAGCACCGCGCTCAGGGCCCCGCGGGTGCCGTCGAGGCATCCGCGGGGGTCGCGACCCTGATCGTCGCCCTTCGGCCCCGCCCACCGAGGACGTGAGAGCCTTCGCCGGGTCGGGCACGTCCGGCCGCGTCGCACCGTCCCGGCGTTGTCGGGGCTGCTTCCCGCCCTCCCCGGCGTTCCCCGACTCGGACTGCCCCCGCCTCCTACTCGGCCGCCGGGGCCAGGGTGGTGCCGAGCCAGTCGAAGGCGACCTGGTGGAAGCGGGACATGGCGCCCATGTGGCAGTGCTCGCCCGCGCCCTCGGCCTCGGGGAGGGTGACCAGGGTGTGCGGGCAGGTCAGGGCGGCCTCGACGCGCTGGGGCTGGCCGCGGAAGAACTGGTCGTTCTCGGCGTCCAGGACGAGGGTGGGGCAGTCGATGAGCTGGGCGACGCCGTCGAGGGTGTAGGCGGCGGTGCGACGGACGTAGTCCGCCACCGAGCTGGCGCCGAACGTCCACACCCCGTTGCGCATGGCCCAGCGGATCTGGGTGCTCTCCCGCATGAGCAGGCTCAGGACGGGCTCGGCGAGGTCGTCCCGGCCGGCCTCGACCCACTCCCGCAGGAACGCCGGCATGACCCGGGCGTGGGCGTCGCCGTAACTGTAGAGGCCGTCGTCCAGGACCAGGGCGGCCAGGCGGTGCTCGTACGCGGCGGCGCGGGCGGTGAGGTAGCCGCCGAGGCTGTAGCCCATCAGGACCAGCCGGTCGGCGGCGATCTCGGCGCGGGTCAGCGCGTAGTCGACCACGGGGGTCACCACGGCCTCCCAGTCCGGGCGGAAGACCAGGTGCTGCTCGCGCAGCGCCGCGCCCTGACCGGGTCCGTCATAGGCCAGCACGTTGTAGCCGCGGCGCAGCGCGGCCGCGCCGATGGCGAAGTAGACCTCTTCCAGGGTGGAGTCGAAGCCGCTGGTGAAGATGACGGTGGGACGGGGGGCACCGGAGTCGTCGACGAGGAAGAGGTAGCCGGGCAGGGTGGTGTCCTCGTAGGGGATGCGCACCGGCTCGACGGGGGTGTCCATCAGGGTCGCGGCGGTCGCGAAGGTCTCGCGGGAGAGGGTCGAGAGGAGCTTGACCTCGGGGTCGTCGGCGGGGTCGTCGCGGCGGTAGAACTCGGCGGTGCGGTAGTAGTTCGACGCCCGCAGCAGGGCCTCCCGGGCGCTGACCCGGTGCCCGGCCGCCAGGGCGCGGTCGCCGATGGCGTGGACGCGCTCCGCGGTGTTCTTCCACTCCCGCAGCCAGGCCTCCTCGTCGCCCTCGCCGATGTTCCGGACGGTGGCCACGACCTCGCCCAGGTCGGCGCCGCCGTCGTTGGCGAACCCGGCCGCGCGCAGCGTCTCGAAGGAGAACGACTCGTCCTCGAACAGGAATCGCATGATGCACCCCTCACTGATTGTCGAGACGGAACGGTTGCGTCTCGGATACGAGAAGACTCTAGCTCTCACCAAGTCGAGACGCAACCGTTCCGCCTCGTGTAGATTCGGGGCATGCCCAACGCACCCACGCCCCAGACCCCCGCTCCCGCTCCCGCTCCCGCTCCCGAGCGCCGGCTGCCCGGCGGGCCGGTACTCCAGGACTCGGTGACCGAGGCGATCTCGGCCGCCTTCTTCGAGGAACTGGCGTCGGTCGGCTACGCGCGGCTCTCCCTGGAAGCGGTCGCCAAACGGGCCGGGGCGGGCAAGGCCGCCATCTACCGCCGCTGGCCGTCCAAGCTGGAGATGACCGTCGCCCTGGTCTGCGCGGTCGCCGTGGACGCACCCGGGGTCACCGACACCGGCACGCTCCGCGGCGACGTCCTCGCCTTCCTCTCCGAGGCCGCCGGCGCGCTGCGCCACCGACTCCCCTCGAAGATCATCCCCGACCTGCTCGCCGAGAGCGGCCGCAACCCCGAGCTGGCCCAGGCACTCCTCGCCGCCGTCCGTGACCCCCGCCGCACCCGAGCCACCCACCTCCTGGAACGGGCGATCGAGCGCGGCGAACTCCCCGCCGACGTGGACCGCGAACTCGCGCTCGACCTCCTCGCCGGCCCGCTCTACTGGCGCCTGGCGGTCGTCCGCACCCCGACCGGACCCGACTACCTCGAGCGCCTCACCGACAAGCTCCTCGCCGCCTTCGTCGCCTGACGGTGACCAGCACCGCACCGGCGCTCACCGTGCTGGCTGTCGGGTTCGCCCGCTGGCCTGCTCATGGGTGGGGAGACATCGTCCTCAGCGGCGATCCGACCCCGGGGGTACTCGCCGCGCCGACCGCCGTCCTGACGGCGGCTGCCACCGGCCCCCGCGTGGGGATGACGCTCCGGTCAGCCCGGTTGGGCCAGCCCGTCGGCCAGGGCCTGCAGCCCGACCCGGTCGGCCTGACCGGTCTTGCGCAGCAGGCTCGCCAGGTGCTTCTCCACCGTCCGGGGGGAGATGGACAGCCGGCGCGCGATGTCCTGGTTCCCCAGTCGCTCGGCGACCAGCGCGAGCACCTCGAACTCGCGACCCGTCATCCCCGTGGTGCGCAGGTCGGCCGGTATCTGCTCGCGCCCGTCGCGGCGTTGGGAGACCGTCGCACCCGTGCGGCGCAGCAGGGCCCGGCAGGCGGCCGGCACGGCCGGCACGTCGAGGGCGTGGAAGTAGTCCTCGGCCACGCGCAGCCACGTCACGGGGTCACCCCAGCCGTCGGCCAGGGCCGCCTCCGCCGCCAGCCGCAACGCGAGATGACTGCCCGTCGGGAAGATCCCGGCGGCGGAGCGCATCTGTTCGACGGTCCGGGTGGCCTGCTCCGGGTGGCCCTCGCGGCCCAGCAACACCGCCTCGGCGACCAGCAGGAACTGGTGGTTCCAGGCGAGTTCGGCCGCCGGGGCGAGCGCCACGGGGGTGAACCCGGCCCGGCCCACCCGGCCGGCGAGCACGTCGAGCAGCGGGCGCAGGCCGTAACGGCCCGCGAGGTAGAAGACATTGGGATGGTCGCCCTCCCACTCCGCCGCCGCGGCGAGCTCCGCCTCGGCCTGCGCCCGGTCCTCCTCCAGCAACGCGCAGACCGCCCGGCACAGCCCGAACATCACCGGCACCAGGAAGGACCGTCCGCCGCCCGCCCGGTCGAAGGCCTGCAACTCGCGTTCCATGTCGCGGCGGCGCCCGTGGTGGGCGGCCAGCGTCGCCGCGGTCAGCAGCAGGTAGCGGTGGGTGGCGACGTTGCGCATCCGCGACGTGGCTTCGACGGAGCGGTCGATGATCTCCCGGGCCCGGGCCGGGTCGCCGGTGAGCACCGCGTTCATGGCCAGCAGCCCCTCGGTGCGGTGGGTGCGGGTGATCGATCCCAGGTCGTTCGCCGCGGCCAGGGCCTGTTCGAGCAGGCGGGCGTCGCCGGTGCGCATGAAGGTGTTGGCGCCGAGGCGGATCAGGGCCTCGAACCGCCAGCCGGGCAGCCTGTGCGCCTCGGCCTCCGCGAGCATGCGGACCAGGTATCCGTCGGCCTCGTCGAAGCCGCGCTCCCGCGCCAGCATGGCGAGCAGCTGCCAGGCCTGGCAGGCCAGTACCGGCAGCTCCGCCCGCCGGGCCACCTCGGCCGCCTCCCGGGCCTGCCGATCCGCGTCCGCCAGCCACTCCTCGAACCCCGGCACCAGCGCCAGGTGCCCCTCGATCACCGCGAGCGCGGCGGTCTGCGCCGGTGCCGCCCCGGTACCGAGCAGCGCCTTCGCCGCCGCCAGCTGCTCGCTGCTCTCGGTGTTCCGCTCCGCGGTCAGCGCGGCCCAGGCCAGCCGGGTGTGCAGCGCGATCCTGCGGTCGGTGTCGAGCGCGGCGGCGCCGACGGTGGGGAGGGTGCCGAGCAGTTCCAGGGCGCGGTCCAGCTGCCCGGCCTCCGCGAGCGCGTGCAGCAGCGCCTCGGTGATGTCGGTACGGTCCGCCGGGGCGGCGAGCCGGTGCGCGCGTTCGAGCAGCCGCACGGCCTGCCCCGAGGTGCCGTCGGCCAGCGCCCGACGGCCCGCCTCGGCGTACCCGCGGGCGGCCTCGGCCTCGTCGCCGGCCGTCTCGAGCAGCATCGCGGCGAGGTGGGACCGACTGTCGTCGAGCACCGCCTCGGCCTGCCGCAGTGCCCCGGCGGCCCGGCGGGCGCCGGCGGCCCGCTCCGCGCGGGTGAGCCCGGCCAGCAGCGCCTCACCGATCAGCGCGTGGCGGAAGGCGTAGCCGTCCGCCACGGTGCTGTCGGGGACGATGAGGTCCGCCTCCTCGGCCGCCCGCAGCTGGGCGAGGAGACTCCGCTCGTCGTACCCGGTGATGAGCTGGACCGTGCCGACCGAGAACCAGGGGCCCAGCAGGGCAGCCAGCAGAAGGAGTTCACGCCCGCGGGGGCCGAGCGCCGCCGCCCGGCGGTCGTAGGCGCGCACCACGCTGGCGGGCACCGCCGTGGCGAGGTCCCCCGCCACCCGCCAACCCGCACCGTCCGCGCGCAGCGAACCGGTGGCGACCATCTCGGCCAGCAACTCCTCGACCAGGTAGGGGTTTCCGCCGCCGGCCTCGACCAGCCGGCCGGCCACCTCGACGGGCACCTCCTCGGTCCGCGCACCGAGGCAGCCGGCCGCGAGGGCGCGGACCTCCCGGGCGTCGAGCGGACCGAGCGTGCGGACGGTCGCTCCCCGGCGCCGTTCGACCGCCTGGAGCAGGTCGAACGCCGCTCCGGTGGTCGGCCGCAGGGTGGCCAGCAGCAGCACCGGGAGGTCCGCGACGTTGTCCACCAGGTACTCCAGCACCGCCACGGTCTCGAAGTCCGCGTCGTGCAGGTCCTCCAGCATCAGCACGCAGCCGGTGTCCCGGCCGAGGACGGCGAGCAGCCGCAGCAGCGCCTCGGCCAGCTCGATCACGCTCTCCTGGCCGCCCGGCCCCGCGCCGGTCCGCCACTCCGGGACCACCCGGGCCAACGCCGGCCGGTACGGGACGAGCTCCGGGTCCTGCACCGGGCCGGTCCGGCGGAAGCGGGAGCTCAGTGCCTCCAGGAGCGGTCGGTACGGCGTGTCGGCGGCGTTCGGGCTGCCCCGGCCGCGGAGCACCGGCACCTGCAGCGCGGCGGCCTGCCGGGCGCACTCGTCGGCCAGCCGGGACTTGCCGATCCCCGGCTCGCCCGACAGGAAGAGCGCCCGGCCGCTGCCGTGCCGAAGGTCCCTCAGACTGGCACCGAGCAGGGAGATCTCACTCTCCCGCCCGATGGTGACCGGCGACGTGGTGTGCATGGCCGCAGGCTAATCCAGCCGGCTGACGGACCGGAAGACGGCTCCCCCGGGGCCCCACCGGAGCGGCGGCGAGGCGCCGTGCCGTGGCCCTCCCGCCCCTTCCCGGCCTCCGGCCGGGCGGACGCCCACCGTGCGCGGCGGGCGTCCGCCCGGGACGACCAGGCTCACACCCAGTCGTCGCCCTCCCCCGGGGCGACCGGGCAGGACATGGTCTCGTAGGGCAGGTGAACCGTCTCCGCGTAGGCCGAACCGTAGCCCGCCAGCAGGTCCGCCCGCCGGGCGAGCGCGCCGGAGGTCCGCAGTGTGATCGCACCGGCGGGGTGGCCCGGCATGCCGTCCGTCCGCAGGTCGGGTCGCTTCCACGAACGGACCAGGTCGAGAGTCTCCATGGCGTCTTTTCCTCTCCTCAGGCGTCACGATCTCGGTACGGTGACGCATGCTCAGGGCTCGGTGCGCAGCAGCAGCACCGAGGCGATCCGGTCGGCGAAGCCCAGCCGCAGCAGGCCGTGGCCGATGCCCGCGAGGCCGGTCAGCAGACCGGGAACCACCAGCCCGCCCGGGGTGCCGCAGACCGGTCCATGCCGGTCGAGAGCGGTCCACAGCAGCCCCGCGCGCCGGTCCCGCACGGCACGGGACATCGGGTCGGACAGTCGGTTCAACAGCTCCAGACCACCCAGTTCGCCGTGGCACAGGCTGTGGTCCGCCGACGGCGCCGGGCCGGCGAGCTCACGGACGGCCCGCTCGACGACGCCCGCCAACAGCGGGTCGGCCGCGGCGGCCGGGCGGTCGGCCACCGCCAGCGCGACCCCCGGCAGGCCCTGGCACCACGAGTCGCCGGACACCCGCTCGGCGGCGTTCCGCAGGGCTGCCAGTCCGGCGCGCTGGTACTCCGCGCCGCCACCCGCCTCCGCCAAGCCGAGCAGCGCCCAGCCGACCCCGGCCTCCCCGGTGAGCAGGCCCGCCCCGGGCGGCAGCGGCCGGGCGACGAGTTCGGCCGCGCACCGGGCCGCGCCGCGCCAGGCCTCCTGCGAGCCGGTGGCCCGGTGCACGGCCAGCAGGGCCGCGAGACCGCCGGCCAGACCGTCGGCCACTCCTGACGCCGCTTCGGCGGTCGCGGCCCGGACGGTGAGGCTGGTCGCCGGAGCGGTCAGCGCGGCGGTGTCCGGGTCGTCCAGGGCCCGGGCGGTCGCGGTCACGGCGTAGGCGATACCGCCCAGTCCGGCCAGGCCGCCCGGACCGACCGCGAGGGCGTCGTCCGGTTCGGCCGCGAGCCGCTCCAGCAGGGCGGGCAGCGGCCGCAGCGCACGGCGGGCGAGCTCCGCGTAGCGGTCGGCCCCGGTGAGGTCGGCGAGTTGGGCGAGGAACAGGGCCACGCCCGGATAGCCGCCGCCCAGGTCGGCGCCGCAGGGCCGGAGTTGGAAGTACCGGTCGCCGAGGACCTCCAGACCGAGCCAGTTCGCCCGATCGGGGCCGCGGTGGGCCAGCGCGACGAGCCGGTCGCCGATGCGGCGGGCAGCGGCGAGCAGCCGTTCCGGGTCCGCGCCGGACCCGCCCGCGCCGCGGGGGCCTCCCGGGCGCGGGCGGCTCCCGCGCGGCTGGGTGGGCCGGTGCGGCGCGACGGTCGACCTGGCGGCCATCGCCGCGCGGATGACCCACTCCTGGGCCTCCCGGTCCGCCTCGCCCAGCTCTCGGATCCGCTCGGTCACCAGGTCCAGGCCGGACCGGGCGAGGACGCCCGGAATCCGCGCCCCGGTACCGCTCCACAGGTCCGCCGACCCCGGCCGGGTGGTGAACAGGGGGACGTCGTCGTCCCGCAGTTGCACCACCTCGTGGGCGAGGAGGCCGGGGTGACTCGGCCGGGCGAGCTCGTCGGTGTCCAGCAGGCCGAACAGCGCGTCCCTGGCCGCCGCGTCGCGCAGCACGTCCGGGTGCGTCGCCTCGGCCAGCAGCGTCGCGTAGGTCCGCGTGGGACGCACCACCACCCGGGCCTCGTCGGCCGCGAAGATCCTCAACAGCCCGGCCGGGCCCAGCAGCTCCTGGCGCCCGGCGACGATCGCCCGGTAGCCGGCCCGGAACCCGGACAGCAGCGCGTCGGTGTGTGCCGCGGGTTCGGCCCGGCTGCCGGTGAGCCCGGGCCGGTTGGCGGCGCCGGGGAGCGTCCCGGGCCGACGGACCAGGCGCATCCGGTCGGTGCCCGCGTCCGCCCAGCTCACCGAGGCCACCGGTAGCGGCTCCCCCGGGTCGCCGCCGAGACCGGAGGCGTCCAGCGCCGTCCGGTCCCCGAGGAGGAGCCGCGGGAGCAGGCCGGTGCGGTACACCGACGACCGCAGGGCCTCGACCGCCGGGTCCTCGACGCCGTCGGCCGCCGGCTGCGGGTGGAAGAGCGTCTCGACGTCGATCAGCACCGGTTCGTCGCCGCGCGCGATCAGGTTCTCGTGGTGCAGGTCGGTGCCGCCCACCGCGTGGAGCAGGGCCAGCAGCGCGCCCTGCCGCCGGTAGAAGCGGTCGAGCTGACGCGGCGTGGTGCACGGGCGGTGGGCGACGAACTCGGTCCAGCCGTACCCGTCCTGCTCCAGCAGCCCCAGCACCGGCAGCGCCGGTACCTCCACCACCTCCGCCCGCGCGTTGAACCATCCGACCAGCTCGTTGAAGTGCCGGTGCATCCGTGGTGACCGGGGCTTGTATACCACCCGACGGCCGTCGGCGAAGCGCAGCAGTGCGACGCCGCGCCCCTGTTGGTGCCGGTCGCCGGCGCCGGTGTCCACCGCGACCAAGGGGCCCGGGTCGGTTCCCTCCAGCAGTGTCGCGACGATCTCCGCCCGGTCCGCGCGGAACCGGTCGAGCAGCTCGGTCAGTGTCGCGACGGCGTTCCGGCAGGTCTGCCCGAGCAGCCGCCCGAGCAGCGGGTACTCGTCGAGCACCGCCCCCAGGCCGTCCTGGCGGGACGTCAGCGCGATGAAGTCGCGGAACCGGTCAGCCGGCGTGTCGCCGGACAACCGCCCGTTCACCCTGGCCACGTTGAGTTCCAGCACCAGGGTGCGGGCCGAACGCCCGGCCAGGACCCGGGTCAGCCGGGGGACGAACACGCCCCGGATCGCGGGGAGATCGATCACGGCTTCGTCGCCCCGGCCCGTCAGCCGCTCCGCGGCGCGCTCGGCGAACGGCGTCAGAAGCGCCGTGAACCCGGTGAGGCCCGGGAGTTCACCCGGCGGCGGCGCGGTGACCGACGGCAGCGCGGAGATCACCTCGTCGACGAGGGCCGCCCAGTCCGGCCTCCCGGCGCCGGGCCGCTCACCTGGAGACAGCGCGCGATGCCACCATGCGTCCGCCCCTGTGGCAGTCGCGGCGCGCGCCCATACGTTGATCACGAAGCTGAGCGTGCCATCCACGGACTCTTCACACAATGCGATACGGGTTCGGCTCTCCTCGGGTGAGGGTGAGATGTAGCGATTTCCCTGCGGATCGGGGTTTATGTCTTCTGCGGTGAGGTGGGGTCCGCTCACGGCATGCGGCCCGTGGTCCCGTCCGACACCGCTCGTGACTCCCTGGAGGTCCTCGAGGAACACGACATCCCACCCGCGTCCGCGCGACGGAGCGCCGGGCGGACGTCCTGCGCGGCCGAGCCGACGCCCTGCTCACCTGCGGCCTCTTCCGGTGTCGTCGTTCAGCAGGGGGTTGCGTAGTCGAACCGCGTAGTTCTACCGATGCCACCACTGCGCTGCCCCCGCCATAGTCGGGCGACCGAAGTGAACGCGGGGAGATGACGACAAGGCGATGGCTGTGCGACACGACCCGAGCAACGCGAACGGCCGACACCATGGCGGCGGTTCCGGGGAGTTCATGCAGGAGGGCCCGCCCGGTCAGCGGTTCGGCGGGCCGGCCACCGCCGGACAGGGCACGGTGCGGTCGATCGAGGCGGTCCCGTGCGCCCAGCCGCACGACGCCCAGGTCATCGGCATCTCCATGCTCACCGACGACTCCTACGACGACGCGACGGTCAAGAGCGAGGCCGACGACACCTGTCAGAAGATGGCGTCCGGCATCACCGTCGACCAGACCAAGCTCGGCAACGACGCGAACATCGTCGACTTCACGCCCACCGCGGACTCCTGGGGGAACGGCGACCGCCGGGTCACCTGCGCCGTGGACAACGGCACCGGAAACAGACTCACCGGCTCGGTGATGAAGTGACCCAACTGGACGAGACCCGACTCGGTCCCGTGGTGGTGCGTCTTCGGGGCACCCCCGGCCTCGGCGGCCACCTGGCGTACATCGCCGCCTTCGCGCTGGTCGCGGGGGTGGTCGGAATCAGCACCGGCGAGGTCCTCGACGGGCTGTACGGCCTCGCGGTGGGCACCCTGGCGGGTTCGCCGGTCGTCCTCGGGTGGCGGCAGGAGGTGACGATCCATCAGGATGCCTTCGTCTGGCGGCGGCTGACCGGCACCCGCACCATCGCGCGCACCGAGATCAGGAGCCTGCGACGGATCAGGTTCAGCAGCTTCCCGCGCGGCAACTACGAGGTGCTGGCGGTGACCCTGCTCAACGGGCATCAGCTCTCCATCGGGTGGATCCAGGACCCGGCGCGGCTCGCACGGCTGCTGTCCGGCGCGGAGCCCGCGCCCATGTCGGCCTGGCAGCCGCCGGAGCCGACGGGACGGGGTCACCGGTGATCGCCGCTCTGATCGTCCCCGCGATCGGCCTCCTGGTCGGCCTCATCGTCCTGTTCCGGGGCGGCGCGCCGATGCGCGGGAGCAGCCGCACGTACGCCCGGTACCAGGCGGGGCACCTCGCCTGGCTGCTCGACCTCGTCCTCGTCGAGGGCGACCCGGCCACCAACCTGGGCGTCAGGCTCGCGAACCCCGAGATGCGGCGCGGCCACTCGCCGGCCGAGCCGCTGGACGTACGGGTCCTGCTGAGCGGCTCACCGCACGGGGTGCGGGTCGAGCTGTGCTACGAGTACCGGGAACAGACGACACGGAGCATCGGGTCGGTCACCCGGCGGGAACAGTTCGCCTGCCGGATGACCGCCGTGGCGGCTCAGCCCTTCCCGCCGTTCGAGGTGACGTCCCGTCGTGTCCCGCGGGGCACCATCGATCGGCTCCAGGAACTGCCCACGACGAGCACCGGACGGCCCGAGATCGACGCGGCCCACCTCGTCGCCACCTCCGTGCCGGCGATGGCGGAACTGCTCGGCGAACTGCTGGACGGCTTCGCGCCGTTCGCCGCCTCCGGGGTGCACCTGGTCGGTGACGGGCAGCGCATCGCGTTCGTGATGCGGCACAACGGATTCCCCTTCGTCCGCACCTCGCTCGACCACGCGGTCACCATGCGGGACCAACTGACCCTCCTGGTACGGAAGGTGGGCGGCTGAGCGGAACCTCCCCCACGCCGCGCCAGGCGCCTCGCCCAGCAGGGCGCGAGTGGGGCCCGCCCGGTTGGCCGCACCGAGTTCGCGGTAGCTCCGGCCGAGGTGGGACTCCGCGGTCCGGCGGCTCGGGAACGACTCGTCCGCGATCTGGCCGTTGGTCAGCCCCTCGCCGGCCAGTCGGGCCATTTCGCGTCCCCGCGCGGTGAACCCGTCGAGCCGGGGGCGCGCGGCTTCGGCTCGGCCGCCAGCTCGGCCCCCACCGTCTCGGCCAGCCCGGCCAGCGCGGCCCGGCCCGGCATCCCCCGGGCGTTGGCGGCCGGCCAGTTCCCGCGCACGCCGACGCGGTCCACCGCTTCGCTCGCCGCCGCCATCGCCCGCGGATCGCCCGACCCCCGCAGCCTGCGACACGGAATGTAATCAGACTGTTACAGTCGATCACGGCGGACGAGCTGGCGGAAATTCTCGCCGCTTCCGCGGGATTGCATCAACTCCCATGTCGCGCATGCCGGTTCGATCAGATCGCGGTGGCAGTCACCGCATCGGCCCCATCAGCAGGCGCCCACCCAGAAGGCGGTAAGCACTCATGGCGCAGGAACCAAGGATCGACGTCGAACTCACGTTGGCGCAGGGCGAGGGGACGACCTCGACGGAGAAGCTGGCGGAACTCACCCGGCACCTTCCCCCGGGGCCGTGGTTCGGCACCCGGATCGGCCCGGCGCGCCGGGCCGGCGAGCGGCAGGCGGACGAGGTCTGGGAGCTTCGGTCGGCCCGGCCGTACCGGCGCGAGGTGGCCCAGGGCACGGCCGCCGTCTACCGCGCCGACGGACACCAGCGGCTGCGGCGGCCGTTCATCTTCGCCGACGGATTCAACTACGGCCCCAGTGACCTGCCGGGCCTGTTCGCTTACTTCAACGCGCCCTACGAGGGAAGCAAGATCGGCTTCCTCGACCAGCTGCTCGCCGCCGGCATCGACGTCATCCTGCTCGGCTTCGAACAGCGGCACACCTACATCCAGGCCAACGCCGGAGTGGCGATCAGTGCCATCCAGCGGGCCATCTCGGAGCGGGAGGGCGACGCGGAGCTGATCGTCGGCGGGGTGAGCATGGGTGGTTTGATCACCCGCTACGCCCTCGCCGAGATGGAGAGCCAGCGCCTCGACCACCAGACCGGCACCTACCTCTCCTGGGACTCCCCGCACAACGGCGCCTGGATCCCACTGATCCTCCAGCAGCTCGCCTACTTCTTCGAGTCGGCGCCGGTCGAGCCCGGCAGGATCAAGCCGGCCGAACTGATCAGGAGCCCCGCCGCGCAGCAGCTGCTCTGTGCCTGGGTCCCCGACGCGAAGTACTCCGGGCCGGTCGCCACGGCCAGCGAGCTGCGCACGCAGTTCCTGGCCGAGCTCGAGGAGCTCGGCCAGTTCCCGGTCCGTCCGCGCAAACTGGGCGTGGCCAACGGCACCGGGAACGGCACCGGACGCGACCTGCCGGCCGGCGCCCAGGCCTTCAAGAAGCAGCTGCCGCTGGTCTACTACGTGGAGGCGAACTTCCAGCCCGACCGCGGTGAGCACCAGCCGATCGGCGAGATGCGGGCCCTGGGGCAGGTGCGGCGCGGCTTCACCTCGCACGTCCCCGGCCTCGACGGCGCGCCCGGCGGCATCCTCGACACCTTCGGCGACATCGCCGAGGCGCTGAACGCCGAGATCCCGGACGCGTACAAGCTCAGCAACTTCGTCCCCTCCGTGAGCTCCGTCGCGCTGGACTTCGACCCGGCCAAGTGGAACATCGACCCGTACGAGAAGGTCGAAGCCGCTCACGAGAAGAGCGCGCTCGACGAGTACAAGTGCGACACCCGCAACAGCGAGCACAGCGAGGTGACCAGGCCGCTGGTCGACTGGATCGTGGAGCAGCTCACCCGCCGCTGACGCCCCCGACCGCAGGCACACCTCGGGCACCTCGACGGCTCACCGCCCCCGAGGTGCCCGCCCGCACATCCGGCGGGGCGTCTGCGACCACGGCCAACCCGCCGACCTCACCATCACCCCTGCTGGTCGGGAGCGTGGCGCGGGTACGAGGTGGGTGAGGTCGAGCGGCTCCGCACCCGGCTTCCCGGCCCGGGGCCTCGGGCGGTGCTCAACGGGTGCTGCCCCAGGACGTCATCAGACCGCCCTGGTAGGCGAGGGCGACCGCCTGCGCGCGGTCACGCGCACCGGCCTTGGCCAGGACGCGCTTCATGTGCGTCTTCACGGTGGACTCGGCCACCAGGAGCAGGTCGGCGATCTCCGCGTTCGAGTAACCCTCGGCGGCCAGCCGGAGCACCTCGCGCTCGCGTGCGGTCAGCTGAGCCAGCCGCCGGTCCTGGACGGCGGGCGCGGCCCGGCCCGGCTCCCGGCCGGCGAGCTGGGCGACCAGGTCACGGGTGACAGCCGGGTCCAGCAGCGCCTCTCCCGCGGCCAGGGTCCGCACCGCGTCGACGAGGCGCTCGGGCGAGGCGCGCTTGAGCAGGAAGCCCCCGGCGCCGGCCCGCAGCGCACCCCACACGTACTCGTCGTGGTGGAAGGTCGTCAGCACCAGCACCCGGGTCGCCAGGCCTGCGGTGACGATCCGGCGGGTCGCCTCGACGCCGTCGATGCCGGGCATCCGCACATCCATCAGGACCACGTCCGGTGCCAACGACCGGCACAGCTCGACCGCGAGCAGACCGTCGGCCGCCTGGCCGACGACCTCGATGCCGTCCTCGCTGCCCAGCACCAGCGCGACCCCGGCCCGCAGCAGGGCGTCGTCGTCGGCGACCACCACCCGGATCAGCACGGGATCGGGAGCACGGCATGCAGCCGGAACCCGCCCCGTTCACCTCCCCGGTGCTCCACGCTGCCCCCGAACATCGACACCCGCTCGGCGATCCCCAGCAGCCCGCGGCCCGGGACGTAGCCGCCGGACGCGCCCAGCCCGTCGTCGAGGACCTCGATGTCCAGCACGTCCCCGTCGCGGCGGACCGTGACCTCGGCGCGGTTGGCCCGCCCGTGTTTCACGGTGTTGGTGAGGGCCTCCTGCACGATCCGGTAGGCCGACATGTCGATGCTCCGGGGCAGCCTGCGGGCGGCGGGGTCGATCCGGGCGGTGACCCGGATCCCGGCCTGCTCCATGCGTCCGACCAGCCTGGCCACCTCACCGAGGCCGGGCTGCAGACTCGGCCCGTCCGCGGCGGCGTCCGACTCCGCCCCGGGCGGCCGGCCGGACGGTGAGGGGCCGTCCGCGACCGCGGCACCGGGTGAGGCGGGTCCGCCCCGGCGCAGCAGCCCCAGCACCCGGTCCAGCTCCTCCAGTGCCTCCCGGCCGGTGTGCTCCATGCCCGACAGCAGCTCGCGGGTCTGCCTCGGATCCCGGTCGATGAGCCGCCGGGCGGCGCCGGCCTGCACGAGCATCACGTTGAGCGTGTGGCCGACGAGGTCGTGCAGCTCCCGGGCGATGCGGGCCCGCTCAGCGTCGACCACCCGCTGCCGCAGCTGCCGCCGCGCGGCCTCCCGCTCCTCCTGCCGCCGGGCCGTGCCGTACCCGAACGCCCAGGCCAGCAACCAGATGAAGAGGACGCCGGCGGGTATCACCGGGTAGGTGCGGGCGGCGCCGGTGAAGTACGCGGCGATGCCGAGGAGCACGATGACCGGCGCCAGCCGCGCCCGGCCCCGCGTCGCGTACAGACCCAGCGAGTACAGGCCGACCAGGTTCGCGTACGGCGAGACGGGGCTGGGCAGCACGAACAGGGCCTCTGCGGACAGCGCGGCCGAACCGACCAGGTACGAGGTCAGCGGCGCCGTGCGCCGTAGGGCGAGCGCGCCCGCCACGACCACGCTCAGCGCCACGGCCACCGGCATCCGCGCACCGATCCGCGGCGCCGCGCCGACCCGTTCGACCAGCATCGCCGCCAGGAACACGGCGGCCAGGGCGCGGTCGACGACCGCCGCACCGGGCCGCACTCCACGCCGGGCGGTGGCCCCCAGCGACCGCAGGCGCCCTGCCATGGTGCGGGTCCTGGCCGGGATCAGGCGAGTCATTGCAGCTCCGGGGGTCTGTCACCGCCGCGCGGTGCCGGTTTGGGACGATAGCGGTACCGGCCGCGCCGCACATCGCCCTGTGGGGGTACGGCAGCTGTACCCCGAGCGGGGCAGGCGCCGCCGCCGCCCGCGCCGTACCCCCGCCGGGGTACCCGGAACGACCCCGGCGGGAGGACGCCGCCCGCACCGCCCGCTCGTAGCGTCCTCGTCATGAACTTCCCCGCAGTCAAGCATCCTCGGCACCCCGCCAGTTCCAGGGCGGACCGGTGATGGCGGCCCCCGGTCTCCGCCGGTCCCGGTGGATCTCGATGACCGTCCTGGCCACCGTGACGGCCCTGGTCGCCTCCCGCTACTTCACGCTCGACCCCGCCACCTTCCTCCCACAGCAGCGGGCGGTCTACCTCGCCCACCTCGCCCCGCTCCTGCTCCACATCGGCGGCGGCGTCCTGGCACTGTCGCTGGGCCCCTGGCAGTTCTCGCACCGGCTGCGGACCCGGTCCCCGGCGGTGCACCGGGCGATCGGCCGCGTCTACCTCGTGGGGGTCCTCGCGGCCGGGATCGGGGGCCTGCTCCTGGCGCCCGAAGGACTGGTCGGCCCGATCGCACCCCTGGGCTTCTCCGCACTCGCGGTCCTGCTCCTGGGCACGTCGACGGCGGCGTACGTCACCATCAGACGACGGTCGGTCGTCCGCCACCAGATCTGGATGATCCGCTCCTTCGCCCTGATCTTCGCGGCGGTCACCTTCCGCCTGTGGCTGACCGTCCTGCCCGCCGTCGGCCTACCCTTCGACCAGGCCTACGGAAGCGGTGCCTGGACCTCCTGGCTGATCAACCTGCTGGTGGCCGAGCGGCTCATCGCCTCGCTCGAGCGTCGGCACCGACCCGGTTGACGACACCGCAGCCGGATCGGGGACTCCGGCTCGCTGCCCGGCCGCCACTGGCCCGTGGACGAGGTCGGCGGTGTGCCGTGCTCGTAGGAAGCGGGGCCGACGGGATGGCCGGAACTCGGCGGTCAGCCGGGCCGCACGCCTGCCGAGGGCGGCGGAACCCGGTGAACCGCACAGCCGGAGCACGTAGTTCTACCGATTCCCTCGGGCCCCGCCATCGGGCAGACTCACCCGGGCGACAGGAGCAGCGACCGATTCGAGAGGAACCGAGTGAAGAACTGTCTGGGTTGGCTCATCGTCATCATCGTGCTACTCACGGTCCCCGGCGCGATATTCACCATCAGGTGGTGGAATTCGGGTGACAGGTCGAGCATGCTGAGCCACGCCCAGCTCCAGTCGCTGAGACTTTCCGGCACCTGGAAGAACCGTGACGGCGCCACCATCACCTTCTCCAGCCACCCGTCCGGCAGCAGTGGCGCCCAGGGCGGCGCCACCTTCGCCGACGTCCCGCACATCTTCACCTTCGGGTCGGGCACAGCGCCGATGTCGGGCACGGGCCACTGGCAGCTGGGCAAGATGTGGGACTCTCCCACCGGCCTGGTCATCAGCTTCGAGAACAGCGCGACGAAGCAGAACTCCCCGACCTCGGTGCTCCTGCTCGCCGAAGGCGATCCGGCCTCTCCCACTCTGATCTGCGACAGCAGGAAGTCGAACCCCGCCTGCGATTTCACAAAGGTCTCCTGAACCTTGGCTCCGGCAGAACACCAGGTGTCCGCCGGCCGGCAGGCGGGCGACGCGAGCACGCTGACGGTCGCGACGCTGAACACGCGCGGGTCCCCGTTGTCGGGCACCCACCGGGCCGAGCGGTCCGCGGCCATCGGTGCGGAGTTCGAACACTCGCCCGTCGGGGTCGTCGGTTTCCAAGAGGTCCACACCTACTGCCACCTGAAGCAGCTCAGGGCCCACCTGCCCACGTTCGCGCACGTGGCGTACGTCCACACACCGGTCGGACCCGCCGGCGGGTTGGTGACCTTCTCCCGCACCCCGTTCGCCGAGACGCGATTCGAACGGTTCGGTCGGGCGCGTGGAACGTCCGGCATGCGGTGGCGCACACGGGTCATCGCCGCGCTCAACGGGAGCCTGATCACGCGCGTCGCGGGCCACGACCTCCACATCGTCAACACCCATCCCGTCGCCAATCACGATGGCGACTGGAGCGAGGCCAACCGCTTCCACGCGCTCCAGAGCAGCCAGTACGCGGCGCTCGCGCAGCTTGTGCGCGAGCTCTCCCCGCGGGTCGTGGTCATCGGCGACTTCAACGCTCCCCGCGAGAGCGCCGTCCATGCCACGTTCATCGCGGAGACGGGCCTGCGCGATGTCTTCGGCCACCGGTGCCCGCCCACGTTCCACGCCGAGTACCTCGGCCCCGGGCAGGCACCGCAGTGCGTCGACTTCATCCTGGCCGCCGGGGACATCGTGGCCAGGCACGCGGAGCTGATCCTCGACCAGGAGGTCGCGATGCCGTTCGGCCGCGGATTCGTCTCCGACCACCTCGGCCTGCGCGCGGACCTGCTGCTCCACGGCTACTGAGGTGGGACAGCCCGCTCCTCGACGCGCCCTTCGCCAGCGGCGGCCCGTCCCACCTGACCGACCTCGCCGAAGCCAGCGCCGCGCACTCCCCTCTTCGGTTGGCCTTGACGCCCACGTCAAGGCGTAGCTTCGGGAAGATCGCTGCCGCGCACCCGTGGCAGCGGCTCCCTCACAGAGCGGAACACGCGAACATGCCCACAGTGGCCGACTCCCGCGACCGCGCGGCCCTGGTCGAGCACGACCAGCGCTTCTTCGACGCCCTGGTCGCCGCCGACACCGCCCGCCTGGGCGAGCTGCTGGCAGACGACTTCATCCTGGTCAGCGTGGAGGACGGCTCGGTCGTGCCCCGGTCCACGCTGCTCGACGCGGTCTCCCGCGGGCTCGTCACCTTCCCCGCCGTCCAGTCCTTCCCCGAGGAGGCTGTGGTCCGCCGCGTCGGCGACGTCGCCATCGTCGTCGGGCGGACCAGCATGAACGTCGTCAACTCCGACGGCACCACCTTCGCGACCGGAAGCCGCTACACCCACGTCTTCGCGGCGGACTCCGCCACGAGCTGGCGTCTCGTCTCCGCCCAGGGCACCCGGATCACGTTCGCCGCCACGTGAGAGCGCGGTGGGGGCGACCCGGCATCCGCCGCGCGACCTTCCCCCGCCGGACTCGGCGCGCCGCCGCTTCGCGGGCGCAGGACGCCACCGGGCGCGCGGCGGCTGGCTTCCGGTGCCCCTGTGGGACGGACCACCATTTCGGACCTTCCAGGTCTCGTAAATCATGGTACCGTTTTCGAGACCTCAAAGTCTCGTAATCGCAGGGAACGGAATACCCTTCTATGACCACCCCCACCGTCGACCCCAGGGTGCACAGGCGTCGCTGGCCGATCCTGGGCGTTCTGGTGCTGAGCCTGCTGGTCGTCGTCCTCGACTCCAGCATCCTCAACGTCGCCCTCAAGACCATCGCCGACCCGGTGAAGGGCCTCGGTGCCTCCGAGACCGACCTCGAGTGGGCGACCAACGCCTACACCCTGGCCTTCGCCGGGCTGCTGTTCACCTGGGGCGTCCTAGGCGACCGGATCGGCCGCAAGAAGCTGCTGCTGCTCGGCATGACGGTGTTCGGCCTCGCCTCGCTCGCCTCCGCCTACTCGCAGTCGCCGGGAGAGCTGATCGGCGCCCGCATCCTGATGGGTGTCGGCGGAGCCGCGGTCATGCCCACCACGCTGGCGATCATCTCCAACGTCTTCGAGCCCAAGGAGCGCGCCAAGGCCATCGGCATCTGGTCCGGCGCCGTCGGCATCGCCATCGCCATCGGCCCGATCACCGGCGGCGTCCTGCTCGAGCACTTCTGGTGGGGTTCGGTCTTCCTGGTCAACATCCCGATCGTGCTGCTGGCCCTCGCCCTGATGGTCGTTCTCGTCCCGGACTCCAAGAACCCCAGCCCGGGCCGGTTCGACCCGGTCGGCGTGCCCCTGTCGATCGCCGGCATCACCGCCTTCGTCTACGGGATCATCCGGGCCGGCGACATCGGCTGGCTCAAGCCCGAAGCGCTCGGCATCATCGCCGCCGGCGTGGTCCTGCTGGTCCTGTTCATCCTGTGGGAGCGCAGGACGGACCACCCCGCGCTCAACGTCAAGCTCTTCCGCCACCGGAGCTTCTCGGCCGCCGTCGCCGTCGTCGGCATGGTCTTCTTCGCCCTGATGGGTCTGACCTTCTTCCTCTCCTTCTACATGCAGGCCGTCCGCGGCTTCTCGCCGCTGAAGTGCGGCGTGCTGCTGATCCCGCTGGCGGCGGCCCAGTTGATCTTCTCCTCGCGCAGCGCGGGCCTGGTCAAGCGCTTCGGCCACAAGGCGGTCACCGCCACCGGCATGGCCCTGGTCACCCTCGCGCTCGGCTCCTACGCCTTCGTCGGCACCGACAGCCCGATCTGGCACCTGGAGATCGCCCTGTTCGCCATGGGCATGGGCATGGCCAACGTGATGCCCCCGGCCACCGCCGCGGTGATGGCCTCGGTACCGCGCGAGAAGGCAGGCGAAGGCTCGGCGATCAGCAACACCGTCCGCCAGGTCGGCGGCGCCCTGGGCGTCGCGGTTCTCGGATCGATCCTCACCTCCGCCTACCGCAGCCGGATGACTCCCGTCCTGGACTCCGTGCCCCAGCTGCACTCCAGCCCCGGCACCGTCAAGGACCTGTCCGGCTCGATCACCGCCACCCAGGCCTTCATCGAGAAGGTCGGCCCGCGCGCCGACGCGCTCGCCGCGCCCGCGAACGACTCCTTCGTCCACGCCATGCACCTGGCCGTCGGCGGCTCCGTCACCGTCGGAGCACTCGGCGTCCTGATCGCCCTGCTGTGGCTCCCCGGCCGCAACGCCCTGGCCCACGGCGGACCGCACGGACCGGGCGCACCCGTCGTTCCCGGCCAGGCCCGGACCGAAGAGAAGGTGCCCGTTGCCGACTGAGACCCCGCAGCCGGGCGAGCGCCCCGCCCGCGGGCGCCCCCGCAGCGCCGACTCCGAACAGGCCATCCTGCGGGCCGCCCTCGATCTGCTCGCCGAGGGCACCGACCTCGGCGACATCAGCATCAACGCCATCGCGGCCCGCGCCGGCGCCGGCAAGAACACCGTCTACCGGCGCTGGCCCAACAAGGACGCGCTGCTCGTGGACGCGCTGGCCTCGCTCAACCGACCGGTCCCCGCGGCCACCAGGCAGACCACCCGGGAGAACCTGACCCTGCTGCTCGCCACCATGGTCACCCGCCTGCAGGACACCAGGGCCACCCGGATCATCAACGGAGCGATGGCCGCGGGCGTGAAGTACCCGCAACTGCGCCAGCGCTACTACACCGACGTGATCGAGCCCCGCCGGGAGGCGATGCGACAGGTCCTCAGGAGCGGGATCGCCAGCGGCGAGCTGCGCCCGGACATCGACCCCGCCGCGATCGTGATCACGCTGACCGGCTCGCTGATCGCGCGCTCCATCGAGGGCACCGTGCCCGAGGGTCCCCCGGAGAAGGTCGCCGGTGACCTGGTCGACGTGATCCTCTTCGGCATTGCCCGCAGGCCGGACTGACCGCGCTCCGGGCGGGGAGAGGCCCGGAACCCGGCTCCTCCCCGCCTCGGCCGGGCCGCGTGCGGCGGCTGCGCTGCTCTCGGCCTCGCGGGCCTCGACCCTGGCACCGTCCACCTTGCCGCGGCACGACCGCGAGCAGGACCGGGCCGGCCGGATCGCCCGGTCGCGACCGGCGACCACGGCTACACCTGCGGGCAGGCGCGGTTGGCGGCGGTGACCACGTCCTCGCGCAGCGCGTGCACCCGGTCCTCCTCGGCCTGGCTGATCCGGTGGTCGCCGGCTCCCTCCGCGAAGACGAACCAGTCCTTCGAGCGGACGGCCAACTCCCGGCCGAGGGTGACCATCTCGTTGATCCGCTTCTCGTACCGCGCGAACGCGGCCTCGGCGTCGTCCGGGCTGGAGATGATCTCCTCGGCGAGCACGGCCGCCCCCACGATCGCCAACGTCGCGCCGACTCCCGACAGGAGCGACGGGGCATGGGCGGCGTCCCCGGCCAGGACGATCCGGCCGCGGTGCATCCCGTCCATGACGACCTGGCTGATGGGGTCGAAGTAGAAGTCGGTGGACCGGTGCATGGCGTCGACGAGTTCCGGGACCTTCCAGCCGAGGCCGGTGAACGCCTCGGCCACCAGCCGTTGCTGGGCGGCGATGTCGCGCCGGTCGTAGGTCAGCGATTCGGAGCGGAAGAACCATCCGACGACCAGGTCCCGGTTGTCGTGGACGGTGTAGCAGCCCAGCGTCCGGCCGGGGAGGTTCAACAGCAGGCCGGTGCGGTCCAGGCCCAGGGTGTTCGGCATCGTGAAGTGGCCCTGGTAGCAGCCCAGGTGCCGGACGAAGTCGGTTTCGGGTCCGAAGGCCAGGGACCGGGTCCGGGAGTGCAGTCCGTCGGCGCCGACGACGAGGTCGAAGGTGCGGCGGGCTCCGCTGTCGAACGTCACCCGGACATCGTCGCCGGTGTCGGCGAGCGCCGTGACCGTGTCGCCGAACAGGTACTCCACGCCGTCCTGGGCGGCGCCGAGCAGGATCGCGTTGAGGTCGCCGCGCGGCAGTTCGACGTCGCCGGCGATCGCCTCGGCCGGGAGCATCGCGATCGTGTCGCCCTCGCGGTCGATGCGGTGCATCGCCCCGTTGCCGGTCTGCTGTGCGCGGACCGGATCGAGCACGCCCATCGCGGCCACCACGTCCACCGCGGCACCGCGCAGGTCCACCGCGTTGCCGCCGGTCCGCACGCCGGGGGCGTACTCCACCACGGTCACCCGCAGCCCGGCCCGTGCCAGCAGGTGGGCCAGCACGGTGCCGGCGATGCCGGCACCGGAGATCAGCACCCGCCGGTCGTCGGGCGCGGGCGTGCTGTCGCCGTGGGTGGCCGGGGTGGTGAATTCATGCCTGGTCATGCCGAACCCCTTCGAGGTTGCCGGGCAACGCCCGGTGTTCCGGTACGACCGTGACGCTAGCCCCGTTCTTGACCAGTGGTCAAGAACGGGGTTTTGGTACCGTCCTCTCGACGGAAGGCAGGTGGATGGCACGTCTGGACCGGGCGGCAGTGATCGCCGGCGCGTGGGATTTCGTCGAGGCCCACGGCCTCGACGCCCTGACCATGCGCAAGCTCGCATCCTCGTTGGGCGTCAATCACGGCACCCTGTACTGGCACGTGGAGAACAAACGGGCACTCGTCGACGCACTCGCCGAAGACCTGCTCGCCGGAGTCGCCGACGTCGACCCGGCCCACCAGGGCGCCGATCGCCTGATCGCCCTGGCCGGCCGACTGCGGTCGGCACTGCTGTCGCACCGCGACGGAGCGCGCGTCATGGCCGGAACCTTCGTCCGGCAACCCAACACACTGGCGTTCGGCGAAGCCGCCATCGCGGCCGCGCGCGCCGCGGGAGCCCAGAGCGCCGACGCCGCACTGGCCGCGTTCTCCGTCCAGTACTTCGTGCTCGGCTTCACCATCGAGGAACAGGCCCACCAGCAGCTGACCGCCGCCGACGCCCAGCCCACCGACACCGCCGACACCACCGACTTCGACGCGGACCGCTTCCCGCTCGTCGCATCCGCGCTGGACACCATGCGGGAGATCCCCCGCGACGCGCAGTTCGACTACGGCGTACGCCAGCTGGTCCGATCCCTCCGCTTCACGGAGCGGCGTGGGCGCTCCGACTGAGCGGGCACTTCCACGAGGACCGGGCAGCGCGCGGTCGGCGTCGGCGCTGGACCGTGGCGGGCCCGCCCTCGCCGCGGGCGGACCCAGGAGGGGTACCGGGAGGGTCAGTTGGGCTGGCCGGTGGGCATGATCGTGACCTGCTGGAGATTCACCCGCGATGGCAGCGTGGCGATGAAGCCGACGGTCTCGGCGATGTCCTGCGGCGAGAGCCACTCCATCGTCTCCTTGGCGCCCGCCAGCCACTGGAGCGCACCGTCATCGGTGACGTGGCCCTGCAGCTCGGTCGCGACGATGCCCGGCTCGAGCGCCGACACCCGCACGTTCTTGGCGCCCAGCTCGGCACGCAGATGACGCGAGAGGTGCGTGACGTACGCCTTGGTGGCGCAGTACACGGCGAAGTTCGGGAAGATGTTCTGCGCCGCGATCGACGAGGTGTTGATCAGGTCGGCCACGCCGCGCTCCCCGGCAGCCCTGACCAACTGCGGGGTGAACCCGCCGATGACGTTCATCAGTCCGCTGATGTTGAGGTCGATCTGACGCCGCCACTGGTCGGTGGCCAACTCCTCGATCGGGGCGGGCAGCATCACGCCCGCGTTGTTGAACAGCAGGTCGGCGTCGCCCAGCTCGGCCGCCACCTGGCTGGCGGCCGACCGCACAGCCGCGGCATCGGTCACGTCGACAGCGATCGCCAAGGCGGTACCGCCGCTCTTCTCGATCCGGGAGACCAGCTCGTTCAGCCGGTCCGCGCGCCGGGCCAGGACGGCGACGTACGCGCCCAGCCCCGCCAGGTGTTCGGCCGAGGCTTCGCCGATGCCGCTGGAGGCACCGGTGACGACCGCCACGCGGCCGGTCAGGGGCTTGGCCATGGTTTCCGTGGACATGGGGCACACCTTTCGAAGGGGGGTTGACTCAAGGGGGACCGTGGCCGACTGCCATCGGCCACGCATCCAGCACACCACCCCTGAGCTCCGCTCACGGGGCTTCAACCGGCCCTGGGCAGGCGGGTATCGGGAAGGCAGGTACTGACAGGGCCACCCAGGGCGGACCGCACCGCAGGTGACTGCCCCACACTGGGCGCATGGACCGTAGTAGCGAGATCGCCGACTTCCTGCGCTCCCGTCGCGCCCGGATCACTCCCGACCGGGCGGGCCTGGCAGCGGACGGCCGCACCCGGCGGGTGCCGGGACTGCGCCGCGACGAAGTCGCCCGCCTCGCCGGCATGAGCACCGAGTACTACACCCGTCTCGAACAAGGCCGCGCCGGAACCCCGTCCCCGGAGGTCGTCGAGGCCCTCGTGGGCGCGCTCCAGCTCGATCCCGCGGAGCGCGAGCACCTCACGGACCTGCTGGCACGGCCCACCCGCGCCTGCCGCTCCCCCATCGGTCCGCAGCGGGTCCGCCCGGGCCTGTACCTCATGCTCCAGACCCTGGAGCACGTCCCCGCCTTCGTCATCGGCCGCCGCACCGACGTGCTGGCCGCCAACCGGCTGGCGCGCGCGGTCCTGACCGACTTCGACGCCCTCCCCGCCACACAGCGCAACCTCGCCCGCTACTACCTCCTGAACCCCGACGCCCGTGACCGCGTCGCGGACTGGGCACAGATCGCCGCCGAGACCGTCGCCATGCTCCGCCTCGAAGCCGGCCGACACCCGCACGACCGGCGACTCGCCGACCTCGTGGGCGAACTCACCCTGCGCTCACCCGAATTCACCACCTGGTGGAACGACCACCGCGTCCTGCGCCGCACCCACGGCAGCAAGCACTACCGCCACCCCGTCGTCGGCGACCTCCACTTCACCTACGAGGCCCTCCAACCTGCCGGCGACCCCGACCAGACCCTGTGCGTCTACACCGCCGAACCCGGCTCCGCCACCGCCGAGTCCCTACGGCTGCTGAGCAGCTGGGCCATGCCCGTCCCCCAGGAGCACACCCCGTCCGCCGAGTCACGGTGAACACCCCAGGCCTCGACCGCCCCAAGCTGCCCTGGGGCAGGTAGCGGCGGGGGATGTCGATCCACCCGCTGTGCGTCCCGACCGGGACGGCGGTGACCGGCCGTCAGCGACGCGAATGCCGTGGACGGCTGATGATTCTGACACCCGGTACGGCTAAGGTGCCGCTCATGTCGGATGGAATACGGGACGGCGGATCTCTTCTCGAAGGTTCGCCGGCGTGGGGGGTGGCCGCCGGAGCGCGTCAGCTGTTCGGGCGGTCGCGGGAGATCGAGGCGCTGCTGGGGGTGCTGGGTGGCCTGAGGACGGCGGGCGGACGGGCGATCGCGCTGGTCGGGGAGCCGGGCATCGGCAAGAGCGCGCTGATGTTCACGGCCGTCGCGCACGCCAGGGCCGCCGGGGTCCGGGTGGACGCGGCCCAGGGGCAGTACGCGATCGCACCCGCGTTCCCGGACCCGCGGTCACCGCTGGACGAGCCCTGCGACGGGCGCGAGCGGGTGGCGCGGGGCGTCGGCGCGGTGGTGGCGGTGGACGACCTGCACCACCTCGCGGCCGATCAGATCCCGGGCCTGGAGCGGATGCTGCAGGCGACCGCCACCAGTCCGCTGCTCTGCCTGCTGGCCTACCGGCAGCGCCAGCTCTCGCCCGCGCTCGCCGCCGTGCTGTCCCGCGCGATGTCGGCCGGCCTGCTCGAGGTGTGGCAGCTGGGGCCGCTCCCCCTGGCAGCGACGAGGGAGTTGCTCGGCGAGCGCCCCGACCTGGCGGAACTCCATCGCGAGGCCCTGGGCAATCCGCGGTACCTCGAGATCATGGCCGCCGACGGCCAGGCGATCGCCGTGGCCGGCACGGCGATCCTCGGCGAACTGGCCGACCTCGACGACACCGCGCTCACCGTGCTCCAGGCCGCAGCGGTGTTCGGTCACTCGTTCCACCCGGAGCTGCTCGCCTCGGCTCTGGGGCTGGAGTCGGCCGACACCATGCGGGCGCTGGACCGGCTCACCGGCCTCGACCTGGTGCGGCCGGCCGAAGCCGGGTCGAAGATGGTACTGCGCCACCCGGCGGTGGGCGCGGTCGTCTACCAGCAGCTCGAACCCAGCCGGCGCCGGGACCTGCACCGCCGCTCGGCGGCCGCGCTCGCCAAACTGGCAGTGCCGATCGCCCGGCGGGCCCACCACGTGGCGCGGTGCCTCGACCCGAACGAGCCGGAGCACCTCACCACCCTGATCGCCGCCGCCCGGGACGCGCTGCACACCTCTCCGGCGGTGTCGGCCAGGTATCTGGAGGTCGTACTGCCGCTGCTCCGGGAGGACGGGGAGCACTGGCACGAAGCGCGGGTGCTGCTCGCGCAGACCCGGCTGCTGACCGGCGACGCCGCCGAGAGCCGGGCCCTGCTCGACGCGCTGCGCCGGCCCGTGGTCGGCCAACCGCCGCGCGGGGACCACGACCTGACCGCACTCGCCGACGCGAGCCGGGCCGAACGGCAGCTCGGCCGCTACACCGAGGCCGGCGCCATGGCCCGCGCCGGGCTGGCGGCCCTGGCCGACCGCGACTGCGCCACGGCAGCCGCCCTGCACGCCGAACTCGCCGACTGCGCCTACGACCTGCAGGACTACGCGAGCTGTCGGCAGCATGCCGAGACGGCCGCCGCGATCGCGCGCCGGAACCACGACCGGGTCGGCGAGGCCAAGTCCCTGGCCCAGGTGTCGCTCGCCCACCTGTTCACCGGGGACCTGGCCGCGGCCGACCGCACGGCGGACAGCGCGGTCGAACTCGTCGACGCCATCTCCGACGCCACCCTCCTGACCAACCTGGAAGCCCTGTACCAAGTGGGCTTGGCCGAAGGGATCCTCGGACGCCTGGCCGCCGCCGAGCGCCACCTCACCCGAGGCGCGACGCTGTCCCGGCGCACCGGGCAGACGTACGTCCAGCCCGCCCTCCTGATGGCGCTGGCCAACACCCAACTGCGCTGCGGGAACCTGCGCCGCACGCTGGCCACGCTCGACGAGGCCGACCGGCATGCCGAGTTCGACGGCAACCCGGCGATCCAGGCGGTGCTGGCGATGATCCGGGCCGAGGTCCTGCTGTGGCGGGGCGGCTCCGCCGAGATGCGCGGGGTGCTCGCATCGGCTGATCGCGCCGCGGCGCTCGCCGACGGTCAGGTCACCGCCTGGGCCGTCAACGTCCGCTGCTCCCACGCCGAACTCGTGCTGATCACCGGCGATCCAGCCCGAGCGGGCCGGCTGCTGCTGGACGCCGCGGGCGGCGTCGACCTGCCCCGGATCACCGGCTGGCGCCAACCACGCTGCTACGAGACCCTGGTGCGGGCCGCGGTTGCCGAGGGTGACCGGGCGATGGCCGAGCACTGGGCGCACCTGGCCGAGACCCGGGTCGACGAGCTGCCCTCCGCCAGTCGGCGCGGGTACGCCGGGCGCGCACGGATGTGGGCCCACACCGTGCGCGGGGACCTCGAGCGGGCCCGGCTCAGCGGGCTGGCGGCGGTCGCGGACTTCACCGTCGGTGGTGAGCGCATCGAGGTGGGCCGCACGCTGGTCGCGGTGGCCGCGCTCGCGCTGGACGCCGGGCGGACCGAGCAGGTGGACGGGTGGCTGGAGCAGGCCGCGGCGCTGGCCCAGCAGTGCGGCTCGGTCCGACTGGCCGACGAAGTCACCCACCAGCGTGCCCGGTTGTTCACCGCGCCGGCCGCTCCCGCCGCTCCCTCGGCTTTTGCCGCGCCCAACGCCCAGGGCGGCGCGGACCTGGCCGTGCCGGCCCTCCTGGCCCTGCTCACCGGACGGGAACGGGAGATCGCCCACCTCACAAGCACCGGCCTGACCAGCGGAGAGATCGCCAGCAAGCTGTTCCTCAGCGTGCGCACGGTCGACAGCCACCTCGGTCGGATCTACCGCAAACTCGGCGTCTCCAACCGGGCGAGCCTCACCCGCGCCCTGCTGAGCGAGGCACCCGGCGCGGCGTGAGGGGAATCGTCGCTCGGCCGCCCACCCGCCCTGCGGGAAAGGCCAGTTGGCCCCGCAGGGCGACCGCGTGGTCGAGCGGGGCGCGGGCCCTGCCGACCACCTCGGGCCGCACGCGAGCGTCTACCACCACCCGCCGCTGAACGCCACCGCCCGCCACCCACCGCTCCACCGCGTCAGGCGAGTGTCAGTGATGTGTGCACGAGCGGGCCCTCGCGGCGACCCCGTGCCGATCCGGTGACCAACGAGCCCGCATCACAAGCACGTTCACCACCACCCCCGCACGCCCGGAACGGCGTGACAACGGCGTGACACCAACACGGCCCCGCACTCCCACCGCCCTCACACGGCAACAAGTTGCCACACCCCGAGGGCGGATCACCCCTCCGCGCGGTGCAACTTGCTGCACCGGGATCTCCTTGTCGCACGGCGAGTCACGGCCGGAGGATGGCGAGTACTCCAGGTCCGGGCACCCTCGGGCACCCCCACGACCCGGAGACCCCACGTTCCCCCTGCGAACCCCAGAAAGGACCGATGCGCCATGAGCATTGACTTCGCCACCTTCGACCTGACCGAGCTGGCCGTGCTGGACCTCGACACCACCGCACCGCAGACCTCCCACACGGCGCTGTTCCTCGACGACACCGAGGACCTGCTCGGCAAGCCGAGCATGGACGTCGTGGGCCCGATGTGCTGCTCCTGCGTGACCAGCGCCTCCTGCTGCTGCGCACAGTGACCCACTGACCCTGCCCCACCCCCGACGCCCCTGGCTCTGAGGCCGGCGTCCCCCCTAGCCCGGTAGCACCGGGCCGGCCCCTGCGTACCCCTGCTCCAGCTCACTGGAGACGGGACAACGCGTCACACCTGGAGTCACCATCAACCGATCCGAACCAGGTCAGGCCACCCACCCACAAGAACGGACAGCCGGTTACCCACAGGACCAGGCCGGTCTCGCGGACACCACCATGGTGCGCGTCAACCCCCTGCCCGGACGCCGCCTCGGCACCACCGCCCTGACCACAGCGATCACCGCGCTGACCGAGGCCGAGCAACTGTGCACCACGCTCGCCAACGCCGCCTGCGCCGAACTGTTCGAGCTCGCCGCGACGGCCACCGGACGCGAGCTACGACCCGTCCTGGAGCTCAAGCGCGCGATCCACAACCAACGCACCCCCAAAGCGTCCGCGGCCGGCCGCAGCTGGCCCACCGCGACCACCGCATGGCTGACGGCCCGGAAGCACGGCGACCTCGCACGGAGTGTGCTGACCACGGGCTACGAGCACTCCCTGGCCAAGGAACGGGCCACCCTGGCCGAAGTGGTCGGAGCCGAGCCGTTCCAGTCGTCCCTGGCGCTCACCTCACCCGGGGTACTCGCGGCGGTGCGCCGCTACGCCCGCTCGGCCGGCCACCCCTCCAAACAGGACCGGAAGTCGGAACGAGGCATCCTGCAACACCTGACCCGGGCCATGGTGCGCACCTCACCACTGGCCCGGTTCACCGCGATCGGCTTCGCCTCCTGGTCCGAGCAAGGCACCGCGCTCGACCGATTCACCTTCCACCGCAGCCGCGCGCACGCGATCGCCTCGGTGGACCGGGCACTGTTCGCCGCCCTGGTCGAGGGCCTGCTGCCGGTGGGCGGCGGAGTGGCGCGGGTGACCACGGTGCGCCGCAACCCCTCGCTGCGCACCACGCAGGACGCCGTGCGTTTCCGCCGGCGCGACGGCTCGCGGATCCAGGTGCTCGCCACCCCGCTCACCCCACAGCTGACCACCCTGCTGGACCTGCTCGCGCTGGGGCCGCTCGCGCCCACCGAGCTGGTCCTGGCACTGACGGACCGTCTGCGGTGCACCGAGCGGGAGGCCTCGGAGCTGGTCCGGGCCGCGTGCGAGGCGCAGATCCTGCTGCCCGGACCGGTCCTGGACGAGCAGGCGGCGGACCCGCTGCCGGCCGCCCGGGACCTGCTGCGCGAGCACGACCCGGTCGCGGCCGCCGAGCTGGCCGAGGCGGCCGCCTCGCTCGGGCGCCTCCCCCACGCGACCGTGCCGGAGCGGGTGGCCCTGCTGAACCGGTTGGAGTCGGCGCAGCAGCGGCTGACCGAGCACGGCACCCGGCCGGGCCGGCTGCGGGTCAACGAGGATTACGTGCTCGAACCGTTCGAGGTCTCGACCGGCGGGCACCGGCAGGCTCTCGACGACCTGGCCCGGATCGCGGACTTCGCCGCGCTCTTCGACCGCCATCAGGAGCTGCGGGCCCTGGCCTGCGCCCTGTTCGTGGAGCGCTTCGGCCCGGGCGCCGCGGTCCCGCTGCTCGACCACGCCGCCGCTCTGGTCGAGGCGCTCCGTCGTGCCGAGGCCCGGATCGCTCAGCCGGACGGGGCGGACGGGATGGCCGGCCCGCGTGACGGTTCGCTGGCCCAGCTGCTGAAGCTGCGCGCGACCGCCGTGCGCACGATCGCCGAGCGGATCGCCCGGCACCGGGCCGAGCAGCCGCAAGCCGAGGAGCTGGCACTGGCGCCGGACCTGCTGACCGAGTTGGCGTCCGCGCTGCCCGAGCGGTTCCGGCGCCCGTCGGCCTCCTACGGGCTCACGGTCCAGCCGGTGGCAGGGCGGCTGGTGCTGAACGGCTGCTTCCCGGGCCACGGCCTGCTCGGCATGCGCTTCCTCGGCGCGGACCGCGATCTGGGCGGCCGGGCGGCCGATTCGATCGCCCGGCGCGCCACCGCGGTCCTCTCGGCGGACGGCATCGCACCGTGCGAGGACCGCGGACTGCACGGCTTCAACATCAACCACCGGATCCCGCTCCTGGAACGGACCGTCACCCCCGAGGGTTGGCTCGGGATCCGGCTGGCGCACGACCCGGTCCGGGACGAGCTGGTCCTGCTGGACGCGGACGGCGCCCGGGTGCGTCCGGTCACGCTCGGCATGCGCTGGCAGGAGCTGCACCCGGCCCCGCTGCGCATCGCCACGCTGCTGGCCGACACGAGCCCGGTGGCGGTCGACGCCTTCGGCTGGGAGAAGCCCCCCGTGACCGGTTCGCCGCAGCGCACCGCGGCCACGCCCCGGCTGACGGTGGGCCAGGTGGTGCTGCAGCGCCGCCGCTGGTATCCCGGGGCCGACTTCCCGTCCGCGCCCGGTCCCGCGGATGCGGCCCAGTACCTGGTCGACCTCACCGCGTGGCGGGCGGTGCACGGGGTCCCGGACCAGGTGATGATCAAGACCGCCCCGGACCCGGCCGCCCTGGCCCGCACGCCGGGGAGCGGCGGCCAGCCGGCGCAGTGGCGGCCGGAGAAGCCGCAGTACGCCGATCTGGCCAGCGCGCTGGCGGTCCGGGCGCTGCCCTGGTTCCTGGAGCGCCGTTCCCCCGGCAGCTACCTGGAGGAGGCCCTGCCGGGAGTCCACCAGGGGCGCCACGCCGTCGAATGGGTCATCGAGTTCGACCGCCCCGCCGGGGCCCGATTCCAGCAGAGGACGTCATGCGAGTGAAGCTCCGTCCGGACGCGCACTGCGCCCCGGTGCCGCAAGGGATCCACTGGAGCCGGGGCGAGCGCTCGTTCGTGCTCTCCGGTCCGCCCGCGCTCTTCACCGTCGTCGACGACCAGTTCGGCGCCCTGCTCGACGGGACGAGCGTCGACGAGATGGTGGCGGCGACCGGGGACGAACGGTCGCGGCCCGTCCTCGAACACATCGTGCGCGCGCTGCTCGCCCAGGACGTGCTGATCGACCTGGACGCGGTGGCGGGCCCGCTCCCGGACCCGCGCAGCGCCACCGAGCACGCCGCGCTGCTGTGCTACCTGGAGGCGAACTGCGCCGAGCCGTACCGGGCCTTCGCCGCGGTGCGCGCCGCCCGGGTGGCGGTCGCCGGCGGCGGGCCCGGGGCCGACGCGGTGCGGCGCGGGCTGGCCGCCAACGGCACCGGGGAGACCACGGACCTCGAGCTCTCCGCCACCGCGGCCCCTGCTGCCTCCGCGACGGTGGTGGTGCTGATCGACGACTGCGACGCCCCGCTGGACCTGCTCTCCGCCGCCTCGCTCCTGACGCCGGGCACACCCGTGCTGCCGGTCGCCGCCGGGCCGGCCGTCGCCCTGGTCGGGCCGGTCTGCACCGACCCGGCGGAACTGCGGGCGTTCCTGGCCGTGGCGGCCCGGGCCACCGACTGGCAGCTGACCGGGGTGGACTCCGCGGCACCGCGCCCGGTCAGCGCGGTGCTGGCCGGGTCGCTGGCCGCCCAGGGCGTGCTGGCCCACCTGGCCGGTACCGCGGACGGCACCCGCTCCGCCTGGGTGGTGCACGGCCACGCGGTGCAGACCACCGCCGTCCCCGTGCCGCGGGCCGATCCCGGACCGGCCTGGCGCCCGCTGGACCCCACGGAGATCCCCGAGCCCGACCCCGACCCCGCCACCGCCACCGCCACCGCCACCGCGCGGGAGTTCCCGCTCGACGCCGCCCTCACCGCCCGGTGGACCGGCCTGGCCCGCTGGGGCCGTGACCTCGACCTGCCGCAACTGCCCATCAGCCTGGTCACCGCCCAGGTGGTCCCGGGCCCCGGACCGTCGGCCGCCCGCGGCACGGCCGGGCGCAGCACGGCCACCCGGGCCACCGGCCCGCACGTCCTGGGGTGGGGCGAGAACCGCGCCGCCGCCGGCCTGACGGCCCTGCTCACCGTGCTGCGCCGGCGCGCGGCCGAGGAGTGGAGCGCGGAGGGGGGCAACGCCGGGCTGGTCCCCGCGGCCGGGCTCACCCCGGCCCACCTGCTGGTGGACGGCCTGCTGCGGCAGGCCGGCCAGGACGCCCTCGTGCGGTCCGCCGGTGCGCCGCTTCCCTGGGAGAAGGTCGATGGCCTCACGGCCCGTACGCTCTGGGGCCTGCTGCGGGACTTCTTCGACGTCCCCGCCGAGCTGCGCCGGCACCCGGTGACCGGCCTGGACTGGCAGCTGGTCAGCGTGGCGGACGAGGTCACCGGCGAGGTGCTGGCCACCCAGTGGGGACCGCGGCTGGGCTCGGCCACCTACGCGGCCCTGTACGCCGCCACCGCCCGTGCCCAGTTCCAGGCGGCCGCGCGGACCGCGCCGCAGGCGCCCGTCCTGTCGCCGGACCCGGTCGGCACGTGGTCGCTGGAGGCCGCGCCGGACCGCCAGGTGCACGACTGCCTGCGCCAACTGCTCGCGCGTGCCAAGGCCCTGGGGGCGCACCCGCGCGCGCAGCGGCTGGTCCACGACGCGACCGCCGGCGAGCCGGCGCTGAGCTGCGGCTGGGTGGCCCTGGTATGAGCGCGCGGATCACGAGTGGCCTGAGCGCACGGATCACGGGCGCACGGATCCTGCCGGGCCCGGGTGCGCCGGCCGACCTGCTGGAACTGCCCTGGCACGAGCAGCAGGACGCGCGGCCGGAGCCGCTGATCGCCGTCGCCGCCGGCTACGACCCCGCGTGGGAGAGCCGGGCGCTGGCCATCGCCCGCGACCAGGGCCGCCCGCTGCTGTCCGTCCGGGCGACCTCGGCGGAGGTCCTGCTCGGGCCGCTGTGGATCCCTGACGGTGCGTCGGCCTGCGCCGGTTGCGCACAGGCCCGGGACACCGACCGGGACGCGCCCGGCCATGCCCACGACCCGACCCCACCCCCGGTGCGAACACCGGCACGGCCCCGGGCGGCGACACCGCGGGTCGCCGCGCCGGTCCTCGCGCCCGCCCTCGGACAGCTCCTCACCGAGCTGCTCCGGCATCACCGACCCCTGCTCGCCCCTGGCGAGCTGCTCGCGCTCGCCACTGACGGCCAGCTGCGCCGGCACCGGGTGGCGCCCAGTTACCGCTGTACGGTGTGCGCGGAGGCCCCGGGCCCACTGGTCGGCGATCCGGCCGACCCGCCACCGCCCCGTCCGCTGCTCCCCCGTCCCACCCGCGCCCCGCTGCCCGACCGCGGCGAGCCGCCGTTCGGCCTGGACCCCGACCGGATGCGCACGGCACTGACCGACCCCCGCTACGGACCGGTGCTGGGGACCCAGCGGATCCGTCCGGTCGCCATGGCGATGACCGAGACCCGCCTGCTCGGGGCGACCTTCGCGGGCTTCGGCCGCGGCTCGACCTTCCGGCGCGCCGAGCCCGTGGGCTGCCTGGAGGCGTACGAGCGCAGCGGCGGCTACCCGCACGTCGCCCCACTCGTGCGCGACGCCAGTGCGCGCGAGCTGGGCGAGCGCGCGATCGGGCTCGCCGGGCTGGGCCGGCACACCGCGCGGCAGCTGGCCTCGCCGCTGAGCAGCCTGCGGCCCTGTGACGAGGACACCCCGATGGACTGGGTGTGGGGCCACCCGCTGGACGGCGGCCCACCGCTGCTCGTCCCGGCCGAGATCGGCTTCTACCAGTACAGCTACCCCGTCCGCTCCACCGCGCCCGAGCACGCCAGGCGCAAGCGCTACTTCCACGACTCCTCCAGCGGCTGCGCACTCGGCGGCAGTTACGAGGAGGCCGCCTTGCACGCCCTGCTGGAGCTGGCCGAGCGCGACGCCTTCCTGCTCGCCTGGCACCGCCGCCGGCCGCTGCCCCGGATCGCGCCCGAGGAGATCACCGACCGTGAGTGCCTGCTGCTGATCCGGCAGATCGAGGACCAGGGCTACCAGGTCCACCTCCTGGTCGCCACGGTGGACCTCGCGATCCCGGTGGTCTGGGTGCTGGCCCTGCGGGAGGACGGCGGGATGCCGGCCACCCTCAGCTCCGCCGGGTCCGGCGCCGATCCGGTGGCCGCCATCAGGGCCGGCCTGTGGGAGCTGTCCCAGATGGTCAGCGCCGGGGTGGACTGGGACGTCGAGGCGACCCGCCCGATCGTGGCCGACCCGTGGCTGGTCGAGGAGATGTCCGACCACCACAAGCGCTACGCCTACCCTGAACTACTGCCCCGGATGCGTGAGTTGCTGGGCGGACCGGTGGTAGGCCCGGCGCGGGCCTTTCCCGGCTGGCCGGCGGACTTCACCCGCGCCGCCCGCGGGGACGTCACCCAGGCACTGCGGTTCGTCGCCGGGCTGTTCCGTGAGGCCGGCCTGGAGCGCATCGTGCTGGTCGACCAGTCCACGCCCGAGCACACCGCGGCCGGGCTCTCCGTCGTCAAGGCCGTGGTCCCCGGCATCCTGCCGATGTGCTTCGGGCAGGCGCAGCAGCGCCTCGCCGGGATCCCCCGGCTGGCCGCCGCGATCGCGGACGCCCGGGGCACGCCGCCGCGCGACGAGGACTTCCCCTTCGATCCCCACCCCTTCCCCTGAGGCGGCGCCACACATGACGACGACCACCGATGTCCGGCTCTTCGCCTACCGCCAGGGCCCGTTGCGGATCGGCCTGGCCGAGCTGAGCCCGGGGAGCGACACCGAGCCCACCACCTCGACCCTGCCACCGGCCCACGCCCGCGGCACCCGAGGACGCCCGCTCCCGGCCGGCACCCACCGGCTGCTGGCCGACGCACGTTACCCGCAACCGCTGCCGCCCGAGGCCCGCTCCGCCTTGGCACCGGGGGACCTGGCGGGCCACCTGCTGGTCTGCGCCCTCGGTCTGCAGCGGCGCGAGCCCTCCCACCAGTTCAACGACCACCGCGCGATCGCCTCGGTGCGCAGCAAGTTCCCGGTGCACGCCTTCGTGCTGGCACCCGACGGATCCAGCGCCTACCTGGACGTCTACCGGCACGCGCTGGTCGACCTGCCGGGCACCGTCGCCGCCGACGGCGACCTCGCCGGACTGCTCCCCGCCCCCGGCGACCTCACCGTGCTGCTGGCCGCGCGCTACACCGACCTGCCGGTCAAGTACGGCCGCCTGCGCTGCGCGCTGAGCCTGCTGGAGCTGGGCATCAACCTGCGCGCCCTGCACACCGCCGCCGACCTGCTGGGCGTCCCGGTCCGGCTGCGCTCGGACGCCGCGCTCACCGCCGCGGCCGGCCGCCTGCTGGACGGCAGCGGTCCCGGGGCCTGGTCGCCGCCGCTGGTCGTGACCCTCGAGGGCGCCGGACCGCTGCCGTCCAGTCGCCCGCTGCCCGACGCGGGCGGTTCCGACACCGGCTCCGGCTCCGAGCGGCACGAGCAGGAGTGCGCGCTACTGCGCGAGCAGTCCCGCCAGGACTCGGTCCGGGAGGCGGACGAGGTGACCGCACCGCTGGCCGCGCTCTCCTGCGGCGTGAGCGAACCGGTGTGCAGCGTACCGGCCCTGACGAATCGTCACTCATCGGCCACCACGGGGGCCAGCACGCGTCCGAGCTGGGCCGAGACGCTCTCGAACCGGTCCGCCGGGCGGACCCGCGGCGGCCTGTCGGGCTTCTCCGCCAGACCCGCCGTGCTCGGTGAGGACTGCCTGCTCGACCTGCTCGCCTGGCTCGAGCGACCGGCGCCGGGCCCGCTGCTCGCCGAGGTGGGGCGCCGGGTGCACACGCGCGTCGTGCTGCAGCGGACGGCCGGGCTTCCCACCGGCCGCTACGCGGTGGCGCACGGTCAGGTGGAGTGCGAGCGACAGGACCCCGACCTGATGCGGCGGTTCGCGGACGCCTTCGGCTACCCCCTGACGCCCACCATCGACTGCGGGCTGCGCCACGCGAACGCGGTGTGGGTCTTCGCCGCCGACCTCGACGGCATCCTGGCGGAGTTCGGGCCGGCCGGCTGGTCCCTGCTCCAACTCTGGTGCGGCTGGGTCACCCACGGCCTGACCACCGCCGCCGCCGCGCACGGCCTGTTCGCCCGCCCGGCCCGCTCCTTCGGCGAGTACTGGCTGCAGCGGACCCTGGAGCTGCCCCGCTCGACCTTTCCGGTGTTCACCCTCGTCTGCGGCCGCTCCCGGTTCGGCGAGCCGATGCTGGACCTGAGGGTCTGAGCCACCGGCCGCCGGCGGGCTGCCGCAGCCCCCGGGGCCGGGACTACCGCGGCCCCGGGGTCGGGACGGCGCCGAGCGTGGCCGCCCTGACCCCGGCCTGGAACCGGCTGGAGGCCCCCAACTGCTCCAGGATCTCCGCGATGTGCCGTCGACACGTCCGCAGGGAGATCCCCAGCCGCCGGGCCACCGTCTCGTCCTTGGCCCCCTCGGCGAGCATCCGCACGATCCGTTGCTTGAGCTCGACCTCGGTGCCCGGGATCAGCACCGACTCGCGCGGGTGGGCCCCCTGCGCCCAGGCGGCCTCGAAGAACAGCGCCAGCTGCCGCACCACGACCGGGTGCCGGACCACGGTGACCCGCACGGCACCCGGTGCGGGGATCAGCGCCAGGGCCTCGTCGATGATCAGGACCTCGTCCAACTCGGTCCAGACCGTCCTGACCAGGCAGTTGCCCTCCCCCGGTGCCAGCAGTTCCAGGCTCGTCGGGCAGCTGAGCAGCTGCCGCACGGACATCCGCGGCGGCCAGGCCGTGCCCCGCGCCCGCAGCCGGTCCAGGAACGTCGAGTCGGACGCGCGGACGTGCCGGACGCACTGCGCCCCCTCGGCGAGCACCGCCACCACCAGGCGCACCGCCTCCTCGCAGGTCAGCACGGCCGGGCGGCCCTCCTCCCGACGGCGCCGCTCGCTCTGCTCCGTCAGGGCCCTCACCTGCGCCTGCGCCAGCGCCAGCTCGGCCTGCCACCGCTCCAGCTGGCCGGACAGCGACACCAGCAACTCGGCGACCCCCGCCAGGGAGCCCGCGGCCTCGACGGTGGAACCGATGTCACTGCTCATCTGCGACAGCCCTTCTTCACGCGTCCCCGCGAACCGGTCACTGTGCCCGGCCAACGTGCGGCCGCCACCACGATCCCAGCCGTGCGCGAAGATCACATGGGTGGAGCACCCCCAGGTTCCGCGGCGGATGCCCGTACAGAACGGTGCGTGGGGACCAGCCGACGGCGATCGAAGCACGCGGCCGCACGCGAGCGTCTACCACCACCCGCCGCTGAACGCCACCGCCCGCCACCCACCGCTCCACCGCGTCAGGCGAGTGTCAGTGATGTGTGCACGAGCGGGCCCTCGCGGCGACCCCGTGCCGATCCGGTGACCAACGAGCCCGCATCACAAGCACGTTCACCACCACCCCCGCACGCCCGGAACGGCGTGACAACGGCGTGACACCAACACGGCCCCGCACTCCCACCGCCCTCACACGGCAACAAGTTGCCACACCCCGAGGGCGGATCACCCCTCCGCGCGGTGCAACTTGCTGCACCGGGATCTCCTTGTCGCACGGCGAGTCACGGCCGGAGGATGGCGAGTACTCCAGGTCCGGGCACCCTCGGGCACCCCCACGACCCGGAGACCCCACGTTCCCCCTGCGAACCCCAGAAAGGACCGATGCGCCATGAGCATTGACTTCGCCACCTTCGACCTGACCGAGCTGGCCGTGCTGGACCTCGACACCACCGCACCGCAGACCTCCCACACGGCGCTGTTCCTCGACGACACCGAGGACCTGCTCGGCAAGCCGAGCATGGACGTCGTGGGCCCGATGTGCTGCTCCTGCGTGACCAGCGCCTCCTGCTGCTGCGCACAGTGACCCACTGACCCTGCCCCACCCCCGACGCCCCTGGCTCTGAGGCCGGCGTCCCCCCTAGCCCGGTAGCACCGGGCCGGCCCCTGCGTACCCCTGCTCCAGCTCACTGGAGACGGGACAACGCGTCACACCTGGAGTCACCATCAACCGATCCGAACCAGGTCAGGCCACCCACCCACAAGAACAGACAGCCGCGCTCACCTCACCCGGGGTACTCGCGGCGGTGCACCGCTACGCCCGCTCGGCCGGCCACCCCTCCGAACAGGACCGGAAGTCGGAACGAGGCATCCTCCAACGCCGCCGACGGGCGGGACGTGCTCGCCCTGTTCATGTGCCGGAACGACCCGGGCATGTGCGGGGAGTGGGATCCACCGGGCCGGACTCCTCTTGACGTTCCCGGCCGGTTGGGCGGACAGCCCGCGTGGCCGCGGAACGATGACACCCCTGCCCGCCCGACCTGTGCACGGGAGATGGGTCTCGTCGTCCAGCTCGAGGAAGGACGGGACCACGTCACCGCGATGAACTTCGGCGGCCGCGGCGCGGCCTGCGCCTTCGCATCCGGGCCCTGCGCACAGGCCGTGTCGCTGTGGCAGTGCTGACCGCGGCAACCTTCCGCCCCCGCCCGGAGGGCCAGCCTTCGCTGGAACAGCTACGCGCGCAGCTCGGGGAGCCCTCGTACCGGGGTTGGGCCGGGCCCGCGATCCGGGATGCCGGCGAGCGGTGCCCCGGCTTCCGGCTTCCGGCCGACTTCAAGGCGTTCCTCGACCTGTACGACCCCGACCCGGTGAACGGATGTCCGACCATCGACCGGCCGATGGACACCACACCGGCCGAGACAAAGCCCTACTGGGCCCCCACCCGAGCGTCCAGCCTGCTGCGGCGAGATCGCCCAGGACTGCTGGGAGGTCGACGAGTCCGACATCCACAACTACGCCCGTCGCTTCAACAGCCACCGGGCCCTCGGCCTCACCTGACAGAACCGGACACTCCTCGATCGCGCAATGCCCCTGAGGCAATGTCCCTGACATCAAGCCGGAGAGCCCATTCTTCGGCTGCCCACAGCTCCGTATGCAGAGAGTGAAAACCATCCCGTGATCTGACTCCCGGCCGGGCGGCGGAAAAGCGCCCTTGAGCCGCCCTTGAGGGTCCGCTAGGTTCTCCTTGGGACAGATCGCGACTGCCGAATCGGCACTACCACCACCACCGCGGACCTCATTGACCGACCGCTTCCCCGGACGGCCGGGTCGTGAACCAGGAACGCACCGTGCGGTCAGGCGGCCCAGCGGTCACCGGCAACAGCGCCGATTACCTGACCGGAACATCTGCCGACCCCCATGACCGGAGGACGATGAATGGCTGTTTTTCCCGGCCACCCGAAGGCCGCATGCCCGCCCCGTGACGCGGTCGCGCCAATCCGTGTCACCGCAGCCCGGCATGTCGCTGGCCGCACAGCAGTGCAGATGAGAATCGTGATCCCCGCCTCCCTGAGGGCGCCACACCTGTCCCGCCGGACCGTCGAAGGTTGTCACCGGGCGCCCGGACGAGCCGTGCGGCTGCTCGCCGATTCGCCACGCCCACCTGGTGAAAGGGGCCGAATCGGCGCCGCCGGACACCGCCCCGAACAACCTTCGAACCCACCCGGAATTCGGCCGCAACTCACTGCACCGTCGACCGGACACCGATCGCACCTGCCACCGGTGGTTCCACCGCCGCTCATTCGGCCGCCGCTCATTCGAATACGCCGGATTCCGTCGACCGACCCCCGGCCAGGAGTGTCCACCGCGCCGCTGTACGCGGTGGAACGGGCTCGCCCTACCCACCGGGAAATCTGCATCTGCCAGCAATGGGGTTGATCGTGTCTCTCGCCAAGAATCCTCCGTCGGTTCTCGTCGTCGAAAGAAACGTGCTGCTGCGCACCGGACTCCAGGCCCTCCTGTCCGCGGAGAGCGACCTGGCCGTCCACGCCGCCGTGGGCGACGTGGACGCGGCACTGGACGTCCTGTCGCGGCACTGCGTCGATGTGGTGGTGTACGGGGCGGGCGAGTCGGTCGCCGACACCGAGCATGCTCTCGGGCGGCTGCACGACCGGGGCGTCTCCTGTCGGGTGGTCGTGCTGAGCAAGCACGAGCGGCCGGGCGAGGTCGAGATGTACCTCAGTTCCGGGGTGAGCGCCTATCTCTCCGAGGCCACCGCCAGCGACTGCCTGGTGTCGGTGGTCCGGGGGCTGACCGCGGACCGGGAGCGGGTGTACATCATGGCCTCGCGCTCCGGCATCGGCTGGATCTCCGGTCCGCGCGGCAGCCAACTGTCCTCCCGGGAACGGGAGGTCATGGGGCTCGTGGCGAACGGTCTGAGCAACTCCGCCATCGCCAGCCGGCTCAGCATCTCCCCCGGCACCGTCAAGCGCCATCTGCGGAACATCTTCGTCAAGCTCAACGCGGTCTCCCGGATCGACGCCGTCAACAAGGCCCGGGCCGTGGCCATGCTGGTGCCGCTAGGCTGAACGGGCCACCCGGCCGTGCACGACCGCCCGCACGGCAGCCGCTCGGACCGGCTGCCGGGGCGGTGCGTCCGCACTGAGCAGCGCGCTGTGCAGCTCCCACAGCCGCCGTGAGGGGGCGATGCCGAGGTCCTCGTCGAGCTTGCGGTAGAGCGAGCGGTAGACCTGCAGCGCCTCGCTCCGGCGCCCGGTGGCGTCCAGGGCGAGCATGAGCTGTTCGTAGAACCACTCCTTGAACGGGTGCTGATGCGTCAGTGCGAGCAGTTCCGGCACCAGTTCGCCGTGCCGACCGAGCTGCTGGTCGGCCAGGATGCGATGCTCCAGGGCGCGCAGGCGCATCTCCTCGAGGACGGCCACGTGGCCGGCGAGCGCGCCGCCCACGGGGATGTCCGCCAGTGCGGCGCCCCGCCACAGGCCCAGCGCCTGCCGCAGCCGGTCCGCCGCCGCCTCGGGGTGGCCGTCGGCCAGCAGGCGGGCCCCCTCCCCGTGCAGACGCTCGAACTCCTGGGCGTCGAGCTCGTCCTCGCTCAGCAGCATCACGTAGCCCGGCGCCTTGGTGAGGATGACGTCGCGGCCCTGCGAGCGACGGAGCTTGCGCAGTTGGTAGATGTAGGTCTGGGCGGTGGTGACCGCCGTCCGCGGCGGACTGTCGCCCCAGATCTCCTCGATGATGACGCCGAGGTCGACGACCCTGTTCGCGTTCATCAGCAGGATGGCCAGGGTCCACCTCACCTTGAGCGCGCTCGGCGTGCACGGCTTTCCCGCGTCGAGGACTTCCAGCGGGCCCAGAACGTTGAACCTCATGACGCCTCCGATTTCGCCGGACAATTTCTCGAACCAGGTATATCCAGACTTAGATCAAGGCCTCAAGAGGAACCCGCACAAGGTGGCAGCGGGTCTATTTCCAAAGCGACCCGCCGGACTGCCCCGGGGGAGACACCCCCCGCGGATCGACCCCCGCCGATCGGCTGGCGCTCAGTCAAGTTCTGTTACACTGCGACCGGTTGGGCCACCTCTACAAGCGCGCGAAGGAGATTGACGTGCCTCGAAAGATCCGTGTTGCTCCGGTTATCCACACGAAGGCCCACCACCTAGGGGAAACACGTCTTGGTAAGCGTGAACATCGGAATCCTGGCCCATGTCGACGCCGGTAAGACCAGCCTGACCGAGCGGCTGCTGTACACCGCCGGCGTCATCGACCGCATCGGCAGCGTCGACCGCGGTGACACCCAGACCGACTCGCACGAACTCGAACGCCAGCGCGGCATCACCATCCGGTCCGCGGTGGTGTCCTTCACCGTCGGCGACGTGAAGGTCAACCTCATCGACACCCCCGGCCACCCGGACTTCATCTCGGAGGTGGAGCGGGCCCTCAGCGTGCTCGACGGCGTGGTACTCGTCGTCTCCGCCGTCGAGGGAGTGCAGGCACAGACCCGCCTGCTGATGCGCACCCTGGTCAAGATGCGCATGCCGGTGATCCTCTTCGTCAACAAGATCGACCGCATGGGCGCCCGCTGCGACGACCTGCTGGAGTCGATCCGCACCGAACTCACCCCTGCCATCGTGCCGATGACCAGGGTGGACGGGCTCGGTACGCCACAGGCGCACGCCATCGCCCGGACCATCGGACCCGAAGACCCGGATTTCACCGCCGAGTTGGCCGACGTCCTGGCCGAGCACGGGGACGAGTTCCTGGCACGTTACCTCGACGACGAGGCAGCGCTGACCGAGCGCGACTACACCGACGAGCTCGCCCGGCAGACCCGCCAGGCACAGCTCTACCCGGTGTTCTTCGGCTCGGCCGTGGCCGGCGTCGGCATCACCGATCTGGTGGACGGGATCACCAGGCTGTTTCCGGTCAATGACGGCCACTCCGATGACACACTCAGCGGCACGGTGTTCAAGATCGAACGTGGCTGGGCGGGTGAGAAGGTCGCCTTCGTACGACTGCGGACGGGGGCGCTCGGGCCCCGGTCGAAGGTGTCCGTCTTCCGGCGTGACCAGCACGGCGGCGTCGTCGAACTGCCCGGCCGCACCACCGTGGTCGAGGTGTTCGACCAGGGTTCCGCGGTGGTGGAGGCGCAGGCCCGCGCGGGTGACATCGCCAAGGTCTGGGGGCTCAAGGGCATCCGGATCGGCGACCGGCTCGGCACCGGCGACGGGCTGGACGGAGAGCACCTCTTCGCGCCGCCGAGCCTGGAGACCGTGATCCGGCCGGCCAGGTCCGGGGCGATGCCCGAACTCTACGACGCGCTCCTGCAACTGGCCGATCAGGACCCGTTCATCAACGTCCGCAAGGACGACGAGAAGCAGGAGATCTCGGTCTCGCTCTACGGCGAGGTGCAGAAGGAGGTCATCGCGGCGACGCTCGCCGACGACTACAAGCTGGACGTGGTGTTCGAGGGCACCCGGATCATCTGCGTCGAGCGCCCGGTCGGAGTCGGCGAGTGGGTGGAGGAGATCGATTACCGGAGCAGGACCTTCTTCTGGGCCACGGTCGGACTGCGGGTCGAGCCCGGAGCGCCGGGCTCGGGGGTTGTCTTCCGCCGCTCGGTGGAGCTCGGCTCGCTGCCGCACGCGTTCCACAAGGCCATCGAGGAGGCCGTGCGCGCCACCCTGCAGCAGGGGCTGAACGGCTGGGAGGTGCTGGACATCCTGGTGACCCTGACCCACTCCGGGTTCGCCAGCCCGGTCAGCGCGGCGGGTGACTTCCGCAAGCTCACCCCGCTGGTGCTGATGAACGCGCTCAAGCAGGCCGGGACGCAGGTGTTCGAGCCGGTCAACCGGTTCGAACTGGAGGTGCCGGCCGAGAACGCCAGCGCCGCCCTGCTGAACCTGGTCGAGTGCGGCGCCACCCCGGAGTCGACCCGGGGACAGGGCAGCACCTGCCTGGTGGAGGGCACCATTCCGGCCCGCACGGTACAGGAGTTCGAGCAGCGGCTGCCCGGGCTGAGCCAGGGCGAGGGTGCCCTGCTCACCCGGTTCCACAGCTACCGGCCGGCCACCGGTCCGGCCCCGAGCCGGCGGCGGACGGACACCAACCCGCTGGACCGCAAGGAGTACATGCTGCGGGCGTTCGGCAGGATCTGACCGTTCGCCGGGCACGAACCACCAGGTCCCGATCACCACTTGGTGATCGGGACCTGGTGTTCCGCCGGGGCCGTTCGGGGAACCGGGCCACCGACGGTCATCGTGGGGTCAATCGAGCAGTGCCACCGCTCGTGTCCAACCCGCGCCCGCACCAACGATTTTGACCGGAAAGGCCTGCACCGTGAATCCGGTCGGCGCGGGCAGCGCGCCCAGATTGGCCAGCCGCTCGATCTGGCAGTACTCCCGCTGTCGTCCGGCGAAATGCGCGGGCCACAGCACGGAATGGTCCCCGGTGTGCTGGAACTCGGAGAGCATGTGCGGGAAAGGCGCGTCGAGACCGAAGGCGTCCGTCCCGATGAGCCGCACCCCGAGGTCGAGCAGCAAGTTCGTCGCCTCACCGTCGAGGCCGGCGAAGTGGGTGAAGTACTCCGGGGTTCCGGCGAGTCGGTCGGCGCCGGTGTGCAGCAGGACGATCTCCCCGGCACTCGGGGTGTGACCGATGTCGGCGAAGGCCCTCCGCAGCCGCTCCGCACCGATCGTCCCGACCCCGCCGTCGGTCAGGTCGAGGACGACCCCCGGCCCGATGAACCACTCCAGCGGCAACTCGTGGACGTGGCGCGGCACGCCGTACGCGGCCATGCTGCCGTAGTGCGACGGCGCGTCGACGTGCGTGCCGGTGTGGGTGGTCAGGGTCAGGGTGTCCAGCGAGAGCAGTTCGCCGTCGGGCAGGTCGGCGATGTCGAAGGCGATGCCGTGGTTGCGGAGCATGCCCTCGGCCATGTGCCGCGCGCCCTCGGCCGGTGTCAGCACCTCGTGCTTGATGCCGTCCACCTCCCAGGCGCCGGCGTCGATCGCCGAGGACAGGTCAATGACGCGCATGGGCGACCTCTTCCGGCAGCAGGGTGCAGTCCTCGAGGACGGCGAGGTACCGGTCCGGTCCGCGGTCGCGCGCGGCAACGTACCCGTCCGGCCTGATCAGCAGGAAGTCCCCGGGTGCCAGGCCCAGTCCAGAGCGCAGCGCGCCGTCGGGGTCGGGCAGGTCGCCCGACCCGTCCGAGTCACCGACCGCCCTGACGGACACCGCCGCGCCGAACAGCCGCTCCATCCGGGCCAGCGCCTCGCGCTGCCCGGACCGGTCGGCGGCAGCGGGGGTGGCGATCAACGTCCAGCGCGGGTCGGCGAGTTCGTCACGGAGTGCGGACCAGCCGGGGTGCGCGCTCACCGCGCGGGCGTCGCAGCCGACCCGGTCGCCGGGCCTGATCCCGCTGCCGGGTGCCGTGGCCGCGCGGGTGAGCGGGCTGTCCGGGTAGGCCAGGCCGAGCCCGCAGAAGCCACGGATCATCCGGCCTTCGACCTTGCGCTTCAGCGGTGATATCCGGCGCAGTGCGGCGGTGCCCACGGTGAGCAGGGTCGGGGCCAGGGTGGTGCGCAGCGAGACCAGCGCGGTGGCGGTCCGGGTGGAGCGGAGCAGGACGGCTCCGGTCGGGACGCGCTCGGCGTCGTAGCTGTCGAGCAGTTCGGGCCCGGCGTGGCCGCGGATCACGTCGGCGAGCTTCCAGGCGAGGTTGCAGGCGTCCTGGATGCCGCTGTTCATGCCCTGCCCGGAGGCCGGGCTGTGCACGTGGGCGGCGTCACCGGCGAGGAAGCAGCGGCCCGAGCGCATCCGGGTGATCTGGCGCTGCTGCACGGTGAAGGCCGAGAGCCAGCTGGGCGTGCCGACTTCGACCCGCCGGCCGAGTGTCCGGCCGATCTTGCCGGCCAGCCGGCGCCGGATCAGCTCGGGGTCGTCCGCGCCGTGGACGTCCACGGTGTCCACCACGCGCCACTTGCCCGGTTCGGGGAACGGGACCAGCAGCAGGGTGCCCGGGTCGGTGTGCAGCAGGTGGTTGCTGTCCGGCGACAGGTCGGCGTCGAGCGTCACGTCGGCGTTGAGCCAGGTCTGGGTGGAGTCGCCGACCAGACGCATGCCGAGCTGCCGTCGGACGGTGCTGTGGCCGCCGTCGGCGCCGATCAGCCAGGGCGCCAGGGTCTGCTCGGTCCGCCCGTCGGGATGGCGCAGGGTGACCTGGACGGCGTCGGCCTCGGGGCGCAGGGCGATCAGCTCGACGCCCCACTCGACGTCGACGCCCTGCCCGGCGGCGCACTCGCGCAGCACCCGCTCGGTGACCACCTGGTCCACCATCAGGCTGAACGGGTAACGGGTGGGCATTTCCCGGTAGTTGGTGTCGAAGCGGATCAGGGTACGGCCCCGCCGGTGCATGGTGAAGTGGGTGACCCGCCGACCCAGCGGCAGCAGCCGGTCGAGCGCCCCCAGCTGGTCGAGCAACTCCATGGTCCGGGCGTGCACCGCCAACGCCCGGCTGCTGGTCGCCGGACCGGCGGCGGCGTCGATCAGCCGGACCCGCACGCCGCGCCGGGCGAGTTCGTGCGCCGCGGTGAGCCCGACCGGGCCGGCGCCGGCGATGAGGACAGCCGGGGCGGGATCAGCCATGGCGTTCCTCGGCGAACCGCTTGGCGAGCCCCAGGGTCGCGCGGCTGTTGCCGCCGGCCGCCTCGCGGATGAACCGGCGGGCGGTGGCCGTGGTGGCGTCCGGGCCGAGGACGGCGGGGATGGCTTCCGGATTGAGCACGACAGCGTGCCAGGAGCTCACCCGGACGCCGTGCTCGGTCTGTTCGAAGGACCAGCGACCGGTGTGCGCGGCCATCATCGACGGGGTGCGCAGCTGCTTGTAGGCGATGTCGGCCCCGGGGAAACAGATCCGGACGGACTCGGTGGTGTGCTCGGAGCCGTCGGCGGTGCGGGTGTCCATCGCCATGTGCTGGATGCCGCCGGCCTCCTCGCGCAGGTCGAGCCGGGCGACGTGGGGCAGTCGGGCCGGCCAGGCGGCGGCGTCGTGGAGGAAGTCGTGGACCGTCTCCAGCGGGGCGGCGACCAGCACCGAGTCCTCGAACTCGAATTCCAGGTCGGCCAGTTGTGACCACCGCTCGGCGAGGTCCTTGATGTTGCCGAGTTCGGTGCGACTGTTGCGGTCGGTGGCCTCAGTGATCCACTCGATGCCCTTCGGGTCGTCGTCGACGGCGGTGAACTCATGGGTGAGGGTGAGGGTGGCGCCGCCGGGGCGCTCGGTCACCCGCCACTCCCCCGCCATCGAGGCGACGGGGGGCGAGGAGACCTCCTGCCGGAACCGGATCCGGCGCAGGCCGGCGTCCAGGTCCCGGCGTGACGTCCAGTGCTTCACCTCGCCGTTGGCGCGGGCCCAGATCCGCAGGCGCTCGGCGCCGGGCGCCAGCTCCGCGCGTTCCACGTGCAGCGTTGGCGCGAAGCGCCGCGGCCAGGCCTCGGCGTCGGCGATGACGGCGTGGACGACGTCGGCGGGGGCGGCCACGTCGATCTCGTGGCTGGTGTGCTGGGTTCGGGTCATTCGTCGAACCGGCCCTTCCCTCAAGGAGGTTGACATTGGTCGGAGGTGTTGCTCAGTAGATGCCGAGGCCGCCGCAGACGTTGATCGCCTGCGCGGTGATGGAAGCGGCGACAGGCGTGGTCAGGTACTCGACCATGCCCGCCACCTCCTCGGCGGTGGAGTAGCGGCCGAGCGGGATCTTCTGCTCGAACCTCCCGCGCACGTCCTCCTCGGTGGTCTGCCAGGTGGAGGCGTACGCCTGGCGGACCCGGACCGCCATCGGGGTCTCGACATAGCCGGGGCAGACCGCGTTGACCGTGGTGCCCGTGGCGGCGAGCTCCTTGGCGAGCGCCTTGGTGAAACCGATGACGCCGGCCTTCGAGGCCGAGTACGGCGCCCCGAGCGGGACACCCTGTTTGCCGCCGGTGGAGGCGACGGTGATGATCCGCCCGTGGCCGGCCGCCTCCATGCCGCCGGTGGTGAGGACCTCGCGGGTGACCCGGAAGACGCTGGTGAGGTTGGTCTCGATCACGTCGTGCCAGAGCTCGTCGCTGATGGTCGAGGTGACACCACCGCCGCTGCGTCCGGCGTTGTTGACCAGCACGCCGATCGGGCCGTAGCGGTCCACCGCGGCCCGCACCGCCTTCGCCACGTCCTCCTGGGAGCGGACATCGGCCGCGACGCCGTCCACCTCCAGGCCTTCACCGCGCAGCCGGGCGACCGTCTCGGCGACGGCCTCCGGGGTGCGGGCGCAGATGAAGACGCTTAGCCCGCGCCCGGCCAACCGGACGGTGCTGGCCAGTCCGATCCCGCTGGTCGCTCCGGTCACCAGGGCGACCGTGCCGGTTGTCTCGGTGCTCATCGCTGTTCGCTCTCCTGTCTCCGCTCCGGGTTACGGGCTCGTTCCGGGCCCTGAGCCGACCCTGCCCGGCCGGCTTCGACTCCGGTTCGAGCGGGCGAGCCACCACTCCAACGGGATTCGAAACGGGGGTGGGAGCGTCGCCGTACCCAACCCCCGACGCCCCGAGGAGGCCCGAAGCATGACCGGATCGCTCTACGAGGAGGTCCAGCACTTCTACGGCCGGCAGATGCGCTACCTGGACGAGGGCGCGGTCACCGAGTGGGCCGCGACCTTCACCGAGGACGGCGTGTTCGCGGCCAACGCCCGACCGCACCCGCAGGAGGGCCGGGCCGCCATCGAGCGCGGCGCCAGCGAGGCCGCCGCGCGCCTGGCCGCCGCCGGGGTCCAGCACCGGCACTGGCTCGGGATGCTGGAGCTCGCCGAGCAGCCGGACGGGAGCGTGCTGGCCAGGACCTACGCCCTGATCATCGCCACCCCCAAGGGCGGTTCGGCCGCGGTGCACCTGAGCACCAGCTGCGAGGACCGCCTGGTGCGGGTGGCCGGCGAGCTGAAGGTCCGGCACCGCCAGGTGTACCGGGACGACCTGCCCGCCGCCTGAGAGGAGGCCCGACGTGAACGTCCCTGCGGACAGTACGACCTTCGGCGCTCCGCTGGACACCGTGGCGGAGCTGATCGGCGGTCCCCGGATCGACGATCTGCTCCGGCGCGCTGCTCGGCGCACACCACGCCACCCGGCCCTGGTCTCCGACGGTCGGGTGATCGACTACGCCGACCTGGACCAGCGGGTGACCGAGTGCGCCGAGGCGCTGCGCGACGCGTTCGGCGGCCCCGGGACGGTGATCGCGATCGCCGCCGAGCTCACCGTCGAGTTCGCCGTCACCTTCCTGGGCATCTCCCGCTCCGGGAACACCAGCGCGATGTTCAACCCGCTCGTGCCGGACGACACCCTGGTGCACGTCCTCGACTCCTGTGGCGCGCGGGCGGCAGTGCTGTCGCCCCGGATGCACCGCCGGATCGCGGCGCTGCGCAACCGGCTGCCGAAGCTGCGGCAGCTCGTGGTGACCGCGGAGGCGGGCGACGGCACGCCGGTCCTGGGCGAGCTGCCGCGAACCGTCGTCCCGGCCGGCGAGGCCGTGGAGACCGCCTGCCTGCAGTTCACCAGCGGCACCACCGGCGCGCCCAAGACGGTGCGGCTGAGCCACCGCAACCTGCTGGTGAACGCCGCCCAGTCGGCGCACGCGCACCGCCTGGACGCGGACTCGGTCTCGCTCAACAACCTGCCCTCGTTCCACCTCATGCACCTGAACACCGCGCTCGCGGTCGGCGCGACCCACCTGCTCTGCCCGGCGGAGGACCGGGAGGCGATGGTCCGGCTGGCCGGCGCGTGGCAGGCGACGCACCTGTACAGCCTCCCGGTGCGGCTGTCCCGGCTGGCCGAGGACGAGCGCCTGCCGAGCCTGCGGATCCCGTCGCTGCGGGTGGTGCTGTCCGGGGGTTCCGCGCTGCCGCCCCGCACGACGACGGCGCTGTCGGAGCACTTCGGCGTCCCGGTGGTCCAGGGCTACGGTCTCGCCGAGACATCGCCCTCGACGCACTTCGACCTTCCGGAGGGACCCACCGTCGGCTCCAGCGGTCCGCCGGTGGCCGGGACGGCCTGCCGGATCGTCGACGTGCGGACCGGCGCGGTGCTGCCGGCGGGCGAGCGCGGCGAGATCCAGGTCAGGGGGCCGCAGCTGATGCTGGGCTACCTGGGCGACGGACACGGTGACGCCGTCGACGCGGACGGCTGGTTCCGCACCGGGGACGTCGGCCGGATCGACGAGGCGGGCAGGCTGTTCGTCGTCGACCGGATCAAGGACGTCTTCAAGTGCGACAACTGGCTGGTGTCGCCGACCGAGATCGAGCGGGTGCTGATGCGGCATCCGGCGGTCACCGACTGCGTGGTCTTCGACCAGCCCGACGAACTGAGCGGCGCGGTCGCCGTCGGACTGGTCGTGCCGCGTGGCGAGGGCGTCGACCCGGCCGCCCTGGCCGAGTTCGCCAACGCCCAGCTCCCCTACTACGAGCACCTGCGGCAACTGCACCTGGTGGAGGGCATCCCGCGTTCCGCCACCGGCAAGGTCCAGCGGCGCGAGCTGCGGGACCGCTTGCTCGGCTCGCTCTGACCCACCTCACAACACCCAAGGAGAATCAACGTGTTCACGTTCATCAACCGCTTCACCGTCACCGGTGACAGCACCGAGTTCGAGTCCCTGGTCAAGGAGATCACCGCCTTCATGAGCGCCCAGCCGGGCTTCCGTTCCCACCGGCTGTACCGCTCGGCCGCCGACGCCCGGGTGTACGTCGAGACCGCCGAGTGGGACGACGCGGCCGCGCACAAGGCGGCGACCGCCTCCCCGGAGTTCCGCTCGCGGGTCGGCAAGGTGATGGGGCTCGCCCAGGCCGAGCCGGCGCCGTTCGACCTGGTCGCCCAGCACGGTGCCTGAGGAGAGGGAGCGGACGATGACGACAACCGGCGACACCATCCCGCAGCCGGTGATCCGGCTGCGCGAACTCGCGCTGAGCGCGGCCGGCGCGGCCGCCGGCCCGGCGGGCGCGCGGCGGGGGGTGGGCGGCCCGCGCGGCGGGGAGCCCGCCCCCCCGGCCCCGCAGGGCCGCGCGGGGAACGCCGCCCCCGCCACCCACCCCCCGC
>NZ_JBITZU010000012.1:0-44759 GCF_044547075.1 Kitasatospora sp. NPDC052896
ACCCTGTGGGAGAGTAGGACGCCGCCGAACAATTTTTCTGAGAAGCCCCTTCCGGGAGACCGGGAGGGGCTTCTCGCATTTCCGGACCCGGACGGACGGGCCCATGTGATCGGGGCTGTGATCGGGGCATGGCAGCTCCCAAGAGCCGTCCCGAGGCCAAGCCGCCGCGCATCGAGCCCTTCGGTTTGTCCACCGACCCCTCCGTGCTGGAGACCTCGCACGAGGGAGATCTCGCACGAGGTCGCCGGGATGTACCTGGCCCCGCCCGAGCGGGTGCTGGCGCTGCGTCTGGACGGCGAAACCCTGCTCCGCCCGAAGCTCCGCGAGGCGCTGCGGGAGCGGCAGACGGGTCCGCTCCCGCCGACCGTCCAGCCGGATCAGGCCGGGCTACTGAGCAAGCACGGCTACCAGTAGCGGGCAGGTCCCGTCGGACCGGCTACAGCCGGCCGGCGGCCTTCAGCGCCAGGTAGGCGTCGGCCAGCGCCGGCGGGAGGGCGGCCGGCGGGGCGTCCAGAACGGTGGCGCCGAGCCGGGTCAGCCGCTCCGCCACGGCGTGGCGTTCGGCCCGGGTCTGCTCGGCGGCCGCGGCGCCGTAGACGGCCTGCGGGGTGCCGCGGCCGGCGGCCAGCACGTCCAGCCGCGGGTCGGCGACGGCGGCGATCACCACCTCGTGCCGCTCGGTGAGCCGGGGCAGCAGCGGCAGCAGCCCGTCCTCGACGGGCCCGGCGTCCAGGCCGGTCAGCAGGACGATCAGCGAGCGGTGCGGGGCCAGCCGCAGGGCCGCCGCGGTCAGCGCCCGCAGGTCGGTCTCAACCAGGGCCGGCTGCAGCCCGGCCATCGCGTTGGTGAAGGCCGGCAGCACCTCGCCGGCCGAGCGCCCGAGCACCGCACCGCGCCGGCGCAGGTCGTGGGCGAGCAGGTCGACCCGGTCGCCGGCCTTGGTGGCCAGCGCGGCCAGCAGCAGGGCGGCGTCGAGCGCGGCGTCCAGGCGGGGGGCGTCGCCGACCCGGCCGGCCGAGGTGCGGCCGGTGTCCAGGACGATCAGGATGTGCCGATCCCGTTCGGGCCGCCAGGTGCGGACCGCGACGGTGTTGCGGCGGGCGCTGGCCCGCCAGTCGATCGAGCGGACGTCGTCGCCCGGCAGGTACTCGCGCAGGCTGTCGAACTCGGTGCCCTGGCCCCGGGTCAACACCGAGGTGCGGCCGTCCAGTTCACGCAGCCGGGCGAGTCGCGAGGGCAGGTGCTTGCGACTGCTGAAGGGCGGCAACGCACGCAGCGTCCACGGCAGGTGGTGCGAGCCCTGACGGCCGGCCAGGCCGAGCGGGCCGAGCGAACGGATCGTCACCCGCTGTGCGTGGTGGTCGCCGCGGCGGGTCGGCGCGAGTGACGTGCTGACCCGCCGCCGCTCGCCGGCCGGGATCCGCAGGCTGTGCCGACCGGCGGTCAGTTCCGTCCCGGGACGGAAGCTGGACGGCGGCCAGGCGTCCCGCAGCCGGGCCCGAAGGGTGCGCCGGGACGGGTTGCTGACGGTCAGTACGACCTCCGCGGGCTCGCCGAGCCGGACCGAGCCGTCGCCCTCGCGGGTCAGCACCAGGCTGCGGACCGGCGCGGCGAGCGCCAGGTCGACCAGGACCGCGACGAGCAGCGGCAGGGTGACCACCGCGATGCCCGTCCAGGAGGGCAGCAGGAGGCCCACCACCAACGCGCCGGCGGCGGCGAGCAGGGCGGTCCGGCCGGTGAGGGCCATCGGGGGCTCCTAGAACTGGTGATCAGCGGGGGACGGGGGTCTGCGCCAGCACGGCCTGGATGACGGCGTCGGCGGTGACGCCCTCCATCTCCGCCTCGGCGCGCAGCTGGACGCGGTGCCGCAGGGTGGGCAGCGCGAGCGCCTTCACGTCGTCGGGCGTCACGTAGTCCCGGCCGGACAGCCAGGCCCAGGCACGCGCGGTGCCGAGCAGTGCGGTGGCGCCGCGCGGGGAGACCCCGATCGAGAGCGAGGGCGACTGCCGGGTGGCCCGGCAGAGGTCGACGACGTAGGCGAGCACCTCGGGCGAGACGGTCAGCTCGGCGATCTGCGCGCGGGCGGCGGCCAGATCGGCCGGTCCGGCCACCGCGCGGACCCCCGCGGCGGCCAGGTCGCGCGGGTCGAAGCCGGCCGCGTGCCGGCTGAGCACCTGGAACTCCTGCTCCCGGTCGGGCAGCGGCAGTACCAGCTTGAGCAGGAAGCGGTCCAGCTGGGCCTCGGGCAGCGGGTAGGTGCCCTCGTACTCCAGCGGGTTCTGGGTCGCGGCGACCAGGAACGGGACGGGCAGCGCGCGCGGCTCGCCGTCCACCGTGACCTGGTGTTCCTCCATCGCCTCCAGCAGGGCGGACTGCGTCTTCGGCGGGGTCCGGTTGATCTCGTCCGCGAGCAGCAGGTTGGTGAAGACCGGGCCGGGCTGGAAGGAGAACTCGGCGGTGCGGGCGTCGTAGACCAGCGAGCCGGTCACGTCGCCGGGCATCAGGTCGGGAGTGAACTGGATCCGCTTGGTCTCCAGGCTCAGCGCCGCCGAGAGGGTCCGGACCAGCAGGGTCTTGGCGACGCCGGGGACCCCCTCCAACAGGACGTGCCCGCCGCAGAGCAGGGCCACGACCAGGCCGGTGACGGCGGCGTCCTGACCGACCACGGCCTTGCCGATCTCGGCCCGCAGCGCGGTCAGCGCCTGCCGGGGATCGGCGGGCGCCGCGGCGCTGCCGGCGGGCGTTGCGGGAGCGGAGAGCTCGGTCACGGCTGTCGTACCTGCCTTTCCAGGGCATCGAGGTCGTCGGCGAGCCGCAGCAGCGCGGCGTCGTCGGTGGGTGGCGCGCCGTACAGCAGGGCCTGTGGGGCGCCGGGTCCGGGCCGGTCGGGGAGCCGGTCGGCGAGCGCGGCGAGCAGGGCCGTGGCCTCCGGTTCGCCGGCGGTCAGCGGGACGGCGAGGACGGCGGCGAGCCGGTGCCGGGTGGCCCGGCGCAGCGCGTCGGCGGCCCGGCCGCGGGCCTTGGCGCGCTGGTAGAGCCGGGCTCGGCCCTCGGTGGTCTCGGTGGCCCGGACCACCACCGGCAGCTCCTCGCTGACCACCGGCCCGAGTCGGCGGGCCCGCCAGAGCGCGGCCAGCACGGCGGCCACGGCCAGCTGGAGCGCGGCCCAGGACCAGCCGGCCGGGATCAGCTCGGTGAAGCTCTTCGGTTGGGCCGGGGCGGCCGGCAGCGCGTCGTAGTCGGGCGCGTACCAGGTGAGGTGGGGCTGGGAGCCGAGCAGCCCGAGGGCGAGCGCGGCGTTGCCGTCCTGGGCCAGGCTCTGGTTGGTCAGGAAGCGGCCGGAGCCGACCACGATCACCTGGGTGCCGGCCTGGTTGGTGGTGCTGACCAGCGCCGGGTGGCCGTCGCGGGGGTAGCAGGCGGTGGCGCCGCCGCCGAAGGTGTAGAGCAGCCCGCCGAGCTGGGCACTGCCGGCCACCTCGGCCTCCGGCAGCGTGCAGTCCGGTGGGGTGCTGGCGGAGGCGGTGCTCAGCGGCTGGTCGGCGGTGCCGGCGGTGCGCAGGTCGGGGGCGAGCACGGCGAGGGTGGCGTCGCCGGGGGAGACCAGGACCAGCCGGCGGTGGCCGGCCGCCATCAGGTCGAGCAGCTGGTCGGGGTCGAGCAGGTCGGGCAGCGGGACCAGCACGGTGTCCGAGCCGGTGCCGCCGCCGAGTTGGGCGGCGGTGGTCGCGGTGTCCACGGTGACGCCCTGGTGACGCAGGAGTTGAGCGGTGGCCCGGGCACCGTCGGGGTCGGCGGAGCGCGGGTCCAGCGCGGGATAGCTGGGGCCGCTGGTCAGGCCGCCGATGAGCAGTCCGGCGAGCAGCAGGAGTACGACGGCGAACAGGAACCAGCGGGCTCGGCGCCAGAGTTGACGGAGGGTCGGGGAGAGCGCGGTGGTGGGTGCGGTGGCGGTGGTCATCCGCGGCCTGCCAGGGTGGCTCGAGCCCGGCTCAACTGCCGGTCGAGGTCGGAAAGTTGTTGGTAGGCGGCGCGGTCGGCGGTCTGGCTGCCGTACGCGATGGCGTCGAACAGCCGGGCAGCGCTCAGGAGTTCGGCGGCGTGCTCGGGTAGTGCCCGGCCCGCCTCGGCGGCCGCCTCGTCCGCGGTGCGGCCGGGACGCGGGTCGAGCAGGGTGCGCTCCTCCAGGGCACGGACCAGCGCGCGCATCTGCTCGCGGACGGCCTCCGGCCACTCCTCGGCCGCCGCGTGCCGGCCGGCGGCAGCGCGGTGCTGCTCGGCGGTGCGCGGACCGGTGGTCGCGAAGAGCGCGGGGGTACCGCCGGCGGTGCGGCCGGGCCGGCCCAGCCGCCACCACAGCGCGGCGCCGATCACCACGGCGACCAGCAGGAAGAGCACGATCCCGGTGGTGCCGTCGGTGGCGGAGGAGCCGAGCCGCCCGAGCAGGCTGTCCAGCTGGTCCCAGAGCCAGTTCGAGATCCGTTGCAGCAGGCTGGGGTCGTGCCGGTGGTACTCCGGGTTGAGCAGCTCGCTGCGGGCGGCCTCGCGGGCGGCGTCGCGCGGCACCTGCACCGGAGCGCCGTCCGCGAGCGCCGCGAGTATCCCGTCCCCCCTGATCGGCATCGGCCTCAGATCCCGGCGGGCGGCGCGGGCTGCCCGGCCCAGCCGGTGCCGCCGTACTCGGGCAGACCGGCGGCGCGGGCCAGTTCGAGGTCGAGCGCCTCGCGGCGGATCCGCTGGTCGACGTAGAGCAGCACGTTGACGGCGGCCTGGATCGGGAACGTCACCGTCCCGCCGATCACCGCGCCGATCCCGATGATCACCAGGAAGCCGAGCGGCAGGCCCTGGCCCGGGTCGGCGCCGAAGGCGGTGAAGGCCGAGGAGTTCAGCACGGCGGCCGCGATGGTGAACGGCAGGCCGATGATGCCGGCCAGCACCTCGGTGATCACCAGGCCGAGCAGGCTGATGCCGAGGATCCGCCACCACGAGCCGCGCACCAGCCGGCGCGAACGGCCCAGGGCCGCCCGGACGCCCTGCTTCTCGAGCATCAGCGCGGGGGTGGCCAGGCTGAGCCGGACCGCCGTCCAGAGCCCGGCCAGCAGGCCGGCCAGCGCGCAGGGCAGCCCGACCCCCAGGCTGAGCGCGGTCGGGCTCTTGACCGCCAGCAGCACGATCAGCGGGACGAACCCGCCGAGCACGATCCCGCCGATGATCAGCCCGAGCAGCACGGTGAGGCCGAGCAGGCGCGTCAGCTGCGGGCGGGCGGCCCGCCAGGCGATGGCGAGCGAGACCGGCTCGCCGAGGACGGCCTTGCTGACCACCATGGTGAGCAGCGCGGTCAGCACCAGCACGGCGACCACGCCGAACAGCGCGCCGCTCACGGTGGTCAGGGCGTTCGCCGGCCCGGTCGGCTCCCACCACTGGAGCAGGGTCTGCACCGTCTGCTCCAGCACCGCGACCACCAGTGAGATGCCGAGGACGGTCCTCCAGTGCCGGCGGACGGTGGAGATCGCGCCGTCCAGGATCTCGCCGACACCGAGCGGGCGCAGCGGGATGATGCCGGGCTTCGGGCTCGGCGGGGCTCCCCAGGTCGGCTGCCCCCAGCCGGGCTGCGGGCCCCAGACCGGCTGTGGACCCCAGCCGGTCTGCGGGCCCCGGCCGGATGGCGCGGTCGGCGGGACCGGGGTGGTGGCGTACGGTGCGCCGTACGTCGCTTCGTGCGGCAGTGGCGGCGGCGCGGCCGGGCCGGGGATCGTGCTGTCCGACGGACCGTCCGGCGCCGGGGCCGCCGCCGGGGCGCCCTCGGGATCGGATCCGGACGAGCTGGGCGGGACCCAGCCCGGGGTGTCGGTCATCACTGCTCCTCGGCGCGGGGCTGTCGCCCCGGGATGATGGGGTGGCGCACTTGGTGCCGCCCATCGTGCCATGGTGGCGACAGGCGCCCCAGCGGCGCCGGGTTGCTGATCGACAACGGCGTCGGCAGGCCCACTGAAGTGGGGAGTTTGGGTGGATATGGATGGTCTCGACCCGGAGGGCGGACGGAAATTGGCACGGGTGTGCGGCAGGTCACAATCCGGTAATGAGAGGATGGGCGCATGAAAGGTCGCGTCCTCGTCGTCGATGACGACTCCGCACTCGCCGAGATGCTCGGCATCGTGCTGCGTGGTGAGGGTTTTGAGCCGTATTTCGTCGCGGACGGGGACAAGGCGCTGGCCGCGTTCCGCGAGACCAAGCCGGACCTGGTGCTGCTCGACCTGATGCTGCCCGGGCGCGACGGCATCGACGTCGCCCGGCAGATCCGGGCGGAGTCCGGCGTCCCGATCGTCATGCTGACCGCGAAGACCGACACGGTCGACGTCGTGGTCGGCCTGGAGTCCGGCGCCGACGACTACGTGGTCAAGCCGTTCAAGCCCAAGGAGCTGGTGGCCCGGGTGCGCGCCCGGTTGCGCCGCGCCGAGGAGCCCACCCCCGAGCAGCTGACCATCGGCGATCTGGTGATCGACGTGGCCGGGCACTCGGTCAAGCGGGACGGCCGGGGCATCCCGCTCACCCCGCTCGAGTTCGACCTGCTGGTCGCGCTGGCCCGCAAGCCCTGGCAGGTGTTCACCCGCGAGGTGCTGCTCGAGCAGGTCTGGGGCTACCGGCACGCGGCGGACACCCGGCTGGTGAACGTGCACGTGCAGCGCCTCCGGTCGAAGATCGAGAAGGACCCGGAGCGCCCCGAGATCGTGGTCACCGTGCGCGGTGTCGGTTACAAGGCCGGGCCCAGCTGACGTGACGGATCAGGTACACCCCTCCCCGACCGGCCCGGCGGCCGGCGGGGAGGATCGCGCCGGCACCCGCGGCGCGCGCACCGGCCCGGCCTCGGCCCTCGGGCTGCTGGGACGCCAGCTCCGCCGTCTGGTCCACCGCGCGGCGGCGCTGTACCGCCGGTCCATCCAGCTGCGCGTGGTCGCCGCGACGCTGCTGCTGTCGGTCGCGCTGGTCGTGGTGCTCGGCGTGGTCGTGATGGCGCAGGTCCGCACCGGTCTGCTCGCCACCAAGGAGCACGCCGCGCAGGGGCAGGCCTTCGGCGGCTTCACCACCGCGCAGAAGCAGAGCGACCAGCTCGCCAACCTGCCGGCCGGGGTCGGCGGCACCACCACCGGCCCGAGCTCCAGCGAGACCGGTACCTGGCTGTCCGACCAGGTCGCCAGCCTCGCCAGCGGCGGGCAGGGCGTCTACTCGGTGATCGGCATGGTGGTGCCCGGTGACCAGAGCACCGGCAGCGCGGGCCCGCTGAGCGTCCGGGTGACCGGTGACGTCACGGTGGACAGCATCTCCCCGGAGCTGCAGGCGGACGTCCGCAAGGACCCGAGCGTCCCGCACGAGCAGACCACCACCATCCACCGCAAGACCAGCTCGGGGCAGAACACCTCGGAGCCCGGTCTGGTGATCGGCAAGCAGCTGCGCGGCCCGGACAACACCGACTACCAGCTCTACTTCACCTTCTCCTTCGCCCAGGAGGACAAGACCCTGGGCCTGGTGACCGGGACGGTGGCCACCGCCGGCGTCTTCATCGTGGTACTGCTGGGCTGCATCGCCTGGCTGGTGGTCCGCCAGGTGGTCACGCCGGTGCGGATGGCCGCCGGGATCGCCGAGCGGCTCGCCGACGGGCACCTGGAAGAGCGGATGAAGGTCACCGGGACGGATGACATCGCCCGACTGGGTGAGTCCTTCAACCGGATGGCGGGTGCGCTGCAGGCCCAGATCCGTCAGCTGGAGGAGCTCTCCCGGGTGCAGCGGCGGTTCGTCTCGGACGTCTCGCACGAGCTGCGCACCCCGCTGACCACCGTGCGGATGGCGGCGGACCTGATCTACGACAGCCGCGAGGACCTCGATCCGATGGCGGCCCGCTCCGCCGAGCTGCTGCAGGGCCAGCTGGACCGGTTCGAGTCGCTGCTCGCCGACCTGCTGGAGATCAGCCGGTTCGACGCCGGCGCGGCGATCCTGGACGCCGAGCCGGTCGACCTGCGCGACATCGTGGGCCGGGTGGTCGAGGCGGCCGACCCGCTGGCCCGGCTGAAGGGCAGCGCGGTGATCCTGCGCGGCGCCGAGGAACCGGTGGTGGCCGAGGTGGATCCGCGCCGGATCGAGCGGATCCTGCGCAACCTGGTGGTCAACGCGCTGGAGCACGGTGAGGGCCGGGACGTGGTGATCCGGCTCGGTTCGGCCGGCGGCGCGGTGGCGGTCGGCGTCCGCGACTACGGGATCGGGCTCAAGCCCGGCGAGGCGTCCCGGGTGTTCCACCGGTTCTGGCGGGCCGACCCGTCCCGGGTGCGGACCACCGGCGGCACCGGCCTGGGCCTGTCGATCGCGGTCGAGGACGCCCACCTGCACGGCGGCTGGCTGCAGGCCTGGGGCGAACCCGGCGGCGGCTCGCACTTCCGGCTCACCCTGCCGCGCACCCGTGGCGGGGACATCGGCCGGGCGCCGTTCCGGCTGGAGCCCGAGGACTCCCGGCACAACCGCGGGCTGCGCTCCCAGGGCACCCCGTACCGGCGCGCGGTGCAGCCGGCCGGGGCGACCGCGCTGACCGCCAGCGGCGAGCCCACGGTGATCCCGGAAACCCCGGGTGGCGTCGGCGGCGGACTCGGGCCGGGGCTCGGCGGGGTGCTCAGCATCGGGCCCGGGCTCGGGCCCAAGCGGCTGCCGCAGGCGCCCGTGGTGGATCCCTCCGACGTTCGCGCGGCGGCCGCGGGGTACGGTGCCACCGGCGCGCAGGTGGTGGTCGACTGCGGCCAGCCGCGCCCCACGGGCGGTGAGGAGTCGGCCGGCGGGGAACCCCCGGCGGCGGGGACGGACGACGACCGGACGAGCCCGGAGGGGACGCGCAGTGCGGAGCAGCAGGACTGAGCCCGGCGGCCGGCGCCGGGGCCGCCCCGGTCGCCGCACGGCCGGGGCGGTCTGGACCGTGCTGACCGTGCTGCTCGCGGCCGGGTGCGCGACGATGCCGGACAGTGGCGACCCGGAGCGGGTGGATCCGCCGCAGGGCGCCGGGGCCGACCAGGGGGTGCAGGTCCGGGTGATCCCGGTGCCGCCGCGCGAGGGCCAGTCGGCGCGCGAGGTGCTGCAGAACTTCCTGGACGCCTCCATAGCCGACGAGCACGACTACAACACCGCCAAGATGTACCTCACCCCGGCGGCGGCCAAGGGCTGGCACCCGGACAGCGGGGCGGTGGTGCTGCACGACACCAACCCCGGTGCGCCCGCCGTCGACCCGGCCTACGGCAGCGACGACGACAGCCACGTCGTGATAGCCGTCAAGTCCCAGGAGACCGGCCTGCTGGACGCCGGGCACTCCTACACGGCGGTCCAGAACACGCCCTACGAGGCCGACTTCGAGCTGGTCAACGTGGCCAAGGACGGCAAGGACGCCTCGGCCAGGGCGCAGTGGCGGATCGCCACGCTGCCGGACGGGCTGATCCTCAACCAGACCAACTTCCGCAACGCCTACCAGCAGTCGGACCGCTACTTCTTCACCAACCCCCAGCCGGGTGGGAGCGACCAGCCGACGGTGCTGGTGCCGGACCCGATCTACCTGCGCCGCCGGGTGGACCCGGCCTCGGCCGCGGCCGCCGCGCTCGCCCAGGGGCCCTCCGACTGGCTCGCCCCCGCGGTCCGGACCGCCTTCGGCGGCACCTCGCTGGTCGGGTCGGTCAACTCGGACGACCCGCGCAACCCGCGGGTCCAGTTCAGCGGCGTCGACTTCGAGAAGAACGCCCACCAGTGCCAGCAGATGGCGGCCCAGCTCTACTTCACGCTGCTCAGCGTGGCCGGCGCCGGCTCCATCGACCGGGTCACGTTGACCGCGCCGCACGGTGGTTGTGACCTGACGTCGGGCCAGGCGAAGATCTCGCCGTACGCGCCGGCCAGCCTGGCCGGCGGGCCGCCCGGGGGCGCCGGCGACGGGCAGGCGTACTTCCGTCGGCCGGAGACCGGGCAGTTGATGCGGACCACCGGGCCGGACTCGGCCGCGCCGGTCAGCGGGGTGCTCGGCGCCGCCGACCTGCCGGCCCCGCTGTCGCCCAGCGGCGGCCACCCGGTCGGTCCGTACGCGGTCCGCCGGGACGGCCGGGTCGCGGCCGTGGTCAGCGACGACGGCAAGTCGCTCTACGAGATCGGGCTGGACGACGGCGACAACAAGCTCGGCAACGCGCTGGCCACCAGTCAGGCGCCGCGCTCGGACGAGGGGTTCACCTCGCCTAGCTGGGACGGCTTCGGCGGGCTCTGGGTGGTCGACCGCAACCCGTCGGCGCCGCGGATCCTGCTGATCCGCGGGCAGAGCCAGCTGACCGTCGCGGCCGACCTGCCGACCGGCAAGACGGTGGACGGCATCCGGCTCTCCTCGGACGGCACCCGGATCGCCCTGCTGCTCAAGGACCCGGCCAGCGGTACCCGGAGCCTGTGGGTCGGCGTGGTGGTGCAGGGCGGCACGGCCGCGGCGCCGACCGCGACGATCACCGGAGTGCGCCCGATCGCGCCGCAGCTCTCCGACGTCAGCTCGGTCGCCTGGGCCGACTCCGACCTGCTGCTGGCGCTCGGCAGGGAGAGCGACAGCACCCAGCAGCTGCTCTACCTGGCCACCGACGGCTCGCCCGAGGTGGACTCCGGGCTGCAGGCGGTGGACGGGATGACCGTGGTGGCCGCCTCGGAGTACCGCGCGGACCCGGTGCTGGCGGACTCCAACAACCGCACCGTCTACTCGCTCGTGGGCAGCACCTCGGCGCTGGTCGGCAGCGCCCAGTGGCAGTGGAAGGCGTACGGGACGGACGGCGTGCAGCCGTCCTACCCGGGCTAGCCGCCGGCCCGGCCGGCCCGGTCGGCCTGGTCGGCCCGGTCGGCGGCGGTGGCGGCGACCGTCGCGGCGGCCAGCGGGGGCGCCCCGGCCGCGCCGAGCGCCCGGGCCGCCTCGGCCAGCGTGGCGCCGGTGGTGACCAGGTCGTCCACCAGGACCGGGCGCAGGCCGGCCAGCCGGGAGCGCAGCCGGGTCGGGACGGTCAGCGCGCCGTGCAGGTTGCGCCGCCGCTCGGCCGCGCCCAGCCCGGACTGGTCGGCGATCCGGCGGGTCGGGCGCAGCACCGGGGCGACCCGGCAGGGCAGCCCGGTCCGGCCCAGCTCGCGGGCGGCGGCACGGGCCAGGCGCAGCGTGGCGTCGTGGCCGCGGGCCCGGACGGCGCGGCGGGTTGAGGGCATCGGGACCAGCAGCAGCGGCCCGGGAAGGTCCGCGCCGGCGGCCGGAGTGACGGCCGGGGTGACGGCCGAGCGCACCGCCCGGGCCAGCACCGCGCCGAGCGGGCCGGCCAGTGGCAGCGCTCCCCTTTCCTTGTGGGCCAGCAACAGGCGGCGCACCGGATCCGCGTACCAGCCGGCGGAGTGCGGCACGGGCAGGCCGGGCGGGACCGGCCGGGGGCCCAGCGGGCGGCCGCGCAGCGTTCCCAGCAGGTGGCGGCAGTCGGCGCAGAGCTGGCCACCGGAGGCCCCGCAGCCGGCGCAGTCGGTGGGCAGCAGGAGGTCGAGCACGGCCAGCAGAGGGGTGGTCAGCGCGGTGATGGGACACCTCCCGGGCGGCTCGTGGCGGGCCCGCAGGCCCCGGCGGTCTGCTCAGGGTGGGCCGTCCGGGCGGAGTTGTCCAGATATTTACCTTCACTTCACTCGATCGAGGGTAGACAGGGGTGAACAGCCGCCCGGCTCGCACCCCCTCCGCCTAGGGTCCGCTGGAGAGGCGAAACGCCCGGTCGGGGTGTCTGATGAGGCTCCGAGGGGTTTCAACCGTCCCCGGTGGGGAGGAAGGTGGGTACAGGGCTCGGTGCGCATCGCCGGCTCGGCGGCGCGTGTGGGCCCGCGGCAGATTGGCTGGTCAGGCTGGGTCCAGCCCGGTCCGGTAGCGATCGGACCGGCGTCAGCACGAAGGATCGGAGTTCTGCGTGGACATCGTCGTCAAGGGCCGCAAGACCGAGGTGCCCAGGAGGTTCCGCGAGCACGTGGCCGAGAAGCTGGAGAAGGTCCAGAAGTTCGACGGCAAGGTGATCAGCCTCGACGTCGAGGTGTCCAAGGAACACAACCCGCGCCAGGCCGACCGGTCCGAGCGGGTGGAGATCACCCTCCGCACCCGCGGTCCGGTGATCCGGGCCGAGGCCGCCGCCGCGGATCCCTACGCGGCGCTCGATCTGGCCGCGGCCAAGCTGGAGGCGCAGCTGCGCAAGTCCGCAGACCGGCGCCGGGTCCACCACGGGGCCCGCAGCACGCCGCTCAGCGTCGCCGAGGCGACCGCCCAGATCGCGGCCATGCCCGGCACGGCGAGCGCGGAGGAGCTGAACCCCCCGCCGACCCGCAAGATGATCGGGTCGCTGGAGGTTGAGGGCGAGGGACCGCTGGTGGTCCGGGAGAAGACGCACGCCGCCGCGCCGATGTCGCTCGACCAGGCGCTCTTCGAGATGGAGCTGGTCGGCCACGACTTCTACCTGTTCGAGGAGAAGGACAGCGGCCTCGCCAGCGTCGTCTACCGGCGGCACGGCTACGACTACGGGGTGATCCACCTCAAGACCGACGGCCTCACACCGAACGGCGAGATCGGCGGTGCCGGCGGCGCGATCAACGCGCCGGGCGAGCGCTGACGGCGCACACCCACATCACCACCCCGGCGGCCGGCCGTGAACCGGCCGCCGGACGTCATTCCCGATGGGCGTACGGCGGGTGGCGCGCCGACCAGTGGGTGAGGCGGGTCCCGGATGCCGTGGAATGATGTGCCCCACAGCGTCGGCAGTGGGGAGGGGCGGATGGGGGAGCGGTTCGACAGCGGTGAGGGCGGGGTCCCGGAGCCCGAGTACACGCCGCGCGGCGGAGAGCCGATTCGGGTGCTGGTGGTGGACGACCACGCGCTCTTCCGGCGGGGGCTGGAGATCGTGCTCGCCGAGGAGCAGGACATCCGGGTCGTCGGTGAGGCCGGCGACGGCGCCGAGGCGGTGCTCAAGGCGGCCGACCTGCTGCCGGACATCATCCTGATGGACGTCCGGATGCCGCGTCGCAGCGGCATCGAGGCCTGCACCTCGATCAAGGAGGTGGCGCCCAGCACCAAGATCATCATGCTGACGATAAGCGACGAGGAGGCCGACCTCTACGAGGCGATCAAGGCCGGGGCCACCGGCTACCTGCTCAAGGAGATCTCCACGGACGAGGTGGCCACCGCGATCCGGGCGGTGGCCGACGGGCAGTCGCAGATCAGCCCGTCGATGGCGGCCAAGCTGCTCACCGAGTTCAAGTCGATGATCCAGCGGCGTTCGGACGACCGGGAGTTGGTGCCCGCGCCCCGGCTGACCGACCGCGAGCTGGAGGTGCTCAAGCTGGTCGCCACCGGGATGAACAACCGGGAGATCGCCAAGGAGCTCTTCATCAGCGAGAACACGGTGAAGAACCACGTGCGCAACATCCTGGAGAAGCTGCAACTGCACTCCCGGATGGAGGCGGTGGTGTACGCGATGCGGGAGAAGATCCTCGAAATAGGGTGACGGGCCCGGTCCGGGTCAGTCGGCCAGCAGCTTCTCCAGCGCCGGCCGCAGCGCGGGGTCGTCCAGCGCCTCCACCCGGACCGCGTCGCAGCCCACCCAGCCGGCGGCCTCGCGCAACGCCTGGGCGAGCGCGGGCAGCTGCCGGGAGCCGGCCAGTGAGACCTGACGGGCCACCAGGGTCCGCCCCTCGCGGGCCGGGTCGACCCGGCCGACCAGCCGGCCGCCGGCCAGCAGCGGCATCGCGAAGTAGCCGTGCACCCGCTTGTGGCGCGGGGTGTAGGCCTCCAGCCGGTGTGACATGCCGAAGATCCGTTCGGTCCGGGCGCGGTCCCAGATCAGCGAGTCGAACGGGGAGAGCAGGGTGGTGCGGTGCCGGCCGCGCGGCTCGCTCGCCAGCGCCGCCGGATCGGCCCAGGCGGCGACCGGCTCCGGACCCCAGCCGGCCACCGCGACCGGCAGCAGGCCGCAGTCCGCGAGCACCGGGTCGACCTGATCGGCCCTGAGCCGGTGGTAGTCCATCAGGTCGGCCCGGGTGGCCACCCCGAGCGCCTGGCCGGCCTGCCGGACCAGCCGCTCCAGGCACTCGCGGTCGGTGAGCTCCTGCTGGTACAGCTCGGCCGGGACGGCCTGCTCGGCCAGCTCGTACACCCGCTTCCAGCCCCGGCGCTCGGTGCAGACCACGTCGCCGAAGGCGAGCGCGCGCTCCACCGCGATCTTGGTGTCGGACCAGTCCCACCACTCGGCGGTCCGCTTGGCGCCGCCCAGCCCGGTGGAGGTGAGCGGGCCCTCGGCGCGCAGCCGGTCCAGCACCGCCCGGTACGCCTCGGGGCTCACCTGGTGGCTCCAGAGCCGGCCGCGGTCGCGGTAGGCGCGGCGGCGGAAGGCGAACAGCGGCCACTCCTCGACCGGCAGGAGGCAGGCGGCGTGCGACCAGTACTCGAAGGTGGTCTCGGAACCCCAGTAGGCGTGCTCCACGGCCGGCCGGCCGATCGCGCCGAGCCGGGCGTACGGCACCAGTTCGTGCGAGCGGGCCAGCACCGAGATGGTGTCGAGCTGCACCGCGCCGAGCCGGCGCAGCACACCGCGCACCCCCGCCCGGCGGTCCGGCGCGCCGAGCAGGCCCTGGGCGCGCAGGGCGATCCGGCGGGCCTCGTCGGCGCCGAGGGTGGTGATGGGGGTGGGCAGCGCTGCGGTCATGCCGGGCAGCGTAGGCGCCGGGACCGACAGGCGGACCCGCCCGGCCGTCACCGGGCCAGGTCCGCCGGCAGCAACGAGCCCATCCAGCAGTCGAGGTACCGGCCGCGCTGCGCGCCGTAGGAGCGCAGGGTGCCCTCCATGGTGAAGCCGGCCCGCCGGGCGACCGCGCGGGAGGGCTCGTTGCCGACGTAGGCGACCCACTCCAGGCGGCGGATCCGCCACTCGGCGAAGGCCCAGCGGGCCACCGCGAGCAGCGCCTCGACGGTGTGGCCGCGGCCGCGGGCCTCCGCGGCGGTCCAGAAGCCGACTTCCGCGACGCCGGGCCCGCGGGCGGCCAGGCCCTGGGTGCCGACCAGGGCGCCGGTCTCCTTCTCGAGCACGCACCAGATCGGGTTCCGACCGGTCCGCCAGCCCTCCGGGGCGAGTTGCCGCACGAAGAACTCGGCGTCCGTGCGGTGGTAGGGGGAGGGGACGACCGTCCAGCGCTGGATCGCCTCGTCCTGGCAGGCGAGGTTGACCGCGTCGACGTCCTCGGGGAGCGGCGCGCGCAGGAGCAGGTGCTCGGTCTCCAGGACCACGGGTTCCAGGATCGCTTCCGTCATGCGGGTGAGTATCGCCCGTGCGGGGAGCGGGCGGTAGCGAAATTCTCTGCCCGATTTGTCCGTATACGGCGGCCATTGAGTGATCCGCTCCGACGGGTGACACCGGAATGGCGTGCTGACGCACCTCCCGGCGGATTGGACTCCTCGCATACGATGGCCCGTACGGTGGGGTGAACCCCGCCGTGCAGCTGTCCAGAGCCGATCCAGGCAAGGAGCCCGCTCAAGTGTCCGTCTTCGACAAGATCCTGCGCGCCGGCGAAGGCAAGATCCTTCGCAAGCTGCAGCGGATTGCTGCCCAGGTCAACTCCATCGAAGAGGACTTCGTCAACCTCACTGACGAGGAGCTGCGCGCTCTGACCGACGAGTACCGGTCGCGGCTCGCCGACGGGGAGACGTTGGACGACATCCTCCCGGAGGCCTTCGCCACCGTTCGCGAGGCCGCCAAGCGCGTCCTCGGCCAGCGCCACTACGACGTGCAGATCATGGGTGGCGCCGCGCTGCACCTCGGCTACGTCGCCGAGATGCGCACCGGTGAGGGCAAGACCCTGGTCGGCACGCTGCCCGCCTACCTCAACGCGCTGACCGGCAAGGGTGTTCACCTGATCACGGTCAACGACTACCTCGCCGAGCGCGACTCGGAGTGGATGGGCCGGGTGCACCGCTTCCTCGGACTCGAGGTCGGCGTGATCCTCGGCAGCATGCCGCCGGCCGAGCGCCAGCGCCAGTACGGCATGGACATCACCTACGGCACGAACAACGAGTTCGGCTTCGACTACCTGCGCGACAACATGGCCTGGTCGCAGGACGAACTCGTGCAGCGCGGGCACAACTTCGCGATCGTCGACGAGGTCGACTCGATCCTGATCGACGAGGCCCGTACCCCGCTGATCATCTCCGGCCCGGCCGACCAGGCCACCAAGTGGTACGCCGACTTCGCCAAGTTGGTGCTGCGCCTCAAGCGCGACCGCGACTACGAGGTGGACGAGAAGAAGCGCACGGTCGGCGTGCTGGAGGAGGGTGTCACCCGGGTCGAGGACTACCTCGGCATCGAGAACCTCTACGAGTCGGTCAACACCCCGCTGGTCGGGTTCCTGAACAACGCCATCAAGGCGAAGGAGCTCTACAAGGCGGACAAGGACTACGTCGTGATGAACGGCGAGGTCATGATCGTCGACGAGCACACCGGCCGTATCCTGGCCGGCCGCCGCTACAACGAGGGCATGCACCAGGCGATCGAGGCCAAGGAGGGGGTGGAGGTCCAGAACGAGAACCAGACCCTGGCCACCATCACCCTGCAGAACTTCTTCCGGCTCTACGACAAGCTCTCCGGGATGACCGGTACGGCCACCACCGAGGCCGCCGAGTTCCACCAGATCTACAAGCTCGGCGTGGTGCCGATCCCGACCAACCGCACCCCGCAGCGCATCGACCAGCCCGACCTGATCTACAAGTCGGAGCCGGCCAAGTTCGCCGCCGTGGTCGAGGACATCGCCGAGAAGCACGAGAAGGGCCAGCCGGTCCTGGTCGGCACCGTCTCGGTCGAGAAGTCCGAGTACCTCTCCCAGGAGCTGCGCAAGCGCGGCATCCCGCACGAGGTGCTGAACGCCAAGCAGCACGAGCGCGAGGCGCAGATCGTCGCCCAGGCCGGGCGCAAGGGCGCGGTCACCGTGGCCACCAACATGGCCGGCCGTGGCACCGACATCATGCTCGGCGGCAACGCCGACCACCTCGCCACCGCCGAGCTGGCGCAGCGCGGGCTCAACCCGGTGGACACCCCGGAGGAGTTCGAGTCGGCCTTCCCGAGCGCGCTGGAGAAGGCCAAGGCGGCCGTCAAGGCGGAGCAGGAGGAGGTGCAGGAGATCGGTGGCCTGTACGTCCTGGGCACCGAGCGGCACGAGTCGCGCCGGATCGACAACCAGCTGCGCGGCCGCTCCGGCCGTCAGGGCGACCCGGGCGAGTCCCGCTTCTACCTCTCGCTCGGTGACGACCTGATGCGGCTGTTCAAGGCCGGCATGGTCGAGCGCGTGCTGTCGATGGCCAACGTGCCGGAGGACGTGCCGATCGAGTCGAAGATGGTCACCCGGGCGATCGCCTCCGCGCAGACCCAGGTCGAGCAGCAGAACTTCGAGATCCGCAAGAACGTCCTGAAGTACGACGAGGTGCTGAACCGCCAGCGCGAGGTCATCTACGGCGAGCGCCGCCGGGTGCTGGAGGGCGAGGACCTCCAGGAGCAGATCGGCCACTTCATGGACGACACGGTCGAGGCGTACGTCAACGCCGCGACCGGCGAGGGCTTCGAGGACGACTGGGACCTCGACAAGCTCTGGGCCGCGCTCAAGCAGCTGTACCCGATCACCCTGGACCTGGCCGAGCTGGAGGAGGAGGTCGGCGGTCCCTCGGGGCTCACCCCCGAGCACCTCACCAAGGTCATCCAGGAGGACATCCAGGCCCAGTACGGCGCCCGCGAGGACCAGCTCGGCGAGCAGGTCATGCGTGAGCTGGAGCGGCGGGTGGTGCTCTCGGTGCTGGACCGCCGCTGGCGCGAGCACCTGTACGAGATGGACTACCTGCAGGAGGGCATCGGCCTGCGGGCGATGGCCCAGCGCGACCCGCTGGTCGAGTACCAGCGCGAGGGCTTCGACATGTTCGGCGCCATGATGGAGGGCATCAAGGAGGAGTCCGTCGGCTACCTGTTCAACCTGGACGTCCAGGTCGAGCAGCAGGTCGAGGAGGTCCCGGTGGCCGACTCCGAGGAGGCCGTCTCGCTGGAGAAGGAGGGCCAGCGCCCGGAGATCAAGGCCAAGGGCCTGGAGGCTCCGGTCCGCCAGCGGCTGCACTACACCGCCCCCTCGGTGGACGGCGACGACACGGTGATCGAGGGCGACTTCGAGGGTGACTTCGAGGACGGCGCGGACGAGGGCGACGGGCTGACCCGCGCCGAGCGCCGCAAGGCCGCGAAGTCGGCCAAGGGCCGCCGCCGCAAGGTCTGACCGTCCCGGTCGGTCGTCGGCAGGGCGCCGTTCCCGGATCTCCGGGGCGGCGCCCTGCCGCGTCACCGGGCCTCCACCGCGGCGCACTGCCACTGCTCGGTGCGCCGGTGCCGCTCCAGCCGGAAGGCCACCATGTGGTGGCGCGGGCCGGCGGCCACCCGGACGCAGACCTCCAGGGCACCCGGGCCGGGCGAGAAGTCGTGCACCGGGCCGAGCAGCGGGTGGGGCGTGCCGGCCGCGGTGCGCAACGGGCCGCGGCTGGCCAGCCGGGCGAGCTGGCGGTAGCCGTCGTGGGTGGTGTGCCGGACCAGCTGGCCGGCCGGCCGGACCCCGCAGAGCACCTCGACCAGCCGCCGCGCGAAGCGGTCGGCGAGCCCGGCCGGGCCGCCACCGGCCGGACCGCCCCCAGTCGGACCGCCCCCAGTCGGACCGCAGAGCGCGCGCGGCTGTCGCGGCTGCCGGGGCGGGGCACTGCGCGACGCGGGCGGCGGGTGGTGCGGGGGCTGGTGCGTGCGGTGCACCGGACGGCCGCGGCGTGCGCGCTCGACGGGCGGACGGTGCCCGGGGGCGGTGGCCAACGGGTGGATCAGCGGGAGGACGGCGGTCTCGGCCATGGCGGGGGTTCCTCGTTCGGCTGCGGAGTGTTCGGCTGCGGCGTGTTCGAGTGCGGAGTGTTCGGCTGTGGAGCGCTGCTCCGTGCCCTGTGCTATCGCCACCGGGCCGCGCGGTTCAACGCGGTTCGAGGGGAGCCCCGGCCCGCGGTCCGGTGTCACCCGTACGGCGGCTTGACGGCCCGCCGTACCGGTGGCCGGCGGCCCGGGCGGGCCGCGCGCCCCGACGCCGGGCGTCCGCACAATCGCTCGAAGGGGTACACCGGCGGCGCACCCCCGAGTGATCGCCAGGGCCGTATTCTGTGGGGGTCCGAGAGCCCGAGGAGCGGAGTGCCCCCGATGCGTGTCTACGTGCCCACCACCCTGACCGGTCTGGCGGCGGCGCACCCGGACGGCGAACTGGCGCAGTCGGCGGCGTACGCGGTGACCCCCGCGCTGCGCGAGTGGTACGTCAGCGACGACCTGGAGGAGCTGGAGTACGCCGCGCTGGTCCGGGCCGCCCAGTCCTCGCTGCGCCTGCTGGCCGCCGACCCGGCGGCGCCGCGTCGCCGGGTGGTGGTGGCGCTGGACGTCCCGGACGCCTCGGTGCGGCCGTTCGGCGGGGACGAGTACCAGGACCAGGCCTCGCTCGGCCGGGTCACCCTGGCCGGCCCGGTCCGGCTGGCGAAGGCCGCCGCGGTGCACGCCGACGTGGCCGACCCCGAGGTGGTCGAGGACGTGACCCAGGCCGCGGCGGTGATCGAGGCGGCGGACGCCGGCGACGACGACGCCCAGTTCACCGTGGACGGCGCGGAGGACCACGAGCTGCTCTGGTTCGCCACCCAGGAGATCCCCGGTCTGCTGGGGCCCGCCTGACGCCCGCCGTCCGGCCTGCGGACACCCGGTTGTCAGTGCGGTCCGTTACCGTTCCCCGGTGCGCACTCACATCGTCTGGGACTGGAACGGGACCCTCTACCACGACACCGAGGCCGTGCTCGCCGCGAGCAACGCGGCCTTCGCCGAGCTCGGCCACGCCCCGCTGACCCTGGAGCGCTACCGGGAGCTGTACGAGGTCCCGGTTCCGCGCTTCTACCAGCGGGTGCTGGGCTACCAGCCGAGCGGCGCCCAGTGGGAGCGGCTGGACGCCGTCTTCCAGGAGCACTACAGCCGGCTGCGCGGCGGCTGCGGGCTGACCGAGGGCGCCACCGAGCTGCTCGCCGCCTGGGCGGCCGAGGACGGCACCCAGTCGCTGTTGTCGATGTACGAGCACGAGCGGCTGCTCCCGGTGGTGCACGGCTTCGGGATCCAGCGGCACTTCCTGCGGGTGGACGGCCGGAGGGGCCCCTCGCACGGGCAGAAGGCAGCCTCGCTGGTCCGCCACCTGGCCGCGCTGGGCCCGGAGGTGTCGCCGGCACGCACCGTGCTGATCGGCGACGCGGCGGACGACGCGCTGGCCGCCCGGGAGGCCGGCGCGCACGCGGTGCTCTACACCGGGGGGTCGCAGGCCCGGGCCCGACTGGAGCCGGTCGGCGTCCCGGTGGTGGACACCCTGGCCGAGGCGGTAGGGCTGGCCCGGGAGCTGGCCGGTTCCGATGCCCGGACCGGGCCGTCCGCCGGGCACCTCGGGTAACGGTTGCGCATCGGTTGGACAAGGTGTCCAGGAACCGCCGATCTTCCTGCAGGTTTGTGCCTCCCTGTCCCCTGACACCTTGGTTTCGGTTGGTTAGGCTGGCTGGCGTCGTCGGGCGGTTTTCGCAGACCAAACGACCTGTCGTACCCAGGCAGGGGGTGCTTCAAGCGTGCCTTTGGCGCCTTTCTCTGGGATCGTGCGGGAGGATTGCGAAAGTGACCCGGCGGTGCACACCCACACCACCACCGAGTCACGCAACGGCGCGCGACAGGAGCCAGAGAAGCCATGCAGACCAAGCTGGACGCAGCCAAGGCCGAGCTGCTCGCCAAGGCAGCAGCAGCCGCTGAGAACAGCCAGGTGGGGGGAGCGGCGCCCGGGGAGGGTCTGAGCAACGGTGCTCTGACCGCGTACCTGAACCACTACTACCTCCACACGGCGCCCGAGGACCTGGTCGACCGCGACCCGGTCGACGTCTACGGCGCGGCCGCCTCCCACTACCGGCTGGGGCTCAAGCGCCCCCAGGGCACCGCCGAGGTCCGGGTCTACACCCCGACCGTGGACGAGAACGGCTGGTCCAGCGGCCACACCGTGGTCGAGGTGGTCACCGACGACATGCCGTTCCTGGTCGACTCGGTCACCAACGAGCTGTCCCGCCAGGACCGGGCGATCCACCTGGTGATCCACCCGCAGCTGGTGGTCCGCCGTGACATCACCGGCAAGCTGCTGGAGATCCTGGACATAGACGCCTGCGCCCGCAGCCAGGCCGCCGGCCGGGACTGGCCGGCCGACGCCACCGTCGAGTCCTGGATGCACATCGAGATCGACCGGGAGACCGACCGCGCCGACCTCCGCTCGATCGAGGCGGACCTGCGCCGGGTGCTGGGCGACGTCCGCGAGGTGGTCGAGGACTGGGCCAAGATGCGCACCTCCGCGCTGCGACTGGCCGACGAGCTCGCCGAGCAGCCCCCGGCCCACCTGCCCGAGCAGGAGGTCGGCGAGGCCTGGGAGCTGATGCGCTGGCTGGCCGACGACCACTTCACCTTCCTCGGCTACCGCGAGTACGACCTGGTCGAGCACGAGGGCGAGGAGGTGCTGCGCGCCATCCCGGGCACCGGCCTCGGCATCCTGCGTTCCGACCCGCTGAGCCACGACACCGACCACCACCCGGTCAGCGAGTCCTTCGGCCGGCTCTCCGCGCCGGTCCGCGCCAAGGCGCACGAGAAGAAGCTGCTCGTGCTGACCAAGGCCAACTCCCGGGCGACCGTGCACCGCCCGTCCTACCTGGACTACGTCGGCGTCAAGAAGTTCGACGCGGACGGCAACGTGGTCGGCGAGCGCCGCTTCCTCGGCCTGTTCTCCTCGGCCGCCTACACCGAGTCGGTCACCCGCATCCCGGTGGTCCGCCGCAAGGTCCAGGAGGTCGTCAACGACTCCGGCTTCTCCGCCGAGAGCCACGACGGCCGCGACCTGCTCCAGATCCTGGAGACCTTCCCGCGCGACGAGATCTTCCAGACCCCCGCCGCGGAGCTGCTGGCGATCGCGACCAGCGTGCTCTACCTGCAGGAGCGCCGCAAGCTGCGGCTGTTCCTGCGCCAGGACGAGTACGGGCGCTACTTCTCCGCCCTGGTCTACCTGCCGCGCGACCGCTACACCACCCGCATCCGGCTGCGCCTGATGGACATCCTGATGCAGGAGCTGAACGGCGCGGCCATCGACTACACGGTCTGGTCCACCGAGTCGGTGCTCACCCGACTGCACTTCGTGGTCCGGGTCGCCCCGGGCAGCGAGCTGTCCGAGCTGACCGAGGTCGAGATCGAGCGGATCGAGGCCAAGCTGGCCGAGGCCGCCCGGTTCTGGATGGACGGCTTCAACGACCAGCTCCACCTCGAACTGGGTGAGGAGCGGGCCGCCGAGCTCGGCCACCGCTACGCCAACGCCTTCCCCGACGGCTACCGGGCCGACTTCACCGCCCGTACCGCGGTCGCCGACCTCAAGCAGATCGAGTCGCTGCAGGGCGAGGGCGACTTCCGGCTGAACCTGTACCAGCCGGTCGGCGCCGGCGAGGACGAGCGCCGCTTCAAGATCTACCGGGTCGGCGGGCCGATCTCGCTGACCGAGGTCCTGCCGGTGCTCCAGCGCCTGGGCGTCGAGGTGCTCGACGAGCACCCGTACGCGCTGCGCCGCTCGGACGCCACCACCGCCTGGGTCTACGACTTCGGGCTGCGGCTGCGCGAGGCCGGCGAGCTGACCGACGAGGCCCGCGAGCGGTTCCAGGAGGCCTTCGCGGCGACCTGGACCGGCCGCGCCGAGAACGACGGCTTCAACGGCCTGATCCTGACCGCCGGGCTGAACTGGCGCCAGGCGGTCGTGCTGCGCGCCTACGCCAAGTACCTCCGGCAGGCCGGGAGCACCTTCTCCCAGGACTACATGGAGGACGCGCTCCGCAACAACGCCCACACCACCCGGCTGCTGGTGAACCTCTTCGAGGCCCGGCTCAGCCCCAGCCACCGGTCCGGCGCGACCGAGCTGACCGAGGGCATCCTGGAGGAGCTGGCCGGCGCGCTGGACGAGGTCGTCTCGCTGGACGAGGACCGCATCCTGCGTTCCTTCCTGCACCTGATCAAGGCCACCCTGCGGACCAACTTCTTCCAGCGCGCCGCGACCGGCGAGTGGCACCCGTACGTGTCGATGAAGTTCGACCCGCACGCCATCCCGGACCTGCCGGCGCCCCGCCCGGCCTTCGAGATCTGGGTCTACTCGCCGCAGGTCGAGGGCGTGCACCTGCGCTTCGGCAAGGTCGCCCGCGGCGGTCTGCGCTGGTCCGACCGGCGCGAGGACTTCCGCACCGAGATCCTCGGCCTGGTCAAGGCCCAGATGGTCAAGAACACCGTGATCGTCCCGGTCGGCGCCAAGGGCGGCTTCGTCGCCAAGCAGCTGCCGGACCCGTCGGTGGACCGTGACGCCTGGCTGGCCGAGGGCATCGCCTCGTACAAGACCTTCATCTCGGCGCTGCTGGACATCACCGACAACCTCAAGGGCGGCCAGGTCGTCCACCCGGTCGACGTGGTCCGGCACGACGAGGACGACACCTACCTGGTGGTCGCCGCCGACAAGGGCACCGCGACCTTCTCGGACATCGCCAACGGCGTGGCCGAGGAGTACGGCTTCTGGCTCGGCGACGCGTTCGCCTCCGGCGGCTCGGCCGGCTACGACCACAAGGGCATGGGCATCACCGCCCGCGGCGCCTGGGAGTCGGTCAAGCGCAACTTCCGCGAGCTGGGGGTGGACACCCAGTCCGAGGACTTCACGGTGGTCGGCATCGGCGACATGTCCGGTGACGTCTTCGGCAACGGCATGCTGCTCAGCGAGCACATCCGGCTGGTGGCGGCCTTCGACCACCGGCACATCTTCATCGACCCGAACCCGGACGCGGCCACCTCGTACGCCGAGCGCCGCCGGCTGTTCGACCTGCCGCGCAGCTCCTGGGACGACTACGACAAGTCGCTGATCTCGGCCGGCGGCGGGGTCTTCCCGCGCAGCGCCAAGTCGATCCAGCTCTCCGCGCAGGCCCGCGCGGCGCTGGCGATCGAGGAGAGCCGGCTCACCCCGGCCGAGCTGATGAAGGCGATCCTGCAGGCCCCGGTGGACCTGTTCTGGAACGGTGGCATCGGCACCTACGTCAAGGCCGAGCGGGAGACCAACGCGGACGTCGGCGACAAGGCCAACGACGCGATCCGGGTCAACGGCGGCCAGGTCCGCGCCCGGGTGATCGGCGAGGGCGGCAACCTCGGCTGCACCCAGCTGGGCCGGATCGAGTACGCGCAGAGCGGCGGGCCCGCCGGTGACGGCGGCTGGATCAACACCGACGCGATCGACAACTCGGCCGGTGTGGACACCTCGGACCACGAGGTCAACATCAAGATCCTGCTCAACCGGGTGGTCGCCGAGGGCGACATGACGGTCAAGCAGCGCAACACCCTGCTGGCCGAGATGACCGAGGAGGTCGGCCACCTCGTCCTGCGCAACAACTACGCGCAGAACGTGGTGCTGGCCAACGCGGTCGCCCAGGCGCACAGCCTGGTCAACGTCCACTCCCGGATGATCAACCGGCTGGAGGCCGACGGGCAGCTCGACCGGGCGCTGGAGTTCCTGCCCAGCGAGCGGCAGCTGAAGGAGCGCCAGCAGAGCGGCTTCGGGCTCACCCAGCCCGAGCTGTCGGTGCTGCTCGCCTACACGAAGATCACGCTGGCCGACGAGCTGCTCGCCACCGGGCTGCCCGACGACCCGTACTTCCGCGACACCCTGCACCTGTACTTCCCGACGGCGCTGCGCGAGCGGTTCGCCGACGCGGTGGACCACCACGCGCTGCGCCGGGAGATCATCACCACCCTGATCGTCAACGACACGATCAACCGCGGTGGCTGCACCTTCGCCTTCCGGCTGCGCGAGGAGACCGGCGCGACCTACGAGGAGATCGCCCGCACCCACACCGCGGCCCGGGCGGTCTTCGGCCTGGAGACCATCTGGGACGAGGTCGAGGGCCTGGACAACAAGGTCTCCGCGGCGGTGCAGACCCGGATGCGGCTGCACTCGCGCCGACTGGTCGAGCGCGCCACCCGCTGGATGCTCAACAACCGCCGCCAGCCGCTCGACATCGCGGGCACCATCGAGTTCTTCAAGGACCGGGTGGACCAGGTGTGGAGCAGCCTGCCCAAGCCGCTGCGCGGCGAGGACCTGGCCTGGTTCGAGAAGATCCAGAGCGAGCTGACCGACGCCGGGGTCCCCGAGCCGCTGGCCACCCGGGTCGCCGGGCTCTCCTCGGCCTTCCCGACCCTGGACATCACCGAGGTCGCGGACCGCTCGGGCAAGGACGTGGCCGAGGTCGCCGACCTCTACTACGACCTGGGCGACCGGCTGGGCATCGCCCACCTGCTGGACCGGATCATCGACCTGCCGCGCACCGACCGGTGGTCCTCGATGGCCCGTGCCTCGATCCGCGAGGACCTGTTCGCCGCGCACGCGGCGCTGACCGGCGACATCCTGGTCTGCGGCCCGGAGGGCGCGGCGGCCGAGGAGCGGTACAACGCCTGGGCCGAGCTGAACAGCGGGCTGCTCACCCGGGCGAGGACCACGCTGGACGACATAAGGGGTTCGGACACCTACGAGCTGTCCAGCCTCTCGGTCGCCATGCGGGTGATCCGCACGCTGCTCCGCACGGGCTCGATGCGCTGAGCCTGACGGGCTGGGACGCGCCGAAGGGCGGGACCGACGGTCCCGCCCTTCGGCGTTCTCGGTTACTGGCCGGCCGCCCGTTGCAGGGCGCTGGCCAGCAGGGCCAGGTCGGTCGGGCCGTTGCCCAGCTCACGGACCGGCCGGCGGGTCGGCGGGGCGCCGAGCCGGCCGGGGTCGATGGCCACCACGGTCGGCCGCAGGGTGGCGGTGCGCGGGATGCGTCCGCTCACCCGGGCGGTCTGGAAGGCCACCACGGCGCCGTCCGGCCGGCGCAGGTAGCCCCGGCCGGGGGTCTCCTCGGGCAGCGCGGCGGCGTCGTCCACGTGGACCAGCAGGTCGGAGTCGGCCGGATGGTCGGTGCGCAGCGCGATCCGCCAGAGCGCTGCCTCGTCCAGCTCGCTGCCGGCGCTCTGCTCCGGCCGCCCGGTGGCGGCCACCAGGTGCATGCCCAGCCGGCCACCGCGCTGCGCCACCGCCGCGAGCGCCCGGGCCAGCGGGCGTCCGGCCGGCGAGGTCGGGGCGAGCAGCGCGTCGTAGTCGTCGACCACCACGACCAGCCGGGCCGGCGGCGCGGTGACGGTGGCCACCGCGGCGCGGACGGGCGGCTCCGGCGGGCCGGTCGGCTCGGCCGGGCGCGGCCTCACCACGCCGGCGGTACGGGCCGTCAACGCCTGCTCTGCGTACCAGGAGCCGAACGAGCGGCCCCGGAAGAGCTGCTCGCGCCGGTCCAGCTCGTCCAGCAGGGCGTCGGCGGCGAGCATCGCCTGCCGCGGCTCGGCGGCGGCGTCCAGCTGGCCGGTGACGTGCGGCAGCTCGGCGCAGGCCAGCAGGTCCGGACCGCTGCCGCCGATGAGCTGGACGGTGAGCCGGTCGGGGCGCTCGCCGACCGCCAGCGAGGCGACCAGGGTGCGTAGCAGCTCGCTCTTGCCCGAGCCGCGGGCACCGCCGACCAGCAGGTGGTGCGGGCCGTCCGGCTCGGGGCCGGTGAGGTCGACCGTGCAGAGGTCGTCCCGGGTGGTGCCGAGCAGCGCGGTCGCGGTGCCGGCGGTGGCCGGCAGGGCGGCCCAGCGGGCGGAGAGCTTGGCGGGCGTGACGGTGTCCAGCTCCAGCAGGTCGAGCAGGCGCAGCGCGTCCGGCAGCGGGCCGCGCGAGGTCGCCGCGGCCTCCCGCAGCGGGGCCAGCGCGCGGGCCAGCCGCTCGGCCCAGGCGGCCGGGACCGCGTCCAGCGCGACCTCCTCGACCAGCTCCCGGCCGCCGGCCGGGGTGGGCCGGTCCAGGGTCAGCAGGGTGGCCACCTCACCGGTCACGGTGGCGGTGGCGCCCAGGCCGGCCGGCAGCCGCTCGGTCGTCTCGGCCAGGCAGATCGGCAGGATCCCGGCCGCCGGGCCCTGCCGGAGCAGCAGCCGCAGGGCCTGGCGAGCCGGCTCGGAGCCAGGGTCGCCGTCCACCAGCAGCACGGTGACGGGCGGCACCGGCGGGTCGGTGACCCGGGCGGTCAGCTCGGCCAGCCGTTCCTCGGCCTGGGCGGGGTCGAGGCCGAGCAGCAGCCGGCAGTCCTGGCCGTGGCCGGGGCGCAGGTGCGGCAGCCAGAGCGCCCAGGACCAGTCCTCGGTGCGCTCGCCGGCCGGGCGCTGCTGGTCCGCGCTGACCAGCACCAGGCTCAGGCCGCTCGGCGGGTGCAGGGCGGCGAGCTGGGCGACCAGGGCGCGGGCCAGGCCGTTCAGCCGGGTGCGCGGGCCGGCCAGGCCGAGGCTGCCGGCGGCGCGCAGGTCGACGGTGACCGGGACGGCCGGCAGCAGGGTGCCGGGCGTGGTGCCCGGACCGCCGGGGAGGTCGGCGGTGCCCAGCCGCAGGGTCAGCGCATCGGGGTGGGCGGGAGTCCGCTCCCAGAGCCGGGGGCCGGGGCCGAGCGCGCTGAGCAGCAGGGTGGCCGGGTCGGGGAAGCGCTCGCGCTGGGCGGTGGCCTGCCGGGCGCGGGCCCGGGCGTGCTGCTGGGCGGCGTCGGCGGTGGCGGCGGGGGGCGCGCCGAGGCCGAGCCGGCGGGCGAGCAGCGAGCGGGTGCGGCCGGTGGCGGTGACGGGCGGGGGCTCGGGGGCGTCGGGGGCGGGCGGCTCGGTGCGGGCGGGCGGTGGCGGGGGGCTGACCTGGAGGTGGCCCAAGCCGTCCGGGGTGGTGGCGCGGCGGCTCTCGGTGCCGGGGGCGCCGGCCAGCGTGAGGGTGGTCTCGCCGAGCCGCAGCAGGGCGCCCTCGGGCAGTGGCAGGCCGTCGGCGGGGAGCGGGCGGCCGTCCAGCGTGGTGCCGTTGGTCGAGCCCAGGTCGTGCACGGTGACCGTGCCGTCGTCCGCCAGGTGCAGGGCCAGGTGCAGCCGGGAGACGTCCGGGTCGTCGAGCGGGACGTCGGCCTCGCCGGAGCGGCCGACCCGGATCTGCCGGCCGTGCAGGTGGTGCACCCCGCCGGCGTCCGGGCCGCCGACCACCCGCAGCTCGGCGGCGGCGCCCGAGGTGTGGTCGTCCGGGTCGGCGTCCGGGTCGGGCTCGCCGAGGGCGAGCACGGCGCCGTCCAGCAGCGGGGGGTGGCCGAGCAGGCTGCGTTCGTCGAGCCGCTGTGGCCCCGCGTAGAGGTGCACGTGGGTGGCGCTGCGGGCGCCGCGCACGCCGACCGCGCCGGCCAGGGCGGCGGCGACCACCCCGAGGGCCGTGCCGACCGGCGCGGTGACCAGCACATCGGTGGCGGGGGCGGGGGACGGGCCGCTGCGGGGCCGGAGGACCGTCAGCCGGATCTGCATCTCGCCCGGGGTTCCCCTCTGCTCATGAGGTCGATCTGATGGTGAGGGAACCCCCGCCCGCGGAACAGGCCGGCCGTCGAACGGCCCACGGGAGTGCCAGACCACAGAGTGCTAGTCGTCATCCTGCCACCTGGGGGTGACAGTCCGCGTCCGGTACCGGATTTGACGATCTTGTGATCATCGCCATGTTGGAGCCGACGGAGACTCAGGTCAAGGTGGGTCGGGCCCGGCCGGTGCCGCGGTCCGCGCAGTCCTCCGGGTTCCGTGCAGTCCTCCGGGTCAGGCCGGACGGACCCGGTTAGAGTTGCCGCACAGTACGGGCCGCGGCTCGCGGGCATCGGCAGTGACATCCACAACGGGACATCCGCAGGACGGGAGTGCACCAGGTGCGGCCGGTAGGCAGCAAGTATCTGCTGGAGGAGACGCTCGGGCGCGGTGCCACGGGCACCGTCTGGCGCGGTCGGGTGCGGGAGGACGCCGGCCTGGTGGATCTGCGGCCGGGCCAGCCGGTCGCGATCAAGGTGCTCAAGGAGGAGCTGGCCGCCGACCCGGACATCGTGCTGCGCTTCCTGCGCGAACGCTCGGTGCTGCTCCGGCTCAGCCACCCCAACATCGTCCGGATCCGCGACCTGGTGGTCGAGGGCGAGCTGCTGGCCCTGGTGATGGACCTGGTCGAGGGCCCCGACCTGTACCGCTACCTGCGCGCCAACGGCCCGCTGAGCCCGATCGCCGGGGCCCTGCTGATGGCCCAGATCGCCGACGCCCTGGCGGTCAGCCACGCCGACGGCGTGGTGCACCGCGACCTCAAGCCGGCCAACGTGCTGCTGGCCACCCGGCCGGGCGACGGCGTCCAGGGCGAGCAGATGCACCCGATGCTCACCGACTTCGGCATCGCCCGGCTCGCCGACTCCCCCGGCATCACCCGGACCAGCGAGTTCGTCGGCACCCCCGCCTACGTCGCGCCGGAGTCGGCCGCCGGCCGCCCGCAGACCTCCGCGGTGGACGTCTACGGCGCCGGGATCATGCTGTACGAGCTGGTCACCGGCCGGCCGCCGTTCCTCGGCGACGGGCCGCTGCAGATCCTGCAGGCGCACCTCTCACAGACGCCGCAGCGCCCGCCCGGCATGCCCGAGCCGCTGTGGACCGTGGTGGAGCGCTGCCTGCGCAAGGAGCCGGCCGAGCGGCCGAGCGCCACCTCGCTGGCGCAGGCGCTGCGGGTGGTCGCGGCCGGGATCGGCGTGCACGCCTCGCCCGCCGCGGTGGACGCGGCGCTGGCGGTCGGCGCGCTGCTGGTGCCGGAGGCGCGGCCGGCCGAGGTGCCGGGGACCGCGGAGGCCTTCGCCGGTCCTGGCGGCACCGTGCCGGGCGGCGTGCCGCTGAACACCGGCGAGCCGACCACCGTGCCGGCCGGGCGGTACGACCCGGCGGCGGCCACCCAGGTGATGGCGGCCGGCTCGGCGCCGGCGGCCGGGGACGGGACCAGGGTGATGCCGGCCGGTTCGGCCCCGGTCGCGGCGGACGGCACCCGGGTGATGCCGACCGGGATGTCGGCACCCGGTTCGAACGGGCAGCCGGCGCAGTCGCCGCAGCCCGAGGGCCCGCACCCGTGGCAGACCCAGCTGAGGGCGGCCCGCGACCGCAACCAGCAGACCCAGGTCTTCGCGGCCGAGGACTACGTCGAGCCGCAAGTGGCGCCCCGCCCCTACCAGGCCGGTCACGCGCCGCGCCCGCCGCAGGACGGCTACCCGCAGAACCCGGCGTACGGCTACCAGCCGCAACGGCCCGGTTACCAGCAGGGGACCGACTACGCGGGCTATCCGCCGCCGGCCCCGCGCGGGCGCCAGGAGCGGCCCCCGGTCGCCCCGCCGCCGTACCGGGCCGAGCGCCCGGCCCCGTCCGCCTACCGCGAGCCGCCGCAGTCCGGCCCGGCCTACCCGCCGCCCGCGCCGGCCCGCCGCTCGGAGCCCCCGGCCCCGCGCGAGGTGGAGCGCGAGCGGGAGCGCGAACCCGAGCCCAGGCCGCGCCGCGAGCCGCGCCCGCGCAGCCGCAACCGGATGTACATCCCGGGCCTGGGCTGCCTCAAGGGCTGCCTGATGGTGCTGGTGATCCTGGCGGTGGCCGCGCTGGCGCTGTGGAACTTCACCCCGCTGCCGCACTACTGGGACAACGTGCAGAACTGGTACCACGACACCACCGGGTGGGTCAGCAGCGCCTGGCACTCGATCACCGGTAGCTGACGAAGCGCCACCAACCGGGCGGCAATGGTTCTTTGTCGACATTTCACACAATTTGTCGCAAGCAACCGCCCGCCCGGGTGGCTCCGAGGTGCCACCGAGGGTCCCGGGACGCGTAGGTTGGTCGCTGACGCACCGACCTACCGAGCGCTCCGGGGCCCCAGCGGCGGCCCGGGCGCTCCCGCCGCCCACGGAGCAGCATTGGCACGCAAGATCGGCAGCCGGTACACCGTTCACCAGGTGATCGGCCGGGGGTCCGCCGGCACCGTGTGGCTCGGCGAGGGTCCGGACGGGCCGGTGGCCGTCAAGCTGCTGCGCGAGGACCTCGCGGCCGACCAGGTGCTGGTCGGCCGGTTCGTCCAGGAGCGTGCCGCGCTGACCAGCCTGGACCACCCCCGGGTGGTCGGGGTGCGCGACATGGTGGTGGACGGCGAGGACCTCGCCCTGGTGATGGAGCTGGTGCACGGCACCGACCTGCGCTCCCGGCTGGAGCGCGAGGGGGTGTTCGCCCCGCAGGTCGCCGCCGCCGTGATCGCGGACGTGGCGGACGGGCTGGCCGCCGCGCACGCCGCCGGGATCGTGCACCGGGACGTCAAGCCGGAGAACGTGATGCTCGACCTGGCCGCGCCGGCCGGTCCCGGCGCCGCGCCGCGCGCCAAGCTCACCGACTTCGGCATCGCCCGGCTGGTGGACGCTCCGCGCCGGACCCGGGCCACCCGGATCATCGGCACCCCCGACTACCTCGCCCCCGAGATCATCGAGGGCCTGGAGCCCCGCGCCGCGGTGGACATCTACGCCCTGGCCACCGTGCTCTACGAGCTGCTCGCGGGCTTCACGCCGTTCGGTGGCGGGCACACCGGCGCGGTGCTGCGCCGGCACGTCACGGAGAGCGTGCCACCCGTCCCCGGCCTGCCGGACGGCCTGTGGCGGATCATCGCCGAGTGCCTCGCCAAGGCCCCGGCCTCCCGGCTACGGGCCGCCGAGCTGGCCGAGCGGCTGCGCGAGCAGCTGCCCGCGCTGGCCGGGCTGCCCCCGCTGACGCTGCCCGCGCAGGGCCGGCCGCCCGCCGAGGAGGCGTTGCCCCCGGGCGAGGCGGTGTACGTCGAGGCGGAGACCGGGACGGGCACCCACCGGCGCCAGCGCGGCCCGGCGGTGGCGCTGGTGCCGGCCGCCTCGCCGGACTCCACCCGGGACACCCACACCAGCCTGCGCCGGCCCAGCGCGCAGGAGCTGGCCGGCTACGCCGCCGAGTCCCGCGCCCAGCGCGCGGAGACCGCCGCCACGCACCGCAAGGGCCGCCGGGCGCTGGTGCGCCGGCGCCGGATGCTGGCGGTGCTGCTGGCGGTCGTGCTGCTGCTGGCGGGGGCCGTGGCCGCCTTCACGGCCTTCTCGCACGGCGGCGGCCGGGCCTCCGGCGCACCCGCTCCGAAGCCGGAGGTCAGCTGGTCGGTCCCGGTGCAGCCCGGGAGCCATTAGGCTTGGGGGCGTGGCAGCCGTCGATCCTTCCGAAGAACTCAAGAACCTCGAATCGACCATGGGGTCGATCGAGGCCGTCCTCGACCTGGACCGGATCCGGGCCGACATCGAACGCCTGGAGGAGGAGGCCGCGGCCCCCGACCTGTGGGACGACCTCGCGAACGCGCAGAAGGTGACCAGCCGGCTCTCGTTCCTGCAGGGCGAGCTGCGCCGGGTGGAGAGCCTGCGCAGCCGGATCGCCGACCTGGACGTGCTGTTCGAGCTGGCCGCCGACGAGGGCGACGCGGACACCCTGGCCGAGGCCGGGACCGAGCTGGCCTCGGTCAAGAAGGCGGTCGAGGAGCTGGAGGTCCGTACCCTCCTGTCCGGTGAGTACGACGCCCGCGAGGCCCTGGTCAACATCCGCGCCGAGGCCGGTGGCATCGACGCCGCCGACTTCGCCGAGCAGCTGATGCGCATGTACCTGCGCTGGGCCGAGCGGCACGGCTACCCGACCGAGGTCTACGACACCTCGTACGCCGAGGAGGCGGGCATCAAGTCCGCGACCTTCAGCGTGAAGTCCCCCTACGCCTACGGCACGCTCTCGGTCGAGCAGGGCACCCACCGCCTGGTGCGGATCTCGCCCTTCGACAACCAGGGCCGCCGGCAGACCTCCTTCGCGGGCGTCGAGGTGCTCCCGGTCGTCGAGCAGAGTGACCACGTCGACATCGACGAGGGCGACCTGCGGATCGACGTGTACCGCGCCTCCGGCCCCGGCGGTCAGGGCGTCAACACCACCGACTCGGCGGTCCGGATCACCCACCTGCCGACCGGCATCGTGGTCTCCTGCCAGAACGAGCGCTCGCAGATCCAGAACAAGGCCTCGGCGATGAACGTGCTCCAGGCCAAGCTGCTGGAGCGCCGCCGCCAGGAGGAGAAGGCCGCGATGGACGCGCTGAAGGACGGCGGCAGCTCCTGGGGCAACCAGATGCGCTCCTACGTGCTGCACCCGTACCAGATGGTCAAGGACCTGCGCACCGAGTTCGAGGTGGGCAACCCGCAGGCGGTGCTGGACGGCGACCTGGACGGCTTCATCGAGGCCGGCATCCGCTGGCGCAAGCAGCGCGAGGCCGGCGAGTAACGAGGTCCGGGGCCGGCCTCGATGAACGACCAGCGCGGTATCGAGGCCGGCATCCGCTGGCGCAAGCAGCGCGAGGCCGGCGAGTAACGCTCGGCTACGTCCGGTAGCTACGTCGATGGGCCCGGAGGCACCGCCTCCGGGCCCATCGACGTTCAGTCCTCAGGCCAGCGCCTGCCGGGCGATCACCAGCACCGCCAGCAGCCCCGCCAGCAGCGCGAGCAGCATGACCGGATTGAGCGCGGCGAACGGCCCCTGCTGTTCCTGGAGCCGGGCACGATGGGCGCGGCAGACCGGGCAGCGGCCCTCGCTCACGCGGCCGGCGCAGTTGGCGCACACCAGATGGTCGCATGTCATGCGATCTCCTCCTTGCTGCTACAGCCAACGCACCGGGCGGGCTCCTGGTTCCTGCCCGTGCCCCGGGCGGGGGAGCGGCGAACCACGGCCCGCGCGGGGTTTCCCCTCTACTGTGCCAGGTTCCACGGGATCCGGCGCCCGGGCACCGGAAGCCGACCGTCAAAGCCCGGTCGAAATTGTCCCATAAGCGACATAATTCACACCAGTCCACGCCGCTGCTGTGAATTGGCTCGCAATTTTCCGCTCATTCCCCCGCAAGAGCGGACAATCCATCAGCTTTTCCGGGTGTGGGCGCTGCGGGGTCTCAGCCGGGTCGCGTATGGTCCCAAGCCGGGGGAGTGGCCGAGACCGCTCCCGCCGTCCGCCCTCGGCCGGATGCGGGGGGCGGGACCGACCGAGGAACGGCGCCGCGCGGCAGCTCTCCGGCTCCAAGTAACGATCTGGTCACGGAGGTTCGTCCGAGCCGGCAGTCGTTCCGCCTAGGATGGCCCCCGTGATGCAGCCGTGATCAGATTCGACAACGTTTCCAAGACCTATCCCAAGCAGAACCGCCCCGCCCTGTCGGAGGTCTCGCTGGAGATCGAGAAGGGCGAGTTCGTCTTCCTGGTCGGCTCCTCCGGCTCCGGGAAGTCCACCTTCCTGCGCCTCTGCCTGCGCGAGGAGCGGCCGAGCACCGGTGCGGTGCACGTCCTCGGCAAGGACCTGGGCAAGCTGTCCAACTGGAAGGTGCCGCACATGCGGCGCCAACTGGGCACCGTCTTCCAGGACTTCCGCCTGCTGCCGAACAAGACCGTGGCGCAGAACGTGGCGTTCGCGCTGGAGGTCATCGGCAAGCCGAAGAGCGCCATCGCCAAGGTGGTGCCCGAGGTGCTCGACCTGGTCGGCCTCGGCGGCAAGGAGGACCGGATGCCCGGCGAGCTCTCCGGTGGTGAGCAGCAGCGCGTGGCGATCGCCCGGGCCTTCGTCAACCGCCCGATGCTGCTGATCGCGGACGAGCCGACCGGCAACCTGGACCCGCAGAACTCGGTCGGCATCATGAAGCTGCTCGACCGGATCAACCGCACCGGGACCACGGTGCTGATGGCCACCCACGACCAGGCCATCGTCGACCAGATGCGCAAGCGCGTGATCGAACTCGACAAGGGGCTCCTGGTCCGTGACCAGGTCCGCGGCGTCTACGGATACCAGCACTAGCCGGCCCTTCCGTTGATGCCGTCGGCCCACCAGCACTGACCCTGGAGTAAACAGCAATGCGCGCCCAGTTCGTCCTGTCGGAGATCGGAGTCGGTCTCCGCCGCAACCTGACGATGACCATCGCGGTCGTGGTCAGTGTCGCGCTCTCCCTCGCGCTCGCCGGTGCCAGCCTCCTGGTCCGCGACCAGGTCAACTCCATGAAGGGGTACTGGTACGACAAGGTCGAGGTGAGCATCTACTTCTGCACCAAGGCCGATGCCAAGACCTCGCCGCAGTGCGCCTCCGGCGCGGCCACCGACGACCAGATCGCCGCCGTCAAGGCGGCCCTGGACAAGATGACGCCGCTGGTCAAGTCGGCCACCTTCGAGACCCAGGCGGAGGCCTACAAGAACTGGAAGGCGATGAACCCGAACAACGCGCTTGTTTCGGTTCTCGGCGCGGACGCCATCCCGTCCTCCTGGCGGGTCAAGCTCAACGACCCCACCCGGTTCGACGTCATCCAGAGCGCCTTCGCCGGCCAGCCCGGCGTCCGTTCGGTGGAGGACGAGCGGCAGATCCTGGAGAACCTCTTCGGGCTGCTCAACGGCCTGCAGACGGCGGCCTTCGTGATCATGGTGCTGATGCTCTCGGTGGCCCTGCTGCTGATCGTCAACACCGTCCGGGTGTCGGCCTTCAGCAGGCGCCGGGAGACCGGCATCATGCGCCTGGTCGGTGCCTCCAACTTCTACGTGCAGATGCCGTTCATCGCGGAGGCGGCGTTCTCCGCGCTACTCGGCGCCGTCTTCGCCTCCTGCCTGCTATTGATCGGCAACTACGGCGTGCAGCACTGGCTGGCCAACAAGGTCCAGTTCATCCACTTCATCGGCCTCTCCTCGGTGCTCGCGGTGATCCCGCTGCTGATCGTGGCCGGTATGGCGATGGCGGCGGTGGCGGCCTTCCTGACCCTGCGCAAGTACCTCAAGGTCTAGCAAGGGGCCTCGGGAAGTGGGACGGGAGCCCTAGACTCCCGTCCCATGGCCGCATGCTCACGGCGGGTGCGCCGAGGAGCCGCCCTCACGCTGGTGTTCGGCGTGGTGCTGCTCGGCGGGGTGGTGGCCGGGGGCCGGGACGGTGGCGGACCGTCGCTCGACCGCCGGGCGTTCGACTGCTGCGGCGACCGGTGGGCCGCGCGCTACAGCCCGGAGGACTACGCCGAGTTCGCCCAGGGCCTGGCCGGCGAGTACCTGGGCGTCGGCCTCTCGGTGGAGCGGGCGCCGGATGGCGCCACCCTCGTCTCCCAGGTACGACCGGGCGGTCCGGCCGCGGGTGCGGGCCTCGCGGTCGGCGACCGGCTGCTCGCGGTGGACGGCACGGCGGCCGACCCGCTGCCGGTCACCGAGGTGGTGGCCCGGCTGCGCGGGCGGGCCGGTCCGTGGCTCGGACGCGGCCGCGCGGCCGGCCCGGGTACGTCCGTGCTGCTCACCGTGGGCCACCGGGACGGCCCGCCGCGCCAGGTGACCCTGTGCCGCACCGTGCTCGCCACCCAGGACGTCACCGCCGACCGGCCGGCCACCGGCGTGCTGCGGATCACCGTGCGTGCCTTCACCAGCGGCGTCGGCGAGCAGATCCGGCAGGCCGTCCGGACGGCCGCCGGCCCGCCGTCGCGCCGCGGTGTCGTGCTCGACCTGCGCGGCAACTCCGGTGGCCTGGTGGCCGAGGCGGTCGCCGCGGCCTCGGTCTTCCTGGACGGCGGACCGGTCGCCTCCTACCGGTCGGGCGGCGAGCAGCGGGAGTTGGCCGCGACGCCCGGTGGCGACACCCGCACCCCGCTGGTGGTGCTGGTGGACGGCGGCACGATGAGCGCGGCCGAACTGCTCACCGGCGCGCTGCAGGACCGTTGCCGGGCGGTGGTGGTGGGCAGCCGCACCTTCGGCAAGGGCACCGTGCAGCAGCCCAGCCGGCTGGCCGACGGTTCGGTGCTGGAGCTGACCGTGGGCCACTACCTCACCCCCGACGGACGTTCCCCGGACGGCACCGGGCTGCTCCCCGACGTGGTCGCCGCCGACCCCGGGCAGGCCGGGCAGTTGGCGCTGCGGGTGCTGGCCGGTCTGGGCGGCGGACCGGGGGGTGCCGGTAAAGCTGCTGCCGATCACGCGGCCGAGGTGCGAGAATGATCGGCGCTATGGCAAAGGAAACGGGACAGAAGCTGATCGCGCAGAACAAGAAGGCGCGACACGAGTACACCATCCTGGACACCTACGAGTGCGGGATGGTCCTCACCGGCACCGAGGTGAAGTCGCTGCGCGAGGGCCGGGCCAACCTGGTGGACGGCTACGCCTACACCCAGGGCCACGAGGTCTGGATCGACAACGTCTTCATCCCCGAGTACACCCAGGGGACGTGGACCAACCACTCGGCGCGGCGCAAGCGCAAGCTGCTGCTGCACAAGCTGGAGATCCGCAAGCTGGAGGCGAAGACCAAGGAGACCGGGCACACCCTGGTCCCGCTGTCGATGTACTTCAAGGATGGCCGGGTGAAGCTGGAGCTGGCGCTCGCGGTCGGCAAGAAGCTCTACGACAAGCGGCAGACGCTGCGCGAGCAGCAGGACACCCGGGAGACCGCGCGGGCGGTCGCCGCGGCCCGGCGGCGGCAGCGCTGACCCCGGTTTGTCCCGGTCCGGTACCAGACGTGTCCGCGTTTCCGCAGCACAGCGCGGTTTCCCAGATACGGTAAGTACCATCCCCGCATGAACGTCTCGCTGTTGGACGGCTGGTTCCCGTGGACCATCCAGCTCGCGGCCGGGGTCGCGATGCTCGCCGCCCTGGGCTGGCGCGACCGGCGGTGGCGGCGACGCCGCGCGCCGCTCGCGCTGCTCGTCGCCGCCGTGCTCACCGCTGCCGCCGCCGTCGCCGCGGTCCGGCTGGGCGGGGTCACCGACCCGTTGCCGGTCGCGCTCTGGATCTGGCTGGGCGTCGCGGTGGCCGCGCTGGTCGTGCTGGTGGTCGGCTGGACCCGCGCGCGCTGGTGGCACCGGCTGATGGCGCCGGTCGCGGCGCTGCTGGCGGTGGTCGCCGGCGCCAACGCGCTGAACGTCTCCACGGGCTACTTCCCCACCGTCGACGACGCGATCGGCGAGCTCAGCGGGGCGCCGCTGCCGCAGCAGGTGACCCTCGGCCAGCTCGGCTCGCTCACCGGCAAGACCACCACCGGCCGGATCGTCCAGGTGGACATCCCGGACACCGCCAGCGGCTTCGCGCACCGCCCGGAGCTGGTCTACCTGCCGCCCGCGTGGTTCCGCAGCAAGACCCGGCCCAAGCTGCCGGTGCTGGAGATGATCGGCGGGGAGTACGCGGCGCCGGACAACTGGGTGCGGGCCGGTGACGCGGTGCAGACCGCCGACGCCTACGCGGCGAAGCACGGCGGCTACGCACCGGTGCTGGTGTTCACCGACGCGACCGGCGGGTTCAAGGTGGACACCGAATGCGTCGACGGCCCGAACGGAAACGCCGAGGACCATCTGGTCAAGGACATCCCGCCGTACATCGAGAAGACCTTCGACACCTCCACCGACCCCAGGAAGTGGGGAGTGGCCGGCTGGTCCATGGGCGGCACCTGCGCGATCGACCTCACGGTCGAGCACCCCAACGTCTTCACGCATTTCGAGGACATCTCCGGCGACCTCGGTCCGAACACCGGAAACAAGCAGCAGACCATAGCCGGGCTGTACGGGGGCAGTGAGGCGGCCTGGGCGGCGCACGACCCGATGACCGTGCTGGCGCACCACCCGAAGTTCAAGAACGTCTCCGGCTGGTTCGAGAGCGGCGACCAGGAGAGCCAGCACATCCAGCAGGCCAACGAGCTGGACGCGGAGGCCCGCAAGGACGGCATCAAGGCCAGCGTGACGGTCGAGCCGGGCCGGCACTCCTGGCAGTTCGCCGCCACCGCGTTCGCCGAGGCACTGCCCTGGCTGGCCCAGCAGCTGGGCACCCCGGGCCCGCACCAGGCACCGTTGCCCGACAAGGTGTAATGCGCTGGACCGCTCCTCGCCGATGCGCGTACCATGGGCCGAGCAGCACGGGCGGGTCCTCCCGACCGGAGCTGTGCTGTTTCTCAAAAAAACATGGGGATGATCGGTTTCGACAGGGGAAGTCGAAACAGGAGAAGCGAGCCGAGGAACGCGGCAATGATCTCGTTAACCATCTGCCGCAAAAAAATAATCGCCAACACCAAGCGCGATTCCTTCGCCCTCGCTGCCTAAGCAGCGACTGGCGTGGTGTCAGACCGGAGCGTTCCCGATCCGGACCCTGGCATAATCTAGGGAACTCAACCTTCCACCCGGGCTGCGCGGGTGGCGGGGAAATCAAACAGCAGCTGGGCCTGTTGGCGGCTTGTCCGCGTGACCGCCAGGGCCGAGAAAAGCACAGCGGACTGCGCTCGGAGAAGTCCTGAATCCACTCCACTGGACCCGGGTTCGATTCCCGGCATCTCCACCGTCCCATGTGCACCCAGGCCGTCCTCCACCCGGAGGGCGGCCTTCGTGTTTCCGGCCCCCTCGTCGGGGAGGCAGGGCGTGCGTCCCCGACGACGAGCCCCGGGGCGTACCGGGAGAGGACGGGTGTGCGCCGGAGGACGTAGGATCGTCCGTCCGCCGTTCACGACGGCGGCACGCCACCACCTCTCCACCGCAGGACCGTACGACAGGGGGCTCCTTGGGCGCGCACGACACAGCCCGGCAGCACACAGCCACGACCACCGGCGGCACCGGGGCCGGGCCGGCCACCGCGGCCGAGACTCTCCGGGACCGGGAGATCGCCGGTGAGCAGCGGCACCTCGACACCGTGTACCAGCGGCTGGAGGAGAAGCTCGCCGAGGCCGAGTACGTCCTGGAGGACGCGGCCAAGCGGGTCCAGGTCGGCACGCCCGGCGCGCTCGCCGAGCGGGACGCCCAGGTCTACCGGGCCGGCGCGCACCTGCACCGGCTCAACAGCGAGTTCGAGGACTTCCTGTTCGGCCGGATCGACCTCCAGCAGGCCGACGCCCCCGAGGAGCACGGGATCCCGTCCTTCACCCCGCTGGACGCGACCGACCCGACCGTGGCGCAGACCCTGCACATCGGCCGGCTCGGCGTGCTGGACGCCGAGTACGGCCCGCTGGTGATCGACTGGCGGGCGCCCGCCGCGGCGCCCTTCTACCGGGCCACCCCGCTGGAGCCGGGCCGGGTGCTGCGCCGCCGGGTGATCCGCTCCAAGGGCCGCAAGGTGCTCGGCGTCGAGGACGACCTGCTGCGCCCGGACCTGGCCCCGACCCTGCACGGCGAGGAACTCGCGGTGATCGGCGACGGCGCCCTGATGGCCTCGCTCGGCCGGGCCCGCAGCCACACCATGCGCGACATCGTCTCCTCGATCCAGAAGGAGCAGGACGAGGTCATCCGGGCGCCCGCCGCGGGCGCCACCCTGGTCACCGGCGGCCCCGGCACCGGCAAGACCGCGGTGGCGCTGCACCGCGCCGCCTTCCTGCTCTACCAGGACCGCCGACGCTACGCGGGCGGCATCCTGGTGGTCAGCCCGACCGCGCTGCTGGTCTCCTACACCGAGGGCGTGCTGCCCTCGCTCGGCGAGGAGGGCCAGGTCGCCATCCGGGCGGTCGGCAGCCTGGTCGACGGCGTCGAGGCCGAGCGCTACGACACTCCCGAGGTCAGCCGGATCAAGGGCTCGGCCCGGATGGTCCAGCTGCTGCGTCGGGCCGCCCGGGCCGCGCTGGAGCTGGACGCGCCGACCGAGCTCAAGGTGGCGGCCCGCGGCGAGGTGCTGCGGTTGGACACGGCCCGGCTGCGCGCGGTGCGCGGCAACGTGGTGGGTGGTGGCGGCACCCCGCTCAACCTGCTCCGCCCGCGGGCCCGCCGGCTGCTGCTGGACGCGCTCTGGGCCGAGGCGGTGCGCGACCTGCCCAAGCCGACCGACCACTTCGCCCGGGAGCAGCGGCAGGAGGAGAAGGAGTCCTTCGACGACTACGTCTCGGACGAGGCGGTGTTCCAGGACTTCCTGGAGGCCTGGTGGCCGACGCTGAGCCCGCGCCAGGTGCTGGCCACGCTGCGCCGCCACCGGCACACCAACCGGATCGCCCGGCGGGCGGTCACCCCGGAGGAGGCCAGGCTGCTGGCCGACTCCTGGCGGCAGCTGGGCGACCGCGGCGAGGGCGCGCTCTCGTCGCACGACGTGGCGCTCCTGGACGAGCTGCGGGTGCTGCTCGGCGAGCCGGCCCGGCCGAAGGTCCGCGAGGTGGACGCGATCGACCTGCTGACCGGTCTGGACGAGGTCACCACCTACGCCGACCGCAGCTCGCGGCAGCGCGAGCGGGGGCCGGTGGAGCGCACCGAGTACGCGCACGTGATCGTGGACGAGGCGCAGGACCTCACCCCGATGCAGTGGCGGATGATCGGGCGCCGCGCGCGGATGGCCACCTGGACCATCGTGGGCGACCCGGCGCAGAGCTCCTGGCCGTTCCCGCAGGAGGCGCAGGCCGCGCTGGACGAGGTGCTGTCCGGCAAGCCGCGCCGCCGCTACACGCTGACCGTCAACTACCGGAACCCGGCCGAGATCGCCGAGGTCGCGGCGGCGGTGCTGGCGCTGGCCGCGCCGGGCACGCCGGCGCCCAGTGCGGTGCGCTCGACCGGGATCGAGCCGCGGTTCGCCGCGGTGGCCTCGGCGGAGCCGGCCGACTTCGCGGCGGCGGCCCGGGCCGAGCTGGTCCGGCTGCTCGGCGAGGTGGACGGCACGGTGGCGGTCGTGGTGCCGATGGACCGTCGTGAGGAGGCGGCCACCTGGGTGGCCGGGCTGGGCGACCGCGCGGTGGCGCTGGGCAGCCTGGAGGCCAAGGGCCTGGAGTACGACGCGACGGTGGTCGCCGACCCGACCGGCATCGCCGGCGAGTCCGAGGCCGGGCTGCGGGTGCTCTACGTCGCGCTGACCCGGGCCACCCAGCGGCTGACCGTGCTCTCCGGTCCTGACGACCTGCCGGACGCCGCCGGCGTGCCGGCCCTGCTGCGCGGCTGAGCGCCCGTCAACGACTGTGGCCCCCACCATCGGTGGGGGCCACAGTCCTACGTTGGTGACACCGACCCGCCATGCTCGCCTCGCGGCAAGTGGTCGCTCGAAGCGACTAAGGTTGGGCCCGGGGGCTTGGATCGAGCCGGTGTCTCGTCCAATGTAACCCATCGGCCCCGCGTGACAATCCCGCGGCGGCGGATTTTCCGGCGGAAGGTCCAGCCGGCCGGACCCCGCGTTGTCGGTTCCGTGCAATCAATGAACGTTATTTCTGGCTACCCGCTGGTAGGTGCGACGATCGAGGCCTACGATGCGCAAGGCGCTGCATCAACAAGTTGTTGAAGACGGCCTGGCCAGCACAAACCCCTCAGTGGACGGAAGAAGGACGTCGATGGCGACGGTGCCCAGTGTCTCCAACTCGATCACGGTGCGGCTGGAGGTCCCGGCCAGCGGCAACGCCGTCAGCAACATCACCACCGCCGTGGAGTCCTCCGGCGGTTCGGTGACCGGTCTGGACGTCACCGCCTCCGGCCTGGAGGCGCTGCGGATCGACGTGACGGTGGCCGCCGCGTCGGTGGCGCACGGCGAGGAGATCGTCGAGAAGCTGCGGGCGATCGACGGCGTGACGATCGGCAAGGTCTCGGACCGCACCTTCCTGATGCACCTCGGTGGCAAGATCGAGATGTCCTCGAAGCTGCCGATCCGCAACCGCGACGATCTGTCGATGATCTACACCCCGGGCGTCGCCCGGGTCTGCATGGCGATCGCGGAGAACCCCGAGGACGCCCGCCGGCTCACCATCAAGCGCAACAGCGTCGCGGTGGTCACCGACGGCTCGGCGGTGCTCGGCCTCGGCAACATCGGCCCGCAGGCCGCGCTGCCGGTGATGGAGGGGAAGGCCGCCCTCTTCAAGCGGTTCGCCGGCATCGACGCCTGGCCGATCTGCCTGGACACCCAGGACGCCGACGAGATCGTGGCCATCGTCAAGGCGATCGCCCCCGGCTTCGCCGGGATCAACCTGGAGGACATCTCCGCGCCGCGCTGCTTCGAGATCGAGGCCCGGCTGCGCGAGGCGCTGGACATCCCGGTCTTCCACGACGACCAGCACGGCACCGCGATCGTGGTGCTGGCCGCGCTGACCAACGCCCTGCGGGTGGTCGGCAAGGAGATCGGCGACATCCGGGTGGTGATGTCGGGCGCCGGCGCGGCCGGCACCGCGATCCTCAAGCTGCTGCTGGCCGCCGGCGTCGAGCACGCCACCGTGGCGGACGTCCGCGGCGTGGTGCACAGCGGCCGGGACGACCTCAACGACTCGCTGCGCTGGATCGCCGAGCACACCAACCGCTCGGGCCGCACCGGCAGCCTCAAGGAGGCGGTGGCCGACGCGGACGTCTTCATCGGCGTCTCGGCCCCGAACGTGCTGGACGGCGACGACATCGCCTCGATGGCCCCCGACGCGATCGTCTTCGCGCTGGCCAACCCGGACCCGGAGGTGGACCCGGCGGTGGCCCGGCAGACCGCCGCCGTGGTGGCCACCGGCCGCAGTGACTTCCCCAACCAGATCAACAACGTGCTGGTCTTCCCCGGCGTCTTCCGTGGCCTGCTGGACGCGCAGAGCCGGACGGTGAACACCGAGATGATGATCGCCGCGGCTCGGGCGCTCGCCACCACGGTCACCGACGACCAGTTGAACGCCAACTACATCATCCCCAGCGTCTTCCACCCCGAGGTGGCGAAGACGGTGGCCGCGGCCGTGCGGGACGCCGCGCTGGCGGCCGGCGGCGACGACAAGGCCCCGGCCCGGCCCACCCCGGGCATCGTCGGGACCCTGGACACCGCGTCCTTCCCGGTCGTCAGGCTCTGACCTCGAACGATCCTTCCGGGGCGGGTTTCGGTCGATCACTTGGCCGATTCCCGCCCCTGTTCGTCGGAGCGGGTCCGAACCCTTGCGACACAAGGGGAAGGGGCGTGTTTGGGCTTGTCCCCGTCAGGGCGTACGGTAGCCCTGCACGGGGCAGGCGTGTCCGACAAGTACGGAACGTCCCCCAACCACTCGGCGAGTCGTTCCCGGCCGCCGCCCCAGCCGGTCCGCCGGTGCCGACGGAGCGTCACAGCTGCGGACGGGGGGCGCCGTTCGGGGTGGACGGCCGAGGCCCGATTGGCTTTCTCGGGGCCGGAAAGGGCAGGATTCGTACCCAGGCAGGCGCGTGAGCAGGACTGGCACGCTGCGCGGCGGGGGCACGAGCCGGGCCCTGACCACCAGCCGCCTGAAGGAGCCCAGTGTGCGGACCAGCGGCCCACCCGGCGTCCCCGGAGGGACGACCGATGGAGCCCCCGCACACCGCAACGAACAGACCACAGGAGTACACATGAACCGCAGTGAGCTGGTGGCCGCTCTGTCCGAGCGCGCCGAGGTGACCCGCAAGGACGCCGACGCCGTGCTGGCGGCCTTCGCCGAGGTCGTCGGCGAGGTTGTTGCGAAGGGCGACGAGAAGGTCACCATCCCCGGTTTCCTGACCTTCGAGCGCACCCACCGCGCCGCCCGCACCGCCCGCAACCCGCAGACCGGCGAGCCGATCCAGATCGAGGCCGGCTACAGCGCCAAGGTGAGCGCGGGCTCCAAGCTCAAGGAAGCCGCCAAGGGCAAGTGACCCGGCACTGAGCGGGGGGGGGGCGGGCGGGCCCCCCCCCCCCCGGGGGGGGGCCGCCCCCCGCGGGGGGGGGGGCGGGCGGGGAGCGGACCCGCCGACCAAGAAACGCCCCCCCCCCCCGTGACGGCCCGGGG
>NZ_JBITZU010000012.1:44769-92798 GCF_044547075.1 Kitasatospora sp. NPDC052896
GCCGCCACCCCCCCCCCCACCCCCCCCCCCCCACCCCCCACCCCCCCCCCCCCCCCCCCCCCCCCCCGCGCGGGGGGGGGGGGCCCCCCCCCCCCCCCCCCCCCGCTCTGTCGTGTTCCCGCCGCGAGTCGGTCGAGTGCCGGCCTGTCAGCTGACCGGCCGACGAAGAACGGCGCCCGCACCGGTTCAGGACCGGTGTGGGCGCCGTTTCGCGTGTCGCGGGCCTCAGAGCTCGGCGAGCTCCTCGGAGGGCAGCTCGACGTGCGCGCCGAGCTCGCGCAGCTTGCTCATGAAGTTCTCGTAGCCGCGCTCGATCAGCGAGATGCCGTGCACGGTGGAGGTGCCCTCGGCGGCCAGCGCCGCGATCAGGTAGGAGAAGCCGCCGCGCAGGTCGGGGATGACCAGCTCGCCGCCGAGCAGCTTGGACGGGCCGGAGACGACCGCGGAGTGCAGGAAGTTGCGCCGGCCGAAGCGGCACGGGGTGGCGCCCAGGCACTCGCGGTACAGCTGGATGTGCGCACCCATCTGGTTGAGCGCGGAGGTGAAGCCGAGCCGCGACTCGTAGACCGTCTCGTGCACGATGGACAGGCCGGTGGCCTGGGTCAGCGCGACCACCAGCGGCTGCTGCCAGTCGGTCTGGAAGCCGGGGTGCACGTCGGTCTCCAGCGCGATGGCGCTCAGCTCGCCGCCCGGGTGCCAGAACCGGATGCCCTCGTCGTCCACCGCGAAGGCGCCACCGACCTTCCGGAAGGTGTTGAGGAAGGTCATCATCTCCAGCTGGCGGGCGCCGCGGACGTAGATGTCGCCCTTGGTGGCCAGCGCGGCGCAGGCCCAGGAGGCGGCCTCCAGCCGGTCCGGCAGCGCGCGGTGGGTGTAGCCGCCCAGCTCGTCCACGCCGGTGATCAGGATGGTCCGGTCGGTGCCCATCGAGATGATCGCGCCCATCTTCTGCAGCACGCAGATCAGGTCGACGATCTCCGGCTCGATGGCGGCGTTGCGCAGCTCGGTGACGCCCTCGGCGAGCACGGCGGTGAGCAGCACCTGCTCGGTCGCGCCGACCGAGGGGTAGGGCAGCTCGATCTTGGTGCCGCGCAGCCGCTGCGGGGCGACCAGGTAGGTGCCCTGCGGGTGCTTCTCGATGGTGGCGCCGAACTGGCGCAGCACCTCGAAGTGGAAGTCGACCGGCCGGCCACCGATGTCGCAGCCGCCCAGGCCCGGGATGAAGGCGTGGCCGAGCCGGTGCAGCAGCGGGCCGCAGAACAGGATCGGGATCCGCGAGGAGCCGGCGTGCGCGTCGATGTCGGCGACGTTGGCGCTCTCCACGTGCGAGGGGTCGAGGATCAGCTCGCCCTCCTCCTCGCCGCTGCGCACGGTCACCCCGTGCAGCTGGAGCAGGCCGCGCACCACCTTGACGTCACGGATGTCCGGGACGTTGCGCAGTCTGCTGGGGCCCTGGCCGAGCAGGGCGGCCACCATCGCCTTGGGCACCAGGTTCTTGGCACCGCGGACGCGGATCTCGCCTTCCAGCGGGTTTCCGCCGTGGACCAGCAGGACGTCGTCGGTCATCGTTCTCGCAATCCAGGGGTTCGCAGCCGGGAGAGGCAGGCAGCACGGTTCGTTGGGACAGCCGTGACGACTGTGGCGCGGGCCGCACGGGCGCCACTTCGGATAGATGGTAGTAGGCGGTTCGGCGGTTCCCGTGCGATCACATGGTGATCATGCTCTCTCCGGGTGGAAGCTCGGCCCGCTGTGCGCCGAACGGGTGAGCGGCCGCGGGGAGGAGGTTTGCTGCCCGGGCCGGGTGGCTTTCGTGTTGGGCTTCCCGCCCGGCACGCGGCTGCGGGATCATGTGAGACATGACCGCGGCCTCCTCACACACCGGCCGCCTGCTCGTGGCGACCCCCGTGCTCACCGACCCGAACTTCGCCCGGTCGGTGGTGCTGCTGCTGGACCACGACGTCCAGGGCGCGCTGGGCGTCGTGCTGAACCGACCGACCCCGGTCGAGGTCTCGGACGTGCTGGACGGCTGGGCGGACCTGGCGGGTGCCCCGCCGGTGGTCTTCCAGGGCGGTCCGGTCGGGCTGGACTCCGCCCTGGCGGTGGCCGTGGTGCCGGGGGAGCCGGGGCCGGCCGACCCGCTGGGCTGGCGCCGGGTGCACGGGGCGATCGGGCTGGTCGACCTGGAGGCGCCGCCGCAGGTGCTGGCCGGCGAGCTGGGCGCGCTGCGGGTCTTCGCCGGGTACTCCGGCTGGACCCCGGGCCAGCTGGAGGCGGAGATCGCCGAGGGCGCCTGGTACCTGGTGGACGTCGAACCGGGGGACATCTCCTGCCCCGATCCCGAGCGGCTGTGGCGCTCGGTGCTGCGCCGCCAGCGCGGGCCGCTGGCGATGCTCGCGACCTACCCCGAGGACCCGCTGCTCAACTGAGACGCCACGTTCCGCTCCGCGCCCCCATAGACTTGGCCCTCATGAGCACTCTTGAGCCCGAGCGCGGACTCGGCACCGGCACGCTGGTCGAGCCCGTCCCCCAGGTCTCCCACGGGGACGGTGACCACGAGCGCTTCGCGCACTACGTCCAGAAGGACAAGATCATGGAGAGCGCGCTCTCCGGCTCCCCGGTGGTCGCGCTCTGCGGCAAGGTCTGGGTGCCCGGGCGCGACCCGAAGAAGTACCCCGTCTGCCCCATGTGCAAGGAGATCTTCGAGGGCATCGAGCCGGCTGACGGCGGCGGCGACAAGAAGTAACCGCCGCCTGGTGCTGACAGTGGTCTGTACCAATCGGTGGTTCGCGGGGCAGGATGGGCCGCATGGACCTCATCCCCGCCCCGGCGGACGTCCGGTTCCCGGCTGAGGCGGGCCTGCGGCTGGGTCCGGTGACCACGCTCGCCGGCGGCCCGGGCACCGGGGACGCCGAACGCTGGCTGCGCTCGACGCTGGGCGCCGCGACCGGGCTGCCGCTGGCCCCCGCCGCCGCGCCCGGCCGGGCCGACCTGGCGCTGCGGCTGGACGCCGCCCTCGCCGCCGAGGAGTACCGGATCACGGTCGGCGCCGGACGGGCCCTGCTCGCCGCCGGGGGAGCGGCCGGCGCCCTCTGGGCCGCCCAGACCGTCCGCCAGCTGCTCGGGCCGGAGGCGTTCCGGCGGGCCCCGCTGCGCCGGGACGGCGGCTGGACGCTGCCCGCCTGCGAGATCGCGGACGCCCCGCGGTTCGGCTGGCGCGGGGTGCTGCTGGACGTCGCCCGGCACTTCCTGCCCAAGGACGGCCTGCTGCGCTACCTGGACCTGCTGGCCGCGCACAAGCTCAACGTGCTGCACCTGCACCTCACCGACGACCAGGGCTGGCGCTTCGAGGTCCGGCGCTACCCGCGGCTCACCGGGGTGGGCGGCTGGCGGGAGCGCTCGATGGTCGGCTTCCGTTCCGGCGGGCGGCGCGACGACCGGCCGCACGGCGGCCACTACACCCAGGACGACCTGCGCGAGGTCGTCGGGTACGCGGCCGGCCTGGGCATCACCGTGGTCCCCGAGATCGACCTGCCGGGCCATGCCCAGGCGGCCATCGCGGCCTACCCGGAGCTGGGCAACACCGACGTGGTGGACACCGCGGCGCTCGGGGTGTGGACCGACTGGGGTGTCAGCCCCAACGTGCTGAACGCCTCGGACGCCACGCTGGCCTTCTACGAGGGCGTGCTGGAGGAGCTGCTGGAGGTCTTCCCGTCCGAGTTCGTCCACCTCGGCGGCGACGAGTGCCCGAAGGACCAGTGGCGGGCCAGTCCGGCGGCGCGGGCCCGGATCGCGGAGCTCGGACTGGCGGACGAGGACGGCCTGCAGTCCTGGTTCCTCCGGCACTTCGACCGCTGGCTGGCCGACCGCGGCCGCCGGCTGATCGGCTGGGACGAGATCCTGCAGGGCGGGCCCGCCCCGGGTGCGGCGGTTTCGTCCTGGCGGGGGTACGCCGGCGGGGTGGCCGCCGCGCGGGCCGGGCACGACGTGGTGATCTGCCCGGAGCAGCACGTCTACCTCGACCACCGGCAGGCGGACGGCCCGGACGAACCCGTTCCGGTCGGGTACGTGCGGACCCTGGAGGACGTCTACCGGTTCGAGCCGGTCCCGCCGGAGCTGGGCCGCCCGCCGGAGTCGACGGCCGCCGCCCGTCGGGTGATCGGCACTCAGGCCAACCTGTGGAGCGAGTTCGCCACCGATGCCCGGGACCTCGACTACCGGGCCTTCCCGCGGCTCGCGGCCTTCGCCGAGGTGGCCTGGTCACGGCTGCCGAGCGATCCCGCCGCCCGCGACTGGCCGGGCTTCGAGCGCCGGATGCGCGCGCACTACGCCCGGTTGGACGCGCTCGGGGTGGCGTACCGTCCGCCCGGCGGGCCGCACCCGTGGCAGCGTCGACCAGGGGTGGCCGGTCGCCCGATCGAGGGTGCGCCGCCGGCCGGCTGACCGGGTGACGGATCGTCTGGGAACCTTTTCCGCCCGGTCCGGCGTCACTAACAGATGAACATCTGATCCCATTCGTGCCTGATTTGCCCGGTATGGGGCCAGATGGTCCGCCACCCCGGGGGTGATCATCGCCTGCGATGTGCCAGAGTTGCCCGACCCGGTGGGCTGCTTCAGTTCGGCAGCGCGGCCCCGTACTCTACGGGCGGTACCGCAGAGCGCGGTGCGGGACGAACCGGCCGGCCCTCGCGGCGGCCGTACTGTACGGCTGATCGAGCGCAGCCCGAGCGAGTGGAGCACGGTGGGATCCTGGTGAACCGCACGATCATGCTGCCGACCTCCCTCGACGAGGCCGTCGAGGCACTCGGCACCAGTCCCACCGCGGTACCGGTGGCCGGCGGTACCGACCTGATGGAAGCCGTCAACGCCGGCCGGCTGCGCCCGGCCGCGCTGATCGGCCTCGGCCGGATCACCGAACTGCGCGGCTGGCGCTACGAGGACGGCGGCACCGCGGTGCTCGGTGCCGGCCTCACGCTGGCCCGGATGGACCGGCCCGACTTCGCCGCGCTGATCCCCGCCCTCGCCGACGCCGCGCGCACCGCCGGACCGCCGCAGACCCGCAACGTCGGCACCCTCGGCGGCAACATCGCCACCGCCGCGCCGACCGGCGACACCCTGCCGGTGCTGGCCGCGCTGGAGGCCTCGGTCACCCTGGCCCGCCCGGGCGGCAGCCGCGAGGTGCCGGTCAGCCACCTGCTCACCGGCCACGACCCGATGCGCCCCGGCGAACTGCTCACCTGGGTCCGGGTGCCGCTGCTGCACGCCCCGCAGGTCTTCCTCAAGGCGACCGGGCGCAGCGGCCCGGCCCGGGCCACCGCCTCGGTCGCGCTGGTGCTCGACCCGGCCCGGCGCGCGGTGCGCTGCGCGGTCGGTGCCGTCGCGCCGGTGCCGCTGCGGCCGCTGGAGGCCGAGGCCTGGGTGGCCGGCTGCATCGACTGGTCGGCCCGCGGCGAGGAGGGCGTGCCGGTGGTCGACCCGGCCGCGGCGGCGGCCTTCGGCGAGTACGTGGCCACCGCCTGCGTCCCCGACGGCTACGGCGCCGACCCCTCGTCGGGGCTGCTGATCGAGGGGCCGACCGCGGCCGCGGTGCGGCTGCGGCGTACCGTGTCGGTGCTGGCCCGTCGGGCACTGGGAAGGGCTTTGAAGTGACGGCTGACCTGACGCCCGGGATCGCGTCCGACCCGCTGAACCCCCCACCGCTGCCCGGCGAGGGGCGCCCGTGCGCCTCGTACACGCTGCGCGTCAACGGCTTCGAACGGTCGGTCACCGACGCGTGGATCGGCGAGAGCCTGCTCTACGTGCTGCGCGAGCGGCTCGGGCTGGCCGGTGCCAAGAACGGGTGCGAGCAGGGCGAGTGCGGCGCCTGCTCGGTGCAGGTGGACGGGCAGCTGGTGGCCGGCTGCCTGGTCCCGGCCGCGCTGGCGGCGGACAGCGAGATCAGCACGGTCGAGGGGCTGTCGGCGGGCGGCGCGGCGAGCGACGTCCAGCAGGCGCTGGCCGACTCGGGCGCCGTGCAGTGCGGTTACTGCACGCCCGGGATGGCGATGGCGGTGCACGACCTGCTGCAGCGCAACCACCGGCCGAGCGAGGTGGAGGCCCGGCAGGCGCTGTGCGGCAACCTCTGCCGCTGCACCGGGTACCGCAGCGCGCTGGCGGCCGTCCAGACGGTGGCTCAGGCGCGTGGCGCGGCGCTGCTGGAGGCCGAGGAGACGGCGGTGGAGGCGACGGAGGACGCCGCGGAGGCGGTCGCCGAGCCCACCGAGCAGGCGGAGCCCGCGGCCGAGCCGGCCGACCTGCCGGTCTACCAGGAGGACTGGCCGCCGGCCGGCGCGACCGCCGCGCGGCCGGTCTTCGACGACGAGAGCGGCTGGATCAGCGCGGAGCTCCCCGAGCCGGCGGCCGAGTACGCGCCGCAGCCGACCGCGGCCGGCACCGGCGTCGGGGCGATCCCGGTGCAGGGCTACCCGGGCTACGACCCGACCGCCTACGGCCCGGGCACGGTGTACGACGCGGGCACGAGCTACGAGCCCGTGCCGGCGCACGACAACACCGCACCCGGCGGGTCGTACGAGACCCCGGCGCACGACGCGCTGTACGAACCGACGCCGCCGCACGGCACGCCGTACGACCCGGCCGCCGGGCACGGCACGGTGTACCAACAGACCCCCGCGCACGGGACACCGTTCGACCCGTCGGCGGTCAACGGCCCGGTCTACCAGGGCGACCCGTACCCCGACCAGGGCTACCCCGCGCCGAGTTACCCCGGCCCGCTCTACGACGGCACGCCCGCGCACGGGATCCCGGCCGCCCCCTACGACGGGACCGTCTACGAGACCGGGTCGCCCACCGTGTCGCTCGACCCCAGTCTCGCCCCCGGCCTCCTCCCCCAGCCGTCGGCCGGAGGCGCCCCGCTTCCCGAGGACGACCACGCATGACCTCCCCCACGGACAGCGCCCTCGCCCCGGCCCCCGCCGAACCGGACGCGCCCGAGCCGCAGACCTTCGGCCTCGGCGGTTCGCCGCTGCGCACCGACGCGCTGCCCAAGGCACTCGGCATCTACCCGTACGCGGCCGACCTGTGGGCCGAGGGCCTGCTCTGGGGCGCGGTGCTGCGCTCCCCGCACCCGCACGCCCGGATCGTCGGCATCGACACCTCGGCCGCGCTGGCCCTCCCCGGTGTGCACGCCGTGGTCACCGCCGCCGACCTGCCGCCCGCCCGGGACGGCGTCCCGGGCGGCCCGCCCGCCGGCGACCGGCCGGTGCTGGCCGCCGACGTGGTGCGCCACCACGGCGAGCCGGTGGCCGCGGTGGCCGCCGACCACCCGGACACCGCCCGGCTGGCCGCCGCCTCGATCGTCGTCGAGTACGAGGTGCTGGACGCGCTCACCGACCCCGAGCAGGCCTTCACCGCGCCGCCGCTGCACCCGGACGGCAACCTCTTCCGCCACCTCCCGCTGCGCACCGGCGACCCGGAGGCGGTCGGCGAGGTGGTCGTCGAGGGCCTCTACCAGGTCGGCCGGCAGGACCCGGCCCCGATCGGCGCCGAGGCCGGGCTGGCCGTGCCGCGCCCGGACGGCGGCGTCGAGCTGCACCTCTCCTCGACCGACCCGCACGGCGACCGCGACCGCACCGCCGCCTGCCTGGGCCTGGAGCCGGACCGGGTGCGGCTGGTGGTGACCGGCGTGCCCGGCGCGACCACGGACCGCGAGGACCTCTCGTTCCAGGTCACGCTGGCCCTGCTGGCGCTGCGCACCGGCCGTCCGGTGAAGATGACGCTCACCCGTGAGGAGTCCTTCCAGGCGCACACCAGCCGGCACCCGGCGCTGCTGAGGTACCGCCACCACGCGGACGCCCAGGGCAAGCTGGTGAAGGTGGAGGCGCAGATCCTGCTGGACGGCGGCGCCTACGCGGACGTCTCGGCCCAGGCGCTGGCCGCCGCCACCGCGTTCTCGGTCGGCCCGTACGTCTGCCCGAACGTCTTCGTGGACGCCTGGGCGGTGCGCACCAACAACCCGCCGGCCGGCCGGATGCGTGGCGAGGGTGCGCTGCAGTCCTGCTTCGCGCACGAGTCGCAGCTCGACCAGCTGGCCGCCCGGCTCGGCCTGGACCCGCTGGAGATCCGCCGCCGCAACGTGATGGCGACCGGCGACCCGATGCCCACCGGGCAGGCCGTCACCTGCCCGGCGCCGGTGGCCGCGCTGCTCGACGCGGTGGCCGCCGAACCGCTGCCCTCGCTGCCGGTGGACGAGCCGGACGCCGACTGGCTGCTGCCCGGCGGGCCGGGCGGGGCCGGTGAACCGGCGGCGGTGCGACGCGGCATCGGGTACGCGGTCGGCATGGTGCACATGCTCGGAGCGGAGGGCGCGGACGAGGTCTCCACCGCGACCGTCCGGGTGAGTGGCGACCACGCCACGGTGATCTGCGCGGCCGTCGACGCCGGTCAGGGCTTCGCCACGCTGGCCCGGCAGATCGTCCAGTCGGTACTCGGGGTGACCGAGGTCTACGTCGCGCCGGTGGACAGCGACCAGTCGATCGCCGGTCCGGCCGCCCGCGGCCGGCACACCTGGGTCTCCGGCGGCGCGGTCGAGCGGGCCGCGCTGATGGTCCGCCACCAGCTGCTGCAGCCGATCGCGGCCGACTTCGGGATGTCCGTCGAGCTGCTGTCGATCACCGACGGGAAGATCACCTCCTACGACGGGGTGCTCGGCATGCCGGTGACCGAGGCGCTGGAGGGCAAGGAGCTGTGGGCCACCGCGCAGTGCCGCCCGCACCCGACCGAGCCGCTGGACGAGGCGGGCCAGGGTGACGCCTTCGTCTCGATCGCCTTCTGCGCGATGCGCGCGGTGGTGGACGTGGACATCGAGCTGGGCGCGGTGCGGGTGGTCGACGTGACGGTCGCGCAGGACGTCGGCCGGGCGCTGAACCCGGGCCAGATCGAGGACCGGATCGAGGCGGGGGTGGCGCAGGGCGTCGGCCTGGCGCTGCTGGAGGACCTGCGGATGGTGGGCGGGCGGCCGGCCAACCCCTCGCTCACCGGCTACCGGTTGCCCACCGCGCTGGACACCCCCGAGGTGCGGATCGCCGCGCTGCTGGAGGAGCGCGACGTGGTCGCCAGCTTCGGCGCGAAGGCGGTCAGCGCGGTCCCGGCCGTGGTCGCCCCGGCCGCGGTCGCCGCCGCCGTCCGCGCCGCCACCGGGCTCCCGGTCGGCCGCCTCCCGATCCCCCCGGAGGACGCGGCGATCGCCTGACGGTCACCGGAAAGGGCCCGCCGACATTCTCGGCGGGCCCTTTTCCGGAAGTGCCGCTTTCCGGGAGCGCCGTCGAGAATGATTCCGGAAATGCCGGAACGCCGGCCGGCGGATTTCTCGCCGCCCGGTCGTGCCGGGTACGTCGTGCGGAGGCCATGACGGGAATCGAACCCGTGTAAACCGCTTTGCAGGCGGTCCCCTGAACCACTCGGGCACACGGCCGGGCGGAGGGCGGTGGGCCCTCGGTCAGTTGGCGCGGTGAGCGGGACGGGCGGGACAACAGGAGGTGGCGGCGGGCTTGCGGATCACGGCCGGGCGCTCCTCTCCGCTGCGGAATTCGGCGGCCCTTCCGGCCGCGTTCACGGAATTCATGGTGCCGGTCCGGCCCGGTCGCCGTCAACATTGAATTGTGACGGGCGGATGAAATCCGGCGGGGGGTCCTACGACCAAGGGCGGAGCGCTCCGAGGCTTTCGGTCAGGAGTGAACCCAGCCGACGGCACTTACCATGGCAGTCATGACCACAGCCTCCGCCACCTCGGCCGACCCTGCCGACCCGCTGACAGCCGCCGAGGACGGGGGAGGGGTGCTCAGCGCGCCCTACCGGGCGCTGACCCTGGGGATCGTCTCGGTGGTCCTGCTGCTCGCCTTCGAGGCCACCGCGGTGAACACCGCGATGCCGGTGGCGGCCCGTCAGCTGCACGGTCTTGGCCTGTACGCCTTCGCCTTCTCCGGCTACTTCACCAGCACGCTGTTCGCGATGGTGCTCTCCGGCGAGTGGTGCGACCGGCGCGGGCCGCTGCTGCCGCTCCTCGCGGGGATCGGGGTGTTCGGCGCCGGGCTGGTGGTGGCCGGTACCGCCGCCGGGATGTGGATCTTCGTCGCGGGTCGGGCGGTGCAGGGGCTGGGCGGCGGGCTGGTGATCGTCGCGCTGTACGTGGTGGTCGGCCGGGCGTTCCCGGAGCGGCTGCGGCCGTCCGTCTTCGCGGCCTTCTCGGCGGCCTGGGTGCTGCCGTCGATCGTCGGCCCGGTGCTCTCCGGCGCGGTGACCCAGCACCTCGGCTGGCGTTGGGTCTTCCTCTCCGTGCCGATGCTGATCGTGCTCCCGCTGGCGGTGATGGGCCCGGCGTTGCGCCGGGCCGAGCGGGCCCAGCCGGCCGGCCCCGGCGGCGCGCTGGACGGGCGGCGGATCGGGCTGGCCGCGATGGCCGCGCTGGGTGCCGGGCTGTTGCAGTACGCCGGCCAGAGGCTGGACCTGCTCGGGCTGCTGCCCGCGCTGGCCGGGGCCGGGCTGCTCTTCCCCGCCGTACGGCGACTGCTCCCCGCCGGCACGCTGCGCGCGGCGCGCGGGCTGCCCACGCTGATCCTGCTGCGCGGGGTGGCGGCCGGGGCGTTCTTCGCCGCCGAGGCGTTCATCCCGCTGATGATGGTGGTGCAGCGGCACCTCTCGCCGACCCTGGCCGGCCTGACCCTCACCAGCGGCGGCCTCTCCTGGTCGCTCGGCTCCTGGTTGCAGGGCCGGCCGGCGGCCGAGCGGCGTCGCGAGGCGCTGATCCGACTCGGCTTCGGCTGCACCGCGGCGGCCATCGCGGGCGCGGCGCTGGTGCTGCTCCCGGCGGCGCCGACCTGGACCGCCGCGGCGGCCTGGGCGGTCGGCGGGATGGGCATGGGCCTGTCCATCGCCAGCATCAGCGTGCTGATGATGAAGCTCTCGCCGCCCGAGGCGGCCGGCGTCAACTCGGCCTCGTTGCAGATGTCCGACGCGCTCGGCAACGTGCTGCTGGTCGGGCTGGCCGGGGTGCTGTTCTCGGCGCTGGGCGGCGGCGCGGTCCCCGCCGTGGCGACCGGCGGTGCGGGGGCCGGGGCCCGGGGCGCGTTCGCGGTGATCTTCGGCGTGATGGCCTGCGTCGCGCTGGTGGGGGCGGTGCTGGCGGGCCGGGTCCGGCCGCGGGCCACCGGCTGACCACGGTGTTCGCGCGGAAATGCGACGCGCGACTGATGGACAGATCGCCCGTCCGGCGGTACATCTGGCGCCTGCCCTCCGGTCCTGGCCGGAAGGGCGGTTCTGTCGAGTCGGCGGAGGAGGGCCGATGTCCATACCAACCTCACCGCCCGGTGGTCCGGACGAGCCGCGGCCCGTCCGGCCGCCTGCCGGTGACGCCGAGTGGGAGCGCTTCCGGGCGGCCTTCACCGCCGAGTCGGTGCGGACCGCCCCGCTGGTGGAGCCCTCCGCCCGGGCCCGGACGCTGGCGGCCCGGGACCACCGCGGCCCGGGGCCCGCGGGCCGGACGGTGGCGACACCGGGTCCGCGCCCCGCGTCCGGGCGGCTGGCCCGGGTCCGCGACCTGCTGGTGGCCACCGCCACCGCCACCCTGGTACTGGGGGCGCTGGCCACCGGCGCTCCGCTCGGCGGGGCGCCGGACGGCAGGGGCAGCCGGAGCACGGCCGCCGGCCACCCGGCCTCGGCCGTGCCGCCGGCCTCGCCGGGCGTGTCCACGGGACCGGCGGTGACCGCCGCGCCGGTGACCGCCACCCTCGCCAGTCCGTTCGCCGGCTCGCCGGCCGAGAGCTGGCCGGAGGGACGGGCGGGCCTGACGCCGCCGCCCGCCACGGCGGTGGGGGGACTGACGGCCGACCAGGTCGGGGCGGCGACCGCGCGGGTGCGCGACTTCCTGGCCGCCGCGAACCTGGACCCGGCCACCCTGGCGGGCGGCCCGCCGACCGTCGCGCTCGGCATGCTGCGGCCGGACTCGCCGCTGTACCAGCAGCTGACCCGGCACCTGGTGGACCACGCCGACGGCGGCGGGGACGAGGTGTTCACCCGCTTCGACCCGGCGGTGGCCGCGCCGGTACCGGGCGGGGTGCGGGTCAGCGGGCGGATGGAGGTGACCGACGACCAGCTGGGCGGCCTGCTGGTGACCGCCGACTACACCTTCGCGTACGCCGTCAGCCGGCCGGCGGCGACGGCCTCGGCCGCACCACCGGCCGAGGTGGCGCGGACCGTGGTGCGGCGGGTGATCACCGTCGCGTTCCCGGCGGACGGCGGGGATCCGGCCGGCTCGGCCGGACTGGACGTCGCCGCCTGGGACTTCACCATCGCCAACTCCGCCTGCGACGCCGAGGCCGGCCTGCTGCGGCCGGCCTTCCCCTCCGACCCGGCGCCCACCGCGGCGTCGAAGCGGCCGGTGGCCGATCCGTACGACCGCAGTGGCGCGATCCCGCACAGCGCGGAGGTCGTGTGCGACCGGGCCGGGACCTGAAGGGTGCCCGGGTGGCGGGTCAGGAGTCGGCGCGGCGGCGGCGCAGCCGCAGGGCGGTGGCCGCGGCGGCGGTGATCATCAGGGAGGCGCCGGCGACGGTCTCCCGGACGTCGGGGCCGGTGCTGCCGCCGACCCCGGCGTGGCTCGCGCCGCTCGGGCCGCCGCCCTTGGAGTACTCGCCGCTGCCGGTGTAGCCCTTGCCGTTGTTGCCGCCGCCGTTGTTGCCGTTGCCGTTGACGCCGCCGTTGCCGTTGCCGCCACCTTTGGAGTACTCGCCGCTGCCGGTGTAGCCCTTGCCGTTGTTGCCGTTGTTGCCGCCGCCGTTGACGCCACCGCCGTTGCCGTTGCCGATGCCGATGCCGCCGCCGATGCCGATGCCACCGCCGTTGTTGCCGTTGTTGCCGCCGCCGATGCCGATGCCACCGCCGTTGTTGCCGTTGCCGCCGCCTTTGGAGTACTCGCCGCTGCCGGTGTAGCCCCTGCCGTCGTCGTTGCCGTTGCCAACGCCGTTGGGGTTCTTGCCGTCGCCGTTGCCGCTGTCGCGGAACGTCAAGGCGCCGGCGGCCTGGCTCCTGCCGCCGTCGAGGAGCGCGATCCGGCCGCCCGGGGCGAGCGAGTCGGGTTGGACGACGACCGGGCCGGCCGCCGTTGCGGGGCCGGCCGCACCGAGGGCTGCGGCCACGGTGAGGATGCCCCCGGCGACGAAGTGACGAGCGCGCATGCTGGTCCTCCCGGGACTCGGTCACGGGGTGTCCCCGTGGACGAACCGCGTCCTGCTGCTCCAGGGGTACGTGGTGGGCGGCCGGGCCGCATGCCGAGCGGGCGCCGGACGGGCCGGAAAACCCTGGTCCACCTGGGGTGATGGCCCGCCGCTCGGAGTGACGCCGATCGGGTTAATCGCCCGGTGCGCGCGGGTGGGGAGTCCAGGCCCTAGTGGCCGGCGAGGAACTTCGACCAGCCGGCCGCCGGGGTCTCGCCGGGGCCCAGGCTCTGCAGCTTGCGCAGCACCGCCGGGTCCTGCGCCTCCAGCCAGGCGATCAGCTGGCGGAACGAGACCAGGCGGACGTCCGGCTTGTCGGCGATGGTCTTGAGCACCTCCTCCACGGCGTTCATGTAGATCCCGCCGTTCCACTCCTCGAAGTGGTTGCCGATGTACATCGGCGCCCGGTTGCTCCGGTAGGCGCGCTCGAAGCCGGCCAGGTAGGAGTCCCGGGCCTGGAGCTGGAAGGCCGCGTACTTGGCGGGATCGGCCTTGGTGTTCTCGCCGGACTGGTTGAACATGATGTTGTAGTCCATCGAGAGCACCTGGAAGGTGTGCCCGGGGAACGGGATGGACTGCAGCGGGAAGTCCCAGAGCGCGCCGCCCTGGATCTTCTGCGGCCAGACCTGGACCCCGCCCGAGCCGCTGGCGTCGTACTTCCAGCCGCGCGCCACCGCGGTGGGCAGCAGGTTGCGCTGGCCCTCCAGGCACGGGGTGCGGCCGCCGATCAGCTCCTTGGTGTAGTCGAACGGCAGTGCTGGCTGGTCGGTGAAACCGCCGTTGCTCTTCCAGTGCGTGACGAAGCTGATGGCCTGTTCGATCTCGCTGTCCCACTCCTCGGGCGACCACTGGCCGACCCCGGTGGGACCGCAGAAGTGGCCGTTGAAGTGGGTGCCGATCTCGTGGCCGTCCAGCCAGGCGGCGCGGACCTGGGTGAGGGTGTCCAGGATGTGCTGGTCGGTCAGGTAGCCGATCTCGGAGGCGCCGACCGGGTGCTGCGGCGGGTGGTAGAGGTCCTTCTTCGACTCGGGCAGCACGTAGAGCCCGCTGAGGAAGAAGGTCATCCCGGCGTTGTGGTCCTTGGCGAGCTTGCGGAACCGGGAGAACAGCCTGTTGTCCAGCTCGCCCGCGCCGTCCCAGGAGAAGACGACGAACTGGGGCGGTTGTTGGCCCGGTTCGAGTGGCTCGGGGACCGGTTGGTTGGGTTGCGGGCCGGTGTCGGAGGTCGAGCCGTCGCCGATCAGGGTGGTCTCGGGTTTGACGGGGACGGCGCCGGGCGGCGCGGCCGAGGCGCCGCCGTGGGCGTGGTGCGGAACCGAGGCCGGGTCGATGGCGTCGGACCTGGCGGGGGTGCCGGGGCGCGCGCACCCGGTGGCGACCGTGGCGGCGCCGGCGGCACCGGCCGCCAGCAGAGTCCGGCGGGAGAGAGCATCCATGATCCCTCGACCTTCCTGATATTCCTGTTGACCGATTGTCTGCTGATTATCCGTTATGACTGATTTGTCCCACAGCATGGCACGAGAGCCAACAGGTGAGGGGGAGGGATCGTCCGGATCAACCGTCCGGCGCAGGCCGCTCGCGCGTCGGGTCGCGCACCCTGGTGAGCAGGCGTCAGATGGAGCGATGGCCGTGGCCCGGGGCCGTGGCGGGAGGGGACGGGACCGATGGCGGAGTCGCTGCGGGTCAGCTTCCAGGACCGGATCGTGGCCTCGGGGCGGGAACCGCTCCTGCTCCTGCTGCTCGGCCTGATCGCGTCCTTCCTCTTCATCCGGTTCAGCGTGCGGATGATCCGGCGCGGGACCCCGTGGTGGCCGGGCAACGTGACGCCCGGCGGCCTGCACATCCACCACGTCGTCTTCGGACAGGCGCTGATGCTGGTCGCCGGCGTCGGCGCGTTCACCGTGCGCAGCGAGGCCGGGGTGCCGCGCGACGTGCTGGCGGTCGCCTTCGGGGTCGGCTGCGGCCTGGTGCTGGACGAGTTCGCGCTGGTGCTGCACCTGGAGGACGTCTACTGGAGTGAGCAGGGCCGCAAGTCGGTGGACGCGGTGATCCTCGCGGTGGCGATGATCGGACTGCTGCTGGTCGGGGCGCCGCCGCTGGGCGGCCTGACCGGACGGCCGTCGGTCGGTCAGCTGGTCGGCGCGGCTCTGCTGCTGATCCTGGTGACGATCAGTCTGCTCAAGGGCAAGCTGTGGACCGGCCTGCTCGGCGTGATGGTGGCGCCGCTCGCGGTGGTCGGGGCGATCCGGCTGGCCCGGCCGCAGAGCCCGTGGGCGCGCTGGCGCTACCGCAGCCGTCCCAAGCGGCTGGCCCGGGCCGAACGGCGGGAGGCCCGGGTGCACCAGCGGCTGATGGTGGCCAAGGCCGCCGCCTACAACCTGCTGGCCGGGGCTCCGGACGTGGTCGTGCCGGCGGGGACCGGGCCGGTGGCGGTGCCGGCCGGGGCGCGGGTCGAGGAGCGGGCCCCGGAGCCGGTCGCGGCGCCGGCCGAGGCGCGGGAGCGCGCCCGTGCGCTGCCGGGCTGGCGGCTGCGCTGCGCGACCGCGGCCGAGTGGTACCTGCGGATCGCCGCGCTGGTCAACCTGGTGGCCGGGCTGGTCGCGCCGTTCCGGCAGCGGGTGGACCGGATCAACAGCGGGCAGTTCTTCACCCCGGTGCTGGTCACCGCCGGGTTCACCGCGGCGCTCTTCGCCGCGCTGCTGGCGGTGATGCTGCGCCGGCGCAAGCGGGCGGCCTGGATCGTGGCCACCCTGGTGGTCGCGGCCTACGCGGCGCTCTTCCTGCTCGCCCTGGTCACCCTGCCGGCGGACCGGCGGCACCCGTTCAACTGGGTCTCCGCCGTCCTCACCGCGCTGGTGCTGGCCTTCCTGCTGGCGAGCCGCCCGGCCTTCCACGCCCGTGGCGAGCGCGGCAACATCCTGCTGGGGATCGCCGTGCTGCTGCTCGGCGGGGCGCTGGTCGCCTCGATCGGCGCACTGCTGATCCACGTCACCGCCACCGCGCCGCAGGTCGGTTGGGGCGAGTGCTTCCGGTACGCGCTGCTGCGGCTGTTCACCGTCTCCGGCTTCGGCGAGGAGGTGCCGCCGGTCACCGTGGACCGCTGGGCCGACCTGAGCATCAACGTGCTGGGGGCGGCGCTCTTCCTGCTCGTGCTGCGGGTCTTCTTCCGCTCACCGCGCGGCCGGGTGCACCTCGGGCCGGCGGACGAGCAGCGGCTGCGGGCGCTGCTGGAGCGGCACGGCGGGCGCGACTCGCTCGGCTACTTCGCGCTGCGCCGCGACAAGTCGGTCTGCTGGTCGCCCTCCGGCAAGGCCGCGGTGCTCTACCGGGTGGTCAACGGCGTCGCGCTCGCCTCCGGCGACCCGATCGGCGACCCGGAGGCCTGGCCGCAGGCGATCGAGGCCTGGCGGGCCACCGCGCGGGCCAACGCCTGGATCCCGGCCGTCACCGGCGCCGGCGAGCAGGCCGGCACCGCGTACCGGCGCACCGGGCTGAAGGCGCTGGAGTTCGGCGACGAGGCCATCGTGGAGACCGAGGGGTTCAGCCTGCACGGCCGCAGCATGCGGACCCTGCGGCAGACCCGTGGCCGGGTCGGCCGGGCCGGCTACCACGTCCTGATCCGCCGGCACCGGGACGTGCCGGCGGAGGAGCTGGCCCGGCTGCGCCACCTCGCCGACGCCTGGCGGCACGGGCGGACCGAGCGCGGCTTCAGCATGGCGCTGGGCCGGCTCGGCGACCCGGCGGACGGCGACTGCCTGCTGGTCGAGTGCCGTGACGAGCACGAGCGCACCTGCGCGCTGCTCAGCTTCGTCCCGTGGGGCGCGCACGGCCTCTCGCTCGACCTGATGCGGCGGGACCGCGAGTCGGACAACGGGCTCGTCGAGTTCATGATCACCGAGCTGCTGCTGGCGGCGGCGGCCGGGAGGATCCAGGTGACCCGGATCTCGCTCAACTTCGCGATGTTCCGGTACGTCTTCGAGGCCGGCGCCAAGCTGGGGGCCGGGCCGGTGCTGCGGCTGTCGCGGACCGTGCTGCGGTTCCTCTCCCGGTGGTGGCAGCTGGAGTCGCTGTACCGGGCCAACGCCAAGTACCAGCCGGAGTGGCAGCCGCGGTTCCTGCTCTACGACAAGTCGTCCGAGCTGCTGGGCGTCGCGGTCGCCAACGGGCTCGCGGAGGGGTTCCTGACCAGGCCGCGGCTGCCCGGTACCCGGCCTCACCCGTCCGGCCGCGCAGCCGGTGCGGTCGGCGCGGGGGAGGGCTTGGCTGGTCAGCGGGGCTGATGGGGGTCGGGCCGAACCGATGGGAGTGCGCGTGAGCGGGCAGAGCGGTCGCCGGCTGGGCACACCGGCGCTGGCCGCGGCGCTGGTGCTGGGCGCCTGGCTGGTGCACGACGGCAGCACGGGCGGCCTGCCGCCCACCCCGTCCGTCGCCGAGGCCCTGGGCGCCGGGCCGTCCCGGCACGCGCTGACCGGCATCCCGATGAAGGCCTCCGCCCCGACCCGGGTCCGGATCCCGGCACTCGACGTGGACGCCCCGGTGACCGGCGTCGGCCTGGACACCGGGGGGCACCTGGCCACCCCGCCGGACGACCAGCGCAACCTGGCCGGCTGGTACCGGGACGGCGTGACACCCGGGCAGACCGGTACCGCGCTGCTGGTCGGACACGTGGACATCGCGAGCGGACCGGCCGTCTTCTACGGGCTGGGCGCCCTGCACCGCGGCGACCGGATCGACGTGGCCCGGCGGGACGGCAGCACCGCGTACTTCCTCGCGGACGCCATCGAGGTGTACCCCAAGACCGCCTTCCCCGACCGGCAGGTCTTCGGGCAGGCCCGCGACCCCGAGCTGCGCCTGATCACCTGCGGCGGCGGCTACACCGAGGGCGAGGGCTACCGGGGCAACGTGGTGGTCTACGCCCACCTGACCGGCAGTCGGCGGGCGTAGCGGGAGCGCACCCGCGCTCGCCCCCCGGCGGAGGAGTCCTCAGCGCAGCAGTTCCGCGAGGGCGCGGTCGGGGTCGAGGTGCCGGTGCTCCCGGCCCTCGGGGACGGCCAGGTGGCTGCGCCACAGGAAGCGCCGCAGTTCCAGCGCGCCGAACCGGAGCAGCGCCACCCCCTCGGGGGCGTGCAACTCGATCAGGACGTGCCGCCCGTGCGAGGGTCGGAGCCGTACGTCGCCGAGCCCGGACGGCAGCTCCAGTCCGGCCGCCAGCAGCTGGCGGGCGAAGACCCACTCGACGCCCTCCGGCCCGTCCGCCCCGACCGGTCCGGTCGGCTCGTCCAGCGAGTACTCGGCGGGGAAGAGCAGCCGGACCGCGAGCGGATCCGCCGCCCGGTAGCGCAGCGTCACCCGCAGCTCGGCCGAGGTACGGGTGGAGAGGATCAGACTGGCGGGCACGACCTGCTCGACGACGGCGCTGGGCACGGGGCCTCCTCGACTGGGAACGGCGGTGGGGCTTTCGGGGGAGGAGAGCGCGCGGGGGGCGGACTCTTACGCCGGTCGTGCGTGGTGCGGGAGTGATCCCGGTCACGTCGTCCCGAGGCGGTCGGGCGGCCCGTGTCGGGCCTCGGGGGAGGGGGCGGCCCGGTAGGCTAGGCGGGTTGTCCGACCGCCGTCCGCCTGCCGGGTGGGTCGATGTTACGGCCCTGACCTGCGACGATCCCTCTGGGAGACCGTGAGTACTGCCGCCTCTTCCGCCATGTCGCCGCTCTTCTCGGATGCCGCCGAGTCGCAGGCGTCGGTGCGCGCCACCGCCGGCCCGGCCGGCTCCCACCACCTCTCCCCGGCCTTCCCCGGCCGCGCCCCGTGGGGAACCGCGGGCAAGCTGCGGGCCTGGCAGCAGGGGGCGCTGGACAAGTACATCGAGAAGCAGCCGCGGGACTTCCTGGCCGTCGCGACCCCCGGCGCCGGGAAGACCACCTTCGCCCTCACCCTGGCCTCGTACCTGCTGCACAACCACCTGGTGCAGCAGGTCACCGTGGTCGCACCGACCGAGCACCTGAAGAAGCAGTGGGCCGAGGCCGCGGCCCGGATAGGCATCCGGCTGGACCCGGCCTACTCGTCGGGTCCGCTGTCCCGGGACTACCACGGCATCGTGGTGACCTACGCGGGCGTCGGGGTCAACCCGATGCTGCACCGCAACCGCACCGAGGCCCGCAAGACCCTGGTGATCATGGACGAGATCCACCACGCCGGTGACTCGAAGTCCTGGGGCGAGGCCTGCTTCGAGGCGTTCGAGCCGGCCACCCGGCGGCTCGCGCTGACCGGGACGCCGTTCCGCTCGGACACCAACCCGATCCCGTTCGTCCAGTACGCCGAGGACACCGACGGGCTGCGGAAGTCGGTCGCCGACTACACCTACGGCTACGGCCACGCGCTCGCCGACCACGTCGTCCGCCCGGTGATCTTCCTCTCCTACAGCGGCAACATGCGCTGGCGCACCAAGTCCGGCGACGAGCTGGAGGCGCGGCTCGGCGAGCCGATGACCAAGGACCTGATCGCCCAGGCCTGGCGCACCGCGCTGGCCCCGCAGGGCGAGTGGATCCCGAACGTGCTGCGCGCCGCCGACAAGCGGCTCACCGAGGTCCGCAAGGCGATCCCGGACGCCGGCGGCCTGGTGATCGCCAGCGACCAGACCGCCGCCCGCGCCTACGCCAAGCAGATCCGCGAGATCACCGGGCACAAGGCGACCCTGGTGCTCTCCGACGAGACCGAGGCGTCCCAGCGGATCTCCGACTTCTCGGCCGGTGACGACCGCTGGATGGTCGCGGTCCGGATGGTGTCCGAGGGCGTCGACGTCCCGCGCCTGGCCGTCGGCGTCTACGCCACCTCGATCTCCACCCCGCTCTTCTTCGCGCAGGCGGTCGGCCGCTTCGTGCGGGCCCGCAAGCGCGGCGAGACGGCGTCGGTCTTCCTGCCCTCGGTGCCGATGCTGCTCGGCTTCGCCAACGAGATGGAGCTGCAGCGCGACCACGTGCTGGACCGCCCGAAGAAGGAGGGCGAGGAGGGCCTCTTCGACGAGGAGGACCGGCTGCTCGCCGAGGCCGAACGGGCCAACGACGGCCCGGACGGCGCCGGCGGCGAGGAGTTCAGCTACGAGGCGCTGGGCTCGGACGCGGTCTTCGACCGGGTGCTCTACAACGCCATGGAATTCGGCATGCAGGCGCACCCGGGCAGCGAGGAGGAGGAGGACTACCTCGGCATCCCGGGTCTGCTGGAGCCGGACCAGGTGCACATGCTGCTGCAGAAGCGCCAGCACCGGCAGATCCAGCGCTCCAGGACCAGGCCGGCCGAGGAGGCCGACCTGCTCGAACTCCCCGCCGACCAGCGCCCGGTGGTGACCCACCAGGAGCTGCGCGAGCTGCGCAAGGAACTGAACACGCTGGTCGCGGCCTGGCACCACCGCACCAACCAGCCGCACGGGACGATCCACAACGAGCTGCGCCGGGAGTGTGGCGGCCCGCTGACCGCGCAGGCCACCGCCAACCAGTTGAAGGCCCGGATCGCCCGGGTCAAGGAGTGGGCAGCGCGTTGAGCCGTGGCGCCCGGCGGCGATTGTCCGAACTCCGGACGACCGCCGCCGCCGCGGCCGCCCGGACGCCGTGGGAATAGTGGCTATTGTCGGAATTCGTCCGAATCGGAGACACCGATCATGACCGAATTTTGGACAACCACTTCCCCCCGGGCGAATCAGTTACTACTTTTCCCCCACGCGCTCTCGAAGGCACGACCTCCGAACGGAGTGCTGAGGAGCCGCGTGTGCCAATGACGACGCAGCCGGTCCTCCCGCGTCCATCACCCCTGCGCGCGACACTCCGCCAAGGCCCCGGCAGCCCGCCGGCGCCGATGGTCGCCGCGGAAAGGAATGCGTGTCGTGACCGCCGAGACCTCCCAGACCCTTGACCGCGGCGTGCGGGTGCTCAAGCTGCTCGCCGACTCCGAGCGCGGCCTGACGGTGACCGAGCTGGCCGCCCGGCTCGCCGTCAACCGCACCGTCGTCTACCGGCTGCTGGCCACCCTGGAACAGCACGGCCTGGTCCGGCGCGACATCGGCGGCCGGGCCCGGGTGGGCCTCGGCGTGCTGCGGCTCGCGCACCGGGTGCACCCGCTGCTCCGGGAGGCCGCGCTGCCCGCGCTGCGCAGCCTGGCCGAGGATCTCGGCGCGACCGCGCACCTGACCCTGGTGGACGGCAGCGAGGCGCTGGCGGTCGCGGTGGTCGAGCCGAGCTGGACCGACTTCCACGTCGCGTACCGGACCGGGCTGCGCCACCCGCTGGACGAGAGCGCGGCCGGCCGGGCCATCCTGGAGGCCCGCAACTTCCCCAACCAGCGCCGGCCCGAACAGGGGTTCGTGATCACTCGCGCGGAGGAGCAGTCCGGCGCCAGCGGGGCCGCCGCCGCGCTGCTCGGGCTGAGCGGGATCGAGGGCAGCGTCGGCGTGGTGATGCTCAACGGGTTGGTACCCGAGCGGGTCGGACCGCGGGTGGTGGAGGCGGCCACCGAGGTGGCGGACGCCCTGCGCTGATCAGGTCCGGGCTGGTCCGCGCGCGGCGCGGGTGTGTGCCGGTGTGTTTGGATGCCCTTGTGTCTGTCGCCTCGAAGCCCGAAGCCGCCGCCGAGCCGCCGGCCGCCCGGAAGCCGTCCGTGTTCACCCCCAGGCGCCGGGCGTTGGCGCTGTGCGCCGTCGTGCTGGCCGGGTTCCTCGCCGTGTCGACGACCGTCGCGCTGCCCTACACCCGCACCTGGCCGGGCGACACCGCCAACGCGCTCGGCAGCTACGAGGGCGCCCGGGTGCTCAGCATCACCGGGGCGCCGGTGCGGCAGACCACCGGGGCGCTGCGGGTGGTGACGATCAGGGCGGACGGGCCGACGGTGTCGATCAGCCTGGAGCAGGCGCTGGCCGCCTGGCTGAACCCGAAGGTGGCCGTGCTGCCGCGGGAGGCGGTCTACCCGCAGACCAACGCGACCCAGGCGAACCAGGTCAGCGCCCAGCAGATGACCCAGGCACAGGACAGCGCGACCACGGCGGCGCTGAACTACCTGCACCTCTCGCCGGACCAGGTCAAGGTCTCGGTGGACCTGGGCGACATCGGCGGGCCCAGTGGCGGTCAGATGATGAGCCTGGCGATCATCGACAAGCTGGTCGGCGACGGCAAGGGCGGGGACCTGACCGATGGCCGCAACATCGCGGGCACCGGCACCATCGACGACAACGGTTCCATCGGCGCGGTCGGCGGGGTCGCGCTGAAGACCTGGGCGGCGGCCCGGGACGGCGCCACGGTGTTCCTGGTGCCGCGTGCCGAGTGCTCGGACGCCAAGGTGAACACCCCGCCCGGGCTGCGGCTGGTCCCGGTGAACACGTTGCTCGACTCGCTGCGCGCGCTCGGGGAGCTGGAGCACGGCGGGACCGTCCCGAGCTGCTGAGGCCCGTCAGGGCTCGGCCGTCACCGCGCCCTCGGCGGCCGCCTGGGCGACCAGCGGCAGCACCCGGTACGGCACCGGGTTCTCCAGCGCGATCGCGGTGGACGCCCGGACGATCCCGTCGAAGCCGACCACCCGGTCGATCACCCGTTGCAGGTCGGCGTTGGACCGGGCGACGATCCGGCAGAGCATGTCGCCCTGGCCGGTGATGGTGTGCAGCTCCAGCACCTCGGGGACGCCCGCCAGGTGGGTGCGGACGTCCGCGCCCTGCCCCTGCGAGATCTCCAGGGTGGCGAACGCGGTGACCGGGTATCCCAGCGCGGCCGGCTCCACCTCCGGCCCGAAGCCGCCGATCACCCCGCGGGCCTGCAGCCGGTCCAGCCGGGCCTGCACGGTGCCGCGGGCCACCTGGAGCCGGCGCGAGCACTCCAGCACGCCGATCCGCGGCTCCTCGGCCAGCAGTGCGATCAGCCGGCCGTCCAGCGGGTCGATGGGGGAGCGTGTCGGGGCGGTCATCCTGGCCTCGCTCTCACTGGGCAACGCCCGCGGGTCCGCACGCCGGGCGGTGCACCGGGCGGATCGCTGGGCAATGTGTACAGCACGCCCCGGTATTGTCCGGCCGGACGGCACAGCTTGACCAGAGCAATCCGGAACAGTTGCGCAACGAGGTGATCGGGCCGACGCTCTCCCCACAGCAACCCCGTGGGCCGGGCCCCACACCGAGCCGCGGGGGCAACGCCCCACACCCGGGGGCGCGTCGAGGTCCCACGCCCTACAGGGAGGCCGTCATGACCGATACCGCCGCTCAGTCCGTCCCCGCGCACGCGGGCAAGGCCGATCCCTTCCCGGTGAAGGGGATGGACGCGGTCGAGTTCGCCGTCGGCAACGCCAAGCAGGCCGCGCACTACTACTCCACCGCCTTCGGGATGCGTTGCGTCGCGTACGCCGGCCCGGAGACCGGCTCCCGCGAGCTGGCCTCGTACGTCCTGGAGTCGGGCGGCGCCCGGTTCGTCTTCACCTCCGTGGTCAAGGCGACCAGCGAGCGCGGCCGGTTCCTGGACCAGCACGTCGCCGAGCACGGTGACGGCGTGGTCGACCTCGCCATCGAGGTGCCGGACGTCCACGCCGCGTACGAGTACGCGGTCGCCCACGGTGCGACCGGCCTGGCCGCGCCGCACGAGGTGAAGGACGAGCACGGCACCGTGGTGCTGGCCGCGATCGCCACCTACGGGCAGACCCGGCACACCCTGGTGGACCGCTCCGGCTACGCCGGCCCCTACCTGCCCGGCTACGTGGCCCGCGAGCCGATCGTCGAGCCGGTGAAGAAGCGCAACTTCCAGGCCATCGACCACTGCGTGGGCAACGTCGAGCTCGGCAGGATGAACGAGTGGGTCGAGTTCTACAACCGGGTCATGGGCTTCACCAACATGAAGGAGTTCGTCGGCGACGACATCGCCACCGAGTACTCCGCGCTGATGTCCAAGGTGGTCGCCGACGGCACCCGCAAGGTGAAGTTCCCGCTCAACGAGCCGGCCATCGCCAAGAAGAAGTCGCAGATCGACGAGTACCTGGAGTTCTACGGCGGCCCGGGCGTCCAGCACATCGCGCTGGCCACCAACGACATCGTGCACACGGTGCGGCAGATGCGGGCGGCGGGCGTGGAGTTCCTGGACACCCCGGACAGCTACTACGACACGCTCGGCGAGTGGGTCGGCGACACCCGGGTGCCGATCGAGGAGCTGCGCGAGCTGAAGATCCTGGCCGACCGCGACGAGGACGGCTACCTGCTGCAGATCTTCACCAAGCCGGTGCAGGACCGGCCGACCGTCTTCTTCGAGATGATCGAGCGGCACGGCTCGATGGGCTTCGGCAAGGGCAACTTCAAGGCGCTCTTCGAGGCGATCGAGCGCGAGCAGGAGAGGCGCGGCAACCTGTAACGACTGCCCGCCACGCCGCGGCCCCGGGTCCCGTCCGGCGGATCCTTCCGGGCAGGTCCTAACGGACCACGGTCTGCACGGCCGGCGGGTGGCCGTTCCAGGTCACGTAGACCGAGTCGGCGTCGTCGCCGCGGGAGAAGTCGATCCGGAGCCACTCGTCGCCGTGCCAGACCTGCATCTGCCAGCCGCCGTCGGGCGCGGCCGAGACCAGGTCGGCGGAGTCCGTGCCCACGTCCAGGGCCACCCGGCCGCCGGGCACCAGGTAGCTGTGCACCGCGGTCGGGTCGGGCGACTGACCGTCCGGGATGCCCGGGTCGTCCGGGTCCCCGGGATCGCCGGGGAAGAACGGATCGTCGGGGCCGTCGGGATCGTCCGGGTCGGCGGTGCCGGTGGCACCGGGGACCGGGGACTGACTGACGGTCGGGCTCGGGGACGCCGTCGGGCCCGGCGGCCGGCCGCCGGTGGCGGACGGGCCGGGCGCCGGCGGGCTCGGGGCGGCGGGGTGGCCGACACCGACGGCCGGCCGCCCCGGCTCCGGGCCGGCACCGCGCCGGGCGGGCGGGGAGGACGGCTTGGCCGGGGTCGGCCCACCGGCCGTCGCCGACACCGCGACGCCCAGGCTCTGCACCGCCACGGAGGGCAGCGGTAGCGTCCGGGCCGGCCCGAACGCGGAGTCGGAGAGCACGCTGCTGACGCCCAGCCAGGACAGCAGCACCGCGGCGCCGGTGGCCGCGGCCCAGGCGCCCGTCTGAACCAGTCCGCTTCGCATCGTCCACCCATCCTGCCGCATCGTCGAAGCGGCAGGGCGGGCACCCCGGGGGGCCGGGGACGGGCTTCCTGGGAAAATCCTGAATGCCGTAGCGTGCAGGGCCATGGCAACTGTGCTCGTCGTCGAGGACGACCCGCTCGTACGCTCCGCCCTGATCCGGCACCTGGCCGAGTCCGGTCACGCGGTCCGCAGCGTCGGCACGGCGCTGGAGGCGCTGCGCGAGGTCGCCCAGGTCGGCTGCGACCTGGTGATCCTCGACCTCGGACTGCCCGACCTGGACGGCGGCGAGGCGCTGAAGATGATCCGCGGGGTCACCAACGTCCCGGTGATCGTCTCCACCGCGCGGGACGACGAGGCCGAGATCGTCCGGCTGCTCAACGACGGCGCGGACGACTACCTGGTCAAGCCGTTCTCCGGGGAGCACCTGACGGCCCGGATGGCCGCGGTGCTGCGCCGGCTCGGCGCCGCCGGCCCGGTCGCTCCCACGCCGCTGCTGCGGGTCGGCGGGCTGGCGATCGACGTCCAGCGGCGGGAGGCCGAACTGGACGGGAGGCCGCTCGACCTGACCCGCCGCGAGTTCGACCTGCTGGCCTTCCTGGCCGCCCGGCCCGGCGTGGTGGTGCCGCGCCGGGAGATCCTGGCCGAGGTCTGGCGGCAGACCTACGGCGGTGACCAGACCATCGACGTGCACCTCTCCTGGCTGCGCCGCAAGCTCGGCGAGACCGCCTCCAACCCGCGCTACCTCTACACCGTGCGCGGCGTCGGCGTCCGGCTGGAGCCGCCGGCCCCGGCCGGCCTGGAGTCGCGGCCGTGAGAGCGGCCGGTGAGCCGGCCCGCGGCGGCGAGTCGTTGCGCTGGGCACTGGTCAAGGCGGCGGTGGCCGGCACCACCATGGTGGCGCTGGCCTTCCTCATCCCGCTCGGACTGATGGTGCAGAAGACCGCCCGCGAGCGGTCCTTCATGCAGGCCGACCGGCAGGCCGCCGCGCTCGGCCCGGCGCTGGCGATCACCACCGACCAGGGCGCGCTGGCCCGGGCGGTGGCCAGCACGGACGCGGGCGCCCGGGGGCGGATCGCGGTCCACCTGCCGGCGCCGAAGGCCGCCGGGCCGCTGGTGGCGAGTACGGCGGGCGGCCCGGGCACCCCGGCCCCGGCCGCCGGGCCGGCCGCGCCCGGACCGGTGATCGGCCAGGCGCGGGCGGCCGGCCCGGACGTCGCCCGGGCGAGCGGCGAGGGGCGTTCGCTGACCGTCCGGGTGCCGGGCGGCTACGCCCTGCTGCAGCCGGTGGCGGTGGACACCACCCGGACCGCCGTGGTCGAGGTGTACGTCGCCGACGGCGACCTGACCCGCGGCGTGCGGACCGCCTGGCTGGTGCTCTCGCTGGTCGCGCTCGGCCTGGTGGCGATCGCGGTGCTGGTGGCCGACCGGATGGGCGCCCGGCTGGTCGCCTCGGCCCGCCGGCTGGCCGCCGCCGCCCGCTCGCTGGGCGCCGGCGACCTGGCCGTCCGGCTCCCGGTGGACGGGCCGCGGGCCGAGGGCAGCCCGGCCGAGCTGCGGGAGGCCGCGGCGGCGTTCAACGCGATGGCCGACCGGGTGGTGCACCTGCTGGCCGCGGAGCGTGAGCTGGCCGCCGACCTGTCGCACCGGCTGCGCACCCCGCTCACCGTGCTGCGGCTGAACGCCGCCTCGCTCGGCGAGGGCGACGCCGCCGAGGCGACCCGGCACGCGGTCTCCCAGCTGGAGCGCGAGGTGGACCAGATCATCCGCTCGGCCCGCCGGGCGCCGGCCGCGGGCCCCGCCGTCGCGGTGGGCTGCGACGCCGCCGAGGTGATCCGGGACCGGGTCGCCTTCTGGTCCGCGCTGGCCGAGGACGAGGACCGGGCCTGGCAGCTCTCCGGGGCCCGGGCACCGACTCCGGTCCCGGTCCCGCGCGCCGACCTGGCCGCCGCGCTGGACGCGCTGCTCGGCAACGTCTTCCGGCACACCGCGATGGGCACCGCGTTCTCGGTGGACGTGCTGGCCACCGAGAACGCGGTGACCGTGCTGGTCGGCGACGCCGGACCGGGATTCGCCGACCCGGCGGCGGCGCTGCGGCGCGGCGGCGGCGAGGGCGGGCCGGGCTCGACCGGGCTCGGCCTGGACATCGCCCGCAAGCTCGCCGAGGCCACCGGCGGTGACCTGGCGCTCGGCCGCTCGGAGGCGCTCGGCGGAGCGGAGGTCCGGCTGCGGCTGGGCACCGGTGGCGGCGCCCCGCCGGCCCCGGCCCGCCGGCTGGGCCGCGGCCGTGGGCGGGACGTGACGGGCGGTAGGGGACGGTGATCGGTCCTGCGCAGCGGGGGCCGGTTGAGGAGCACTCCGGTATGGTCGATTGCTGGTCGACCGACCGGCGGACGGAGCAGGCAGTGACAACGGTGCAACAGGACCGGCGGACGGCGCAGGCCGAACCGGCCCGCGTTCCCCCGGCGGAGCCGGCCTGGCGCCGACCCGTGACGGACGCGGTCCGCGCGGTCCGCGAGGCCCCCCGCCGGCAGCTGCGGATCGCCTGCCTGGTGGCGGGCGTCTCGCTGCTGCTCTACGCGGTGGTGCGGCACTTCATCGGAACCTCGATGGTCGACATGATGGTCTACCGGGCCGAGGGCGCCGCGGTGGCCAACGGCCACGACCTCTACGCGCTGCGCGTCACCCAGTGGAACCTGCCGGCCACCTACCCGCCGTTCGCGGCGATGCTCTTCCTGCCCTCCAGCTGGTTCCCGGTGGGCTTCCTGCGGGTGGCGATCACCGCCGGCAACGTGCTGCTGCTCGGGCTGACCGCGCTGCTGTCGTTCCGGCTGGTCGGCTGGCCGCGCCGGGAGGTCCGGCCGGTGGGCGTGGTGCTGGTGGCCGGGCTGGGCGTCTGGCTGGAGCCGGTCTTCACCACGCTGCGCTACGGCCAGATCAACCTCGCGCTGCTCTGCCTGGTGCTCTGGGACCTCACCCGGCAGGACGGCCACCGGTGGAAGGGCGTCGGGATCGGGATCGCCGCCGGGATCAAGCTCACGCCCGGCCTGTTCGCGGTCTACCTGCTGCTCACCGGACGGGTCCGGGCGGCCCTGGTGGCCGGCTTCACCTTCCTGGCCACCTTCGCCCTGGGCGCGGTCGCGCTGCCCGGCGCGACCTGGGGCTTCTGGACCAAGTACCTCTACGACTCCTCGCGGGTCGGCAAGACCGAGATCGTCGACAACCAGTCGCTGCGCGGCGTCGCCGCCCGGTTCCTGCACCACGCCAACCCGGGCCTGCCGGCCGTCGCCGCCGCCGCGCTGGTCGCGGTGGCCGGGCTGGCGGTGGCGGCCTGGGCCCACCGCAGCGGGCGCTGGCTGCCGCGCGCGGAGGCCTGGGGGGTCTGCTGCGCCGCGGTCACCGCGCTGCTGATCTCGCCGATCAGCTGGACCCACCACTGGGTGTGGTGCGTGCCGATCCTGGTGCTGCTGGCGGCGGAGGCCTCGTACGAGCGTTCGCGGCCGGCGATGTCCCGGCGGCGGCGCTGGCGGGTGATCCTGGGCCTGACGCTGGTCGGCTTCTGCTCCTTCTCGATGTGGCTGGTGCCGCACAAGGGCATCACCAACCTGCAGATGAACCTGCTGAAGCAGATCCCGGCCGGGATGTACCCGTGGATCGGGCTCTGCTTCCTGGCCGTCGCCGCGCTGCGGATCCGGGCCCGCCGGCGGGCCGCGGGCGAGCCGCTGGTGCGGCTGCCCGGGCAGCGGCTGCCGGTCGAGGACGGGCGGCCCGTCCCCGTCCCGCGCTGACGGCTCGCCGCCGCTCTCACGCCAGCAGCTCGGCGAGCGAGCCGTCGAGGTCCAGCACGCCCAGCTCGCCGCCGGGCGGCACCAGCCGGTGGGTCTGCTCCAGCCAGCCGGCCACGGCCGGCAGCGGCGCCTCCAGCAGCGCGTCGCCGGCCGGCGAGGCGAGCGCCAGGCAGAGCACGCTGCGCCGGCCGGCCCTGGTCGGCCAGATCCGCACGTCGCCCTGCCCGCACGGCCGGAACGTCCCCTCGACCAGCAGCTCGCGGGAGAACACCCAGGTCACCGGGGTGCCGGTGTCCAGGTGGAAGGTGATGTGCACGGCGTAGGGGTCGTGCGTCCCGTACGAGAGCCGGGCCGGGACCGGCACGCTGTGCTCGGGGGAGACCACCAGGTTGAGGTCGAGCTCGTGCTCGACCACGCTCGGCCGACGGTCCATGATCGGTTCCTCTCTGCTCTGCTCGGCTGCCTTTCACCCGTGGAGAGACCGCTGCCGGGCGGCTCTTACACACCTTTTCGGGGCCGGGTGGGAGCCGGACGGGAATCGGTGTGCACGGGCGGCGGTGGGGCGTGCGGGCGGCGGCGCGCGCGCTCGGGGTGCGCGCCGGTGGACGTGGGCCGGGCGGCGGGGGTGGGCGGCCGGACGTGGGCAGCCGTCGACGGACAGCCAACCGGCCCGGGATGCCGGCTGTCCCGGGAATCGGCAAGTGCCGCCCGGGCGGGCGCGAAGGTACTACCCTTTGTGACTGCCTGGCGACGTGGCGTGTGGCCCGCCGGAGGCCCACAGGAGAGTTGATCTGAATGTCGGACCAGCCGTCGGCCGGCAGCGGGGAGACCGCCGTAGTTCCCGCGCCCGGCTACTACCCGGACCCGTCGGTGCCGGGCTTCGTCCGCTACTGGAACGGCGCCGGCTGGGTGCCCGGGACCAGCCGGCCCGCCCCGGCGGACGGGCAGGTGCTGGAGCCGCCGCGGTTCGCCACCCGGCCGGGCCCGCGCCCGAACGCGCGGTACATCCCCCCGCCCGTGGTGCCGGTGGCCGAGGCGGAACCGGAGACGGGCGAGACCGGACCGGTGTTCCTGGACGAGACCGCGGCGGGCGCGGTCTTCACCCGCGGGCCGGAGACCGAGGGCGGCGGGTCGTCGGCCTGGCAGGCGGACCCGCGCGAGCAGCGGGGGCTGCTGGAGGCCGGGAACGCGCCGCGCTGGGTGTCCTGGGGGTCCCTGCCCGCGGCGCCGCGCGATGAGGAGCCGGCACCTGCCCCCGCACCCGCACCCGCACCTGCCCCCGCCCCTGCTCCCACCCCCGTACCTGCTCCCGCCCCGGCGCCCGTCCTGGCCGCGCCACCGGCCCCGACCGCGCCCCGGAAGTCGCCCCCGCCGACTTCCCCCGTCCCGGTGGCCCGGCGGCGGACGCCCGTGCCCGCCGCCCCGCCGGTGGCCGGGCTCGGTCGGCGACTGGCGGCCCGGGCGCTGGACGGCGCGGTCTTCGCCGCCGTGGCCGCCGGCGTGGCGCTGCCGCTGCTGCCGGCCGTGGTCGCGGACGTCCAGGCCAAGCTGGACCAGGCCCGCACGGTCAGCCGGCTGACCGGCCGTGCGGTGCAGGTCTGGGTGCTCGACGGCACGGTGCTCGGCCGGCTCGGGCTGCTGCTCGGGGTGCTGCTGGTGACGGGCTTCCTCTACGAGGTGCTGCCGACCGCGCGGACCGGCCGCACCCTCGGCAAGCGGCTGACCGGTCTGCGGGTGGTCGGCCCGGACGGCCGCCGCGCCCCGGCACTGGGCCGGGCGCTGACCCGCGGCCTGGTCGGTGTGCTGACCGTGCTGACCCTGGTGGGTCTGCTCGCACCGCTCTTCGACCGCCGGCTCCGGCGCGGCTGGCCGGACCGGGCGGCCCGGACGAAGGTGGTCGCGGGCTGAGGGTTCGTGCCATCGGCAGAACGGCCCAAATATCGGCACATCACATCAGATCGGGTGATCTACTCACAGCATGACCAGTCATGACCCGTCAAGCCCCGAGCCGGAGGAGGGCGGCCAGCCCTCGTTCGACAAGCAGCAGCCGCCGGAGGGACCTCCGCCGTCGGAGGCCGCTCCGCCCCGGCCGGAGCCGTACGGCGGTGGCGGGCCGTACGGCACGGGCGCGCCGCCGCCGTACGACGTGCGCCCGGGCAGCCCGTACGACTCGACGCGGCAGCAGCCGGGCCACGGTGCGCCGGCCGGCGCACCACCGGCCGGGATGCCACCGCTGGGCAGCTGGCCGAACCGGATCCTGGCCCGGGTGATCGACTACGTGATCATCCAGGTCATCGCCTTCGTGGTGGTCCTGCCGTTCACCGGATTCCGCAACTCCGACGGCTACACCGACGGCGTCTGGGTCTTCTACGGGCTCTACCTGGTCTACGAGGGCCTGATGCTCTCCCGGGACGGCCAGACGTTGGGCAAGAAGGCGATGAAGGTCCGGGTCGCGATGCTCGCCGACGGCAGCAGCCCCGGCAACACGGCCGGTTGGACCCGAGCGGCCGTCTACACCCTCCCCGCGGTGATCTGCTGCGGGCTCTGGTGGCTGGTGAACGGGCTGTTCGGGGTCTTCGACAAGCCGTACCGGCAGTGCGTGCACGACAAGGCCGCCAGGACCGTGGTGGTCTCAGTGACCTGACCGCGCGTAGTCCCCCCGGGGGACGCCCGACCGCGGCTCGGGGGCGAGTGGCCGGCGGCGGCCGGGCAGGGCGGCGACCAGCGTGCCGGCGACCACCGAGAGCAGGGTCAGCAGCGCCACCTCGGGGAACCCGGTGGCGCCGGAGAGCGCGAGCAGCACCAGGGCGGTGACCACCACGGTGCAGGTGCCCGCGCAGACCCGGGCGGCGAGTGAGTGCGGCATGGCGGTCCGTCCTTCGCGCGTCGGGGGGCTGTCGCGATCGGGGGTGCGTGGGATCAGCGGGCTGGTTCCGCTCTGCTCCTACCCCGGAGAACCGTTCGGTAAGTGCAGCCTAAGCGGGCATATGCCGGGGCACGGAGGGGCGCACGGGCTCATGCCCCGCGCAGTCCGCCCCGGGGCTACCGTGGCCTGCGACAGCCGTACCGTCCGCCGTGAGTCCGCCCTGGGGGAGCCGTGCCCGACCGACGTCCGTGGATCAGCCCTGTCGACCTGGCCGGTTGGCCGCGCACCGAGCGGGAGGCCGTCGCCGAACAGCAGCGGCTGCGGGCCCTGGTCGAGCCGACCGGCCCGGGCCCGACCGGTGCGGCGCTGGTCGCGGGGGTGGACGTGGCGTACGACGACGAACGGGACGTGGTGGCCGCGGCCGCCGTGCTGCTCGACCTGGCCACCCTGGAGGTGGTCGAGGAGTCCACCGCGGTCGGCCGGATCGCCTTCCCCTACCTGCCCGGGCTGCTGGCCTTCCGGGAACTTCCGGCGGTGGTCGACGCCCTGGCCGGCCTGGGCCGCCGCCCGGACCTGGTGGTCTGCGACGGCTACGGGCTGGCCCACCCCCGCCGGCTCGGCCTGGCCAGCCACCTCGGGGTGCTCACCGGCCTGCGCACGCTGGGCGTCGCCAAGACCCCCTTCAGCTTCGACCACCGGCCGCCGGCCCCGGAGCGGGGCGCCTGGACCCCGCTGCTGGACCGGGCGGACGGCACCGAGGTGGGCCGCGCGCTGCGCACCCGGACCGGGGTGAAGCCGGTCTTCGTCTCGGTCGGCCACCGGATCGGCCTGGCCGAGGCGGTCGACTGCGTGCTCGCGCTGACCCCCGCCTACCGGCTGCCGGAGACCACCCGCCGCGCCGACTCGCTCTGCCGCCGCGCCCTGGTCACGGCGTCGGCGACCGCGGCACCGGCGACCGCGGGATCGGCGACCGCGGGATCGGCCGGGCCGACTTCCGCGGTCGCCGGACACCCGGACAGCGGGGCTCGTGGTCGCTAGAGTCGCGATCATGAGCATGGGAGACGATTTCTTCGCGGGCCTGCACCACGTCCAACTCGCCGTCCCACCGGGGGCCGAGCCGCAGTGCCGGGAGTTCTGGGGCGAGGTGCTGGGCATGACCGAGCTGCCCAAGCCGCCCGTGCTGGCCGCCCGCGGCGGCTGCTGGTTCCGCGGCGGCGGTCTCGAGGTGCACCTCGGGGTGGAGGCGGACTTCGTCCCGGCCCGCAAGGCGCACCCGGGAATCCTGGTGCGCGGGCTGCGCGAGCTGGCCGCACGGTTGGAGGGGCACGGGCACCCGGTGCGGTGGGACGACGAGTTCCCCGGCCACGACCGGTTCTACGCGTTCGACAAGCTCGGCAACCGGCTGGAGTTCCTGGAACCCAGGACTGACGGATAGTCAGCTGGCCAGCGGTGCGCCGGTCAGTTCGCGTGCCTCCAGGTAGGTCTGGGCGGCGGCCATCCCGTACACCGGCTGGATCAGCTGCTGGCCCTTGAAGAACGGTCTGGCGGGCGCGAATCCGGCGGCCACCACCAGCTCCCGGATCTCCGCTATCTCCGCCTCGCTGCGGGCGGTGAAGCGGACCTCCCACCCCTTCTTGTACGTCGAGCCCCGCTCGCCGGCGCGGCGGGCGGGGTCCGGTCGCCGGACGTAGCCCGGCAGGCGGCCCAGGCGCAACTGCGCCGCGCTCAGACCTAATGTCTCGTCATATGGCATGACTCGATGGTAGGCAATCGGTGCGGCGCGAAAGACCCGGAGGCAGTGTTAGGGAGGCGTGGCCCGGGTCACACCGCGGTGCCGGCCTTGGCCAGCGCGCGCAGCGCGGTCCGCTGGGTGAGGGCCAGCAGGCCGACGGTGATCGCCCCCATCGCGACCGCGAAGGCCAGGTGCCCCACGGTGGAGGTGACGTTGAGGCCGACCGCGGCGAGCGCGAAGTGACTGCCGAGGCGCAGCGCCACCAGACCGATGGCGACCTTGCGGGTCTCCTTGCCGCGCCACATCGCCCGGGCCAGCCGGATCCGCTTGCGCAGCAGGGTGAGCGAGAGCGTGATGTTGACCGCGACCAGGAGCAGCAGCACCGGCCAGACCGCCGGGAAGGCCTTGAGCAGGTCGTAGGCGGAGGCGAAGACGGCCTCGAAGCCGAAGAACCAGGCCGGCAGCTTCATCTCGTCCAGGTTGATCGGCGCGGCGGCCGGCTGCTCGAGCTCGGTGGCCCGGTCGTTCCCGACGGTGTCGAACGTGCTGCTCATGGTGGTTCCCCCCGTGTCGTCCCCCCGGTCGCGGACCCAGTGCCCCGCCGGTGAGCACGAGTCTGTCAGGGGGCCGGGCACGGCCGGCAGGGCGGGCGGTCATCGGTCCCGGATGACGGATGTCACGGGTTCCCCGGTGAATCGGCTGAGCATTTCCGCAAGTGCTTTGCTCCTCATTACTCCGTTCGGGTGAGGGTATGGCGACTTTAGTGCGGAGCTGTCCCGGTTTGACGACGGTTGTGTAACGGTGCGTCAGGTTGCGCGTGCGGCAAGCGAGTGATTGGGGAGGGTTGTCGCATGAGCTACCAGATCCCCTCGGCCACTCCCTCGCTGGAGGAACTGGCCCGCCGTCAGCAGAACGTGGTGACCGCAAGCCAGTTGCGTGCCCGGGGAGTTCCGCCCCGGGTGGTCAGTGGACACTGTCGCAGCGGAGGCCCCTGGCAGCGCCTGCTGCCCCGGGTCTACCTGCTCCAGGAGGGTCTGCCCACGCCCGAGCAGCGGATGTGGGCGGCGTTGCTCTACGCGGAGCAGAACGGCCGCGAGGCGGACCGCCGGGAGGGCGCGGTGATCACCGGCGCCGCCGCGCTGGCGCTGTACGGCTTCTCGGCGGTGCCCCGGCTGCCGGCGGTCACCGGGGTGGAGGTGCTGGTTCCCCGGCAGCGCCGGCTGCGCGACGTCGGCGAGGTCCGGATCCGGCGCACCGCAAGGGAGTTGGAGGCCCGCGAGGTGCACGGGCTGGCCTGTGCGCCGATCGCCCGGGCGGTGGCCGACGCGCTGCGCGACTGGACGGAGTCCGGGGTGCTGGAGTCCGGGCTGCTCGGCCCGCGACTGCTGCGCTCGGTGCTCGGTGAGGCGGTCACCGCGCCCGCCGGCGCCGAGCGGCCGGTCTGCAGGGTGGGCGAGCTGATCACCGAGCTGCGCGAGGCCGGCCTGGTCGGGATGCCCAGGATCCGTGCCGCGCTGGACGAACTGCTCGCCTCCGAAAGGCAGTCGGTGCTCTCCCGGCTCGGCGAGCTGGTGGACGAGTGGCTGCTGCCGGTCCCGCTGGCCGCCCCGGAGCTGCGGATGCGCGGCGGCACCTTCGTCGCCGTCCCGGACCTCTACTGGCCGCAGGTCGGCGTCGCGGTGGAGGTCGACTCCGCGCTGCGCTGCGTGAGCGAGGGCGAGGCCGCCTGGGTGCGCACGGGCCAGCACCGGATGGAGTACCTCGGGGTCCGGGTGGTCTACGTGACCGGCACCCGGGTGGCCGCCGAGCCGGACGCGGTCGGCGAGGAGCTGCGGCAGGCCTTCGTGGCCGGCGGGACGGACGTGGTCCAGCTGCTGGTGACCGAGGGCTGAGGCGCTAGCCGCCGAGCACCGGGCTCCCGGTCAGCTCCACGCCGGCCGCCCGCAGCTCCGTCAGCGCGTCCCGGGTGGTCTCGGGCATGACCCCCGCGGTGAGGTCGAGCAGCACCCGGGTGCTGAAGCCCTCCCGCACGGCGTCCAGCGCGGTGGCCCGCACGCAGTGGTCGGTGGCGATCCCGACCAGGTCGACGGCGTCGACCGAGCGGGCCCGCAGCCAGCCGGCGAGCGTGTTCCCGTTCTCGTCGAAACCCTCGAAGCCGCTGTAGGCGCCGGAGTGGGCGCCCTTGTCGAAGACCGCCTCGATCGCGCCGGAGATCACGGCGGGGGCGAAGTTGGGGTGGAAGCCCACGCCCTCGGTGCCGGCCACGCAGTGCGGCGGCCAGGAGGTCCGGAAGTCGGGCTCGGCGGAGAAGTGCGGGCCCGGGTCGACGTGGTGGTCGCGAGTGGCCACGATGTGCGCGTACTCGTCCGCCGCGGTCGCGACCAGCTCGGTGATCGCGGCCGCCACCTCGGCCCCGCCGGCGACGGGGAGGCTGCCGCCCTCGCAGAAGTCGTTCTGCACATCGATGACGATCAGGGCCCGGTGCATGGCTTGCTTCCTCGCTGGCGGTCGGTTCGGAGTCACGGCAGTCATAGGGAGTGGAGAGTGGCCACTCTAGGGAGTGCGGGGGAGGGACGAAAGGGGAGGGACGGCCCGGGCCCGTGGCGGCCCGGGACGTCCGGGCGGGTTCAGCCCAGCACCAGCTCGGTGGGGATCACCGGCTCGCCCTTGGAGAGCTGGGTGGCCGAGAGCGGCAGGGTGGCCCGGGCGCGCAGGTGGCGTTCCCGCGCGGCGGCCAGCGGCTCGCGCCCGACCACCTCGCCGCCGCTCACCAGCGGCACGTGCAGGGTGTGCGCCGCCAGCTCGATCGGCACCGGCCCGGTGCCGACCACCTCGGTCTCGGCCACCCCGTCCCGGTCCGGGCGCCGGGCGGCCCACTTGCGTCCGCCCAGGCTGCTCTTGGCCCCCGCCGAGCGCTTGGCCACCGGAACCAGCGGCGCGTCCGGGTCGGCCGAGCCGGCCCGGGCGACCAGCTTGTAGACCATCGCGCAGGTCGGGTGGCCGCTGCCGGTGACCAGGCTGGTGCCGACCCCGTAGCCGTCCACCGGGGCGGCGGCCAGCGCGGCGATCGCGTACTCGTCGAGGTCGGAGGTGACGATGATCCGGGTCTTGTGGGCGCCCAGCTCGTCCAACTGGCGGCGTACCCGGTGGGCCAGCAGGGTCAGGTCGCCGGAGTCGATCCGGACCGCGCCCAGCTCGGGGCCGGCCACCTCGACGGCGGTGCGCACCGCCTCGGCCAGGTCGTAGGTGTCCACCAGCAGGGTGGTGCCGGTGCCCATCGAAGCCAGCTGGGCGGTGAAGGCGTCGCGCTCGCTGTCGTGCAGCAGGGTGAAGGCGTGCGCGGCGGTACCGGTGGTCGGGATGCCGTGGGTGAAACCGGCGGCGAGGTCCGAGGTGGCGGCGAAGCCGGCCAGGTAGGCGGCCCGGGCGGCGGCCACCGCGGCGCCCTCGTGCGCCCGCCGGGCGCCCATCTCGATGCACGGACGGTCACCGGCGGCGGCGGTCATCCGGGAGGCGGCGGCGGCGATCGCGGAGTCGAAGTTGAGGATGGAGAGGATCACCGTCTCCAGGATCACCGCCTCGGCGAAGCTGCCCTCGACGGTCAGCAGCGGGGAGCCGGGGAAGTAGACCTCGCCCTCGGGGTAGCCGTGGATGTCACCGGTGAAGCGGTAGTCCGCCAGCCAGCGCAGGGTTTCGTCGTCCACCACCTTCTGGTCGGCGAGCCAGTCCAGCCGGGTGGTGTCGAAGCGGAAGTTCTCCACCGCGTCCAGCACCCGCCCGGTGCCCGCCAGCACGCCGTACCGGCGGCCGTCCGGCAGCCGCCGGGTGAAGACCTCGAAGACCGAGCGGCGGTGGGCGGCTCCACTGCGCAGGGCGGCCTGCAGCATGGTCAGCTCGTAACGGTCGGTGAGCAGCGCGGTCGAACCGGCTGCCGGCGCAGTGGGGATGGCCGACTGCGCCGCGGGTGACGTGGCGTCCATGAGGATGATGTTACTACCACTTAACGTCAGTCTGACGATTTCTGGCCGGGAAGTCGGGCCGGAATCGCTCCCCGGTCCCCCGGATGGCAGCATGGGAGGTCAGAGGAGCCTTACCGTCCCCGACGCATGCCCAACGAGGAGAGACAGCCGTGAGTGTCGCGCCGGCCGAGATCGAACGCCCCGAGGCCGAGAGCCTCCCGGTCGTGGACCCGGACACTCCGTGGGTGACGATCGTCCACAACGATCCGGTGAACCTGATGAGCTATGTCCTCTACGTCTTCCAGGCCTACTTCGGCTACCCGAAGGAGAAGGCCCGCAAGCTGATGATGGACGTTCACACCCGCGGCCGGGCGGTGGTCTCCAGCGGCTCCCGCGAGGAGATGGAACGCGATGTCCAGGCGATGCACGGCTACGGCCTCTGGGCCACCCTGCAGCACGACTGACCGGCCCCACCGCACCACGCACCGCACGAGACCGCTTACCGAAACGGGTTACTGACTGATGGCTGGGTTGTTCGAGGGGACCGGCGACGGCGGCGCGGCGATCGCGCTGGAGGAGGTGGAGGCCGCGATCCTCCGCTCGCTGGAAGTGCAGATGCTGGAACTGATCGGGCCCGGCCCGGGCGGCGCGGGGGACGACCCGCTGGCCGCGCTCTTCGCGGAGGGTCCCACCGAGGCCCCCGCCGACCCGGCGCTGGCCCGGCTCTTCCCCGACGCCTACGGCGAGCCGGGCGCCCCCGCGGATCCGACGACCAAGGCCGCGGCCGGCGAGTTCCGCCGCTACACCGAGCCCGACCTGCGCACCCGCAAGCGGGAGGACGCCCTGCTGGTGGTCCGGGCGCTGGACGGCCTGGGCGGCGAGGGCGGGGTGATCCGTCCGGCCGCCGCCGACTGCCCGCGCTGGCTCGGCGCGCTCAACGACCTGCGGCTCACCCTGGGCGCCCGGCTGGAGATCACCGAGGAGGACGAGCAGCGCCTCTACGACCTGCCGGACAGCGACCCGCGCAAGCCGCTGGTGATGGCCTACCTCTGGCTCGGCGCGATGCAGGAGTCGCTGCTGGAGGCGATGACCGGCTGAACCCCCGGTCGTCGCCGGGACGGTCGACGGCACGTCCGCTGAGCGGTCCAATCTGCACCGCTCCCCGGGTAACGCCGTGGTACGACTGCCTGACCTGCATCCCGGCGACGCGAGGACGGTGGCCGATGGCCCAGCCGACCGGCTACGACGAAGTGACGGACCCCCAGCCGGACGAGGAGGGGTACGAGCGCGGGCTGGGCAGCCGGCAGATCCAGATGATCGCGATCGGCGGCGCCATCGGCACCGGGCTCTTCCTGGGCGCGGGCAGCGCGATCGCCCAGGCCGGCCCGAGCCTCGTCCTGGCGTACGCGGTGGCCGGCGTGGTGATCTTCGTGATCATGCGGGCGCTGGGCGAACTGCTCACCTACCGCCCGGTCTCCGGCAGCTTCTCCGAGTACGCCCGGGAGTTCCTCGGCCCGTTCGCCGGCTTCGTCACCGGCTGGACGTACTGGCTGTTCTGGGTGGTCACCGGGATGGCCGAGACCACCGCCGCCGCGGTGTACGTCAGGTTCTGGGACCCCGACGTCCCGCAGTGGAGCAGCGCGCTCTGCTTCCTGGTGCTGCTCTACGCCGCCAACCTGATCTCGGTGAAGCTCTTCGGCGAGATCGAGTTCTGGTTCTCGATGGTCAAGGTGACCGCGATCGTCGCGATGATCCTGATCGGCCTCGGGGTGCTGATCTTCGGCTTCAGCAGGGCCGGTGACACCGCGTCGGTCACCCTGCTGTGGCGGCAGGGCGGTTTCTTCCCGCGCGGGGTCGGGAGGACCCTGCTCACCCTGCAGATCGTCATGTTCGCCTACCTCGGCGTCGAGCTGGTCGGCGTCACCGCCGGCGAGAGCCAGGACCCGGCGCGGACCCTGCCCCGGGCGATCAACACCCTGCCGCTGCGGATCGTGCTCTTCTACGTGCTGTCGCTCGCGGTGATCCTCTCGCTGGTGCCGTGGACCGACTTCCACCCCGGGATCAGCCCGTTCGTGGCCGCCTTCGGCAAGGTCGGCATCCCGGCGGCGGCCGGGATCATCAACTTCGTGGTGCTCACCGCCGCGCTCTCCTCCTGCAACTCCGGGATGTACTCCACCGGTCGGATGCTGCGCGACCTCTCGCTGCGCGGCCAGGCACCGAGCCGTGTGGCGGACCTGAACCGGCGTCGCACCCCGGCCCCGGCGATCACCGTCTCCGCGCTGCTGATGGGCCTGGGCGTGGTGCTCAACGCGATCGCCCCGGGTCGGGCCTTCGACTACATCACCGCGGTCGCCACCGTCTGCGGCCTGTGGACCTGGGGGATCATCCTGCTCTGCCAGCTGCGCTACCGGGCCTCCTGGCAGGGCGGCCACCTGCCGCCGCCGACCTTCCGGGCGCCGGCCGGGCGGTGGAGCAGCTGGGCGGCGCTCGCGTTCCTGGTGCTGGTGCTGGTGCTGATCGGCTTCGACCGGGAGAGCCGGATCTCGCTCTACGTCTTCCCGGTCTGGGGGGTGCTGCTGGTGATCGGCTATCAGGTGCTCCGGCGGATCCGTCCGGAGGCGGTGCAGGGCCGGCCGCACGACCACCTGCACGTCAAGGTCGGTCCACCGGCCTGACTATCCTGGCCGCATGCTGACCATCACCCGAGAGCTGCACGACGCGATCGTGGCCCACGCCCGCGCCGACCACCCGGACGAGGCCTGCGGCGTGGTCGCCGGTCCGGCCGGCAGCGGGCGGCCCGAGCGGTTCGTTCCGATGCTCAACGCGGCCCGCTCGCCCACCTTCTACGAGTTCGACTCGGCCGACCTGCTGAAGCTCTACCGCGAGATGGACGACCGGGACGAGGAGCCGGTGATCGTCTACCACTCGCACACCGCGACCGAGGCCTACCCCTCGCGCACCGACGTCAGCTACGCCTCCGAACCGAACGCGCACTACGTGCTGGTCTCCACGGCCGAGGGGAACGGGCCGGGCGACCCGTTCGAGTTCCGTTCGTTCCGCATCGTGGACGGTGTGATCACAGAGGAAGACGTCGAGGTCGTCGGCGCCCCCCTCGCCTGAGCCGCGCGGCTCGCCGCCGGCTGGCGGCGAGCCGGTGCCGTCTCATTTCCCGACACGGAACCATCCAGTCAGCGAGACGGACATGACGGAACAGGGCCGGGAATCGATACGATGAGCCCATGCGTTCCGTCGATGTGAGCACCCAGGCCCCGGGCATCCGCCTCGTGGCGCGCCTGCACATCGACCTGTGCCGGCACGCCGCGGCGATCTGTCCCGAAGCCTGAGCCGCCCAGGCCGGCCCCGGCCGGCGCGCGGCAGCACCGACGCCCCAGAAGTCTCCGCCCCGGCCGCGCCCCGCGGCCCCACCCACATCTGCACAGGAGCGCAGCCATGGCCATCGAGGTCCGCATCCCGACCATCCTCCGCACGTACACCGACGGCGCCAAGGCCGTCGAGGGCAACGGCGCCACCCTTCGGGAGCTCTTCGCCGACCTCGACGCCCGCCACCCGGGCATCGCCGAGCGCCTGCTGGACTCCGGCGAGCTGCGCCGCTTCGTCAACGTCTACCTGAACGACGAGGACGTCCGCTTCCTGGACGGCGTCGCCACCGAGGTGGCCGACGGCGACAGCGTCACCATCCTCCCGGCCGTGGCCGGCGGCGCCCGGTAATGCGTTACGACAGCCCGCTCGCCGCCGTCGGCAACACGCCCCTGGTGCGGTTGCCGAGGCTCTCCGCGGCCGTTCCCGGCAACGGGGACGGGCTGGTCACCCTCTGGGCCAAGCTGGAGGACCGCAACCCGACCGGCTCGATCAAGGACCGGCCGGCGCTGCACATGATCGAGCGGGCCGAGGCCGCCGGCCGGCTCACCCCCGGCTGCACCATCCTGGAGCCGACCAGCGGCAACACCGGCATCTCGCTCGCCATGGCGGCCAAGCTCAAGGGCTACCGGATGGTCTGCGTGATGCCGGAGAACACCAGCGAGGAGCGGCGCGAGCTGCTGCGGATGTGGGGCGCCGAGGTGATCGCCTCGCCGGCCGCGGGCGGTTCCAACACCGCGGTGCGGGTGGCCAAGGAGCTGGCCGCCGAGCACCCCGACTGGGTGATGCTCTACCAGTACGGCAACCCGGACAACGCGGGCGCGCACTACGCCACCACCGGCCCGGAGATCCTCGCCGACCTGCCCACGGTCACCCACTTCGTGGCCGGGCTGGGCACCACCGGCACCCTGATGGGCGTCGGCCGTTTCCTGCGCGAGAAGGTCCCGGGCGTGCAGATCGTCGCCGCCGAGCCGCGCTACGACGACCTGGTCTACGGGTTGCGCAACCTCGACGAGGGCTTCGTGCCGGAGCTGTACGACGCCGAGGTGCTCACCACCCGGTACAGCGTCGGCTCGGCCGACGCGGTCCGCCGCACCCGCGAACTCCTCGCCGAGGAGGGCATCTTCGCCGGCGTCTCGTCCGGCGCGATCCTGCACGCCGCGCTCGGCGTCGGTCGCCGGGCGGCGCAGGCCGGGGAGCGGGCGGACATCGTCTTCGTGGTCGCCGACGGCGGCTGGAAGTACCTGTCCACCGGGATCTACACCGCCGAGACGACCGAGGCCGCGGTCGAGGCGCTGCAGGGCCAGCTCTGGGCCTGAGTCCCCGGGGGGCCAGCGCCCTGGGGCCGGTCAGCGCAGGGCGCGTTGGGCGCGGGCCCAGGTCCGTTCGTCCAGCGGCCCGACCCGGCGCCGGAAGGCACCGAGCGGGACCTCGCGCAGCTCGTCGGTCTCCAGCCAGCTGGCCCGCTGCTGCCGGTCGCCGACCGCGCCCGGTGGCAGCGCCAGCACGCCCGGGCGCTCGGCGTGGTGCTTGCTGGTGATCTTGACGACGGTCGCCGTCCGCCCGTGCACCCGCAGCACCAGGCACGGGCGGTCCTTGGAGCCCGGGCCGTCCTCGAACGGGACGTCGGCCCACCAGATCTCCCGCGCGGCGACCCCGCCGGCCGCCCGCGGTCGGGGCGCGGACGGCCGGGGCCGCTCGGGGGCCGGCCGCCGCCCGGGCCGCCGCCGCAGCCGGTCGGCCAGCCAGGCCAGCGCCGCCACCACGGCCGCCGCCAGGATCCACACGAGGTCCAGGTGTTTCATGCGATGACCGTACCGGCTGTGACAGTTGAGACTTAATCCGTCTGCTGTTGCCGGTCTGTCACGGAACCATGACGGGCCCGGTCGGGCGCCCGCCGGCCTGCGCCGCGCCGGAAAGGCTGATCGCGCACCGGGACCCGGCCGACGGACCGTCAACCCCGCCCTGGTCCGGCCCCCGCCCGCGTGCCTCGCGAGCCCGAGACCCGGAGGTGGCACGAGATGAGCCCGCGCAACGCCGAGGTGTGGTCCTACCCCGAGATCGCCCGCCACATCGGCGTCCAGGTGGACACCGTTCGCAACTACCGCCGGCACGGCCTGCTGCCCGAGCCCGACTTCGTCGACAAGGCGGGCCACCCGCGCTGGTACGCGGAGACCGTCCAGGCCTGGGCCCGCCGGCGGCCGGGGCACCGTTGAGCGGGCCGGGGCGCGCTCTCCCGCCCTGCTCCCGCCCGCGGCGCTCTTCTCCGCCCTCCCACGGCGCTCTTCTCCGCCCGCCCACGGCGCTCTTCCCCGCCCTCCCGCCCCGTTCTGGTGATTCCAGCCACAGCGCGGCACGGGGACGGGGGCAAAGTGCCCCGCCGCCCTTACTCTCGACACGCGAACGCAGCGCCTACTTGCGGGTGTGACCCTCGGGTGAGAGAGGCTCGCACGCGCCCAGGGATCCGGCGGAGGGGCTCGGGATGAAACTGACTGTGGTGGGGTGCTCGGGCAGCTTCCCGTCCCCCGAATCGCCCTGCTCCAGCTACCTGGTCGAGGCCGACGGCTACCGCCTGGTGCTGGACCTCGGCAACGGCGCGCTCGGCGCCCTGCAGGCCCACACCAGCCTCTACGAGGTGGACGCGGTCGCACTCAGCCACCTGCACGCCGACCACTGCATCGACCTCTGTGCCTACTGGGTGGCCCGGAACTACCGCGAGGGCGGCCGTCCCGAGCAGCTGCCGGTGTACGGCCCGGCGGACACGCCCGGCCGGCTGGCCCGGGCCTACGACATGCCGGAGGACCCGGGGATGGGCGAGGTCTTCGACTTCCGCACGCTGACCGCCGGCAGCTACCGGCTCGGCCCGCTCTCGGTCACCACCGTGCTGGTCAACCACCCGGTCGAGGCGTACGCCTTCCGGATCGAGCACGAGGGGCGTTCACTGGTCTACTCCGGCGACACCGGGGAGTCCGCGGCGCTGGTGGAGCTGGCTCGGGACGCCGACCTGTTCCTCTGCGAGGCGGCCTTCACGGACGGCAAGGAGACCTTCCGCGGCATCCACCTGAACGGCCGGGAGGCCGGCGAGCACGCGGCGGCGGCGGGCGTCCGGCGGCTGGTGCTCACCCACATCCCGCCGTGGACCGACCCGGAGCGCAACCTGCGGGACGCCGAGGCCGCCTACGCCGGTCCCGTCGAGGTGGCCAAGGCCGGCGCGGTCTACGAGGTCTGAGCGGCGCCGAACAGCGGCACGGACGAACGGACGGGAGGCGCCGACCCCCCGTGGGCCGGCGCCTCCCGTCGTCCGTGCGGACCTGGATCAGGCCTTGGTGGTGTCCTCGATCTCGTCGTCGTCCTCGCGACCCGGGGTCTTGAGGTCGAACTTGGTGATCGCGAAGCGGAAGAGCACGTAGTAGATCGCCGCGAAGACCACGCCGATCGGCAGGATCATCCACTGGTTGTGGCCGTGGCTCCAGCCGAGCACCAGGTCGATCAGGCCGGCCGAGAAGGTGAAGCCGAGGTGCACGCCGAGCGCCCAGGTCACGGCCATCGAGACCGCGGTCAGCACGACGTGGATGACGTAGAGGATCGGCGCGATGAAGACGAAGGAGAACTCGATCGGCTCGGTGACACCGGTCACGAAGGAGGTCAGCGCCAGCGAGAGCATCATGCCGGTGACGGCCTTGCGGCGCTCCGGCTTGGCGCAGTGCGCGATGGCCAGTGCGGCGGCGGGCAGCGCGAACATCATGATCGGGAAGAAGCCCGACATGAATTGGCCGGCGTGCGGGTCACCGGCCAGGTAGCGGGTGAGGTCGCCGTGCACGACCGTGCCGTCCGGCTTGGTGTAGTCACCGGCCTGGAACCAGGCGTAGGAGTTCACGAACTGGTGCATGCCGATCGGCAGCAGGCCACGGTTGACCAGCCCGAACGCCCCGGCGCCGAGCGCACCCGCGCCGATCAGGGTGTTGTTGAGGTGGCCGATGGCGTTGCCGACCGGGCCCCAGAACTCGGCGAAGAGCACGCCGACCGCGGTGCCGACGAAGGCCATGATGATCGGGACCAGCCGGCGGCCGTTGAAGAAGCCGAGCCAGTCGACCAGCTTGGTGCGGTGGAAGCGCTGCCAGAGCACCGCGCCGAGCAGGCCGATCACGATGCCGCCGAGGACGCCCGGGTTCTGGTAGGTCGCCTCGACCACCTTGCCGTCGGCCACGTGCGCCGGGGAGATCGGGAAGGCCTGCAGCACCTTGCTGTAGACCAGGAAGCCGACCACGGTGGCGAGCGCGGTGGAGCCGTCCGCCTTCTTCGCGAAGCCGATCGCGATGCCGATGGCGAACAGCAGCGGCAGGCCGAAGCTGGTGTCCAGCAGCGATCCGCCGGCCATGCTGAAGACCGAGGCAACCTTGTCCCAGCCGAGGCCGTCCTTGCCGAAGACGTCGTCCTGGCCGAGCCGGAGCAGGATGCCCGCGGCCGGCAGCACGGCGATCGGCAGCTGGAGGCTGCGGCCCATCTTCTGCAGGCCCTGCAGGGTGTTCTGGCCGAGCTGCTTCAACGGGGACGGGCCCGGCGACGTGGCGGGCGCCGATGCCTGCGCAGTCGTACTCATGGGGTGGTTCCTTACGGCAGGGCGGGTCGGGCGGGGTGCGCTCCGGGGCCGACGCGCGAACTGGTCTACACCACTAGTGGTGTAGACCAGTTTTCTAACACGGCCCGGGAGGGGGTTGGAACCCCTGGCGGTCCCATGGGTGGGAAGTGCTATGAAATCGAAATCTTGCTGTGGATTAATGATCTTCGCGGCCCATTGGTCTACACCAGGGTATTAAGTCCCCTCCTCCGTCAGTCCTTGGTGACGTCCTCCCGCACCTCCTCCGGCTCGCGGCCCGGGGTGAGCAGGTCCAGTCGGGTGATCAGGAACCGGAAGAGCGCGTAGTAGACGGCCGCGAAACCGGCCCCGATCGGAATGATCAGCCAGGGCTTGGTGGCCAGGCTCCAGTTGATCAGGTAGTCGATCAGGCCGGCCGAGAAGCTGAAGCCGTCGTGCACGCCGAGCGCCCAGGTGACCGCCATGGACAGGCCGGTGAGCAGCGCGTGGATCACGTACAGCACCGGCGCGACGTAGAGGAAGGAGTACTCGACCGGCTCGGTGACCCCGGTCACGAAGGAGGTCAGCGCGACCGAGGTCATCAGGCCCGTGATCTCCTTGCGCCGGCCCGGCTCGGCGCAGTGCGCCATGGCCAGTGCGGCGGCCGGCAGCGCGAACATCATGATCGGGAAGAACCCGGAGGTGAACTGCCCGGCCGTCGGGTCGCCGGCCAGGAACCGGTTGACGTCACCGTTGACCACCGTGCCGTCCGGCTTGGTGTAGCTGCCGTACTGGAAGAAGAGGAAGGTGTTGAGGAACTGGTGCATGCCGACCACCAGCAGGCCCCGGTTGGTCACGCCGAAGATTCCCGAGCCGGTCGGGCCCAGGTCGGTCAGCCACCGGCTGAAGTCGGTCAGCCCGCGCCCGACCGGCGGCCAGACGAAGAGGCAGAGCACGGCGAAGACGGTGCCCACGAAGGCCATGATCATCGGGACCAGCCGGCGGCCGTTGAAGAAGCCGAGCCAGTCGACCAGCTTGGTCCGGTGGAACCGCACCCAGCAGCGGGCGGCCAGCAGGCCGATCACGATGCCGCCGAACACCCCGGGGTTCTGGTAGCTCGGGGACGTGCCGGCCGGCCGCACCGGGAACTGGTGCAGGACGTTGTAGTAGACCAGGAAGCCGGCCACGGCGGCGAGCGCGGTCGAGCCGTCCGCCTTCCTGGCCATCCCGATCGCCACCCCGACGCAGAACAGCAGCGGCAGCCCGAGCGAGGAGTCCAGCAGCGCGCCGCCGGCCCCGGCCAGCACCTTGGCGACGTCGGGCCAGTCGGCGATCCGGCCGCCCGGCCCGAAGACGTCCGGCTGGCCGAGCCGGTTGAGGATGCCGGCCGCGGGCAGCACGGCGACCGGCAGCTGGAGGCTGCGGCCCATCTTCTGCAGCCCGCCGTAGAAGCCCTGCCACCACTGCTTCTCCGGACGGCCCCGCGCCGTAGGCGCGGCATCCGCCGAACCCGTCATCGTGCCTCCGCTGCCTCTCGGGGCGGTCGGGGAACTACCGGCGGCCGGCCGCGCGTTTGGGGAGTGCAGTCGCGGTGGTGTAGACCAGTGGTGTAGACCGGCTGTGGACAGCCGCGCGTGCGCACGAGGACCCGAATCCCACTCACCGTCATCCTGGGAGGAGGAGCCGGTGCCCGCGCGTGGAACTGCGCCAATCGTGGTCTAGCGTGGCGGATCGGAGCGAACCGGGCGATGCTGGTCGCGCCGGTGCACGACCGGGCGGCTGAGCCCGTGTCACCCCCCCACGCGCCGCCACGCGGCACCGCGTCACACGGCACCGCGCCACACGGCACAGAGGCAGGACGGCCTCCGGCAGAGCAGCCGGTGCGCCGGGACAGAGGGAGAAGGACATGGCCAGCAAGGCTGAGAAGATCGTCGCCGGCCTCGGCGGCATCGACAACATCGAAGAGGTCGAGGGCTGCATCACCCGCCTGCGGACCGAGGTCAGGGACGCCTCCCTCATCGACGAAGCCGCGCTGAAGGCCGCGGGCGCCCACGGCGTCGTCAAGATGGGCACCGCGATCCAGGTCGTCATCGGCACCGACGCCGACCCGATCGCGGGCGAGATCGAGGACATGATGTGACCGTGGGTGTGAACTGACCCACACCGGCTGATCCACACCGGCGACGGCCCGTCACCGCAGCGGCGGTGGCGGGCCGTCGCCGGCGCCGGCGCCCGCGGGCCCCGGGGGCGGGACGTCCGGGCCGGCCGGGCCGGCTCCGCGCCGGCGCGATTTCACCCATCGACGGCCCCCACCCCCCCCCCCCACGCCCGGGGCGGGGGGCGGC
>NZ_JBITZU010000012.1:92808-143618 GCF_044547075.1 Kitasatospora sp. NPDC052896
CCCCGCGGGGCGCTCTTTTTCGCTTTTGGGGGGGGGGGGGCCCCCCCCCCCCCCCCCCCCGCCCCCCCCCCCCCCGCCCCCCCCCCCCCCGGGGGGGGGGGGGCCCCCCCCCCCCCCGTCGCCGGCTCCGGCGATCCCGGTGGGCGGTACGTCCGGTACGGCCGGAACGGCTACGCTCAGGCGCTATGTCACGCATCGACGGCCGCACCCCCGACCAGCTCCGCCCGATCAGCATCGAGCGCGGCTGGAGCAAGCACGCCGAGGGCTCCGTCCTCGTCTCCTACGGCGACACCAAGGTCCTCTGCACCGCCAGCGTCACCGAGGGCGTCCCTCGTTGGCGCAAGGGCAGTGGTGAGGGCTGGGTCACCGCCGAGTACGCCATGCTCCCGCGCGCCACCAACACCCGCGGCGACCGCGAGTCGGTCCGCGGCAAGATCGGCGGGCGCACCCACGAGATCAGCCGCCTGATCGGGCGCTCGCTGCGCGCCGTGGTCGACCACCGCGCGCTGGCCGAGAACACCATCGTGCTCGACTGCGACGTCCTGCAGGCCGACGGCGGCACCCGGACCGCCGCGATCACCGGCGCCTACGTCGCCCTGGTCGACGCGGTGTCCTGGGCCCGCGAGAAGAAGCTGCTGCGCGCCAAGGGCCAGCCGATCACCGGCGGCGTCAGCGCGGTCAGCGTCGGCATCATCGACGGCGTCCCGATGCTCGACCTCCAGTACGAGGAGGACGTCCGGGCCGAGACCGACATGAACATCGTCTGCACCTCCGACGGCCGCTTCGTCGAGGTCCAGGGCACCGCCGAGGGCGCGCCGTTCGACCGTGCCCTGCTCGACCAGCTGCTCGACCTCGGCACCCTCGGCTGCGCCGAGCTCGACGAGATCCAGTGCAAGGCCCTGGAGGGCTGATCCCGCACGTGGTTCGCGGCGGCGCACGGGTGCCGCCGCAACCGGCGCGCGGTCAGTTGCGCGCCGCCGTCCGGACTGTACAGGTCCGCGAACCGTCCCGTAGGTTGGCCGGGAACAGGCCCGTACGGGAACCGCCGGCCGTCGCGCGGGTGTCGTCCCTGACGGACCGTTCCGCCGCCTTCCCCGGAGGACCCGATGCCGGCCAGCGTCACCCGTCCCGCCACCCTCGCCGTGGCCGCGCTGCTCGTCGTTCTCCCGCTCAGCGCCGTCAGTTGCTCCGCCACCCAGAAGGCCATCGACTGTGGCAGCACCGCGGTGCGGATCGGCGGCGACATCGGTCAGCTCGGCAGCGCCTACAACAAGGCCGACCAGGACCCGGCGGCGGCCGGCAAGGCGATGCAGAACCTCAGGAACGACATCGACAAGCTCAACAGGAACGCCAGCAGCTCCGACGTCACCAACGCCGTCGACGACCTGCAGAAGCAGGCCGACCTGGTGCAGCAGGCGATCGACCAGAACAAGGCGCCCGACCTGGGCCCGCTCAGCTCCGCCGCCGGCAACCTGACCAAGGTCTGCGCCGGCTGACCCGGGGCGCCGCCGACTTGGGATACTGGGGAACCATGAGCACCCCCCGACGCCTCGTCCTCGCCACCCGCAACCAGCACAAGGTCGCCGAGCTGCACGCCATCCTCGGCGCGGCCGGCCTCGACTTCGAACTCGTCGGTGCCGACGCCTATCCCGAGATCCCCGACGTGCCCGAGACCGGTGTCACCTTCGCCGAGAACGCCCTGCTCAAGGCGCACGCGCTGGCCCGCGCCACCGGCCTGCCGGCGGTCGCCGACGACTCCGGCCTCTGCGTCGACGTGCTGGGCGGCGCCCCCGGCGTCTTCTCCGCCCGCTGGGCAGGCAAGCACGGTGACGACCGCGCCAACCTGGAGCTGCTGCTCGCCCAGCTCTCCGACATCGCGCCCCCGCACCGCGCCGCCCACTTCGCCTGCGCGGCCGCCCTCGCCCTCCCCGACGGCACCGAGCGCGTCGTCGAGGGCCGCCTGCTCGGCGAGCTCCGCACCGCCCCGGCCGGCGACGGCGGCTTCGGCTACGACCCGATCCTCCAGCCCCTCGGCGAGAGCCGCACCTGTGCCGAACTGACCGCCGCGGAGAAGAACGCCATCAGCCACCGCGGCCAGGCCTTCCGCGCGCTCGCCCCGATCGTCAGCGAACTGCTGGGCTGACACTCGAACCGAAGAACGAGGAAGGCTGCCCGGAGCGCGTGTCGCTCCGGGCAGCCTTCGTTCGCTGTGCTGGTGCGGCCTGAGGGACTCGAACCCTCACGAGGTTTCCCTCACTGGCACCTAAAGCCAGGGCGTCTGCCAATTCCGCCAAGACCGCGCATCCACCGACCCCGTCATGCTACTGGCCCGTCGGTTGCTTCGTCACCACAGTTCCGGTGGGCCACCAGGGGCCTGTCGGCTCGGCAGATCCACTCCCGCGACCGCCTTGTCGGTGTACATCGGACAACAGTTCTGTCGCGACCTGTGCGGATGTGTGCGGAAACCCTTGACGGGAGGGGAGTCTGAGGGTGTCATATCCCACGATGCGTTCGATCATGTTTGGTTCTGATTGATTGTGAGCTGAAGGAGCGTCCGCCTTATGAGCACCTCGCACAACCGTCGTCGTCGGGCGGCCGCTGCTGTCGGCCTGCTGGCCGTGTTGGGGCTGGCCGCCTGTTCGAGTGGGCAGGAGAGCACCGGCGCCTCCGCCTCGGACGACGTGGCCAAGGTGACCGGGAAGATATCGATCACCTACCTGCAGAAACAGGGGGACCAGGAGTACTTCGTCGGCGAGGCGGCCGGGGCGAAGGCGAAGGCGGCCCAGCTGGGGGTCAGCCTCAACGTGGTCAACCTCGGGACGGACGCCAACCAGACGGTCAGCGCCGAGCAGTCGGCCATCGCGCAGAAGACCAACGGGCTGATCGTGGTGGTGCCGGACCCGTCCGTCGGGCCGCAGGTGGTGCAGACCGCCAAGGACGCCAAGGTCGCGCTGCTCACCTCGGACGACCAGGTCTGCGCGACCGGTCCCGACCCGTCGAAGTGCCCGGCGTCCGCGCTGGTGCCGCGGATCGGGTTCAGCGGGACCCAGATGGGCACCCAGGTGGGCCAGCGGGCGGCCGAGGAGTACAAGGACGCCGGCTGGGCGGCTGCCGACACCCGGACCATCTCCGCCTGGCAGCAGGACGTGACGGTCTGCGGCGACCGGGTGAACGCCGCCAAGGCCGCGTTCGCCGCCGGGGGCGGCGCCGGCGTGCAGAACATCGACGTGGCCACCGACAACACCCCGACCGGCGCCCAGGACAAGGTCGCCGCGACCATCACCGCGAACCCGGGCGTCAAGCACTGGGTGGTCTGGGGCTGCAACGACGAGAACGTGCAGGGCGGCATCACCGCGCTGCAGAACGCCGGGGTGACCCCCGACAACGTGATCGGCATCGGTCTCGGCGCCTACCTGGCCTGCAAGGACTGGGGGAGCGGCAAGCCGTCCGGGATGAAGGCGGCGCTCTTCATCAACGGCAGCGACGTGGGCGCGCTGGCCGTGCAGACCATGGTGGACCGGCTGAGGAACGGCAAGCCGTTCCCGCAGGAGTTGGACGCGCCCACCGCGATGGTGGATCCGTCCGACTGGCAGGCGTCCGGCCTGCAGTGCAGCTGAGGCCGGGATGACGGCGACAGAGGTGAACGCGGGTGCCGCCGTGCGCGGCCTCGGCAAGCGGTTCGGCGCGGTCCGGGCGCTGGACGGGGTGAGCCTGGAGTTCCCGGCCGGCCAGGTCACGGCGTTGATGGGGGAGAACGGCGCGGGCAAGTCCACGCTGCTGAAGATCCTGACGGGAGATCACCAGCCGAGCGAGGGAGCGGTGTTGCTCGACGGCGTCGAGCTGGCACTGCCGACTCCCGCCCACGCGCGGGCGGCCGGCATCCGGATCATCCCGCAGGAGCCGGAGATCATCCCGCACGTCTCGGTCGCCGAGAACGTCTACGCCGGTGCGCTGCCCCACCGTTCGGGCCGCCGGCTGGACCGGGCCGAGCTGCGCCGCCGGATCGCCGCCGACCTGGACCGGCTCGGCTTCGACCGGGTACTCGACCCGGACCTGCTGGGCTCCCAGTTGACCCCGGCCCAACGCCAACTGGTTGAGATCATGCGGGCGTTGACCGGTGAGGCGAGGGTGATCGCGTTCGACGAGCCGACCTCCTCGCTCTCCGAGCAGGAGGTGGCGGCGCTCTTCGCGCTGATCCGCCGGCTGCGCGCGGACGGCGTGGCGGTGGTCTACGTCTCGCACCGGATGCAGGAGATCTTCCAACTCGCCGACCGGATAGCGGTGTTGCGGGACGGATCGGTGGCCGGGGTGCTGGCCGCGGCGGAGGCGGACGAGGCGGATCTGGTCCGGCTGATGGTGGGCCGCGACCTGTCGGCGATGTTCGTCCGCCAACAGGTCGCCACCGACCGGGTGGTGTTGGACGTGCGGGACGTGAGCACGGACGACGTGACCGGGGTGAGCCTGCGGATCCGGGCCGGCGAGGTGGTGGGCCTGGCCGGGCTGATCGGGGCGGGCCGGTCCGAGCTGGCGCTCGCGCTGGCCGGCGACCGTCCGATCCGCAGTGGCGAAGTCCTCCTGGATGGACAGAAGTTGGGTCATGGTGGGCCCGGGGCGGCGATCCGGGCGGGGCTCGGCCTGGCGCCCGAGGAGCGCAAGGCGCAGGCGCTCTTCCTGCACCGCTCGATCCGCGAGAACACCTCACTGGTGGTGCTGGACCGGCTGCGCCGCCGACGGTTCGTCCGGCGGTCGGCGGAACGGGAGTTGGCGCAGGAGTACGCGGACCGGCTGCGGGTGCGGACGCCGTCGATCGAGCACGAGGTGCGCAAGCTGTCCGGCGGGAACCAGCAGAAGGTGGTACTGGCACGCTGGTTGGCCCGCCGGCCGAAGGTGCTGATCCTGGACGAGCCGACCCGTGGGATCGACGTCGGGGCCAAGGCGGAGATCTACCAGATCATCGCCGACCTGGCCAAGGAGGGCGTCGCCCTGCTGGTGATCTCCTCCGAACTGCCCGAGGTGCTGGGGCTGTCGGACCGGGTGGTGGTGATGCAGAACGGCCGGATCACCGGCGAGTTGAGCCGAGCCGAGGCGACCGAGGAGCGGATCCTCGCGCTCGCGATGGCCGACGACCTGGTGTCGGGCGTGCCGACCGGGTCGCGTGACGAAGGAAGGACGGCATGAGTACCACGACCGTGTCCGAGAAGGCCGTGCCGGTGCGTCGCGGCGGGCGGGCCGGCGGCCTGCTCGCCGCCGTCGGCGGGCAGAACCTCAGTCTGATCGGCGCGTTGGCGGTGATGCTGGCGCTCTTCGGCTCGCTGAACGGCAACTACCTGAGCTGGACCAACATCCAGGTGATCGCCGAGGCGGTGACGATCAGCGGGGTGCTGGCCGTGGTGCAGACCGTCGTGATCATCTGCGGCGGCCTGGACATCTCGGTGGGCTCGCAGGCCGGCCTGTACTCGGTGGTCAGCGCGATGGTCTTCACCTCGACCGGCTCCAGCGCCGTGCTGGGCATCGCGGTGGCGCTCGTGATGGGCGCTGCGGTCGGGGTGCTGAACGGTGTGATCATCGTCTACGGGCGGGTGAACGCGACGATCGCCACGCTGGCCGGCCTCGCCGCGTACAAGGGCGTGGCCCAGCTGCTCTCGAACGGCGCGGCTCAGGGATACGTGCTGAACAACAGCGTCTTCGTCTTCCTCAGCCGGGGGAAGATCGCCGCGCTGCCGGTGATGGTGTGGATACTGATCGTGGTCGCGCTGGCGGTGCACGTGATGCTGAAGTACACGGACATCGGCCGCAACCTCTACGCGATCGGCGGAAACGACACGGCCGCCCGGCTGGCCGGCATCGCCATCAACAAGTACCTGATCGCGGTGTACAGCCTGCTGGGCGTGGTCGCGGCGGTGGCCGGGATCCTGCTGACCGCGCGGACCGGCTCGGGGCAGCCGACCTCGGGCAGCGAGGGGCTGGAGCTGCAGTCGATCACGGCGGCGGCGCTCGGCGGCTGCGCGCTCAAGGGCGGCAAGGGCGGGGTCGGCGGCACGTTGCTCGCGGTGGCGCTGCTGGGCGCGCTGGAGAACGGGCTGACGGTGGAGGGGATCAACGCGTTCTGGCAGAACGTCGCGCAGGGCGCGCTGCTGGTGGTGGCGGTGGTGATCCAGCAGCGCCGCAGCGGGGAGCGCGCGGTCGGGCTGCCGGGGTGAGCGCGGCGCGGCTCCGGCGAGCGCCGGGGCCGCGCGGCGTCCTCGGTCAGGCCGTCTCGACCTTGAGGTCGCGCAGCAGCTTGGCGACGTGCCCGGTGGCCTTCACGTTGTAGAGGGCGCGCTCGACCTTGCCCTCCTCGTCGACGATCACGGTCGAGCGGATCACGCCGACCACGGTCTTGCCGTACAGGCTCTTCTCGCCGTACGCGCCGTACGCCGCCAGGACCTGCTTGTCCTCGTCGGCCAGCAGGGTCACCTCGAGGTTCTCGGTCTCGCGGAACTTGCCGAGCTTGGCGGGCTTGTCCGGCGAGATGCCGATGACGTCGTAGCCGGCGCCGGCGAAGACCGCCAGGTTGTCGGTGAAGTCGCAGGCCTGGGTGGTGCAGCCGGGGGTGAGGGCGGCCGGGTAGAAGTAGACGATCACCTTGCGGCCGAGGTGGTCGGCGAGGGACACCTGCTTGCCGTCGGCGTCGGGCAGGGTGAAGGCGGGGGCGGTGTCCCCGGGCTGGAGGCGCTCGCTCACGGTGACTCTCTCCTCGTGCTGGATCTGGTGGCCGTGCCACCGCAAACCTACCTCTGATGGTGGGTGGGACTGCGCGGCTCGGCACCGGAGCTGACAGACTGATCCGGAAGCAGACCGTGACGAGAGGCGAGTGAGGTGGCCCGGGTGGGCGAGGGTAGGACGAAGGACGGTGCGGTGCGGACCACCGCCGAGATCGAGGCGGACATCACCCGCACCCGCGCCCAGCTGGCGGAGACCCTGGACGAGCTGGCCATGCGGGTGCACCCGACCACGGTGGCCGCGCAGGTCCGGGCGCGGACGCTGGCCTCGGTGGAGCAGAAGCTCGGCCGGGCGTACGCCGACGCCAGCCGGGGGCTGGAGCGGATCAAGGCGGAGTTCGTCGACGAGAAGGGCGCGCCGCGCAAGGAGCGGATCGTGCCGGTCGCGCTGGTCGGCGTGGGCGTGGTGCTGCTGGTCGCCTCGGCCCGCAAGCGGAAGCGCTGACGGTACCGACGGCGCCGGCCCGTCTTCCGGGCCGGCGCCCCACCGGGCGGTCGCGCCAGGTACGGTCGGGGCGTGAGTGTGAACGACGAGCAGAACGAACCGCGGGACCGGCACGAGCCGACCCGCCATGACCGGCTGGGCGAGAAGCTGCCGATCCGGATGCTGCACGACCGGGTCCTGGTCAGGACCGAGGCCGGCGAGGGCGAGCGCCGCTCGACCGGCGGCATCCTGATCCCGGCCACCGCCGAGCTGTCGAAGAGGTGCACCTGGGCGGAGGCCGTCGCGGTCGGGCAGAGCGTCCGGTCGGTGGAGCCCGGCGACCGGGTGCTGTACGACCCGGAGGACAAGCTGGAGGTCGAGGTCCGCGGCGCGACGTACATCCTGCTGCGCGAGCGCGACCTGCACGCGGTGGCGGCCGAACGGCTGAAGGACTCGGAGGGCTCGACCGGGCTCTACCTCTGACCTCCCCGGCGGCGCGAGGCCCCCTCCTGGATGACCGGGAGGGGGCCTCGCCTTGCACGGGCCACAGCGCGAACGGAGAGACGGGTACCGCCCCGCCGGACCTTGCCGTCGAGCAGGCCCCGCATCGTGATTCCGTCCTTTTCGGACCGTGATTCCCGCACAAGTCGCCGCTGGGCAAGCCAACTTGATCAGAAGTCATACATGAGGCGACCGCTCGCCCGATCCCGGGGGCTTCGCGCAGTCCGCGTGCTACGTTCCGTGCGTCTATCCAGCAGAACGCTGATGACCCCGGCGGTGCAGCAACACCCCGGGGCCAGGCACTAGGAGACCGAACTCCCAATGCGTGTCCATCGTAGCGCCCAGGCGCAGCATTTCACCGTCCTACCGAACGGCCTGCTCCAGGACCGTCGGCTCAGCTACACTGCCCGCGGCCTGCTGGCCGACCTCCTCTCCCGCCCGGACGGCTGGCGCGAGGACGGCAAGGCGATGGCCGACACCAGCCCGCAGGGTCGCGGCGCGATCCGCCGGGCCCTCAAGGAACTCACCGACGCGGGTTACTACCGGGTCGACAGGCTGCGGCTGCCGGACGGCACTTTCCGCTCCGAGTCCCACGTCTTCGACACCCCGCAGCTGGCAGCGCCGAGTGCCGACCCTCCGGACCCCGGCGGGGCGAAGGCCCGCCCGGCCGTCCTCCCTCCGGTAAAGAAACCGGTGAAAGAACCCACCCTCCCCGCCGAGCAGTTGACCAACTCGCCCGCCGCGCTGACGCTGTACCGGGTGCTCAGGCCCGAGCCGCGCCTGCGCCTCGGCGCGGCCGAGGCACTGGAGTTGGCGCCCCTGGTCGCGCAGTGGCTCGAACGCGGACGCACCACAGGCGAGTTGGCTCAGGCCCTGCTGTCCGGCCTGCCGGCGGTCGTGTACTCCCCGGTCGGCATGCTCCGCGACCGCCTGGAGCGCAAGATGCCACCCGTCCACGTGCCGGCCCCTGCCCCCGCCGCGGCCCGGCCCCCCGAGTGCCCCGAGTGTCACGACCCCGTGCCCCAACCGGGCATCTGCCGCCCGTGCGCCGGTCTCGGCGGCCGCACGGTCGCGGTCGGCGGCGGCGCGGCGGCCACCCCGCGCGGCGCCGCCCGGGCCCGAGCCGCCATGCGTGCCACCAGGGCCTCCCTGGGCCTGGGCGTCTGCGGATCACCGGCCCGGTAGAACCCGCGCACGAGCCGGGATGTCCGGGTGGTCCAGCCAGACCGTCCGCCCAGCCGGGGTGACCGTGAGCCCGAAGCGTTCGAACCCCGGCCGGCCCTGAGGATCGTCGTCTCGACCACAGGGTTCCCTGGACCGTCGTGCACTTGCCGGACCCGCCCCGACCGCTCGACCTGTCCAAGGGCCGGGACGACCGGGGCGGGGGCTACGGGCGCCAGCGCTGGCTCTCCTGGTTGAGTTGCCGGACCGCCTCCCGCAGCCGCGCCGTGGTTCCCGACTCGGCAGGCTGCAACGGGGGTGCTTCACGTTCGCCCCGGTCGTGCTGGTCGCGGTCCGGCGCGGCCGGCTCGGCGATCACGTTCCGACCCGCTTACAGGGTTCCGCTACGCGGTGGTTGTACCGCAGTACCCGGGTGTCCGTGAGCGTCGAGTAGTCGAACTGCTCCCGGGCCCGTGTTGCCTGATCGTCCAGTTCGACACAGACAGGGCAGTCGTCCGTCCGGGTGGGGGTGTCACGCGGCATCCTGCTCGCCTCTCAAAGCTCGGGCGTTGACCAACAGGCGGGTGATCGCCTCGGCGGTCATGTGATCGGCGTCGGGGCACGTGGCCCTGCCGCACTTGCAGAAGGGCCAGTCCTTCGGAACGCCTCGGCCGGTGACCCGCGCGGACACCTCGGGGTCGTAGTCGTCCAGAGGGTTGCCTGCGGCCTTTCGCTTGCGCCGTTCGGCGTGCCATGCACACACGGGATTGTTCCCGTCCTCGCCTAAAGATCTTGCGGAGGCCAATCGCCAGAACGAGGTCGGCGTCGACGTACCGGGCGGTACCTGATGACGTGGCGCGCGTGACGGCGGGGATGCGTCGTACGTGGCGAAACCGGCGACCAGACCGATCAGGCACGGAGAAGCGCGGTCACCGCGCCGCGGCTGGCGTGACCGTGGTGGACAGCGCGGTGCGTGCGACCCGGCCGGCGTCCGGGCCGTCCGGCTGGGGCTGGGCCACACCCCGGCCGGCACCGCCGATCAGGTGGACGGCGGACCGTTGCCGTGGACCGTGCCGACAATGGAGACCCAGACGCACTGCTCGCAGCTGGTCGGACCGCGCCGGGCGACCCCGGCGGGGACCGCGGAGGCGGTCCCCGCCCAACAGATGGAGACACGATGAGCAAGGCCAAGAAGGCGGACACGCGGTCGCCCGCGCCGCACGTTGCCGACAGCCACGATCTGATCCGCGTGCACGGCGCGCGCGAGAACAACCTCAAGGACGTCAGCATCGAGATCCCGAAGCGCCGGCTGACGGTGTTCACCGGCGTCTCCGGCTCGGGCAAGAGCTCTCTGGTGTTCGACACGATCGCCGCGGAGTCGCAGCGGCTGATCAACGAGACCTACAGCGCCTTCGTGCAGGGCTTCATGCCGACGCTGGCGCGGCCCGAGGTCGACGTGCTCGACGGGCTGACCACCGCGATCATCGTCGACCAGCAGCGGATGGGCGGCGATCCCCGCTCCACCGTCGGCACCGCCACCGACGCCAACGCGATGCTGCGCATCCTCTTCAGCCGACTGGGCAAGCCGCACATCGGCTCGCCCAACGCGTTCTCCTTCAACGTCGCGTCGATCCGGGCGAGCGGGGCGATCACGGTCGAACGCGGCGCCGCCAAGACCGAGAAGGTGACCTTCACCCGCACCGGCGGCATGTGCCCGCGCTGCGAAGGCCGGGGCGCGGTCTCCGACATCGACCTCACCCAGCTCTTCGACGACTCCAAGTCGCTGGCCGAGGGCGCGCTCACCATCCCGGGCTACAAGCCCGGCGGCTGGAACTACCGGCTCTACAGCGCCTCGGGCTTCTACGACCCGGACAAGCCGATCCGCGGGTACACCAAGAAGGAGCTGCACGACTTCTTGCACCGCGAGCCGACCAGGATGAAGATCGCGGGCATCAACATGACCTACGAGGGGTTGATCCCGCGGATCCAGAAGTCGTTCCTCGCCAAGGACCGGGAGGGGATGCAGCCGCACGTCCGGGAGTTCGTGGACCGGGCGGTCACCTTCACCGCCTGCCCCGAATGCGGTGGCACCCGGCTCAGCGAGGCGGCCCGGTCCTCGCGGATCGGCGGGATCAGCATCGCCGACGCCTGCGCGATGCAGATCAGCGACCTGGCCGCATGGGTCCGCGGCCTCGACGAACCTTCGGTGGCGCCGCTGCTCGCGTCACTGCGGCAGACCCTCGACTCGTTCGTGGAGATCGGCCTCGGCTACCTCTCGCTCGACCGGCCGGCGGGCACGCTGTCGGGCGGCGAGGCGCAGCGCGTCAAGATGATCCGCCACCTCGGCTCCTCGCTCACCGACACCACCTACGTCTTCGACGAGCCCACCACGGGCCTGCACCCCCATGACATCCAGCGGATGAACGACCTGCTGCTGCGACTGCGGGACAAGGGCAACACGGTGCTCGTGGTGGAGCACAAGCCGGAGGTGATCGCGATCGCCGACCACGTCGTCGACCTCGGCCCCGGTGCCGGTGCCGCAGGCGGGACGGTCTGCTTCGAGGGCACGGTCCAGGGGCTGCGGGCCAGCGGCACCACCACCGGTCGCCATTTCGACGACCGGGCCGCCCTCAAGGAGACGGTGCGCGAGCCCACCGGCACGCTTCCGATCCGCGGTGCGACGACGCACAACCTGCGCGACGTCGACGTCGACATCCCGCTCGGGGTGCTGGTCGTCGTCACCGGTGTCGCCGGCTCCGGCAAGAGCTCGCTCGTGCACGGCTCGCTGGTCAACGGTTCGGCGGCGGCCGGTACGGGCGTGGTGTCGATCGACCAGGGCGCGATCCGCGGCTCGCGACGGAGCAACCCGGCGACGTACACCGGACTGCTCGACCCGATCCGCAAGGCGTTCGCGAAGGCCAACGGCGTGAAGCCGGCGCTGTTCAGCGCCAACTCCGAGGGCGCCTGCCCCACCTGCAACGGCGCCGGCGTCATCTACACCGACCTGGCGATGATGGCCGGCGTCGCGACCCCCTGCGAGGAGTGCGAGGGCAAGCGGTTCGAGGCGTCGGTCCTGCACCACCACCTCGGCGGCCGCGACATCAGCGAGGTGCTCGCGATGTCGGTGACCGAGGCCGAGGAGTTCTTCGGCGCCGGCGAGGCGCGCACGCCGGCCGCGCACCGCATCCTCGGCCGGCTCGCCGACGTCGGGCTCGGCTACCTCACCCTGGGCCAGCCGCTCACCACGCTGTCCGGCGGCGAGCGGCAGCGGCTCAAGCTGGCCACCCACATGGCCGAGGAGGGCGGCGTCTACGTCCTGGACGAGCCGACCACCGGCCTCCACCTCGCCGACGTCGAGCAACTGCTCGGCCTGCTCGACCGGCTCGTCGACTCCGGCAAGTCGGTCGTCGTCATCGAGCACCACCAGGCGGTCATGGCACACGCCGACTGGATCGTCGACCTCGGCCCCGGCGCCGGCCACGACGGTGGCCGGATCGTCTTCGAGGGCGCGCCCGCCGACCTCGTCGCCGCCCGCTCCACCGTCACCGGCGAGCACCTCGCGGCCTACGTGGGCACATCGGGGTGAGGCGGCCGGGCGCCGTGACGCCCGACGGCCGAGGTGGCCGGTGGGCGTCACGGACGGTTCCGGCCACGTCGGCCGGCGGTGCTCCAGGTGCCCGCGTTCCGGACGGGCGTCAGGAGTCGTCGGTGGGGCCGAGGTGACCGTAAGTCTCGAGAGTCGCCGCGATGGGCGGGGAGAGGTCGACGAGGGGGTCGGAGTAGTTGGGGTAGGCACCGGCCGGGACGCTCAGTTCGACGTAGGCACTGCGCTGGGTGACGGTGAGGCGGTAGCCGCCGTGGCCGTCCTTCTCGATGTACCACTGGACGCCGGAGACGTACGGTCCGGGGGCGATCCGGTTCGCCCAGACCCCGAGGGACTTCGGGCGGGGGACTCCGCAGCGCAGGACCGTACGGGGGGAGCTGCTCCAGACCGCCACGTACGGCGAGGCGGTGGGGCTGGTGCGGCGGTGGCCCTGGACGGTCGCGGGCAGTGCCGCGGCCAGCGCCCGGCAGTGGTCCGCGACCTGACCCCGCGGCTCGGGCGGGGTGACCGGCGGCTCCCAGGTCGCCCCGGACCAGGTGACGAGCGCGAGGCAGGCGAGCAGCGCGGCCGGCAGGAGCGACCACCGGACCGTGGCCGGTAAGACGTGGAGGAGCCGGGTGAGGCGTGAGGGCATGCCGCCATCCTGGTGGGCCGCGACCGCGGGCCGGCCGCCGGGGGTACCGACGGTCGGTCCGGGGGCAGCGGATCAGTGGGTGATCCGGTCGCCGCCGGCGGGTCACCTCGGGGGGCTGGTGCCGGTGTCGAGGATGCCGTCGCCGTCGAGGTCGCCGGCCACCGTGCGTGCGGTGCTCCCGGGCTCCGGCAGGCAGTTCGGGGCGGCGGCCGGGAAGGCGTCGAGGTGGTCCGCCGCGAACGGCAGGTCGTAGAAGGCCAGCAGGCCGGTGCCGTTGTCGTTGGTGATCCACGGGCCCGCGCCGTCGTGTCCGACGTAGCTGATGCCGGTGGCGCCGGTGGCCGGCCCGCTGAGCCGCAGGGCGATCTCGCCGGGTGCGGCCGCGACCGAAGTGACCGTGGCGGAGCTGCCGTTGACGATGAAGTCAGCGGTCGGGCCGCACGGCATGTTCAGGTGGTCGGTGGTGTTGCGCAGCGCGATGGTGATCTGGCTGTGGTCCGCGTTGGAGAACCAGGCCTTCAGCGGGTTCGGCGGGGTGCTGGCGACCGAGCTGCCGCCGTAGAAGTCGTGCGCGACCGTCGCGAAGTCGTGGTCGGCCAGGGTCTGGTAACCACCGTGGTAGTAGTAGTGACAGTTGTCCGGCCCCTGGTTGCCAACACCGGTGGTGGAGAGCACGGTTACGCCGGGGATGTCGCCGAACTCGCGCTGGGCGTCCCGCTCCTGGTAGGAGGGCTGCTCGGCGCCGGAGGGCAGCTGGCAGCCGTTGCGGATCTGGTGCGGGTAGATGTGCTGGAGGCCGGGGTAGTCGGACTTCCACGCGCTCACCAGGGAGTCGAAGCCCGAGGTCTGCGCGGCGACGTTGTCGTTGTCGGATTCGCCCTGGTACCAGAGGATGCCGCGGACCTGGTTCCGTACGCCGGCCCGGGCGGTCCGGTCCAGCAGACGGCCGTAGTTGGAGTTCGCGTCAGCGTGGTCGCCCGAGGTGGGCTGGAAGAACGAGATCGGCATGGCCTCCTGGCCGCCGGTCAGGATGGCGACCGGGACGCCGTAGGTGGTGACGATCCGCTCGCCCAGCCGGACCGCGTACTGGCCCACCACGCCGGAGGCCTGGTAGCCGTCGCCCTGGGCCTCCTGCCAGGTGTCGTCCCGGGTCGAGGCGGTCGGGTCGCCGGTGGACGAGCCGAAGGTCCGCACCCAGGGCGACTGGTCGCCGGCACTGCTGTTGGCCACAGTCATGTCGTAGCGCTGCCGGGCGGTCGAGTTGGACTGGCCGTTGACCAGGTAGACGTCGCCGGCGACGACGTCCGGCCACGAGTCCTGGAGCGTGGTGGCCGATCCGACCGAGTACAGCGAGAACGAGTAACCGTGCGGACCGGCCTGGATCTCGGGTGAGAACGAGAAGGTCCTGCCGCTGCCGTCGACCGGGACGGTGGTGCTGGAGAGCTGCTGCCCGTCCCGGGCGACGTCCAGCCGCACCGCGGTGGCGTCACCCTGTTCCACCTGACCGGATATCCGCACGGTCGCGCTGTTGGTGGCCGGGTCGCGCGGGTACAGCTGGTGCGCGGCGGGGGCCTGGGTGAGTCGCACGGTGGCGGCGCCGGTGGCCGGCTGGGCCGCGAGGGCCGGACCGGCCGTGCAGAAGGGGACGGCCAGCGAGGCGAGCAGCCCCGCCGAACCGCGGAACAGGGCACGGCGGCGCGCGGAGCGGCGGGGCACGGGGCTCTCCTGATGAGCGGGGAACGGGGACGGACGGACGGTACGCGCCGGTCGGTTCGGGAACCGGCCCGGTCGCCGCCGGTGGGCCACGTCGGCGAGCCGCCGGAGAGGTGGCCGGTGCCGTGGCCGGCGTGGAGGCGCATGTCGTGCTCGGCGTCGATGCCCGCGAGGTCGGCCTTGCCGGTGCCGAGGAAGTCGCCCGCCGCCATGGCGTGGAAGCCCTTCCAGTCGCCGCCGGCGTGCCATCCCAGGCTACCGCCGGCGAGGTGGCCCCGCCCGTCGCCGGTACCGGGGCGGATGTCGTGGTCGGCGTCGACGCCCGCGAGGTCGGTCGAGGTGACCGGGGCGGGTCGGACGGCGGTTCGGAGCCGGGACGAGCCGCCGCGCGGGGCACTCGGGTGCCGCACGTTCGGCGTAAGCGAGGTGGCCGGGCCGGGTGGGCTGGCCCAACGTGTGGAGCAAGGCGTACGCCTGTTCCCCCACTCCCCACCCGCGAGGAGACCCAATTCCCATGCGTGCCATATGGAAGGCCGCGGCGCTGACCGCGGCACTCAGTCTGAGCGCGGTCACGGTGGCGGTCGCCGCCCAGGCCGCGAGTTCCGACACCCCCGGGCTGGTCCGGTCGGCGACGGCGGCCACCGCCGCGGTCGCCCCGGCCTCGGTGCCCGGCGCGCACCCCGTTCAGCCGGGCGGACGGGTGCTCGCGCCCGGGCTGACCCTCCCGACCATCCCCGGCATCACCCTCCCGACGCTGCCCTCGCTGCCCACGGGGCTGCCGACGGGGCTGCCGACGGGGCTCCCCACCGCGCTCCCCACGGCGCTGCCGACGCTCCCCAACACGGGCGCGCTGACCGCGCTGATCTCCGCCCTGCTGTCGACCATCACCAACCTGCTGAGCGGCCTCGGCCTGCCGGTCACGACCCCGTCCCTGCCCGCCCTGCAGAACGGGCCGGCGAAGGGCTCGGAGCACCGCATGATGCTCGACGACAAGACCAGGGCGAACCTGCAGCACGCGGCCGACGAGCTCAAGGAGGCGCTGAACGCGCTGAACGCGAAGAAGTAGTCGGCGAGGAAGTGGTCGGCGAGCCGGGATCCGGTGGGGGAAGCGGCGACTGAGGCAGGAGAGCCGAGCCCCGGCGGGCCGCGAGCCCGGGACGGTACGCCCGTCCCGGGCTCAGGGCTGCGCGGGCGCGGGCCGCGTCGGCGACGCCGGGGCGGCCGGGCGCGGCGGCCGGGCCGGCCCGCCGGTCCCGGGGTGCGCCGGCTTGCCGGGGACGGCCGGCTGCTTGGCGCTCGGCCGCGGGGGCGCGGCGGGGTGCGGTGTGGGGGACGAGGCGGGCCGTTGGTTGCCCGCGCTCGGCCGGAGGTCGAAGGCCGCCACGGGTGTCCTCGCCAGCGCCGCGCTCATGTACGCGGTCCAGATCGCGGTCGGGAACGCCCCGCCGTTGACCCGGGCGAGCCCGCCGGTGCCGTTCAGCGACAGCTTGCCGTGGGTCACCGGATTCTCGCGGAACAGGCCCACCGCGGTGGCGAGTTGGGGTGTGTAGCCGGCGAACCAGGCGGACAGGTTCTGGTCCGTGGTGCCGGTCTTGCCCGCCGCCGGTCGGCCCAGCGCGGCGGCCGTCGCGCCGGTGCCGGCCGGGCCGAGCACGTCCTGCAGCACGCCGGTGACGGCGTCCGCGGTGCCCCGGTCGAGCGCGGCGCGGGCCGGGTGGCCGGGCAGCCGGGGCAGCCCGTCACGCCGGCCGACCCGGTCGATCGCGCTGACCGCCCACGGGGTGATCGCCTGCCCGTGGTTGCCCAGCGCCGCGTACACCGCGGCCAGGTCGAGCGCGCTCGGGGTGGCGGTGCCCAGCGTCATCGAGGTGTCGTCGGCGCGCATCGCCTGGACGTTCTCCGGGATGCCGAGCGCGATCGCGGTGCGCCGGACGTCGGCCAGGTCGGCGTCCACGCCCTCCTGCGCGTAGACCGCGTTGACCGACTTCACCATCGCCTGGCGCAGCGTGATCGGGCCGTAGTCCACGTCGCCCTCGTTGGCCGGGGCGTAGGGTGTCGGGCCGCCGACCACGTCGCGTTCGCTGTCGCCGTCGTAGACCGTCTCGGTCGTGATGGCCCTGCCGTCCTGGGTGTGGTGACCGCCCTTCAGGCCGGCCGCGAGTTCGATCGGCTTGAAGGTGGAGCCGATCGGATTGTCCTGACGCAGGGCGTCGTCGTACGGCTGGGTCGTGTAGTCCGGGCCGCCGTAGACCGCGACGATCTGCCCGCTGGTGGTCTCCACCGAGGCGCCGGCGACCCGGACGTCGGTGTCGCTGCCGGGGCGCGCGGCCGGGTTGAGCACGGTGTGGAGCTGCCGGTGGACGGCGTCCGCGAAGGCGTCCTGGCGGGCCTTGTCGAAGGTGGTGGTGATCCGCCAGCCGCCGGCCCGGAGGGTGGCGGCGTCCAGGGTGCCGGTGGCGGCCAGGTAGTCGTCGGCGATCTGCACCAGGTAGCCGGCCTGGCCGCCGAGCCCGGCGGCGGGCTGCGGGTCGAGCGGCTCGGGGAAGGTGAGGGGTGCTCGGGCGGCCGGGTCCAGCCAGTGCCGGTCGACCATGGCGTCCAGCACGTAGTTCCAGCGGGCGATCGCCTTGTCACGGTTGCCGGGGGTGGCGGTGCGGACGTCGTAGCTGCTCGGCGCCTGCAGCACGGCGGCCAGGTAGGCGCCCTGGGCGCAGTTCAACGCGCTGGCGTCGACGCCGTAGTAGGCGCGCGCGGCGGCCTGGACGCCGTAGGCGTTGCGGCCGAAGTAGCTGGTGTTGAGGTAGCCGGCCAGCAGGGTGTCCTTGCTCTCCTCGCGGTCCACCTTGAGCGCGATGAAGACCTCCTTGAGCTTGCGGGTGAGGGTCTGGTCCTGGGTCAGGTAGTAGTTCTTGACGTACTGCTGGGTGATCGTCGAACCGCCCTGCAGCCCACGGCCGGTGAGGGTGTTCCAGGCGGCGCGCAGCATGCCCTTCAGGTCGATGCCGTTGTTCTGGTAGAAGCTGCGGTCCTCGGCGGCGACCACGGCGTGCCGGGTGTCGGCACTGATCCGGTCGATCGGGACGTTCTCGCGGTTCACCGCACCGGTGCGGGCCAGTTCGCTGCGGCCGTCGGACCAGTAGTAGATGTTGCCCTGGGCGAGCGCGTGGGCCTTCGGGTCGGGGATCGGAACCATCCGGTAGAGCGTCATGAAGGCCGCCGCGCCCAGCAGGAGCAGCCCGACGGTGGTGCCGAGCAGCAGCCGCCAGGTGGGGATCAGCCGGCGGCGGAGGGGGAGCGCCCGGCGCGCGGCCCGGCGCGCGTGGCGTCTGGCGCGGCGCCGGTCGCGGCGGTGCGGGCCGCGGTGCCGGGGCGGCACGCCGGACCGTTGCGGCGCATCCGGGGCGTCCGGGTGCGGCTGCGGGTGCGGCTCCAGGGTCATGAGGGGGATTATGGGTGATTTGTCGCAGAATTCCGTGAATATCGGACCGGCTCCGCCGCCGTGCCCCCCGCCCGGAAATCGCCTGCACGCCGCCGTCGCCGCCGCTACGGTGGTTCGACACAACCGCATACCCGCCCAGCCTCGCCCGGCGCCCGGCCCCCCGGTGCCCACCGGTCGGGGCTGTCGGGCGCGCCCGCGCGTACTCGCGTCGGGCTGCATCCGGCTGCGGCGGGCCGTGCTGGTGCTGTCGTCCGGGGCGGCGGTCGCCCCGCAGAAATGTCGATAAGGAGATAATGATGGCAACGTCGGCCAGGCTCTACCTGGCCATCGCCCACGGCGCGTTCCGCCGCTACTCGACATACCGCGCGGCGACGGTGGCCGGAGCTTTCACCAACACGGTCTTCGGCGTCATCCTCGCCTCGACCTTCCTGGCCCTGTGGCGGGCCAGACCCGGCCTCGGCGGCTACGACACCGCCCAGGCCGTCACCTACATCTGGGTCAGCCAGTCGCTGCTGGTGGTGGTCGCGGTCTGGGGCGGCGGCTTCCAGGACGAACTCCAGGAGCGGTTCCGCACCGGCGACATCGCCGTCGACCTCTACCGGCCGGTGGACTTCCAGGGCTGGTGGCTGGCCACCGACCTCGGCCGGGCCGGATTCCAGCTGCTGGCCCGCGGCCTGGTCCCGATGGCCTTCGGGCTGCTGGCCTTCCACGCCCGGCTGCCGCGCTCGGCGACCACCTGGCCGCTCTTCCTGCTCTCCGTACTGCTCGCCGTGGTGGCCAGCTTCGGGCTGCGCTTCCTGGTCTCGATCACCGGCTTCTGGCTGCACGACTCCGACGGGGTCAGGGCGTTGATGCTGGTGGCCGGGATGTTCTTCTCCGGCATGCTGCTGCCGATCGCGCTCTTCCCGCACGCGCTGCGCACCCTCGCCGGGCTGCTGCCGTTCGCGGCGTTGATCCAGGTGCCCAGCGACATCTTCCTCGAGCGCAGGACCGGTTGGGCCGCGTTCGACGGTCTCGGCTTCCAACTCCTCTGGGCCGTCCTGCTGTTGGCCGTCGGACGGGCCGGGCAACGGCTGGCCACCCGGAAGGTGGTGGTCCAGGGTGGCTGACTCCCTCGCGGTCCGGGCCGGTTGGGCGGTGCGCTCGTGGCGGCTGACCGCCGCGATGTGGATGCGGGCCGCGCTGGCCTACCGGGCCTCCTTCGCGCTGATGCTGGCCGCCAACTTCTGCACCAACTCCCTGGAGTTCGTGGTGGTGCTGCTGATGTTCCGGCACACCGACACGCTCGGCGGCTGGACCCTGCCCGAACTCGCCCTGCTCTACGGAACGTCGGGCTTCGCGCTCGGCACGGCCGACCTGCTGGTCGGCTCGGTGGACGCGCTCGGTGCGCGGATCCGGGCCGGCACCCTGGACGTGATGCTGATCCGGCCCGCCCCGGCGCTCTCCCAGATCTGTGCCGAGCGGTTCACGCTGCGCCGGCTCGGCCGCCCGCTCCAGGCACTGGTGGTGCTCGGCTGGTCGGTGAACGTGCTTCCGGTCCACTGGAGTTGGGACAAGGTGCTGTTGCTGGCCGTGCTGCTGGCCAGCGGCACGGTGATCTTCGGAGCGCTCTTCGTCGTCGGCGCCACCCTGCAGTTCTGGTGGGGCGAGGCCGCGGAGTTGCAGAACTCCTTCACCTACGGCGGCGGGGTGCTGCTGCACTACCCGCCGACAGTCTTCGCCAAGGAGCTGGTCGCCGGGGTGACCTTCGGGATCCCGCTGGCCTTCGTCAACTGGCTCCCGCTGCTGCACATCCTCGGCCGCCCGGACCCGCTCGGGCTGCCGTCCGCGTTCCGCTTCGCCTCGCCGGTGGCCGCGGCCTGCTGCGTGCTGGTCGCCGGGCTCGCCTGGCGGGCCGGGCTGCGGGCCTACCGCGGCGCCGGCAACTGACCGGTCCCACCCATCGTGAGGAGCAGACCATGGCATTGATCGAACTCGACGACGTGGCAAGGACGTTCACCATCCGCTCGAAGGCCGGCCGGTTCCGCCGGACCCGCCGCGAGGTCCGCGCGGTGGACGGGCTGAGCTTCACCGTGACGGCCGGCGAGTGCGTCGGCTACATCGGGCCGAACGGCGCCGGCAAGTCCACCACGATCAAGATGCTCACCGGCATCCTGGTGCCCAGCGGCGGCCGGCTGCGGGTGGCCGGGGTGGACCCGGCGCGCGACCGGGTCCGGCTGGCCCGCCGGATCGGGGTGGTCTTCGGGCAGCGCACCACGCTCTGGTGGGACCTGCCGCTGCGCGACTCCTACGAACTGGCCCGCCGGATCTACCGGATCCCGGACCAGCGCTACCGGGCCAACCTCGACCGCTGCGTCGAGCTGCTGGAGCTCGGGCCGCTGCTCGACACCCCGGTCCGGCAGCTCTCGCTCGGCCAGCGGATGCGCGGTGACCTGGCCGTCGCGCTGCTGCACGACCCGCGGGTGCTCTACCTGGACGAGCCGACCATCGGGCTGGACGTGGTGAGCAAGACCCGGGTGCGGGAGTTCCTCCGCGAGGTCAACGCGCAGGGCACCACCGTGCTGCTCACCACGCACGACCTGACCGACATCGAGCAGCTCTGCGGCCGGGTGATGGTGATCGACCACGGCCGGCTGGTGCACGACGGCGACCTCGCCGGCCTGCACGCGGTCGGCGGCAGCGAGCGGACCCTGGTGGTCGACCTGGTCCGGCCGGCGCCGCCGATCGAGCTGCCCGGTGCCCGGGTGGTCAAGGTCGAGGGCGCCCGGCAGTGGCTGGCCTTCCCGGCCCGGCAGAGCGCGGCCCCGCTGGTCGCCGCGGTGGCCGAGCGCTACCCGCTGCTGGACCTCTCGGTGCGCGAGCCGGCCATCGAGGAGGTGATCGCCCGGATGTACGGCCAGGTGCCGACTGGCTGACGGATCGGCCGGCCCGGCCGGCTGACCGGGCCGACCGACGAGGTCGCCCCGCCCCGGGCGGGGTGACCCTGATCTCCCCCGGAGCCGCCGGACCGGAGGGGGTGGAAGGGCGACCGGTCGGTAAGACTGGTCGGGTGGAGAGTGAGAACGAGGTGGCGGTCACCGCGCCGGGCGTCCGGTTCACCGCCAAGGACCAGGAGAAACGACGCGGCGTCCGGCGGATGAAGACCATCGCGACCGGCCTGCTGGCCTTCGCCACGCTGGTCTACGCCCTGGCCACCTGGGCCGGCGCGGCGGGCTGGGGCAGCTGGACGGGGTACGTCGCGGCGGCGGCCGAGGCCGGCATGGTCGGTGCGCTGGCCGACTGGTTCGCCGTCACCGCGCTGTTCCGGCGCCCGTTCGGCCTGCCGATCCCGCACACCGCGATCATCCCGACCAAGAAGGACGCCTTCGGCAAGACGCTCGGCGACTTCGTCGGGGAGAACTTCCTCTCCGCCCAGGTGGTCCGCGGCCGGCTGGCCGCGATCGGCATCGCCCGCCGGTTCGGCGAGTGGCTGGCCGCGCCCGGCAGCGCCGAGCGGGTCACCCGGGAGGCGTCGGCCGCGCTGCGCGGCGTGCTCGCGGTGCTGCGCGACGAGGACGTCCAGGCGGTGGTGAGCGAGGCGGTGACCCGGCGGGCCGCCGCCACCCAGGTCGCCGAGCCGCTCGGCCGGATGCTCGGCAAGGTGGTCGCCGACGGCGGCCACCACGGAGTGGTCGACCTGGTCGCCGTCCGCGCGCACGACTGGCTGGCCGGGCACCACCTCGAGGTGGTGGACAAGGTCGCCCTCAAGTCGCCGGGCTGGACCCCGAGGTTCATCGACCACCAGGTCGGCGAGCGGGTCTACAAGGAGCTGATGCGGTTCGTCACGGCGATCCGGGACGACCCGCGGCACCCGGCACGCGGGGCGATCGACACCTTCCTGGCCGACTTCGCGGTGGAGCTGCAGACCGACCCGGCGACCCAGGAGCGGGTCGAACGGGCCAAGGCCGACCTGCTGGCCCGGACCGAGGTGCAGGACCTGATCGCCTCCTCCTGGGGAGCCGTCCGGACCCTGGTGCTGGACGCGGCCGAGGACGAGGAGAGCGAGCTGCGCCGCCGGCTGCGCGACGGGCTGCGCTCGTTCGGCCGGCGGCTGGCCACCGACCGGCGGCTGCAGGCCAAGACGGACGGCTGGCTGCAGGACGCCGCGCAGTACGTGGTGGAGACCTACCGGGCCGAGATCACCTCGCTGATCTCCGAAACCGTGGCGGGCTGGGACGCCGACGAGGCCTCCCGCAAGATCGAGGCGAACGTCGGCCGCGACCTGCAGTTCATCCGGATCAACGGCACGGTGGTCGGCGCCCTGGCCGGACTGCTGATCCACACCCTGTCCAGCGCCCTGGGGTAGCGCCCCGTGCGATGATGCAGGGCCGGGTTGGCGAGGGTTGAGGAGAAGACGTTGTCCCGAGGGATAGAGGCGTTCATCGCCGGGCTGCCGAAGGCCGAGCTGCACGTGCACCACGTCGGCTCCGCCTCACCGCGGGTGGTCGCCGAGCTGGCCGCCCGCTACGAGGGCCGCACCGCGGTTCCGGCCGACCCGGAGGCGCTGGCCGACTACTTCAGCTTCACCGACTTCGCGCACTTCATCGAGGTCTACCTCTCGGTGGTCGACCTGGTCCGGGACGCCGAGGACGTCCGCTCGCTGACCTACGGCGTGGCCGAGGACATGGCCCGCCAGCAGATCCGCTACGCCGAGCTGACCGTCACCCCCTACAGCTCGGTCCGCCGGGGCATCCCGGACGTCGCCTTCATGGAGGCGATCGAGGACGCCCGCAAGAGCGCCGAGCGGGACTTCGGCGTGGTGCTGCGCTGGTGCTTCGACATCCCCGGCGAGGCCGGGCTGGCGGCGGCCGAGGAGACCGCCCGGCTCGCGCTGGAGGTCGGCGCCGAGGGCCTGGTCAGCTTCGGCCTGGGCGGGCCGGAGATCGGCGTGCCGCGGGCGCAGTTCAAGCCGTACTTCGACCGGGCCCGGGCGGCCGGCCTGCGCAGCGTGCCGCACGCCGGCGAGTCGACCGGGCCGGAGACGGTCTGGGACGCGCTGCGGCTGCTCGGCGCCGAGCGGATCGGGCACGGCACCCAGTCCGTCCAGGACCCGGCGCTGCTCGACCACCTCGGCGAGCACCGGATCCCGCTGGAGGTCTGCCCGACCTCCAACCTGGCCACCCGGGTGGTCGAGCGGATCGAGGAGCACCCGATCAGGCAGATGGTCGACGCCGGCCTGCTGGTCACCGTCAACAGCGACGACCCGCCGATGTTCGGCACCGACCTGAACACCGAGTACGCGGTGGCGGCCCGGCTGCTCGACCTGGACGAGGCGGGCGTGGCCGGCCTGGCCCGGAACGCGGTGGAGGCCTCGTTCCTGGACCCGGCCGGCAAGGCGCGACTGACCGCCGAGATCGACGCCTACCTGGCGGCCTGGCCGCGCGGCTGACCGCCACCGTCCGGTAGCCAGGCCCGCTCGGCGGCCGTCCAGGCCGTGGTGGTGAGCAGGTAGAGCCCGGCCGCCAGCGGCACCAGGGCCGCGAAGAGCACCGTGCCGAACGACAGGTACGGCGCGATCGCGGCCCCGGGCGCCGCCGGCGCGGCCTGGGCGGCCCGCCGGGCGCGCCGGAACGACACCCAGCCGACCGCCGCCAGCGCGGCGTACAGCGTGAGGAAGACCGCGAGCCGGGCGGGCGAGTGCGCGTCCGCCAGGTGACTGTCGAGCGGGACGCCGAGCAGGGTGTGCCTGAGCAGGTCATCCGACCCGGGCCGGGTGAACAGCCGGTACATCACTGAGGAGAACGGCATCTGCACCAGCATCGGAAGGCAGCCCGCGAACGGTGACGCCCGCTCCTCGCGGTACAGCTCGGCCAGCGCCCGCTGGAGCTGCTCGGGACGCCCCTGGTGCCTGCGGTTGAGCTCGGCGACCCGCGGCGCGAGCCGGGCGCGGACCCGCTCGCCGCGGGCGGCGGCGCGCGCCAGGGGGTGGAGTGCGAGCCGGACGGCGGCGGTGAGGAGCACGATCGCGGCGGCGGCCGGGACGACCCGGGCGAGCGCGGTGAGCACGGCGTGTGCCGGGCCGACGGCGGGGTCGAGGAACGAGAAGACGGACATGCGGGAACAGCCCTCCGGGGTCTGCGTCTGACGAGCGGACGAGATGCGGCGGAGGACGGCCGCGGAGCGGTGGAACGGGCAGGGGCTACGCGGCCGTCGGGGCCGCGCCCGGTGCCCGGGGCCGACGACGGCCCCGGGCGTCCGGATCGCGCTGCGGGAGGAACGCGGTGCGCCGGGCGCGCCGACGGATGGTGCCGTCCCGGACGGCGTGCGGAGCCCGCGCGCCGAACCACCGGGCCAGCACGGCCGTGCCGTACAGCGCACCGGCCAGCAGCACCAAGGTGGCGGCCGCGGCGAGCGCGGTGAGCCCGACCGTGCCGTCGGGGGCCGGGCCGGCGAGCAGCAGCCGCAGCAGGCCGAGGAGCAGCGCGAGCGGATGCACGGCTGTCACCTCCCCGGGGCACGGACTGTTCAGCTGATCGTACGACCCCGGGGCGGGGATCCGACAGGGGGTCAGTTCAGCTGGACGGTGCGGCCGGTGGCGGCGGAGTGGCGGGCCGCCTCGAGCACGGTCAGTGTGGCGACCGCGTCGTTCGGGTCGACCGGCGGCGGGGTGCCGGCGGCCAGCGCGGTGGCCAGGCCCGCGTAGAAGGCGGGGTAGGCGCCGGGCTCGGTGGGGACCGGGGTGCGCTCCTCGTCGGTGCCGAGCAGGCCGTGCAGCGCCGGGTCCTCGACGCCCCACGGGCCGTCGCCCGGGCGGTGGCCGGCCCGCAGCGCGGCCTCCTGGGGGTCCATGCCCCGCTTGACGTAGCCGGCCCGGTCGCCGAGCACCCGCAGCCGCGGGCCGCTCAGCGGCGCCAGCGCGGAGGCCCACAGGTGGGAGCGGGTGCCGCTGGTGTGGGTGAGCGCGAGGAAGACGTCGTCGTCCACCGCCGCCCCGTCCCGCCGGACGTCCACCTCGGCGTAGACGCCGCGGACCGGCCCGAACAGGGTGAGCGCCTGGTCGACCAGGTGACTGCCCAGGTCGTAGAGGGTGCCGCCGACCTCGGCCGGGTCGGCCAGCTCGCGCCAGCCGGCCTTCGGCTTCGGCCGGAACCGCTCGAACCGGGACTCGAAACGGTGCACCCGCCCCAGCGCGCCCTCCTCGACCAGCCGGCGGGCGGTCAGGAAGTCGCCGTCCCAGCGCCGGTTCTGGAAGACCGTCAGCAGCGTGCCCCGGCTCGCGGCCAGCCCGCAGAGTGCCCGGGCCTCGGCCGCGGTGGCGGCCAGCGGCTTGTCCACCACGGTGGCCAGGCCGGCGGTCAGCGCGGCCCGGGCGAGCGGGACATGGGTCCGGTTCGGGGAGGCGATGACCACGACGTCGTACTCGTCCGCCTCGGCGAGCAGCTGCTCGGGGGTGTCCAGGGCACGGGCGCCGGGGTGCTCACGGGCCAGCTGCTCGCGGCGTTCGGGGTTGGCGGTGACCACCGCGTCCAGCCGCAGGCCGGGGGTGGTGGCGATCAGCGGGGCGTGGAAGGCGGAGCCGGCCAACCCGTATCCGATCAGCGCGACACGGTAGGGGGTGCGGGGTGTGGTGCTCATGCCCCCACTCCATCACGCCGGGTCGGTGTCCGGTGGGCGGGACGAGGGTGCGACCCGGTGCCGCGGGCCAACTAGGCTGGCCCTGTCGGGGCAGCCAACGGCGCTCCGCCGCTCGTGCTGCGCTGCTGCGCGCGGGCGGCTGCGGCGCATGATCCAGTACCACCACCGCAAGACTCTTGGAGACGTACGTGGCAGAGCGCAAGCCCATCGAGTCCTGGCTGACCGACATGGACGGGGTCCTCATCCACGAGGGCACCCCGATCCCCGGTGCGGACGAGTTCATCCGCCGGCTGAAGGCTTCCGGCAAGCCGTTCCTGGTGCTCACCAACAACTCCATCTACACGCCGCGCGACCTGGCCGCCCGGCTCTCCGGAATGGGCCTGGACGTGCCCGAGGAGTGCATCTGGACCTCGGCGCTGGCCACCGCGAAGTTCCTGGCCAGCCAGCGCCCGGGCGGCACCGCGTACGTGATCGGCGAGGCCGGCCTGACCACCGCGCTCTACCAGGCCGGGTACGTGCTGACCGACAACAGCCCCGACTACGTGGTGCTCGGCGAGACCCGCACGACCAAAACCTGTTTGGCCCTGACCTGCGGTTTGTTGCCAACTGTAGCTGACCGACTACCTGTAGGTCGTCAGCGAGAAGGCCCTCCCACGATAGCGGGAGGGCCTTCTGCGTTCTACGGGGTACACACTCACATCGCCCAAGGCGGGGGACTTTGGCCGGGGCCTTCCACACGCCGCGCGTGCGATCGACCGTGCCCCACAGTCCGGCGACCGCGCCGGCCGGCGGCACCGGCTGAGCCGCGTCTCCGGACGGGATCAGCCACGGGCGGTAGAACGCCGCGTGGGGGCACTGGTCGGCGGGCAGGATGAACGGGTTCGCTGCGTCACTGGCCTGCCCGGCGTACAGGATGGCCATCGCCGAGTGACCGGCCACGTAGGACCCCCCCAAAGCCGTGGAACTCGGCGCCGTCCCAGCGCGACAGCCGGGCCGCCACCACGCCCGCCGACGCCCTGACGAGCCGAAACGGCCCGCCGGATGAACCGACGGACCGTCATGAACGATCGGGGTCAGCACTGGGGCGACTCGGATCCGTCGTCCTCGTCGCCGGCTTGCCGGCTGTCGTGTCCGTGGTGGTGGACGGTGAGGTGCATGGTGCCGCGCTTTACGGCGTACACGCTTGCGTGGTCCTCGGCCGAGTTCCGCTGGCCCTCCGCAGGCGTCGGTGTCGGCGTATCGGTCCGGTGCGTGGTGACGCTGTTGTTGTTGCCGTAGATGAGCGTGCCGGAAACGTCGCCCTCTACGTGGACTCCGCCGGAATTCGGTTCTGCCCGCATGATGCCTTCCTTTCGCGTTGATCAGAACGTGAAGCAGGCGTTGTAGACGGCGTCTTCGGCTTTGGTGAGCTGGTCATCCTCGCTCGAGATATCGAGAGGGCTGCCCTGCTGATCGTCGAGGTATGTCTGGAACGCGCTTCCCAGCTGCTCCAGGGCGCTCGACACGCTGTTGAGTGCCGATATCACCGTGCTGTTCTGAGCTTGCGACGCTTCGTCCTGCACGGTGGAATCCGTGGACTTCAGATCGGAGATCATCGTTTGGACGGCAGTGTTGAGCGGCGTCGCGCTGGGCTGAGTGGACGTCAGGCCCGAGTTGTATTCATCCATGCCTTCGTTGTACGTGCTGAGCGCGTCGCTGATGTTGCTGCTGTCCTGGTCAAGAGGATCCTCCTCGGTGATCGCGGAATCACAGACCGCGTCGGCGTAGACAGACGTACGAAACCAGGTCGGCAGGCTCGTCGGGTCAGAGGAGGGCGACGTCGGACTAACCGCGGGCGACGCGCCGTTCTGCGAGGTGTTCGACTGATCGCTGGCGTAGACGACCGCGCCAACGCCCGCCACCGCGGCGAAGCCGATGACGCACGCGAGGATCAGTCCCGTCGCTCCCTTTGCGGCCACAGTGGTGGCACCGACAGCCACCGCGTGGCCGCCAGCTGCCGCCATGTGTGGCACCGAACTCGCTGTCGCGCGCATCGTCGAATTTGTCGCCGTCTGAGTTGCCGCGTGCTTCATCGAATTCGCGACCGTCGTATGCGTGACCTGTGCGGCCTGTGTCTCGTGACCCGCCTGCGTGGCATTCCCCACTGAACCCGCACCCGCACCAGAACCCGTCACGGAAGCCGAGACCGACACGTGGCCCGTGATCGTGGTGTGCGCCATGGCGGTCATGTGGTTCGACGCGGCCGTGTGTGACGTAGTGCTGGCCGGGTTCGGCGGGGCCGTGTGTGACGCAGTGCTGGCCGGGTTCGGCGGGGCCGTGTGCGACGTAGTGCTGGCCGGGTTCGACGGGGCGGTGCCGACCGGTTGCGAGGCGGCAGCGCTGGCAATTGGCTGGGTCGCGGAACCCGCTTGCAGAGCGCTGATCTCCTTTCCCAGCACCAGCGCCTCGGTCAGCAGGATCGTCGCGAGCGCCGTCTTGCCGAGCGCCTTGTTCCGCATGCCTTCCGTGTGTAGGAAGAACTTCTGCCCCTCTCGGTCCTGCGCCGTCGTCGCCGCGACCCAACCGGCGCCGAGCAGAGTCCCCCAGGCGTCGAACTGGAGCGACCGGGCCAGCTTCGGGGACGCGGCACGGGCCAGGGCCACACCGAGCGCGGCGTGGCCGGTCGCCTCGGCATGCAGCACCGCGATGTCGAGGACCCGGAAGTGCGCTGCCACGTCGTCCGGCGTCGTGTCGTCCGCCACTATCCAGGCGGTCAACTGCTCGCAAAGGCGGTCGGTCGGGTATTCCTCGGATGCGTGTTGCGTCAGTACGTGCTCGGCTACATCGATCGGACAGCTATAGCCGATTTCGGAGGCCAGCAGCAGGCCGCGACGCACCAGGTCGTCGGCGAGGTTGACGACTTCCGGCTGTCCGAGCAGGTTGGTCAGCAGCATGCCGGACAGCTCCGCGTCGGACAGCGAGGCGAGTAGGCGCAGCACGCCGTTCTCCTCCGGATCGAGCGCGCGAACGAGAGCGGGCAGGAGTTCGGGGAGTTCGTCGATGCTTGGCAGGCGATTGGCGTCGGGCGGGGCGAGGCGCCGCAGCCGGAGCGGGTTGCCGTCGACCGCGTCCCACCACGCAGCCATGATCAGCTGCTCTCCTGGCCGCAACTTCCGGCCCAGCAGTGTTCCGATCAGCTTCGCGGCCGCGGGCACGGTCAGACCGTTGAGTCGGATCGACTGCGCGCCGCGGATCGCCGACTCTTGCTCCGAGGTGAAGACGAACGTGGACGTCGGCGCCAGATCGAACAGTCGACGCAGCTCGTTCTCAGGGAGCCCGGCATCGTCCAGATAGATCCGCAGCCGCAGCGTCTTGAGGTGCTCCTTGATCACCTCCGGGGACGGCTTGTAGTTCGGCGCGTCGAAGCTGACGTCGAATATCGCCTGCGAGAGGTCCTCCCTTGTACGTCCGCGGGCCTCGATGTACGCCACGCCTTCGGGACCATGCGGCAGGGTGAGGGCGAGATGGCGCAGTAGCGCGCTCTTGCCGATCCCGGACGGACCCCAGATGTGGACGAGCTGCCGCGTCTCGACGGCCTCCCGGAGCCGCTCGATCTCGCCCTCGCGCCCGATCAGCGGATCGCTGGTCGAGGAGGACCGGGGCAGCTGGGAGATCGGCTGACGGCGGACCGGCGTCGGCAGCGGGCCGGTGTGCACGGTGACCTCCGCGCCGTGCTCTGCGGTGATCTCCAAGGAGGTGACGGTGTTGTGATCGCCGGCTACCAGGATTCCGGAGGCGTCGTGGCCGACCCGGATCCTCGCAGATGTGTCCTCGGTGTCGCTGCTTTCTGACACGGTTCCCCCTGGTCTTCTTTGACTGCGAGTCCGGCAGTGATGGGCATGCTGACATGCCCCCGGCCCGCGAACCGGGTGTTTGTATGGGATTGCCGAGATCCGTGCTCGGCCTCGTTCGCCCCGCTCGGCGGGGCTGCCTCGGTGGCGATCCGGGCGAGCAGTCCGGGATCGAGGATCGTGATCTTGCGGTAGCCGGTCGAGACCGCGCCGGAAGCGCGCAGTGCTCGCAGGGCCTTCTGGATCGAGGACTCGGCCGCGCCGACGAGCGTGGCCATCTCCGGCTGAGACAGCGGGAGTTCGATCCGGCTCTGGCCCGGCCGGGAGTAGGTCATGGCGAGGTGGTGCAGGACGCTGGCCAGCCGGCCGCGTACGTCGCGGCCGGTGAAGTCGACGATCCGGCCGGTCGCCGTGCGCAGCTTGGCCACGACGCTCGCGCTGAGCGCGAAGCCGATCGCAGGGTGCCTGTTCGTGCAGTCGAGCAGTTCGGAGCGCAGGATGTGGCGGGCGAGGACTCTTCCGCACGTGGTGACGGAGGCGATCCTCGGCTGTTGGTCGATCCCGGCGAGCTCGCCCACCAGGTCCCCGGCCATCCGCACCGCGAGCAGCGTGTCCCGGCCGTCCTGGGCGTGCGCGGTGACCTTCACCGTGCCGCCGAGCAAGAGTAGGACGTAGTCCGAGGTGTCGGCCTCGTGGATGGTGACGTGCCCGGCCGGGTAGACGACGCGGTGGCCGAGGGACAACAGGATCCCGCGTTCAGCCTCGCTGACCCGGCCGAGCAGTCCAGCGGGCGGCCAGTAGGCCGCGTCACCGTGAACCGACGCTTTCATTCGCCCGTCCCTCCCCGTCGTCCGCGTCATTCGCTCTCGAAGCCGTACTAGTACTGGTTTCCCCCGGGGTTCCCTCCTCTACGATCCCGTGACACGGTTGTTGTAAGGGCGACCTCCGCCATAACCAGGGAGGGACTGTGGATTCGTGGTATGACTACCGCGCCTTGCTGGCCTGCGATATCGCCGGATCGGCGGGACGCGGCGAGACGAGGCTTCAGGCGATCCGGAGCGCGCTGCGTTCCGCGCTGTGCGCTTCCTTCGGTGTAGCGGACCTCGACGAGCAGTCCTTCGTGCGGATCGATACCGGCGACGGCTTCCACTTCGTCGCCCCGGCCGGCTTGCCAAAGGCCAGGCTGCTGTACCCGCTGCTGCCCGAACTGTGTGCGCGGATCCGCGCACACAACCGGCAGGCAACGCCCGACGTGCATCTGCGCGTGCGGGTCGCGGTGCACGCCGGCGAGATCCGCTTCGACTCGGCGGGCACCTTTTCGGGTAGCCCGTTCGAGGCGCTGGCGCGGCTGCTCGACTCCGACCCGCTGCGTCAGGCGGTGCGGGCCGGGACGAGTGGCACTCCCGTGGCGGCCGTCCTTTCGCAGCACTTCTACGAGGAGACGGTCGGCCATGGCTACGAGGGGCTGGAAGCCGACGCCTTCACCGCCGCCGACGTGCGAGTCAAGGAGTATTCCGCGCAGGCCTGGCTCTGGTACCCAGGCAGCCCGGTCGGGCCCCGTATCGATCCCGGGCCAAGCGCCGTGTCCGATCGACGGCCGCCGGATCCCGAACCGCGCGGCGCCGGGCAGCACGTGCGGGCCTCGGGTCACGGCACGGCCTACGCCGTCCAGCACGGCACGCAGAACATCCACCACCACGAGCGAGGTTGACGGGGCCGCATGAACGAGGAACTGGCCGAGCTGGCCACGAGCGCGGCGACCGCCCTGGTCTCCGCGATGGGCACCGATCTCTGGCAGGAAGCGAAGCGGCTGATGAGCGGCATCCTGGTCCACGGTGGTCGCCGCCGCAGGCGGGAGCTGACCGCCGCGCTGGACCGGCTGTCCACGGCCGGTCCAGCGCACCTCACCGGCTGTGGGCGGGACGCCGCCGGCCTCGTGCGCTTCTGGAGTGACGCCCTGGCCCAATTGCTGGAACAGCACCCGGATTTCGCGGAACATGCCAGGGCCCTGGCATCGCTGCCGATCCAGGAGCAGCCCGGCAAACAGATCCAATTGAACTCGGCCACGAATTCGGGAGAGGTCTACGCGGTCCAGAACGGTACCCAGCACATCGTCGCGGCGGCGAAGCTCCGTCGCGACCCCGCGGAACGACCCAGGTAGCCAGCTTCGGCGCTGCGCGTCACGTGCGTGCGACCGTACCCTCTCCTGAGAGGCACGGTGATGTGTCATGGGGGAACCTGAGGGTACCTGGCCTCGGGCCTTCACGAGGTGGCGGCGTGAGTCGGCGCTGGCAAATGATGGCTGCGGCGATGCTGACGAAGGCCGCGAAGTGGTCGGCCTTGCATTCGTAGCGGTGTTGGGGCCGCCGGAATCCGCCACGGCGTGGCCCTGTCGTCAGCTCCAGAATCGTCCGGCCTCCCTTGGCGTAGGGAAGCCCGATCCAGGAGTCCTCCTCACCCTGAAGGCTTCCGCGAACGGCTCATCCGCGAAGACCGTACCGAGTCGATCCCGCGTACGACTGCGGCAAGACCTTCTGGGTGCGGCAACTGCTGGCGGAGGCAGCCTACGGGTGGAGTGCACGGTCGGTGTCTCGCCCGTCCTCCACGGTGGTGTGGGGCGGTACGGCGGTGTGGGGCGGTCTGGCAGGTGGGCACGTCAGGGCGTGCTGATGGAGGCTACGCTGGTCCGCGTTGGGGCAGCCAGTGGTGCCCGGCCGGCCGACGGTGTCCGGTCCGGAGCGATGTACAAGATCGTTCAGAACCGTTGCAAGACCGAGGAGACACCTAAGTGGCAGAGCGCAAGCCCATCGAGTCCTGGCTGACCGACATGGACGGGGTCCTGATCCACGAGGGCACCCCGATCCCGGGCGCCGACGAGTTCATCCGCCGGCTGAAGGCTTCCGGCAAGCCGTTCCTGGTGCTCACCAACAACTCCATCTACACGCCGCGCGACCTGGCCGCCCGGCTCTCCGGAATGGGCCTGGACGTGCCCGAGGAGTGCATCTGGACCTCGGCGCTGGCCACCGCGAAGTTCCTGGCCGGCCAGCGCCCGGGCGGCACCGCGTACGTGATCGGCGAGGCCGGCCTGACCACCGCGCTCTACCAGGCCGGGTACGTGCTGACCGACAACAGCCCCGACTACGTGGTGCTCGGCGAGACCCGCACCTACAGCTTCGAGGCGCTCACCAAGGCGATCCGGCTGATCAACGGCGGTGCCCGCTTCATCTGCACCAACCCGGACGAGACCGGGCCGTCCACCGAGGGCGTGCTGCCGGCCACCGGGTCCGTCGCGGCACTGATCACCAAGGCGACCGGGGTCGAGCCGTACTTCGTCGGCAAGCCCAACCCGCTGATGATGCGTGAGGCGCTGAACACCGCCGGGGCGCACTCGGAGACCGCGGTGATGGTCGGCGACCGGATGGACACCGACATCGTGGCGGGCATGGAGGCGGGCATGGAGACCGTGCTGGTGCTGACCGGGCTCACCGCGGCGGCGGACGTCGAGCGGTTCCCCTACCGTCCCACCCGGGTGGTCAAGTCGGTCGCCGATCTGGTCGACCTGGTCTGATCCCGGTGGATTCCCGCCCTGTCGGTGTCGCTGTGTAGCGTGCGGGGTGATGGAAGGCGCGGGCCCGTCGGGCCCGCGCCGCTCGGTACCGGTGGGAGGCTGATGTGGTGACCGAGGTCGCCGACGCGCACATGACGGCGGCGGACGGGGAGCACGGCGAGTTCGTGCTGCCGGAGCCCTGGCGCGAGGTGCTGGCGGGGGAGACGGCGAAGCCCTACTTCGCCGAGCTGGCCGGCTTCGTGGCGGGCGAGCGGGAGACCCAGGAGATCTTCCCGCCGCGCGGGCAGGTCTTCTCCGCCCTGGCGGCGACCGGTTACCGGGACGTCCGGGTGCTGGTGCTGGGCCAGGACCCGTACCACGACAACGGCCAGGCGCACGGGATGAGCTTCTCGGTGCTGCCGGGCACGAAGACCCCGCCCTCGCTGCGGAACATCTTCAAGGAGCTGCAGGCCGACCTCGGGCTGCCGGCGCCGGACAACGGCTACCTGATGCCCTGGGCCGAGCAGGGCGTGCTGCTGCTCAACGCGGTGCTCACGGTCCGCGCGCACGAGGCCAACTCGCACAAGGGCAAGGGCTGGGAGAAGTTCACCGACGCGGTGATCGAGGCGGTCAGCGCGCGCGAGGAGCCCTGCGTCTTCGTGCTGTGGGGCAACTACGCCAAGAAGAAGCTGCCGCTGATCGACACCGGGCGACACGTGGTGGTGCAGGGGGCGCACCCCTCGCCGCTGTCGGCGAAGCTCTTCCTGGGCAGCCGGCCGTTCTCGCAGATCGACACGGCGCTGGCGGGCTTCGGCGGCGAGCCGCTGGACTGGCGGATCCCGGACCTGCAGGCAGGCTGACCTCCGGGTGGGCCGGGCCAGCGGGTGGGCCGGGCCCGACGTGACACCACGTCGGGCCCGGCCCGTTCCGGTTCAGCTCGCCGGGAGGGCCTGCAGGTGGACCAGGCCGAGCCGGGCGAAGATCAGTGTGACCGGGACGTCGGCCCCCGGGGTGAGGCCGTGCAGCCCGTGCAGCACGACGTGCGGACCGTCGGCGGCGCCGAAGGTGGCGGTGCTGCCCGGCGGCAGCAGCACCCCGGCGGGCGAGTCGGTGTACGGGCCGCCGCCCTGGAGCTCCACGCTGTCGGCGACCGCCGCCGAGGCCATCGACAGGTGCTCGGGGGTGCTCCCGTCGTTGCGCACGGTCATGGTGAGCTCGCCGTCGCCGTTGGCGCCCGGGCGGACGGTGGCGCCGGTGATGGTGACGCCCGGATGGTCCGGACCGCCGTCGATCCGCGCGCTCAGCGACCCCGGCGTGGCGGACTCGCTGGCGGCCCGGTCGGGAGCCGGCTGCGGGGTCGAGGCGCACGCCCCGGCCAGCAGCGCGACGGTGCCCGCCAGCGCGGCCGCGCCCAGCGCGCGACGCGGGTCCAAGTGCTTCACCACTGCCTCCGTGTCCGTCTCCCGCTGGGCCGCCTGATCCGGTCCGGGCGGCCGGCGACCGGCCCGGGGGAGGGCGCGCCGCGGGTGGTGGCACCGGGAGAACACAACTCCGTCAGGGATATCACACCGGGCTGCGGCCACTGCCCGGGGGCCGACGACGCACCGCGCCCCCGCCCGGCGGACCGGTGCGGGGGCGCGGTGCGGCTGCCGCCGACCTCAGGTGCCGGACGGCGAGGCGCTGGTGCCCGCCGAGCTGGGCGTGCCGAGGAACCCGTCCCAGCCGCCGGCCGGTGCCTGGCCGACGTTCAGCGTGCGGAGCTTGCGCAGCGTGGACTCGTCCTGCACCTCCAGCCACTCCACCAGCTGGCGGAACGACACCAGCCGCACCTCGGGCTGGCCGGCGATGGACTTCAGCGCCTCCTCGACGGCGTCCATGTAGATGCCGCCGTTCCACTGCTCGAAGTGGTTGCCGACGAAGAACGGCGCCCGGTTGGTGGTGTAGGCCCGGTTGAAGCCCGCCAGGTACGCGTCGTGGGCCTCCTGGCGCCAGGTGTCGCGCTTGGCCGGGTCGCCGTTCACGCTGGCGTTCGACTGGTTGGCCAGGATGTTGTAGTCCATCGAGAGCACCTGGAAGGTGTGCCCGGGGAACGGGATGGACTGCAGCGGGAAGTCCCAGACCTGGCCGTTCTGCACCTTCTGCGGCCAGATCTGCAGCCCGCCCGGCGAGCTGGCGTCGTACTTCCAGCCGAGCTTGGCGGCGGTCGGCAGCAGGGCCTTCTGCCCCTCCAGACAGGGGGTGCGGCCGCCGATCAGCTCCTTGGTGTAGTCGAAGGGCAGCGGGGGCAGGTCACTGAAGCCGGTGTTGGTCTTCCAGTTGGTGACGAACGAGACCGCCTGCTGGATCTCGCTCTCCCAGTCCGCCGAGGACCACAGGTTGACGCCCTTGTGGTCGTAACGGGACGAGCAGAAGTGGCCGTTGAAGTGCGTGCCGATCTCGTGCCCGGCCAGCCAGGCCTGGCTGACCAGCTTGATGGTGTTGCGTATCGCGTTGTCGGACAGGTAGCCGATGTCCGAGGCGCCGACCGAGTGCTGCGGCGGGTGGTAGAGGTCCTTCTTCGCGGCCGGCAGGGTGTAGAGGCCGGAGAGGAAGAAGGTCATGGTCGCCTTGTACTGCTCGGCGAGCTTGAGGAAGCGCTCGAACTGGCCGTCGTCGGTGGCACCGGCGCCGTCCCAGGAGAAGACCACGAACTGCGGCGGGCGCTCGCCGGGCTTCAGCTTCTCGGGCTTCGGCTGGTTCGGCTGCGGACCGGTGTCGGAGGTCGAACCGTCGCCGATCGGGGTGGCCTTGACGGCCGGCGTGCCGCTCGCACCACCGGCGGGGGAGGCCGATCCCGCGTCGGAACCCGCCGCGGACGACCGGCCGGCGATGGTGCTGCCGCAGGCGGTCAGCGCGCCCAGGGTGGCGGTCGCCGCGGTGGTGCCCAGTATCTTCCGGCGCGAGATGCTTCGCATGGTCTCCCCAGCCAGCTCATGCCCAGGTGTCTCCCAGGAACGGTGGAAGACAGGGGGCGTTATCAGGCGTTTGATAGTTATTTCTCATCAGCATGTCATGTGATGCCGGGAGCGATCCAGCGGCGTTCTCACACGATGCTCATGACGGCCCGGTCGGGTGGAGTGGATCCCGGAACTGGTGTTCTGTTGCAGTCCTGAGACAGTTCGTCGGACGGCGGGGGCCGGTCGGCGGGGTGGGTTTCGGCGGGCGGGTTCGGACTGGGCCGGACCGGCCTCAGCTCAGGCCGGCCCGCCGGTTGCGGTGCACCAACCGGGCGACCGCCGCGCTGATCGTGGTGGCGGCCGCGCAGGAAACCGCCAGGCTCAGCCAAGTGGTGCTGAACCAGTGGCTGTTGAGCCAGCCGAGGCTGACGATGTAGCTCGCCCAGACCGACGCCGACAGCGCCGACCAGCGCAGGAAGCTGCGAGAGAGCTGAGGGGCGTGGCCCATCGCCAGGTCGAGCGCGGTGCGGCCGCCGGGCACGAAGCGGGCGATCACCACCACGACGGCGGCGGCCCGGCTGGTCCGGCCGTCCAGCGCCTGCTGGACCCGCCGGACGGCGGAGGAGACCTGTGGCTTGGAGAGCAGGCGGCGCCGGATGAACGGCGCACCGCGGCGGGCGAGTGTGAGCAACAGCACATCGCCGAGGAAGGACGCGACCGCGACGCCCAGGCCCAGCAGGAGCGGGGCGTTGTGGATCCGGTCGGTCTTGAGCACGGCCAGCACGACCAGGGTGCCGCTCGGCAGGAACGGCAGGAACGCGTCGCCCATCACGGCGACCAGTGCCGCTATGCAGAACCAGGACGACGAACCGAGCAGTGCCGCGGTACCCATGGTCCAACTCCCTCCAGACCGCCTGGAGGGGACAGGTGGTTGTAGGAGCCAACGCTAGCGCTTCACAGTTTCGCGCCGAACGGCACCCCCCGAACGGCGGGTCCTGCCTCCGGCTCGGGGTGTATCCGAGAGCCCGCGCCCGCCCCGCGCATGCGCGAGCCCCTGCGACGGGGTCAGTCGCAGGGGCTCGGCGGGGTCACGCGGCACTGGTCCAAGTCCGCGCGCCTGCGCAGGAGTACGGCACTGATCGGCGATCCGTACGAGCCCCAAGCCTGCCCGAACCGGACGGCCGTCCGAAAGATCCACACGTGGCGAGAACCGGCGCTGGCGTGATCCCGCCATCACGCTCCGGAGTCGGTGGCGCTGGTGCCGGTGCGCAGCGGGTCGCCGGCCGGCTGCCACGGCCGGCAGAGCAGCACGAAGGCGAGCAGCGCCGCCAGCGCCATGCCCAGGATCACCACCGCCATCGGCAGCGCGCTGCCCTGCCCGCCGAGCCCGACCAGCGCCGGAGCGAGGGCCGCGGTCAGGAACTGCAGGGTGCCGAGCAGCGCGGAGGCGGTGCCGGCCGCGTGCGGCGCGCGTTGCAAGGCCAGCGCGGAGCTGGCCGGCGTGACCAGGCCCAGCCCGCCGGCCATCGCGAAGAGCCCGAGGGTGAGCGCGACCAGCCCCGCGTGCCAGACCGTGCACATCAGCACCAGCCCGGTCCCGGCCAGGGCCAGCACCAGCACCCCCGCCAGCTGGATCCCGTGCGAGCGGAACCGGCCCAGCAGCAGCCGGCCGGTCAGCTGGGACATCCCCACCAGCCCGGTCTCGACCAGCGCGAAGAGCAGGCTGTAGGTCTGCGCCGAGCCGTGGAAGACCTGCTGCACCATGTACGGCGAGCCGGCGATGAAGGCGAACAGCGCGCCGAAGCCGAAGGCGACGGCCAGCAGGTAGCCGCTGAACAGCCGGTCGGCCAGCAGCGCCCGGATGGTCCGCGCGGTGTCCGGCAGCCCGCCCCGGCGGCGCCGGCCGGGCGGCAGCGTCTCGCGCACCAGCGCGGCGGTGGCCAGCAGGATCACCACGCCCAGCCCGGCCAGCACCCCGAACACCCCGCGCCAGGAGGTGAACCGGAGCAGCTGACCGCCCAGGATCGGGGCCAGCAGCGGTGCCGACCCGGAGACCAGCATCAGGGTGGAGGCGAACCGGGCGGCGGCGAGCCCGTCGAACAGGTCCCGGACCACGGCCCGGGAGATCACGATCCCGGCGGCCCCCGAGAGCCCCTGCACCACCCGGCAGGCGATCAGCAGCCGGACGTCGCCGACCAGCGCGCAGGCCGCGGTGGAGAGCACGTAGAGGGCGAGCCCGACCAGCAGCGGGCGGCGCCGGCCGAGCGCGTCGCTCAGCGGTCCGGCCAGCAGCTGGCCCAGCGCGAGGCCGGTCAGACAGGCCGTCAGGGTCAGCTGCACCAGGGCGTCGGAGGTGTGCAGGCCGGTGGTGATCCGGGGCAACGAGGGGAGGTACATGTCCATCGAGAGCGGCGCCAGCGCGCTCAGGGAGCCGAGGACCAGGGTCAGCGGCAGGCCGACCCGCGCCGGTTCCCGGCCGGTGGCGGCCGTGGTGGCGGTGGTGGCAGCGGTGGGGGTCGGGGGCGTGGCGGCGGTCGGTCGCTCGGGCATCGCCCCACCCTAGGTGCTGCCCGCCGACCGGGGAACGGCCCGGGTCGGTCACTCGTTCGAGTGGCCCGCGGTGGGGGCGGGAACAGCGTGCCCGGTCCGCCTGTTGTGGCCGGTCGGGACCGAACGGCCCAGGACCGAACAGCTTCGGTACCGAACAGCGCAGTGGAAGGACGACCCGATGAGCACCGAGGACCGGCAGACCCGCGGCGACATCCGAGGCGTGGCCCGCGGCAGCGCGCCGGCCCCGCTCTCGATCCTCGACCTGGCCACGGTGGGCGTCGGCACCAGCCCGACCGAGGCGCTCGCCGGCAGCACCGAGCTGGCCCGCAACGCCGAGCGGTGGGGCTACCACCGGTTCTGGGTCGCCGAGCACCACGGCATGCCCGGCGTGGCCAGCTCCACCCCCGCCGTGCTGCTCGCCCACCTCGGCGCGCACACCAGCACGCTGCGGTTGGGCTCCGGCGGTGTGATGCTGCCCAACCACGCCCCGCTCGCGATAGCCGAGCAGTTCGGGTTGCTGGAGGCGCTGCACCCGGGCCGGATCGACCTGGGCCTGGGCCGGGCGCCCGGCACCGACCAGGCCACCGCCCGGGCGCTGCGCCGCGGCCGGACCGACGACGCCGACGCCTCCCCCGAACAGCTGGCCGAGCTGACCCACTTCCTGGACGGCGACTTCCCACCCGGCCACCCCTACCAGCGGCTCACCGCGGTGCCGCGGAACGCCACCCGGCCGCCGCTCTGGCTGCTCGGCTCGTCCGGCTTCAGCGCGCAGCTGGCCGGGCGGCTCGGTCTGCCGTTCGCCTTCGCGCACCACTTCAGCGCGGCCAACACGGTGCCCGCGCTCGACCTCTACCGGGCGAGCTTCCGGCCGTCCGCGGTGCTGGCCGAGCCGTACGCGCTGATCGGGGTCGGCGCGGTCGCGGTGCCCGCGGGCGGGGTGGCCGAGGCTCGGCGGCTGGCCATGTCCGGGGCGCTGGGCATGCTCCGGCTGCGGCGCGGCGCGCCGGCCGCAGTGCCCACGCCCGAGGAGGCCGCGAGCTACCCCTACAGCCCCGCCGAGGCGGAGTTCGTCGAGTCCTGGCTGGGCAACCTGGTGCTCGGCGAGCCGGGTGAGGTGGCCGACGGGCTGGAGGCGCTGCGCAAGCGCACCGGGGCCGACGAGCTGATGGTGACCTCGCAGCTGCACAGCCCGCAGGACCGCCTCCGCTCGTACGGGCTGATAGCCCGGGCCTACGGGCTGACCGAGGAGGTCTGAGCCGGCGGCCGGTCGGTGGTGGCGGTCGGACGCGGGTGCGCGCCTGTTCGCTCGCTACCGGACCGGGGTGTCCTGGCCGGGCAGGCTGTCCCGGCGGACCTTGCCCTCGCGCAGTATGGCGGCGACCAGCTCGGCCTGACCCGGGCGGGCGAAGTACCAGCCCTGGGCGGTGTCGCAGCCGGTCAGCCGGAGCCGCTCGGCCTGCGCCGCGCTCTCGATGCCCTCGGCGGTGACGGTGAGGCCCAGATCGTGGGCGAGGCGCACCATCGCGCTCACGATCTGCTCGTCCGCCTCGGTGCGGCGGGAGCGGGCGTCCGGCCGGCCGGTCGGCGCCGGGTCGCGGAAGCCCTCGATGAAGGTGCCGTCCAGCTTCAGCGCGTGGACCGGAAGCCGGGAGAGGTAGGCGAGGTTGGAGTAGCCGGTGCCGAAGTCGTCGATGGCGATGCGCACACCCATGTCGGCGAGCGCCTGCAAGGCCTGCAGTGGCCGCCCGCTGGGCCCGAGCACGGCGCTCTCGGTGAGCTCCAGTTGGAGCAGCCGGGCGGGCAGGCCGGTGCGGTCCAGCACCTGGGCGACGTCGGCGACCACGTCCGAGTCCCAGATCTGCCGGGCCGCCAGGTTGACGCTGACGAAGGCCCCGGTGTCCGGGAACTCCGCCAGCCAGCTGCGGGCCTGCCGGCAGGACTCCTCCAGCACCCACTTGCCGAGCGGCACGATCGCGCCGGACTCCTCGGCCAGCGGGATGAACCGGTCGGGGGAGAGCGTGCCGTAGCGCGGGTGGCGCCAGCGGACCAGCGCCTCGGCGCCGTGCACCGCACCGTCGGCCAGGCCGACCAGCGGCTGGTACTCGATGGTGAACTCGCGCCGCTCCAGCGCCGGGCGCAGCGCGGTGGCCAGCAGCTGGCGGGTCAGTTGGTGGGCGCCGCGGTCGCGGTCGTAGAGCGTCCAGCGGGCCCGGCCGTCCGCCTTGGACCAGTAGAGCGTGGCATCGGCGTCCTTCACCAGGTCGGTCGGGCTGGTCGAGCTGACCGGCCGCTCGACCACGCCGATGCTGGCCGTCACCACCAGTCGGTGCCCGGCCACGTCGAACGGGTGCTCCAACACCGTCAGGACCTGGGCGGCCAGCGAGGTCAGCTGCTCGGTGCCCTCGCTGTCGCTGACCAGGATGGCGAACTCGTCACCGCCCAGCCGGGCAACCAGGCGCCCCTCACCGCGCGCGAACCGGCGCTCCAACCGGGCCGCGACGGCGACCAGCAGCTGGTCGCCGATGTGGTGGCCGAGGGTGTCGTTGATCGCCGCGAAGCCGTCCAGGTCGAGGTAGCAGACCCCGACCCGGCGTTCGGGGGGCGGCTCGGGCGCGGCGGCCGAGTTCCCCGGCCGGGCCGCGCCGATCGTGTTGCCCGTGCTGCCCGTGCTGCCCGTGCTGCTGGGGCTGCCCGGCCCCGTCGGGCCGAGGCCGGCGGGGCGGGGCATCGTGGCGCGCTGAACGGCCGTGGTCTGCGGGGAGCGGCTGGCCCCGGGCAGGCAGGCGGCGTTCAGGCGGTCGAAGAAGAAGGTGCGGTTGGGCAGCCGGGTCAGCGGGTCGTGCAGCGCCTGGTACTCCAGCCGGGCGCCGAGCCGGCGCTGCTCGGTGACGTCCTCGACCATCGCGAGGGTGTAGAGCGGCCGACCGGCGCCGTCCCGGATCAGCGAGATGGTGACGTTGCTCCAGACCACCCGCCCGTCACGGTGTTTGAGCTGCTTCTCCACCCGCAGCCGGTCGCGCTCGCCGGCGACCAGTTCGCGGTAGAGCCGGCGGGGGGTGTCCTCGGGCTCGATGATCTCGTGGATGTGCATCCGGACCAGCTCGCTGACCTCCCGTCCGATCATCGCGGCGAAGGCCGGGTTGGCCTCGATCACCAGGTCGTCGGAGTCGATCAGGGCCATCCCGATCCCAGCGTCCGCGAAGGCGGCCCGGAACCGCGACTCGCTGGCGCGCAGGGCGGCCAGCAACTCCTCGGTGCGGGCCGGCTCGGCGCTGTCGGCGGGGACGGTGGCGGCGGAGACGGTGGCGGCCGGCGGGGCCGTCAGGGGCGTCGCGCAGGTGGGACAGACGGGGTCGGCGGGGGGCGCCGCGGCGTCCGACCGGGCACGGCGGGCGGCGGCGAAGCGCCCCGAGAGTGGCACGGACTCCGGGAGCGGCCCGGGTTCCGGGTGGTTCGGGTGCGCTGCGGACGTCGGAGGAGTCACGGACGTCGGCCGGACAGCCGGATCGGACAGCTCCTCGCGTCGCACGCCGTCGCGGTGTGCGTCGGCCCCCTCGTTCCGGCCTCGCACGGCACGCTCCCGTCCGCTGCTGACACTCCTCCGGCCGGTGCCCGGCACCGGAACCGCCCGGCCCCGCAGCTGTCGCGTGGACCCGGGAGTCTTCCTGCTCAGCACCGTTCGGCACCGTGCGAGCAGACACTGTGGCCGATCATAGGGGGCCGGGAGAAGTCGCGGCCACAGCCGTCAGGGTGATTCGCCGGGTTTCGGAGGAGGCTGTCGGAGTGACGGCCACGCCCCCGGTGCGCACGCATCGTTGCACTCCAGGGGCGTACGCGGGGGTCGCCCGGTGCGCCGGCCGAGCGCTGGGCCCGGGCGACGCACCGGCGCGGTGGGTCAGCCGAGCTTGGCGGTGAGCGTGATGGTGGTGCCGGACAGCGCCTGGCTCACCGGGCAGTTGGCCTTGGCGTCCTCGGCGGCCTTCACGAAGCCCGCCTCGTCCAGCCCGGGTACCTGGCCGGTGACGGTCAGGTGGATGCCGGTGATCCCGGTGCCGGGCTGGAAGGTCACGTCGGCCTGGGTGTCCAGCTTGGTGGGCGGGGTCCCGGCGCCGGTCAGGCCGTGCGAGAGCGCCATCGAGAAGCAGGCCGAGTGCGCGGCCGCGATGAGCTCCTCGGGGCTGGTCTTCCCGTTCGCCTGCTCCGCCCGGGACGCCCAGGAGACCGGGAACTGGCCGATCCCGGAGGTCGCGAAGGTCACCTCGCCCTTGCCTTCGAGCAGGTTGCCGTCCCACGCGGTGCGAGCGGTGCGGATGGTTGCCACGATCGGATACCTCCTGTGCTGAGGGGGATTGTCGCTGTACTTCGCCGTGCTGGGGCTTCGCCGTACCGGGACTTCGCCGTACTCGGACTTCGCCGTGCTGGGCGGTACTCACCCGGTCTGGTCCCGGCCGCACCCGGGGGAACTGTCGTCAGGTCAGTTCCGGGTGCTGGGCCCGGTCACGCGGGCCCAGCCTACGTGCCGGCCGGCGCGCCCTCCGGCAGTCGGCAGAAGGTGACGTGCGCGCCGACGGCGTCGACGCACGGCGCCATCCGTCCGTACGGCGAGTCGAACGGCTCGCGCAGCGGCCGTCCACCCAGCTTGGCGGCCTGCTCGGCGGCGTGGTCGGCGTCGGTCACCCCGAAGTAGGTGGTCCAGGACGGCGGCAGCTCGCTGGTCCGGTAGCGTCCGCAGACCTCGTCCTCGCCGGACCCCGGCAACCGCCAGACCGTGTAGTCGAAGGATCCGCCGTCCCCGATCTGCTGCTGCCGGTAGGGGAAGAGCGCGGCGAAGAAGGCGTCGGCCCGCGCGCCGTCGGGCGTGTTGAGCTCGTGCCAGCAGAGCGCGCCGGGCTCGCCGTGCACGGCGGCGCCGGGGTGACCGGCCGGCTGCCAGAGCCCGAACGAGCCGCCCGTGGGGTCGTACGCGAAGGCCAGCCGGCCCGCGCCCGGGATGTCGTGCGGTCCGAACACCGGCTTGCCGCCGGCCTCGGCGACCTTGCCGTAGACCGCGTCGAGGTCGCTGGTCGAGAGGTAGACGTTCCACACCGGTGACAGCTGCTCGCCGTCGGGCGGCGGTGGCATCAGCCCGGCGGCGGGGCGGCCGCCGCTGAGGCACATGGTGTAGCCGTTCAGGCCGGTGTCCTGGAACTCCCAGCCCAGGATCGGTCCGTAGAAGGCCTGGGCGGCGGGCAGGTCGGCGGTGGTCAGGTCGGCCCAGCAAGGGGCGCCGTCGGGGTAGGAGTGACGGACGGGCACGGCGGGGGTCCTCTCTCGGTGCGCGGGTGTTCACTTTCCGCGAGCACAGTAGAGCGGACGGTGATGGCGGCTGGTGGGAGACCCGCCCACCGATGTCCACAGGCGCTGTCCACATGGCGGACGATCGCGGCAATTGGGGCGAAGACGTGGCTGCCTCCCTGTTAGATTTGCCCGACCCGAGCCCCTGACCCCCGGTGCTGCCCCGTTCCGGGGAGGCCCGGCCAGGTCCGGGCGGCCCCCGTCAGTCCCTGGTCGTACCTACCGTGCCGGGACGCCCGATCCGGAGCAGACGCGATGACCGAGCAGCAGCCCGCCAACGACACCACCGCCTCGCTGGAGGGGGTCGACGACGCCGTTCGGGCCGAGCTGGAGGGCCTGCGGCAGAGCATCGACAACATCGACGCCGCCGTGGTGCACATGCTCGCGGAGCGGTTCAAGGCCACCCAGCGGGTCGGCCGTCTCAAGGCCGAGCACAAGCTCCCGCCGGCCGACCCGGCCCGCGAGCGCGACCAGATCAGGCGGCTGCGCGAACTCGCGGCGGGCGCGCACCTGGACCCGGTCTTCGCGGAGAAGTTCCTGAACTTCATCATCGCTGAAGTCATCCGCCACCACGAGGCGATCGCCCGCGCCTGAACCGCCCGCCTGAGGACCGCCCGCACCCGAACCGGGTGCGCCCGGCCGGGCCGAGTCGCGCGCCCCGCCCTGGCTAGCCGGGGGTGATCGGGGTACGTTCCGCCGGCTCCCCGAGCCCCGCCCGCTCGGCCTCCCCCGCCCTCTCCACCCGCTCCGCCGGTTCCGCGGGGCGGCCGGTCTGGGCGGCGAAGGCCCCCGCCAGCACCAGGACCCCGCCCAGCACCTGCGGCGCCCCGAGGTGCTCGCCGAGCAGCACCCAGGCCAGCACGGTGGCGACGATCGCCTCGATGTTCGCCACCACCCCGGCCACCGGCGGTGACAGGTGTCGCACCGAGACCACCCCGGTCAGGTACGCCAGCACCGTGGCGACGAGGATCATCCAGGCGGCCGGCAGCACCGCGGGCACCGTCGTCCCGTCCAGTCGTACCTGGCCGGCCAACGGGTGCCAGTCGGCCTCCCAGGGGCGGGTCAGCACGGTCAGCGCGAGCGCGCCGATCAGCAGCCCGTACGCGCTGACCCCCAGCGGATCGGCCGGCCGGTCGCCGCGGCTGCCCGCGTCGGCGAGCACGAAGTAGCCGACCTGACAGCAGGCCGCTGCCAGCGCGAAGAGCACCCCCAGGGCGTCGAAGCGCAGCCCGTCCCAGGCCTCGACCACGCAGACCAGCCCGGTCACCGCGACCGCCGCGCCGATGGCCGACCCGCGGCTGACCGGCTTGCGCTGCACGAACCGGACGTACCCGAGCAGCAGCAGCGGCCCGAGGTACTCGATCAGCAGCGCCACTCCGACCGGGATCCGGGAGATCGCGGCGAAGTAGCACGCCTGCACGCCGGCCACGCCGAGCAGCCCGAAACCGAGCAGCAGCCCAGGCCGCTCCCGCACGATCGCCCGGTGCCGCCAGGCGAGTGGCAGCAGCGCCACGGCAGCCCCGGTCGCGCGCAGCCAGACCACGTGCGACGGCGAGAGCCCGGCCTCGATCAGTGGCTTCGCCGCGGTGCCCGAGCCGCCGAAGGAGAACGCGGAAATCAGGGCCAGGGTGAGTCCGACTCCGCGGTGCGAGGGCTGGGGAGCCGCGGTATTGCTGCGCATTGCCGCATTGTGTCAGTCGGGGCGCGGCCCGGCCCGGCGTGCCCACGGTTCGGACTCCGACCGTCGTCGTCGGCCGCCCGTGCCCACGGCCGCACTCCTGGCACCTCCGGCGACCTGGCGCCCACCCTCCCGGTCGACTACGAGTCGCGGCAGTGGCGGTACGCCTGGGTCGGTTTCGACGTGGCGCTGCTCGGCGCGCTCGCGGCCACCGCGTGGTTCGGGTTCCGGCGGCGCCAGCTGGTGGTGTTCTGCTGCCTGGTCAGCGCCGTGCCGCTGACCTGCGACGCCTGGTTCGACGTGATGCTCCCCTGGGGGACGTCCGACCTCTGGAGCAGCCTGGCCTCCGCGCTCCTGGTGGAGCTCCCGCTCGCGGCGTACCTGCTGGTCCGGGCGGTGCGGATGGTGCGGATCACCCTGCGGGTCTCCTGGAACCGCGCGGGCGCCCCCGGCGAGCCGCCGCCGCTGCGCCGGGCCGTCCTGTTCGCGGACCCGGGCCACGGGCACCCGTCCGCCGGGCGGCGCTGACGGCGTCGCCGCCGGCCCGCTGCGGACGGACAGCGTCACGTGAGGACTGGCCAGTGGCTCAGGGGCCGGCGGCTCATCCGGTCAGCGCCGGCTCGCGCGGCGGCCCGGACGTGGTCGCGGTGCCTCCCGTCGGGGTGCCCGACGCCGACGGGTCGGGGGTGGTCGGCGTCGGCCTCGGGGGCCGGGGCGTGCTGGGGGACTCGGCTCCCGGGGCGGGGGTGACGGTCGGCGGGGCGGGCGGGGTGTCCGGTGCCGCCGGCTCGGCGGGTGCCGTGGAACCGGGGCCGGACGGCGTCGTGGGACCCGCACCGCGCGAGGGCGTGCGGCCCGCCGCCGGGCTGCTCGCCGCCGGGGTGCCCGCCGTCCCGGCCTGGCCCGCGCTGCCGCTCCCCGGTTGGGCGAAGTCGCTGACCGGCCGCCCCTTGAGGGCCGCCGTCATGTAGTCGGTCCAGATCTGCGCCGGATACCCGCCGCCGCCGACCTGTGCGCTGCCGCCCGTGCCGGACAGCGTGACCTGCCGGCCGGTGCCGGCCTCCTCTCCGAAGAGCGCCACCGAGGTGACCAACTCCGGTGTGTAGCCGACGAACCAGACCGACCGGTTGGCGTCCGTGGTCCCGGTCTTGCCCGCCGCCGGACGGCCCAGCTCCTTCGCCCGGGACCCCGTCCCGCCCGGATCCGACACCACTCCCTCGAGCAGCCCGGTGACCCTGCGCGCGGTGTCCGAGCTGATCGCTCGCTTCGCCTCGTGCGGAGACAACTTCAGCTCCTTGCCGTTCAGCTGGGCCGAGCGGACGAGCCAAGGGGTGATCTGCTGCCCGTCGTTGGCGAGCGTCGCGTAGACACCCGTGAGGTCCAGGACGCTCGGCGTCGCGACCCCGAGCGGCAGTGCGGGTTCGGCCGTCAACGCGCCGGTGCCGGTGGGCAGTCCGAGCGCGACCCCGGTCTTCCGGACGGTCTCCAGTCCGGTGTCCTGGGCGAGTTGGGCGAAGACGGAGTTGACCGACCAGTCGGTGGCCTGGCGCAGGGTGACCGGACCGAAGTCGCGTCCGCCCGAATTCGGCGGCGAGTAAGGGGGGTTGGCCGTGCCGCCGCGGACCGGGCGCCCGCTGGTGCCGTCGTAGACCGTACCGGCGTCGATGAGGCGGCCGTCCTGGGTGCGGGCACCGTTCTCCAGGGCGGCCGCCAGGGCTATCGCCTTGAAGGTCGAACCGGCCTGGTAGTCCCGGCGGGTGGCGTTGTTGACGTAGTGCGCGGTGTAGTCGGTGCCGCCGTAGAGGGCCACCACCGCGCCGGTCTTCGGGTCCACCGACACCGCGCCGGCCTGGGCGTCGGCGTCCTTGGACCGTTTGGCCGGGTTGAGTTGGTCGGTGAGCCGTCGCTCCACGGCGGTGCGCAGGTCCTGCTGGCGGGCCGGGTCGACGGTCAGCGTGATCCGGTAGCCGCCCTTCGCCAGTGCCGCCTCGTCCAGCACGCCCTGGGCCAGCAGCTCGGACCGGGCTGCGTCCACCAGGTAGCCGGCCTGGCCGGAGAGCCCCGAACTGCTGCGCGGGGCACGGACGTCCGGGAAGGTGGCGGCGGCCCGGTCGGCGGCGGAGAGCCAGCCCTCCTGGGCCATCGCGTCCAACACGTAGGTCCAGCGCGCCTGCGCGTTCCGCTTGCCGGTCTCGGTGGCGGTCGAAATGTCGTACGCGGAGGGCGCGTTGAGCAGCGTCGCCAGGTAGGCCCCCTGTGCCGGGTCGAGGCGGTCGGCGTCGATCCCGAAGTACGCCTGCGCCGCCGCCTGGATCCCGTAAGCGCCGCGCCCGTAGTAGGTGGTGTTGAGGTAGTTCGCCAGGATCTCGTCCTTGGACTGGGTGGCGTCCACCTTCAGCGCGATGAAGAGTTCGCGCACCTTGCGGCTGATGGTCTGCCGCTGGTTGAGGTAGGCGTTCTTGACGTACTGCTGGGTGATCGTGGAACCGCCCTGGGCGCCCTTGCCGGTGAGGGTGTTCCAGGCGGCCCGGGTCAGCGCCGTCGGATTGACCGCGCCCTCCTGGTAGAAGCCGCGGTCCTCGGCGGCCAGCACGGCGTGCTGGGCGTCGGGGGACACCCGGTCCAGGCCGACGCTCTGCCGGTTGGTGTCGCCGGTCCGGGCGATCGGCGTGCCGTCCTGGTAGAGCCAGGTGTTGCTCTGCGCGGTGGCGGCGGCGTGCGCGTCGGGGACCTTGACGAGGGCGAGGCCGAGCGCGAAGAGGCCCACTCCGAGCAGCAGCACGACGACCGCCGAACCCAGGGCCGACCGCCAGGTCGGCAGCAGCCTGCGCCAACCGGTCCGCCGTGGCCGCCGCGACCGGGGGCGCCGACCGGTTCCGGGGCGGCGCGGGGCGGACGGACGGAGCGTGGCACGCGGCACGGGGGAGCCTTTCCTGCGAGCCCGGTGACGGTCACTCACGCGGTCGAACGGACGGGACCGTGCCAGCCTGCCGGGGCGCATTGCCGCAGGGTAGGGACTTTTGTCCCCTTTTCTACTCCTGGTGGGTAATCAGCTGAATCGACCCGGTTGAGGCTGGGTGGCAGGGAGCGTGCCGGTGGCCCGGTCGTACTCCGGCCCCGGCCCCGGCTGTGACCCCGGCTCCGGCATCGGCTCGGACCCCGGCTCCGCCTGTGACACTCGGGGGAGCGGGAGCCAGAGGCGCACCGCGAAGCCGCCGTCCGTGACGGCCTCGGCGCTGATCGTCCCGCCGAGCAGGGACGCCCGTTCGCGCAGGCCCACCAGCCCGTGCCGTCCACCGGGGAGCTCCGGCGTCGCCGAGGTAGCGGACGGCGCGGCGTTGCGTACGCAGACGCGGAGGAAGTCGGTGCCGATCTGCACGGTCACGGCGGTCGCCGCGCCGGGCGCGTGCTTGCGGACGTTGGTGAGCGCCTCCTGGACCGTCCGGTACGCCGCCCGCTCGACGGGTTCGGGCAGGGCACGGCCGGTCGGCCCCTCGACCACCAGCTCGGCGTCCACCTCGGAGGCGGCCACCAGGCGCGGCAGGTCGGCCAGTCGGGGTTGTGGGACGAGTTCGGTCGGGCCGGCCCCGGCGGCCCGCAGCACCAGGATCATGCTGCGCAGCTCCTCCAGGGTGGCCACCGCGAGCCGGCGCAGGGTGGTCGCGACCTCCTTGACCGCCGGGTCCTTGGTGGTGACCTGGAGCGCCCCGGCCTGGACGGCGATCAGCCCGGCCTGGTGCGAGACCACGTCGTGCATCTCCCGGGCGATCCGGGCACGTTCCTCGGCTATCACGGTCTTGGCGTAGAGCGCCCGCTCGTGGTCGCGCAACACGGCGAGTTCGGCGACCCGGTCGGAGAGGTCCCTGCGGGTCTGGGCGAGCAGGCCGAGCATCACCGGGCCGGCGCCGAGCATGATCGCGTAGATCAGCTGCTGGAGCAGGTCGCTGAGCGAGAAGTGGGAGAGGGCGCTGATCGGCCAGGGCAGGAAGCTGCCGAGGGTCACGGTGACGGCGGCGAGCGCCTTGGGCCAGGTCGCCCGCACGCTCCGGGCGACCGTGAACGCGCCGATCACGGCCGCGATCATCGCGTGGCCGGCGTAGAGGCCGGGCAGCGTGAGGAGGAGCACGGTCAGCGGGAACCGGCGGCGGACCACCAGGACCACCGCCGCGACCAGTGACACCACGAAGTGCCAGTCGCGCGGTGGTGGGAAGTTGAGCAGTGCGTCGGCGGCGGCGATGAGCACCAGGAACAGGTCCACCACCCAGGCGTGCCACCGCCTGCGCGGCTGCCACGCACGGCGGACCAGCCGCCAGGCCCGGCCGAACGGTCCCGGTCTGCTCGCCGCGCCCAGCGGCGAGCCAGTCTCCACGGCCACGCTGCCACTCCGTCCGATTCCTCGCGCATCCCCGCGGCGACGGTACCCCAAGGGGAGGGGGTGACCGGAGGGGCGAAGGGCTCGGGTCGTGGACGATGGAAGCCGCCGGGGCATGGGAGCGCGGAGGTACTGGCCGGTAGGGCGTGTGGCGGCGTGGGCGCGTCCTGCTGGGCTCGCGGGGGCGGGCTGGGGTGAGCTTGGCCACAGGTGGAGCAGGCGGCGGCCGCGGCCGGCGGAGTGGGGGTACGACGAAGGGCGCCCCTCCCGGAGGAGGGGCGCCCTTCGCTGTTGTGCGCCGCCAGGGACTCGAACCCCGGACCCGCTGATTAAGAGTCAGCTGCTCTAACCAACTGAGCTAGCGGCGCTTGTTCAACGCGGAGAACACTACCTGATCAGTGGCGATACGCCGAATCGGACCGCGCGGGCGGGGTGAGCGCCGACCTCTTTCGAGAGCAGTGCTCTGTGCAGTGATCGGCGATCTCTGGCGGGAGCAGTGCTCCGCATGGTGATCGGCCATCTCTGTCGAGAGCGGCGCGCTCGCTGCTCTGATCGGCGATCCGGAGTGTGAGCGGTGCTCTTCTTCTCGAGCGGTGCTCTTCTTCGCGACGACTGCCCGCGAAGAAGAGCACCGCTCACAAAAAGGCCCCCACGACCCCCCGCCCCCCGGTACGCCGCCCACCTAACCCCCCGCCCCCCACCAAACCCGCCC
>NZ_JBITZU010000012.1:143628-183477 GCF_044547075.1 Kitasatospora sp. NPDC052896
GGGGGGGGGGGGGGGTGTTTTGTGCGCGGAGCGGGTGGGGGGGGGGTGTTCTTTTTCGCGGGGGGGGCTGTTGGGGGCTCGCCGGGCCCCCCACTAAGCCCACCGCTCACACTCCGGCCGCCAGTACGCCGCGCCCCCTGTTACGCCGCCCTCATCACGCCGCGCCCCCGTCCATCCCGGCCCCCGCCACCCCCGCGAACACCTTCCGCAGCAGCCCGTGCAGCTGGGCCCGCTCGTCGGTGGTCAGGGGGGCGAGCAGTTCGTCCTGCACCTCGCGGGCCTCGGCGCGGAGTTGGTCCAGCGCGGTCCGTCCCTCAGTGGTGAGGGTGACCAGGACCCGGCGCCGGTCGGCGGTGTCGCGGGCGCGTTCGACCTGGCCGGCCGCCGCCAGGCCGTCCAGCACCTTCACCACGTCGCTCGGGTCGATGGCCAGCCGGGTGGCCAGCTCGCGCTGCACGTGCGGGCCGTGGTCGGCCAGCGCGGCCAGGACCGCCATGTGCCACAGCCGCAGGTCCCGCTCCGCGAGCCGCTCCGCCAAGCGCAGTCGGGCCGCCTTGCCGGTCTTGGAGAGCAGGTAGGTGGTGAGGTCGAGCAGGCTCGGCGGGGTCGCGTCCAGTGGGCCCGGGGAGTCGGGGCGGTCCGTGTGGTCCATGCTTCCCATTCTAGGGATTCCTGGGAGCTGCCCAATGATAGGTTCGCACCCACTGATTCTGCATGCCGGACGTGAGGATGCCATGGACGCGCTCTACCCCCGCCTGCTGGTCGCCCGCTTCGCCGAGTGCTTCCGCTTCTACGACGCGGTGCTGCCCGAACTGCTCGGCGCGGCGAGGCAGAAGGGTGACCCGTCGGGGCCGTACGCCAACTGGGACGTCGGCATCGAGGCGGCCCTGGTGCTCTTCGACCGCGCGGCCCTGGCCGCCGTCGTCGGCACCGGGGACCTGCCCGCCGAACCGCCAGCCGCCCAGGACCGGACGATGCTCACCTGTCGGGTCCAGGACGTGGACGCGGCCCTGGCGCTCTGCCTCGCGCACGGCGGCACGCTGGTGGTCGGTGCGACCGACCGTCCGCAGTGGGGTCCGACGCTGCGCACCGCGCACCTGCGCGATCCCGACGGAACGCTGATCGAGCTGCAGTCCTACTGACGGAACGGCCCCGCCGGCGGAAGCGGGGGCAGTCCGCACGAAGCCGCCCCCGCCACCCCGATCGCCGGCTCAGGCCAACGGCGCCTTGCTGCGCAGCACCTCGATGAACGCGCGCAGCCAGGACGGGTGGTCCGGCCAGGCCCGGGCCGACACCAGCACGCCGTCCACCACCGCCTCACCGTCCTCGTACACCGCGCCCGCCGACAGCACGTCCGGCTCCAGGGCCGGGTACGCGGCGGTCCGCCGCCCGTCGAGCACGCCCGCCGCCGCGGTGATCAGCGGCCCGTGGCAGATCTGCGCGACCGGCTTCTCGGACGCGAAGAAGTGCGCCACGATGCGCTTCAGGTCCGGGTCGTTGCGCAGGTACTCGGGGGCGCGGCCGCCCGGGATGACCAGTGCCGCGTAGTCGGCCGGGTCGACGTCCGCGAAGGCCACGTCGGCCTGCCAGGTGTAGCCCGGCTTCTCGGTGTAGGTGTCGAAGCCGGGCTCGAAGTCGTGCACCACGAACCGCAGCTTCTTGGCGGCCGGGGCCGCGATGTCCACCTGGTAGCCCTCCTCCAGCAGCCGCTGGTACGGGTAGAGCACCTCCAGGGACTCCGCGGCGTCCCCGGCGACGAGCAGGATCTTCACAGCAGCAGCCATCGGCCGGCCTCGATTCTGATCAGCGGTCAGTTCGCCGGCCCGGCGGGCGACATCGGCCGGGCCGGGTGATGTCGACTACAACCTGTCGCACCCGTGCCGCTCTGCGCAACGGGGCGCTCCCGGCGCATCGGGAGGGGCGCCGGGGGTGTCGGGGGCCGCGGGTGCGCTGGAACGAATCAGGGCCTCCTCGCGATGGCGAGGAGGCCCTGACCTGCATGTGCGCCGCCAGGGACTCGAACCCCGGACCCGCTGATTAAGAGTCAGCTGCTCTAACCAACTGAGCTAGCGGCGCCTGCTGACACCGAGAACATTACACGGACATGAGGCTTTCGCCGAATCGTCATCCCGCGGTTGCGCAGCGTATCGATCGGTGCGAGTGGGGCCGCCGTCCGGCCCGTCCGCCTGACAGGGCCCTAACCGCGCCCCGGATAGTGGCAGGCGGCAGCGTGGTCGGCACTGGCCGATGCACTGGCCGATGGATCGGCTGAGGCGCCGGCCGGAGCTGGAGCCGAGGCTGGAGCCGGGGCAGGAGTGAGCGGCGGCGGCGTGTTGTCGCAGCTCGGCCGCAGCGCGGCGGGCAGCCCGGCGTAGACGGGGCAGCGAGTCCGGAACGGGCAGCCGGCGTGCCGAGTGGTCGGGCTGGGCGGATCACCCACGAGCAGCAGCCGGGTGCGTGCCCGCTCGGCGGCCGGGTCGGGCAGCGGCACGGCGGAGAGCAGCGCCCGCGTGTAGGGATGCCGAGGAGCGTCGAACACCGCGTCCACGGCGCCCTGTTCGACGGTCCGGCCCAGGTACGTCACGCTCACCCGGTCCGCCAGGTGCCGGATCACCGCGAGGTCGTGCGACACGAAGAGGTAGGCGAGCCCGAGTTCGGCCTTGAGCCGTTGCAGCAGGTTGAGCACGCCGGCCTGGATGGAGACGTCGAGCGCGGACACCGGCTCGTCCAGGACGAGGAGTTGGGGCTCGACGGCGAGCGCGCGGGCGATCGAGACGCGCTGCCGCTGGCCGCCGGAGAACTCGTGCGGGTAGCGGGCGGCGTGCGCGGGGTCGAGCCCGACCTGGCGCAGGAGTTCGGGGATCCGGCGGGCGATCAGCTCCCGGTCGGCGCGCTGGGCCCGCAACGGCTCGGCGATGATGTCGCCGACCGGCATCCGCGGGTCGAGGCTGGCCATCGGATCCTGGAAGACGATCTGTAGCTGGGCTCGCAGCCGGTGGGCGGCGTCCCGGCCGAGGGTGGCGGTGTCCTGCCCGAGCAGGGTGATCCGGCCGGCCTCGGGACGGGCCAGAGCGAGCACCTCGAAGAGGGTGGTGGACTTGCCGGAGCCGGACTCGCCGACCAGCCCGAGGGTCTCGCCGCGCCGGATGTCCAGGTCGACCCCGTCCACCGCGTACACCTCGCCGACCTTGCGCTTGAAGACCGAGCCCTTCAGCACCGGGAAGGTCCTGGCCAGCCCGCTGACCTCCAGCACGGACGGCAGCTCGGCACGGGAGGCCGGCCGGGTCACCGGCGGGACGGCGGGCACGGGGTAGACCTCCGCCGGCGCCGGCCGGGTCCGGGCCAGCTCCTCGGCCCTGACGCAGGCGGCGGCGTGGGAACCCCCGCCGAGCGCCGGCTCGGCGCCCCGGCAGCGCTCCTCGACCAGCGGGCAGCGCGGCGCGAACGGGCACCCGCCGGTCAGCGCGCCGGGTGCCGGCGGGTTGCCGGGGATCGGGACCAGCGGTCCGCCCCGGGCGTCCAGTCGCGGCACGGCGCCGACCAGCCCGAGCGTGTACGGGTGCCGGGGCGCGGCGAAGAGCTCGTCGACGCCCGCGTGCTCCACCACCCGCCCCGCGTACATCACCGCGACCCGGTCGGCCATCTGGGCGATCACCCCGAGATCGTGGCTGACCAGCACCAGCGCGGCGCCGGTCTCCCGCTGCGCGGTCCGCAGCACGTCCAGCACCTGTGCCTGGATGGTGACGTCGAGCGCGGTGGTGGGCTCGTCGGCGAGCAGGATGTCGGGCTGGTTGGCGACCGCCATGGCGATCATCGCGCGCTGCCGCATGCCGCCGGAGAACTCGTGCGGGAAGCTCTCCAGCGCCCGCCCGGGGTCGGGGATGCCGACCAGCTCGAGGAGTTCGGCCGCCCGCCGCCGGGCCTCGGCCTTGCCGACGCGCTGGTGCGCCAGCACGGCCTCGGCGATCTGCTCGCCGATCCGGTAGACGGGGGTGAAGGCGGAGAGTGGATCCTGGAAGACCATCGAGATCCGCCGGCCGCGGATCCGGGCCAGCTCACGGCCAGGCAGGCCGATCAGCTCCTGCCCGTCCAGGCTGACCGAACCGCGGACCGTCGCGGTGCCGGGCAGCAGGCCGAGCACGGCGAGCGCGGTGACCGACTTGCCGGAGCCGGACTCGCCGACGATGCCGAGCGTCTCACCGCGTCGCAGGGTGAGGTCGACGCCGCGGACGGCGGGGACGGCCGCCCGGCCGCGGCCCCCGGCGAACTCGACGTGCAGGTCGCGGACGGTCAGCAGCTCGGTGCCGGATCCGGTCCGGCGCTGGGCCGGCAGATCGGTGATGGCGCTCACGAAGTGGCCTCGGGGGTCGAAGGGGCGGCGACGGCCCGTCGTCGGGCGGCCCGCCGGGACGGGCGCCGGCCGGCCGCGGCCGTGGGATCGAGCGCGTCCCGCAGCCCGTCCCCGATCAGGTTGACGGCCAGCACGAAGAGCACCAGCAGCCCGGCGGCGAAGTAGAACATCCACGGGTAGGTCGGCGCGGCGTCCGTGCCGTCGGCGATCAGGGTGCCGAGCGAGACGTCCGGCGCGCGCACCCCGAAGCCGAAGTAGGAGAGCGTGGTCTCGCTCATCACCGCCGCGCCGACCGCGATGGTCGCGTCGACGATCAGGTAGGAGGCGGCGTTCGGCAGGACGTGTCGCAGGATGATCCGCAGCGGCCGGACCCCCATGAACCGTGCGGCGCGGACGAATTCGCGCTCCTTGAGCGAGATCGTCATCGAGCGCACCACCCGCGCGGTGATCATCCAGTTGAACGCGGCCAGCAGTACCACGAAGGCGATCCAGCCGGCGTCCTTCAGCCGCGGCGAGATGATGGTGATCACCAGGAAGCTGGGGAAGACCAGCAGCAGGTCGACCACGAAGATCAGCAGCCGGTCGGTCCAGCCGCCGAAGTACCCGGCGCAGGCGCCGACCAGGCCGGCCAGCACGGTGGAGAGCAGCGCCACCAGCAGGCCGATGATCAGCGACTTCTGCAGCCCGCGCAGGGTCTGCGCGTAGACGTCCTGACCGAGCCCACCGGTCCCGAACCAGTGCTGGGCGGAGGGCGGTTGGCGCATCGCGGAGTAGTCGACGTCGGTGTACGTCCAGTGCGTCAGGAACGGACCGACGAAGGCCAGCAGGAAGAGGAACACCACGATCAGGCAGCCCACCAGCGCGCCACGGGCGGCCAGCAGCCGGCCGAGCACCAGCCGCCCCCGGCCGGGCGCCCGCACGGTGGCGGGGGCGGGTGCCACGAGTGCGTCGGTCTCCGTCGTCATCTCGGCTCCCGTCATCAGGCCCGGACCCGCGGGTCCAGGGCGGCGTGCAGCGCGTCGGCGAGGAACCCGGAGGCCAGCACCACCACCGCGGTGAACAGGTTGACCGCGACCACCGCGTTGGTGTCGTTCTCCTGGACGGCGCTGATGAACCACTCGCCCATGCCGTGCCAGCCGAAGATCTCCTCGGTGAAGGTGGCGCCGGTCAGGATGCCCAGGAAGCTGTAGGCGAAGAGGGTGGCCATCGGGATCACGGCGGTCCGCAGCCCGTGCTTGACCAGCACCCGGCGCCGGCTCAGCCCCTTGGCCTCGGCGGTGCGCAGGTAGTCGGAGCCGAGCACGTCCAGCATCGTGCCGCGTTGGTAACGGCTGTACTGGGCAAGGCCGGTGAGCGCCAGCGACAGGGTGGGCAGCAACAGGTGGACGCCCCAGTCGGCGAGACGGGCGCCGATCCCGCCGGTCAGCCCGGGCGTCTGGTACCCGGTGAAGTTGATCAGCTGGTGCCCGCTGGCCTGGTTGATCGCGATCGCACCGTTCTTGAGGAAGAGCGCCAGCAGGAAGACCGGGGTGGAGAGCAGCACGAACGAGGCGATGGTCAGCGCCCGGTCGGACACCCGGTACTGCCGCACCGCACCCCAGGCGCCGGCGGCCACCCCGAGCAGCATCCCGAGCAGGCTGCCGATCACCAGCAGCCGCAGCGAGACCCAGACCCGGCGGCCGAACTCGGCGTTGATCGAGGTGTTGTGGATGCTCTGGCCGAGGTCGCCGTGGAGCACGGCCCGGTCGGCCCAGTGGCCGAAGCGGATCACCACCGGTGTCCTGTCGTTGATGCCGAGCGCGGTGAGCTGGCGGTCCACCGCGGCGGCGGACGGCCGGGGTTGCTTGGCCTCGAAGTAGGCGCGCGGGTTGAGCGCGCTGCTGGCCAGCGCGAACGCGAGGAAGACCGCCACGACCAGGAGCAGCAGGTAGTAGGCGAGACGCTTCGCCAGGTAGCGGAGCATCAGCCGCTCCCCGCCGGGGAGTTCCCGATCGTCATGAGTACCGAGCCTTCGCTGGGAGGAGTGTCGTGATTCGTGTCCGCTCAGAGTGTTACAGCGAGTTGCGGAGCGGATGTTGCGTCGGTGTTGCGTCGCGTTGCGGTTCCGTCATGGCCCAATTTCGTCCTCTGGTAGAGGCGTTGATCCGCTGTTAGCTTCGGCCTGGCCGAGCATCGACAAGTTGCCCAGGCCGGTCGGTCGCCACACCTGGCGGCTGGACACCTCCGACACGACCCAACGCTGGGAGACCCCTTCCATGGCCGTAGTTGCCCCGGGCCGCCGATCGTCCGGCCGGCGCATTCCGCGTGCGCTGTTCGCCGCCACCGCGTGCGCGCTGCTCGTCGCCGGATGCGGCTCGGGCGGCTCGGGGGCCGGCGGTACGGCGACCAGCGCCGCGCCCGCGCTGAGCGCCACCGACACCAACCCGCAGCCGCTGTCCGACGTCAGGGACGGCGGCGAGCTGCGGCTCCCGCTCCAGCAGTGGATCAGCCAGTGGAACCCGTACCAGGTGGACGGCACCTACGGCGACTCGGTCGAGATCATGAAGATGGTCGAGCCGATGCTGTTCCGGGTGGACGCCTCCGGTGTCTACCAGCCGGTGCCGGAGTACCTGGAGTCGGCCAAGCTGGTCTCCACCTCCCCGCAGGTGGTGGACTACAAGCTCAACCCGAAGGCGAAGTGGTCGGACGGCAAGGCGCTCAGCTACCTCGACTTCAAGGCCGTGTGGCAGGCCGACAACGGCCAGAACCCGGCCTACGACGCGGCCAGCAACGCGGGCTACGACCAGATCGGCGACGTCTCGCAGGGCGCGGACCCGACCGAGGTCAGGGTCACCTTCAGCACTCCGTACGCCGACTGGCAGAGCCTCTTCTACCCGCTGCTCCCGGCGGCGGGGATCGCCACCCCGGACGAGTTCAACAAGGGCTGGATCGAGCGGATCCCGATCACCGGCGGCGCGTTCAAGCTCGGCACCACCGACAAGACCGCGCAGACCATCACCGTCGTGCCGGACCCCGCCTGGTGGGGGACCAGGCCGAAGCTGGACAAGTTCACCTACCGGGTGCTGAGCCAGGACGCGATCACCCAGGCGTTCCTCAACAACGAGATCGACGAGGCCTCGGCCGGCCGGGCCGACGCCTACAGTCAGCTGAAGGGCGACTCGGACGCGGTGATCCGCAGCGCCAGCCCCTGGGACGACGTGCACATCTCGCTCGGCTCCAACGGCCCGCTGGCCGACCAGCGGGTCCGCCAGGCGATCGGCGAGGCGCTCGACCGGCAGGCCCTGATCAAGGTGATGAACGCCGGAGTCCCCGTCCAGTTCAAGGAGTTGGGCAACCACTTCCTGATGACCAACCAGGTCGGCTACCAGGACAACTCCGGTCCGTGGGGCGCCTACGACCTGGCCTCGGCCAAGCAGCTGCTGACGGCGGCCGGTTGGCAGGAGGCCGGGGCCGGCCAGTCGCGCACCAAGGACGGCCAGAAGCTGGAGCTGCACTTCGTGGTGGGCCAGGGCTCCGCGCAGAGCACCTTCGACCTGGCCACCGCGACCCAGAACATGCTGCTGCAGGCGGGCATCAAGGTGGACGTGGACCGGGTGCCGGACAACGACCTGGACGACAAGTACATCAACACCGGCAACTTCGACCTGGCGACCTGGCGCAACACCGGCTCCTTCCCGCCCTCGACCGCGATCCCGTACTACCAGGAGCCGGTCGGCAACAACGTCTTCGAGAACTACTCGCGGCTGAGCACCCCGGAGATCGACAGCCTGCTCAAGCAGGCGGCCAGCACCTTGGACCAGGCGCAGTCGCTCAAGCTCTACAACGAGGCGGACGCCAAGATCTGGGAGCTCGGGCACACCATCGAGCTCTACCAGCGCCCGGGGATCGCCGCCTTCCGCAAGGGCTTGGCCAACTACGGCGAGAGCGGGCTCGCGGACACCGACTACACTACGGTCGGCTGGCAGAAGTAGCGCCGGTACGGAGAGTCGAGGCGCTGTCGGGCAGCGCGGTGATCACGAGGCCGGTGCGGCCGGGTCGGGGGAATGTCTCCCCCGGGCTCGCCGCACCGGCCTTGACCTTCCGCGTTGCCCGCAGGACGCCCCTGTCGCCGATCCACTGGGAAGGAATGTATCGGGACATTCGGGGCGCCTGCCCGGCGCGACGCGAGGGCGCGCCCGGCGGCGGCCGAGCTGTCACCCGTCTCGCGCACTGGATCGTCAACTCCCCTTGACGGGATGGCGGGGGAGTTGGGCGACCCAGGTGACCGGCCGCCGTGGCGTGCCGGGCGGATGCGTGCGCGGGTCGCGGCGGCCACCGTCGCGGTGCGGTCGGCGGTGGACGAGCACCGGTCGCCGGGGCGGCTGCTGCCGGTCGCGGTCGGCCGCCTGCTGCTCTGCTTCTCGGCCTGGTGGATCTACTTCGCCCGCTCGGTGCACGAGCACCTGCGCTCCAACCGGCAGGCGTTCCTCTGGGGGTGCGGCCACTATCTGATCTTCGGATCGGCGGCGGCGATCGGGGCCGGACTGGAGGTGGCGGTGAGGGTCGTGCCGCACGCTCGGGACACGGCCGCGGCCTGAGCGGCGGCTGTCGGTGTCGGGTGCGAGGATCGCCAGGCCGTCCCCGCGTCCCTTCCGGAGGTTCCACCCCATGCCCCGCGAACTCGCCGACCTGCCCTTCGCCCACCTGCTCCAGCCGCACTCCGGCCCGTGGCGCCGCGACGAGCGCTACGACACCGCGCACTTCGACGGCGGCACGTACCAGGGCGTGCAGGCGGGTGGGGCGTCCTTCCTGGAGTGTGCGTTCACCGGCGTCTCGGTGCTCGAGGCCCGGCTGCGGCAGGCCCGGTTCACCGAGGTGTGGCTGGACGCCTGTCGCTGGGTGGCCACCGACCTGGCCGAGAGCGAGTGGCAGGACGCCACCGTGCGCGGCGGCCTGTTCGCCGGGATCGCCGGCTACAGTGCGCAGCTGCGCCGGCTGGTGCTGCGCCAGTGCAAGCTGGAGTCGGTCAACCTGCGCTCCGCGGTGCTGCGCGAAGTGGTCTTCGAGGACTGCCAGTTGACCGACGTGGACTTCGGTGGGGCGAAGCTCACCGAGGTCTCGTTCCCGGGCAGTTCGCTGCAGCAGGTGCGCTTCGGCGGTGCGAAGCTGACGAAGGTGGACCTGCGCGGCGCCACCCGGCTGGACCTCCCGGACGGCCACGAGGGCCTGCGCGGCGCGCTCATCTCGTCCGTCCAACTCTTCGAGCTGGCACCGCAGTTCGCGCAGGCGTTGGGGGTCGTGGTGAAGGACGCCTGAGCGGGGGCGGGCCCCGCTCAGGCGCGGCCCTACGCCTCTTCCCTGAGGTACTCCTCGTACTTGGCGGCGGAGAGCAGGCCGTTCAGATCGGCGGCCTTCGCCAGGGTCAGTTCGATCAGCCAACCGTCGCCGTAGGGGTCGTCGTTGACCGATTCCGGCTCACCGTCCAGGCTCTCGTTCACTGCCGCGACGGTACCGGCGACCGGGACGTAGACCTCGGACACCGCCTTGACCGACTCGATGCTGCCGAAGGGCTCGCCGGCGTCGAACTTGTCCTTGACCTTGGGAAGTTCGACGTACACGATGTCGCCGAGTTGCTTCTGTGCGAACTCCGTGATGCCGATCCGTACCTTGCCGTTGTCCAGCGTCCTGATCCACTCGTGGTCCCTGGTGTACTTGAGGTCGCTCGGGGTGTCGGCCATGTTTCTCTCCTTTGATGGGTGTGCCGTCAGCGGGTGAGCTTGAGGGAGGTGTACTCGCGGATGCCCTCGGAGCCGCCGGTGCCGGCACCGTCGAGGCTGGCGAGGAGCGAGAGCTGGTGGCCGGTGGCCTGCTGGGTGCTGGGGGCGGGCAGCGCGGGGAGGGCGACGGTGGCGGTCCAGGGCTGGTCGGTGGCGGGGCAGGGGAGGCTGGCCAGCGCGCTGCCCACGGCGATGCCGGCGGCGGACCTGTCGGTGAGGGTGAGGGTGAGGTTCACGGTGGGGGCGGTGCTGGAGCAGCCGTACGTGCCGGTGGCGGTGTAGCCGCCGCTGGCGTCGGGTGTGAGCGTGGGGTTGGCCCGCAGGAAGAGCGGGTGGTTGAAGAGGATGGCCTCGGCGGTGGCCTCCTCGCCTACCTGGCCGCTCCGGGTGATGGTGGCGTGGGCCTCGGCGGGGTGGTCCCTGGTGAAGACGGGGGAGCCGGCGTCGGGGGTGACGGTGGTGGTGAAGGTGCCGTCGGCGGTCTGGCAGGGGACGGTGACGTCGGCCGTGCCGTGTGCGTTGTTGTCGGCCGCGAGGTCGAGCCGGATCCGGGCGTTGCCGGTGTGGTCGGCGTCCTGGCACGCGTAGCCGCCGTCGAGGACGACCATGCCGCTGGGGGTGACGGAGGCGGTCGCCTGTCTGATCCACACGTCGAGTGAGGACGTGGTGGTCGTGGCCGGGGCCGGGGCGGCCTGGGCGGGGGCGGCGGTGAGGACGGTGGCGGCCGCCAGGGTGGTGGCGGCGAGGATGGTGCTGCGCATGGGAGCCTCGTTCTTCGGACGGGACGCACGGACGCCGTGCGGGCAGGTGCCCGCACGGTGACCGAACGTATGCGAATGGGTGCGAGGTGTCGGTGCAGCCACGCCGATGCGACGCCGGTCCTCGCCGGCGCCCCCTGAGGTCGCCCGCCGGCACGCCGCCGGCCGATGACGCCACGTCGGAGCGGCAAGGGTCGTCGGGCCGGGGAACGCGGTGGTGCCGAGCCGGGGCGCGACCACGGGGGCCACCCGAGAGGGTCAGGTGAACGCCCGTGCTCTTGGCCGCTGTTCGGGACAGTGGACCACCGGAACGCGACGGCCGACGCCCGGCCTCGGGCCCGGCCTGAACTCGATCCGACGGCCCTGGGCGCCCCTGTGGACGACCTACCGCGTCCCCCCGGTCCGGCGCCCCCGCCTCGTCCGCCGGAGGCCGTGAACTCCCTTGCCCCGCCGGCCGATCCGGGTGGCTCGCCGACCCGGCCCGACCCGGCGAACCGACCCGGCGAACGGATCCGGCCGAAGGCCCCTAAACGAGGGCGACGGCGAACAGCGCGAAGGCGAGCACGATGACGCCCACGCGGACGTGGTGGAGTCGGTCCCACCGCTCCAGCTGCCGCTTCCAGTCCGCGGGTGCGCCCTCGTTCGACCAGGTCGCGACACGTGAGTTGATCGGCACGAGCAGCAGGATCGACATCACCACGCCCAGCACGAGCAGTGCGGTGCCCGTGGCGACCAGCGAAGCGCTCGCGCCGCCCCACGCCAGCGCGGCCCACACCGTGCCGAGGGCCACCGAGCCGAGGTACCAGAACGGCATGATCCGGCCGAGGACGCGTGCCCCGTCGCTGCGGGCGCCGAGTCCGCCATCGTTCGGGAGTCGGTCCAGGATCGGGTTGACGAACGCCGCCACCGCGAACTCCACGCCCACCATCACCCCGACCACGACGATCGTGACGACGGCCAGTGTCTCCTGCATGTCCCCTCCAAAGGCTCGTCCTAGCGATGCTAGGTCACAGGTCGATGCTAGGCATGTCGATGCTCAGATGTCTAGCAATGCTAGAATCCACCCATGTCGGTACACGAACGCAAGGAACGCGAGCGGGCCAACCGCCACAGGCTGATCGTCTCCACGGCCCGCGAGCTCGCCGAGACCCACGGCTGGGACGCCGTCACCACGCGCCGGCTCGCCGAGCGGATCGAGTACAGCCAGCCCGTGCTCTACAGCCACTTCCGGGGCAAGAGCGAGATCGTGGGAGCGGTCGCGCTGGAGGGGTTCGCCGAGCTGACGGCCGCACTGCGCGCCGCGGTGCCGGAGCGGCCCGGCGGCCGGGAGGCGGCGGCCGCGATGGCCCGTGCCTACACCGACTTCGCCGTGCGCAACCACGTCCTGTACGACGCGATGTTCAGCCTCGACAACGGCCTCCTGTTCGCCGACGAGGCCACGCCCGCTCCGCTGCGCGAGGCGTTCGAGGCCCTGCTGGAGCCCCTCGCCGACCACGCGCACCCCGATGATCCGGGGTTGTTCGCGGAGACCTTCTGGGCCGCGCTGCACGGGCTGGTCACCCTCACCCGTGCCGGACGCCTGCCCGCCGACCGGGTCCCCGACCGCCTCGCGCTCCTGGTCGACCGCTTCGTGCCCCGTGAGGGCCGGTGACCGCCGCCGGTTCACCGGGCCGGTCCCCCCGAGTGGGCGGGCGGCCGCCGGGGCACAGGCCCTGAGCAGGACTTCGCGGCCTTCCTCTAGAGTGCTTCCGTCCCCCACGCGCGCCTGCGGCCCCGGCGGCGCGTGCCGATCCTGCCCCGTGGGCCCGAGCGAGGAGCAACCGTGACCGACCTGGCGTCCATATCCGTGCAGCAGGAGATCGCCCGGGACCTCCGGGTGACCGCGTCCTTCGACGCACGGCAGGAGACCGAGCGCCGGGTGGCCTTCCTCGCCGACCAGCTGACCTCCACGGGCCTGCGCTCGTTCGTGCTGGGCATCAGCGGCGGGGTGGACTCCACGACCGCGGGCCGACTGTGCCAGCTCGCCGTCGAGCGGGTCCGTGCCGCCGGGCGGGAGGCGACGTTCTTCGCGATGCGGCTGCCGTACGGCGCCCAGGCCGACGAGCAGGACGCGCAGCTGGCGCTGGAGTTCATCCGGCCCGACCGGATCCTGACCGTCGACGTGCAGTCCGCCAGCGACGCCGCGCTGGAGGCGGTGCTGGCCGGCGGCACGGTCTTCCGCGACGCACACCACCAGGACTTCGTGCACGGCAACATCAAGGCCCGGCAGCGCATGATCGCCCAGTACGCGGTGGCGGGCGCGCACGAGGGCCTGGTCGTGGGCACCGACCACGCCGCCGAGGCGGTCTCCGGCTTCTTCACCAAGTTCGGCGACGGCGCGGCCGACGTGGTTCCGCTCACCGGCCTCACCAAGCGGCGGGTGCGGGCCATCGCGCAGGAGCTGGGTGCGCCCGACGCGCTGGTCCGGAAGACCCCGACCGCCGACCTGGAGACGCTGAAGCCGGGCCGGCCCGACGAGGACGCGCTCGGCGTCAGCTACGACGACATCGACGACCTGCTGGAGGGCAAGCCGGTCGAGGAGGCCGCCTTCGGGGTCATCGTCCGCCGCTACCGGCTCACCGAGCACAAGCGGCAGCTGCCGATCGCCCCCTGAGCTGGTCCTCGTCGGCGGGAGGGGGCCGGATCGCGCGCCGGCCGGGCCCTAGCGGTGCCGCGGCTCCTCGTCCGGGAGAGGGCGAGCCTGGAGGCAGCGGGGGCAGCCGCAGCTGGACCAGGCGAGGGGCGCGGCCGGGCGGTGTTCCGTCTCGACCTCCTCGGGGGCGGTGAGGTCGATCCGCCGGCCGGCGGAGGTGATCCGGTAGGTGCGGATCGTCATGCGGCTCATTCGGTCAGTTCCCTTGGCAAAGTGGGCAGTTCGGCCAGCCGAGCGGGCAGCGTGACACCCCGGATGACGCGGTCGAGGCAACGGGTGTGGGCGGCCAGGTAGTCGGAGATCGCCTGGAGCGCCCGAGCGCCGCAACCACCCAGCTCCACGTGCGCACCGGCCGGGGTGACGGTGATCCGGAACGCCTCCAGGCCGACCAGTGGAGGGAGTCCGGCGAGGTCCAGGGTGTCGGCGAGGGAGCGGATGGCCCGCTCCGCCTCCAGCCGGTAGAGGCGGGCCTGGTGCTGCTCGATGGTGGGGAACCCATCAGGAGTGCTCATGCCGGACCCCGATGCGGATCAACTGGGCCATGCGCAGCACCACGTCGGCTCGGGCGCGCCCGAGTTCGATCAGCACGACGCCGGTGCACGGCGCGTGGTCGTCGAGGGCGGCGGAGGGCAGGACGATCCCGGCCGAGTCGAGGGAGTCGGTCAAATCGGCGAGTGCGTGGACGGCTTGGGTGCGGGCGAGGTGCATGTGCCGCTGGAGTCTCGAGGTCATGGTTGGGGATCCCGGGAGTGATTGTCACTGACTGTGTCTCGATCGTCGCGCTCTGGAGCTACCCTGGGAAGCGGAACCGCGTCTCCAGTCGACAGGAGGAGACGCGTGGCGAGGGGAGCAGAAGATGGGCTTCAAGCCGAACGAGCTTCAGCCGGAACGCTCGGCCCGCGATCTGTACGGGTGGGAGATCCGTAGCCGCCGCGAGCGGGCGAACGGGATGTCCATCGCCGCCCTGGCGGAGATCGTGAACTTCAGCAAGGCCCATCTGGCGCGGATCGAGGCGGCGGAGTCGCTGCCACCGGAGGGGCTGTCCGAGAAGCTGGACGTGGCGTTCGGGACGGATGGGATCTTCGGCCGGCTCTACCCGCTGGCGAAGAAGGAGCCGTACCCCGACCGGTATCGGAGGTTCCTGGGGCAGGCCGCGAAGGCGGTGGTCCACGAGAGCTACGTCCCGATCGTGCACGGCTGGCTCCAGACGGCCGACTATGCGCGGGAGCTCTTCCGGGCCGCCACCCCGTATGCCGAAGTGCAGGAGATCGAGGAGAGGGTCTCGGCGCGCCTTGCTCAGCAGAAGCGGATGTACGGCCCCAAACCCGCCCGGTACTGGTTCATCCTGGATGAGGGCGCACTGCGCCGGGCGGTCGGCGGGCCTGAGGTGATGCAGGTTCAGATGAGCCGCATCCTGGCCGCCGGTGAGCTGCGGCATGTGACGATCCAGGTGCTGCCGTTCGGGAGTGGTGCGCACGGTGCGATGGTTGGTTCGCTCACGCTGCTGACCTCGCCCGAACGGTCCCTGGTGGCCTACCTTGAAGGCAGCAGTACCGGGCAACTTGTAGAGCGGCGAGATGAGGTCATCGCGCTTCGCGAGATCTACGATCTCCTCAGGGCCGAGGCCCTGTCGCCGCGGGACTCCGTGGAGAAGATCAGAGCGGTAATGGAGGAGTACGAGCGCCATGCGAACCGATCGACACACCGCCCAGTGGCGGAAGAGTAGTTACAGCAACGGTGGTGGCGGCGGCGGCGAGTGCATCGAGGTTGATGTCGTGAGCCCCGGGTGGGTGCGGGACTCCAAGGATCCCGAGGGGCCGGTGCTGGAGTTCTCGGCCGCCTCGTTCGCCACGTTCGTGCGTGCCGTCAAGACCGGTGCTTTCGAGGAAATCTGACGGCACGTACGGTACGCGCCCGACGCGTACCGTACGCACGTGACCGGGAACTTCCTCGCAACCCCCGGAGCAGCTGAGCCGGCTCAGGCGACGCTCGCCCTGTCGATCACGTCGAAGTGCACTGGCGCGGCGGATCGGCCGATGGATACGGTCCTTCCATGTCCGACTCGACTGCTGCCATCTGTAAGCACAATGCCGAGGTCGTCCGCCGCTACCTCCGGGTCTTCGAGACGAGGGAGGTCGCCGAGTTCGAAGAGCTCGTCGCGGAGGACGTCCTCGTTCACGGCGCGGGCTTCCACGGCCGGGGCCGGCACCTCCCCGAGGGGTCGGTGCTGACTCCGGGACTGTCCAACTGCCGCGTGCGGGTGGACGACCTCTTCGCCGCCGGCGACCGGGTCACCGTGGCCTTCACCCTCACCTACACCCACGACCGCAGCGGCCGGGACATCACCATGACGGGGGTCAAGTCCTACCGGCTCCGGGAGGGACGGATCGTCGAGTTCTGGGGCGAGACCGACCTGTACGGCCTCCTCCGCCAGGCTGGGCTGGTACCCGAGCGGATTCCGTCCTTCTGACCGCGCCGCACCACCGAAGCCGGTAGTCCCAGGTCGATCGCGAACACCCGCAGGCGGGAGGCGATCTCCGGTCAGCCGGCGGAGGCCGGCTCCGCTCGCAGGTCGTCGACGAGGTGGGCCAGGAGTGCCGCACGGTCGGGCATGTCGGCGATCGAGACGTGCTCGCCCTCGGCGTGGGCCCCGTCGCCGACGGCGCCCAGGCCATCGAGGGTGGGACACCCCACCGAGGCGGTGAAGTTCCCGTCGGAGGCGCCCCCGACCACGATGCTCCGCAGGGGCCCCAGGCCGAGGCGGTCCGCCTGGGTGCGAGCGCGCCGGAACAACGCGGCACCGGACGCGAGCGGCAGCGGAGGACGGTGCGGTCCACCGCTGACGGTCAGCGAGGTTCCGGGCACCACGGTCGTCAGGTCCCTCAGCGCGGCATCGATGCGGTCGGCCTCCTCCTGGCCGGGAACCCGCACGTCCAACTCGACGTACGCATGGGCCGGGACCGTGTTGCTCGCGGTGCCCGCCGCGCTCAGGGTCGGGGTGATGGTGGATCCCACCTCGGGCCTGGCCAGGGCGTCGACGGCCAGCAGCAGGTGCGCCAACGCCGTGAGCGCGTTGGCTCCCTTCTCCGGTTCCAGGCCCGCGTGCGCCGCGTGGCCGGCCACGTCCAGCCGGTACATGCCGGTGCCCTTGCGCCCGGTCTTCAGCGCGCCGTGACCGGAGCCCTCGAGGACCAGCGCAGCAACGGCCCGTCGGCCCAGGTCCTCGATCAGGTGCCGGCTGCTGTGGGAGCCGACCTCCTCGTCGGAGGTCAACAGGATCTCCACCCCGACCCGGTCGTCCAACACCGAGACGGCGTGCAGGAGCTGAACGATGCCGGCCTTCATGTCGAAGCAGCCGGGACCGGTGGCCGTACCGGCGGTCTCGTCCACCGCGAAGGGCCAGCGCTCCAGCGTGCTCAGCGGCCAGACCGTGTCGTAGTGCCCGATCAGGGCGACGGTGGCGCCACCTTCCCGAGCGGGCCAGCGCCAGCGGAGGTGAGTCCGGCCGGCGGACTCGACGAACTCGGCCGGGTCCCCCAGGAGTTCCTTGCCGAGTTCGGAGACCACGTGGGCACCGGCGGCGCAGGCAGCCAGGTCCTCCGAGGGGGTCTCGGTGGAAACCAGCCTCCCGAGCTCGTCCACCATGCGGTCCGTCCGTCGGCGTAGCCCTGCCAGTCGGTCATCGCCCTTGATCGTCTCCACCCCGACATCATCGCTCACGGCCCACGCGCCCCGGCGTAGGGGCCTGGCGCCGGTGTCCGAACGGCCGCCTCGCCGGCCGGCGAATCGCCCGCCCTCGGCGTGGAGCCGCCGCCGCTCCCGAAACGATCAGTTGGGCCCATCTCCCTGACACGGCCAACCTGGGTTCACCCTGTGGCAACCCGCTGACGGTGAGACGAACAGTCCGACAAACTCGCCGCACAGCCCTGGTGTCCGGCGAGCCGGTGGAGTCAGGATGGCGCGCGGCTCATGTTGTACACACAACCCTCCAGGCGCGTACGTGCGTACGGCATGCGGACAGGGCCTCAGGCACCGCGCGGCATCCGCCCGTGGGCCGGTATGCCGCCCGGCGCGGCGCGATCGAAGGGTCGGCGATCCCGATGACAGAGCTGAGCCGTAGAACGTTCATGGTGGCCGCCGCGGGTGCGGCGGCCACCGCGGCGGTGAGTTCCTCCACCGCGTCCGCCTCCACCGCGTCCGCCGCCACCGCGACCGGGCTCACCAGCACGGGCACCATCACCGACGCCCAGCACATCGTGATCCTGATGCAGGAGAACCGCAGCTTCGACCACTACTTCGGCATGCTGCAGGGCGTCCGCGGCTTCGCCGACCGCAGCGCGATCCAACTCGCCGGCGGCTACTCGGTGTTCAACCAGCCCAACGGCGGCGGCCGGCAGTACCCGTGGGCGTTCAGTGCCACCGGTCCGGCCGGCGGCGCCGACCCCGAGCGGCTCGCCCAGTGCAACGGCGACCTCTCGCACGCCTGGAGCGACCAGCACGCGGCGTGGAACAACGGCAAGATGGACTCCTGGGTCTCGGCCAAGGGCAACGTCCGCACACTCGGCTACCTGCGGCGCGCCGACATCCCGTTCCACTACGCGCTGGCCGACAACTACACCGTCTGCGACGCCTACCATTGCTCGATCCTGAGCGCCACCGGCCCCAACCGCACCTACCACTGGAGTGGTTGGATCGACCCGGCCGGCACCGCGGGCGGCCCGGCGTACGACGGTGGCGACGAGTCCGGGTTGCGCTGGCAGACCTACGCCGAGGCCCTGGAGGCCGCCGGGGTGAGCTGGAAGGTCTACCAGAACGCCAGCGACAACTTCGGTGACAACGCCCTGGCCTACTTCACCCAGTTCGCCAACGCGCCGGCCGGCAGCGACCTGGCCGTCAAGGGCATGGGTTCGGTGCCGAGCACCGGCAACACCCCGAACGACATCGCCGCCGCGATCCGCGCCGACGTGCTGGGCGGCACACTGCCGCAGGTCTCCTGGGTGGTCGCCGACCAGGGTTCGTCCGAACACCCCTACGCCACGCCCGAGGACGGCGCGCACTTCGTGCACATGGTGATCGACGCGCTGAACGCCGACCCCGACGTCTACAACTCCTCGATCCTCTTCCTCAACTACGACGAGAACGACGGGTTCTTCGACCACGTGCCGCCGCCCGTCGCCCCGGCCGGCACCGCCGATGAGACGTACGGCGGAACGCCCATCGGGCTCGGGTTCCGGGTCCCGATGATCGCCATCTCGCCCTGGAGCCGCGGTGGTTGGGTGAACTCCGAGGTCTTCGACCACACCTCGGTGCTGCGCTTCCTGGAGGTCTGGACGGCCGCCATCGGCAAGCCGGCCAACTGCCCCAACATCAGCGCGTGGCGGCGCAAGGTGTGCGGCGACCTCACCTCGGTCTTCGACTTCGCCAACCCGGTGTACGGCCTGCCGGCGCTGCCCGACACCTCGGCCACCATCGGCCTGTCCGCCTGCGGCCCGTTGCCCAACCCGGCGCCGGCGAACAACGCGCTGCCCGTGCAGGAGTCCGGCACCCGGCAGGCCCGGGCGCTGCCGTACCAGCCGAACGCCAACCTGGACCACCTCGAGTTCGACTCCGGCGGTGTCGCCAAGGTCTGGCTGTCGATGGCCAACGTCGGTGCCCAGGGCACGAGTTCGGCGCACTTCGCGGCCTACGCGAACGCCTACCGGAGCGGTGGGCCGTGGCAGTACACGGTGGACCCGGGCGGCTCGACCAGCGACTTCTTCAACTGCGGTACCGGGTACGGGAGCGGCGCGTACGACCTGAGCGTGGTCGGGCCGAACCGGTTCCTGCGGCGCTTCACCGGTAACACCGGCAAGGCCGGCAAGGCGGTGGCGGTGGCCGCCTCGTACGCGGCGGCGCCGGACACCGGGCAGCTCGCGATCTGGTTCGAGCTGACGAACAACGGGAGCTCGGCGGTGACCTTCACCATCGCCGCCGACAACTACCGGACGGACGGGCCCTGGACGTACCAGGTCCCGGCCGGAGGCAGTGTCAGCGACTACTTCAACGCGTGTGCCTACAGCGATGGTTGGTACGACCTGTCGGTGACCGTGGACGTGGACGCCAGCTGGTCGCAGCGGTTCACCGGGCACCTGGAGACGGGGGCGGCCAGCGTCACCGGCTGAGCGAGGCCGCGTCGCCCATCACGATGACGGGGTGCTGCTCCGGGTCGAGGGCCCGGAGCAGTGCCGCCATGTCGTCCTTCGACAGGCTGACGCAGCCGTGGGTCGGGCCGCCGTGGTCCACGTGCACCCAGATGCCGCCGCCCTTGCCGGTGCCCAGTGGCTCGCTCGGGTCGAGGGGTGACCTGCCGCTGATCCGGTTGTAGTCGATGGCCACCACGTAGTCGAAGGAGCCGGTCAGCGGTTCGCCGTCGAAGCCGTCGCCGCCGATGGTGAAGCCCGGGGACTGGTGGTAGGGGAGCTTGGTGCCGGGGTCGGCGAGCAGGCCGCCGGCGTCGCTCAGGGTGAAGACGCCGATCGGGGAACGCAGGTCGCCCACGTGGTGGTCGTCGGTCCAGCCGTTGAGCGCGTTGTGGGCGGGCCAGGGGGCCGCGGCGGGCCGCCAGCCCTGCTGGGTGCGCTGGTAGAGGGCGGCGGTGGCGGTCGAGGAGTCGCGGGCCTGGCCGGTGACCAGCAGGACCTGGTCGGTGTCCGCGGGTATTCGGGCCGTTGCGGCCGGGCCGACGCCGGGGAGGCCGGCCGGGCTGACGGGCGTGGCCGACGCGGCCGACGTGGCCGGCGCGGTCTGGCCGGACGGCGGGACGCCGCGGGTGTGGTCGACCGCGGCGGAATGCGACGGATCGCTGCAGGCGGCAAGGGTGGCGGCGGTCAGCAGTGCCATCAGGACCTGGCGGAGCCTGGCAGGGCGGGGCAATGGTCGACCCTTTCCGGGAGGGAGTGCGCTCACGGTTGTTGCACTACCGGGAAGGGCGCGGTGGTTGCCCGGGGCCGGAACTTTTTTCGCCGCCGCCGGGGTGGGTATGGGGCGGGTGTGGGGGCTGAGGCGGGAGGGTAGCCGCCGGCCGAGCTGCTCGACGTGCGGGGTGGTACCAGCGGTGACATGTTGGTCACAGTCCCTTGGCCGACCACCACAAGGAGGAGACATGGGATTCTTCGACCGGCTCAGGAGCAAGACGGACGAGGTCCTCGAACACGCCAAGGCCGGACTCGGCGGCCACCACCAGCAGGCCTCCGACGCGATGGGCTCGGCCGGACAGAAGGCCGCCGAGCGCATGCCCGGCCCGGCCGCGGACGCGATGGGCAACGCCACCCACAAGGCCCAGGACATGGGCCAGGACGAGATCGAGCAGGCAGCCCACGACATGGAGAGTGAAGGTGGCCCCGACCCGGAGAAGTAGGCCCGCTGACCACCGCGCCGGAGGGCGCACCCACGAGGTGCGCCCTCCGGCGCGGTGCCGGTGCGGGGAGTCTCAGGCCCGCGGCGGCAGGGGCGGGCGGCGCAGGTCGGGACGCGGGGTGCCGGCCGGTGGCGGTGCGGCGGCGGAGTGACGGCGCAGGAGGTCCAGGGCCACCCGGACCGCCGCCGCCAGGTCGGTGTGGCGTCCGGCGGCCCAGTCCCCGGGCGTGCGCACCACCGGGACGTCCGGCTCGACCCCGTGGTTCTCCACCGCGAACCCGTACCCGCCGGTGAACCAGGACGCCGTCGAGGGCACCGAGATCTGGGTGCCCTCGCCCAGGACGTGCCGGCCGGTGGTCCCGATCACTCCGCCCCAGGTGCGCGAGCCCACCACCGGGCCGAGCCCGAGCAGCTTGACCGCCGTGATGATCACGTCCCCGTCCGAGCTGGTGGCCTCGTCGGCCAGCGCCACCACCGGACCGCGCGGGGCGTCCCGCGGATAGCGGATCGAGCGGCGGTCGCGCGGCAGGTCCCAGCCCAGCACCCGGCGGCTGAGCTTCTCCAGCACCAGCTCCGAGACGTTGCCGCCCGCGTTCCCCCGCACGTCCAACACCAGTGCGGGACGGTCGAGTTCGCGGCGCAGGTCGCGGTTGAACTGGGCCCAGCCGGAGCCGCCGAGGTCCGGGATGTGCAGGTAGCCACAGAGCCCGTCGCTGAACTCCCGTACCAGCTCCCGCCGTTTGAGCACCCAGTCCTGGTACCGCAGCGGCCGCTCGTCGGTCAGCGGGGTCACCGCGATCCGCCGCAGCGGGGCGTCCGGGCCGCCGCGGACGGCGAGTTCGACCGTGGTGTCGCCGGTGCCGACCAGCAGCGGGGCGGGCCCGCGCACCGGGTCGGGGGCCCGCCCGGCGATGGCGACCAGCTCGTCGCCGTCGCGGACCCCGTGTGCGGCCAGCGGGGCGTGCGCGCGCGGGTCGGAGGACTCGCCGGGCACGATGTGCGAGAGCAGCCAGCGCCCGTCGTCCGTCCGGGTGGCGGTGGCGCCGAGCAGCCCGAGCGGCTGCTGCACCGGCGCCGGGCCCTCGCCGCGCCGGGCCGCGGTGACGTACGCGTGCGAGGTGCCCAGCTCGCCGAGGAGCTCGCGGAGCAGGTCGGCGAAGTCGTCGGGGGTGGCGATCCGCTCCAGCAGCGGCTCGTACTGCGCGGTGAGCGCGGTCCAGTCCAGGCCGCCGAGCCCCGGGTCCCAGAACTGGTCGCGGACCAGCCGGGCCGCCTCGTGGAAGGCCTGCCGCCACTCCGCGGCCGGGTGCACGGTGTGGGTGATCCGGCGCAGGTCGACGACGCCCGCCGCGCCCGGCGCACCCAGCGGCAGCAGCTTGAGCACGCCGCCCGAGAAGGTGAGCAGGGTGCCGCCGTCGCCGGAGACCGCATAGCCGTCCAGCTGCTCCTGGAGCGTGCTGCGGGTGGCGCTGGCCAGGTCGAAGTGCTCCAGCGCGGGCCGGGCCGAGACGTCGGTCGGGCTGGCGAAGGTCTCCCCGAGCATCCCGGAGATCGGCCAGCGCAGCCAGACCACACCGCCGCGGACCGGCCAGGGCGCGGAGTACTTGGAGGCGATCACCGGGAACGCCACCAGCCGGGTGCCCAGCCCCTCCGCGTCCACCACGACCGTCCCGTCACCCGTGCTCTCCGGCGGCCCGTACCCGCCGTCCACCGGCGCGGCGAACGGCGACGGCGTGTCGGCGGCCAGCGGCACCAGGTACGGGCGGCAGCCCAGCGGGAACGACAGGTCGCCGGTGTGCACGTCGTGCACCGGGTCGAAGCCGCGCCAGGAGAGGAAGACCAGGTAGCGGCCGTCCCGGGTGAAGACCGGCTGTTCGTCCTCGAAGCGTCCGCTGGTCACCTGGATGATCTGCTCGGGCGCGTCCAACCGGACCAGTCGGATCCGGCGCAGCGAACGGCCGGCCACCGGCTGCGACCAGGCCAGCCAGCGCGAGTCGGGGGAGAACGCCGGTCCGCGCACCGGCCCGAACTCCGAGCGGACCAGCTCGCGCACCGTGCCGTCCTCGACCGTCACCAGCAGCAGCCGGCCGTCCGAGGCGGTGGTGGCGAGCGTGCGCCCGTCCGGCGCGGCGGCCAGTTCCAGCACCCGGCCGAGCCGCCCGGCGGCGATCCGGCGCGGCTCCTCGGGCGGGTGGCTCGGGTGGCCGGGCAGCGGGACGTGCTCCACGGCGTCCTCGCCGGTCGCGTCGGTGACCCAGGCGACCCGGCCGCTGTGCCCGAGCATCACCGGCAGCCGGGCCCGCACGCCGGGCGTGTCGGCCAGTGCCCGGGCCGGGCCGTCCCGGTGGGTCAGCCAGTACAGGCTGCCGCGCACCGCGACCACACCGGCCCGGCCGGTGGCGTCGCAGGCCATGTCGTTGAGCTGGCGGGCGGCCGTGACCTGGTACGGGCGGCGGCCGGCCCGGGCGCCGCCGAGCGGGACGGTCAGCCGGAGCGGGGCGGCGGCGTCCAGGCCGTCCAGCAGCCAGAGGTCACCGGCGTGCTGGTAGACCACCCGGTGGCCGTCGGTGGCGGCCTCCCGGGCGTAGTACGAGGCGTGGTCGGTGTGCCGGCGCAGGTCGGTGCCGTCGGGGCGGCAGGAGTACAGGTTGCCGATGCCCTCGTGGTCGGAGAGGAACGCCACCCGCCCGTCCACCAGCAGCGGCGCGGCCAGGTGGCCGGCCAGATCGGGCAGCAGCCGCTCGCCGTCCAGCCAGAGCCGGCCGTGGGCGCCGCCGCGGTAGCGCTTCCAGGCGGTCGGCTCGTGCGGTGCGGCGCCGGTCAGCAGCAGGGTGTGGGCGGCCGTGACCTGGGCGTCGCGGACCGGACCCCAGGGTTGCCGGGTGCCCGGCGAGCCGTCCGTCGGCAGCGCGTAGGCCCAGGTGTAGTGGGCGAACGGCTCGTGGTGCGAGCTGACCGCCAGCACCCGGCCGTCCGGCAGCCAGCCGCGCACCCGGGTGTCCGAGCTGCCCCAGTGGCTCAGCCGGACGGACGGGCCGCCCTCGGTGGGCGCGGTCCACACCTCGGGGGTGAGCGCGGCCCAGCTGGTCCAGGCGACCGTACGGCCGTCCGGGGAGAGCCGGGGGTGACTGACCCTGGTCCGGTCACAGCTCACCCGCCAGGCCCGGCCGGTCGCGGTGCCGTCGGCGTCCAGCGGGGCCAACCAGACGTCGTCCTCGGCGGTGAAGACGAGCAGCTCCCCGCGCAGGTGCGGGAAGCGCAGATACCCGGGCTGAGTCGTCACCCAGTCCATCCTTCGGGGGTACCGGGGGACCGGCAACCGGAGCGGAAAACCAGGTGACCGGGCGCTGGTCACGTGGTTAGCGTGGGCGTCCCCCCGGGTGGCCGTCTACCACCCGCCGAGTGCGCGAACAACGCGCCAGCACACCGGGAGCCGCACCATGGCCCGCACCCTGATCCGTGAACTCGCCCGCCTCGCCGGAGCCCAGACCGGGGTCCGGACCGGGGCCGCGGCGGATCCCGCGGAGACCGTCACCGTGCACGGCTGGATCAACGCCCTCCGGCTGCAGAGCCGGATGCAGTTCGTGGTGGTCCGCGACCACACCGGCCTGGTCCAGGTCACCCACCGCAGGGGAGGCGACGGCGACCCGGTCGAGGCGGCCCTGGAACGACTCACCCCGGAGTCCGCGGTGAAGATCACCGGCACCGTGGTGGCCAACCCGATCGTCAAGCTCGGCGGCCTGGAGATCAGGCCCGAGCGGGTGGAGATCGTCGCGCTCGCCGAGGCCGGGCTGCCGATCGACGAGCACTCCGGGCCCGAGCACCGGCTCGACTGGCGCTTCCTCGACCTGCGCCGCCCGGAGCGGCAGCTGGTGCTCGCCGTGCAGACCACGGTCGAGCAGGCGATGCGCGAGGTGGCCGCCGAGGAGGGGTTCACCGAGCTGCACAGCCCCAAGCTGATGGGCGCTCCCTCGGAGTCCGGCGCCGAGGTGTTCCGGGTGGGGTACTTCGACCGCACCGCGTACCTCGCCCAGTCGCCGCAGTTCTACAAGCAGCTGGCGATCGCGGGCGGGATCGACCGGGTCTTCGAGATCGGGCCGGTCTTCCGCGCCGAGCCCTCCTACACCTCCCGGCACGCGACCGAGTTCACCGGTGTCGACGTCGAGATCGCCTGGATCGAGGACGTCGAGGAGGTGATGGCCTTCGAGGAGCGGATGCTGCACCGGGTGCTGAGCCGGGTCACCGAGCGGCACGGCGAGGCGATCCGCGAGCTGCTGGGGGTGGAGCCGGTGGTGCCCGCGCTGCCGTTCCCGCGGGTCACGATGGCCGAGGCGCTGGCCCGGCTGCGCGCCACGGGGTGGGACCCGGAGGGCGTCGCCGAGGACCTGGACCCGGAGGGTGAGCGGCGGTTGGCCGCGCTGGTCGCCGAGGAGCACGGGCACGCGTTCGTCTTCGTCACCGACTTCCCGGCGTCGGTGCGCCCGTTCTACCACCACCGGCGGGCCGCCGACCCGTCGGTGACGGCCAGCTTCGACCTGCTGTGGCAGGGGCTGGAGATCACCACCGGCGCGCAGCGCGAGCACCGGTACGAGGTGCTCCGCGCGCAGGCGACGGAGAAGGGGATGGCGCTGGAACCACTGGCGTCGTACCTGGACTGCTTCCGCTACGGGACGCCCCCGCACGGTGGGTTCGGGCTGGGGCTCGGGCGGGTGCTGATGGTGCTGCTGGGGCTGGGGTCGATCCGGGACGCCGGGTTCCTGTTCCGGGGGCCGAACCGGTTGACGCCGTAGCGCCCACCGGTCGTCCCGTCCTCCGGTCAGGTGCGGCAGAGCTCGAGGGCGCGCGCCCACTGGTCGCGGAGCGCGCTGCTCGGCCTCAACTGCTCCAACGAGCGGCGCAGTTCACGCAGGGCGCTGGCCTGGGCGGTCAGGTCCGGCGACTGCTCGAAGTAGGCCAGTGCCGGGTCCAGGCAGTCCAGCACGTCCGGTCTGCCGAGTTCGAACCGCACCCGTCCCAGGGCGAGTTGGGACTGGGCCAGGGTCGAGCGCGACTGCAGGCTGCGCAGCAGCGGGACGACCCGCTCGTACGCCGTGGCGGCCCGCTCCCAGTGGCCCAACGCCATCTCGTCCTCGCCGAGTTCGCGCAGGGCGAGGGCGAGTGCCGCGGTCTGGTGGACGCTGCCCGGTGGGTCGCCGTGGCCCGACTCGTACTGGTCCACCACCTCGCGGTGGATCCCGGCCGCCTCCTCGGAGTGGCCCAACGCCCTCAGCGTGGTGCCCAGATGGCGTCGGGCCACCCACCGGCCGGTGGGGTAACCGGCCTCGGCCATCAGGGCGGCCGAGCTCCGGTACTCGACGGCCGCCTCGACCAGCATGCCGAGCCGGCGCAGCGCGGTGGCGCGGTAGGTGAGCGACCAGGCCTCGGCCAGCAGGTCGCCGGCCAGCCGGGCCGACATCGCCGCCCGGCCCGCCACGGTGACCGCCTCCTGGTGGCGTCCCGCGCACAGACTCAGCGTCCAGCTCAGGTAGTTGAGCATGGTCGCCTCCTCGCGGCGGCTGCCCAGGGCCCGCGCGGAGCCGGCGGCGAGCTCGAACAGCTCGCTCCACGAGCTGAGCGTGCTGCGCAGGTCGGCGAACCAGTGCATGGCCTCGGCGAGGTCCACCACCCGCCGGTGCTGGCCGAGTTCGGCCGCCCACCGGGCGGCGGCCAGCCAGTTCGCCCGTTCGGTGTCCAGCCAGCGCAGCGCCCGGCTCCACTCGTCCGGGGCGGCTGGGCGCGCGGGCCCGGACGACGGGGGGTCGAAGCGGTGCCCGGACCGGGTGGCCGTCTCCAGCAGCCAGATCATGAACTCGGTCCGGGTCCGGCGCTGTTCGGCCGGCGTCTCGTCCCGCTCCAGCGACTCGCCGGCGAACAGCCGGACCAGGTCGTGGAAGCGATAGCGGAACGCCTGCTGGGCCGGCTCCAGGAGCCCGCAGTCCACCAGCGCCTCCAGGAGCTCCTCGGCGGTGGTCTCCGGCAGGCCGGTCAGCGCGGCGGCCGTGCCGCGCCCGAAGTCGTGGCCCGGGACGAGGGAGAGTCGGCGGAACAGGCGGCGCGCCTGCTCGGGGAGGCGGCGGTAGGAGTGCTGGAACGCGGAGCGCACCTGGAGATCGCCGTCGGCCAGGCCGTCCAACCGGCGTGCCTCGTCGCGCAGTTGTTCGGCCAGGGCGCTCGGGGTCTCGCCCCGGCGGCCGGCCAGGCGGTTGCCGGCGATCCGCAGGGCGAGCGGGAGGTGGCCGCAGAGGGCGGCGAGCTCCGCGAGGTCGTCGGCACCCGCTTCGGCGCCGGTGCCGGCGAGCCGGCCGAGCAGCTCGACCGCGTCGGCCTCCGGGAGCACGTCCAGCGGCAGCCGTTCGCTGACCTCCAGGCCGGCCAGCGAGCGGCGGCTGGTCAACAGGGTCAGGCTGCCCGGGCTGCCCGGCAGCAGCGGCCGCACCTGGCCCTCGTCGTGCGCGCTGTCCAGGATCAGCAGCAGCCGCCGGTCGTGCAGCAGCGACCGGTAGAGCGCCACCCGTTCGGCCTGGTCGCGGGGCAGCCGGTCGGCCGGGACGCCCAGCGCCTCCAGCAACCGGGCCAGTGCCTCCTCGGCGGCCAGCGGCCAGGTGCCCGCGCCGCACAGGTCGAGATGGAGCACGCCGTCCGGGAAACTCGCGGCGCTCTCCGCGGCCAGCCGCAGCGCCAGCGAGGTCTTGCCCAGACCGGAGGGGCCGTGCGTGACGACCACCGCGGCCGGGCCGCCGGGGGCCGCCTCGAGGCCCGCCACCAGGGCGTGCAGGCGGCGGAGTTCGGCGCGCCGGCCGGTGAAGTCGGCGGGGGCGGCGGGTGGCGTGGGGCCGGCCGGGCGCCCCCGCGTCGCCCGGAGCGGCGCGGCGGGCCGCGCCGGCGGTGCGCCCCGGCGGCGCGCGCGGCCGGCGCCGGCCGCGCGCAGGAACACCTCCCGGGCGGCCGGCGCCAGACCGAGGGCCCCGGCCAGGGCCTGGGCCGAGCGGTGCTGGGGCGCCCGGCTGCGCCCGGTCTCCAGCTCGCTGATCGCCCGGACGCTCACCCCGGACGCGGTGGCGAGTTCACTCTGCGTCAGACCGGCGACGCGACGGTGCGTCAGCAGGAGACGGTCGAAGGCGGGCGGCTCGTCCGGAGTTCGCCCCGGGTCGTCCGCCGGTGCCTGATATGTCATGTCGATGCCCCCCGGATCCCCAGTTACTCGTCGTGGCGACACTGCCCCCCTCGGGCCGGCGTTCGGCTACTGTTCGCCCACGGCTGGTCGCCAAAAAAATACGTGTCACTCTGTAACCGATGGCAGCCGGGGTACGTCGTAACCCCTTGGAGGGGCACGAACATAGTGACCTTAGGGGCAACAAAATGGGTACCTACGGGATGCTGGGGAGCTTCGGGGAGCTGCTCCGGCGGCATCGCAGGGCAGTGGGCATGACCCAGGAGACGCTGGCGGAGACCGCGGCACTGAGCGCGCGGACGGTCGGCAACCTTGAGCGGGGGCGGGCCAGGGTGCCGCAGCGCCGCTCGGTGGAGGCGCTGGCGGCCGCGCTGGGGCTGGCCGGTCCGGTGCGGGCCGACTTCCTGCGCGCCGCGACGGCCGAACGGGCACTGCGGGGTGGGGCGGGCGGTGTCCGGAACGTGTCGGGCGGGTCGCCGCGTCCGCTCGTGCGACCGGCCCAACTTCCGTCGGACATCGCCGACTTCACCGGCCGGGCGGCGGAGCTGGAGCGGCTCGACGAGATCCTCGCAGGCGCGGGCAACGGCGCCGGCGCGGAGGCGATGGCGATGGCCGTGTTGACCGGCCCGGCCGGGGTCGGCAAGACGGTCACCGCCGTCCGCGCGGCCCATCGGGCGCGCGAGCGCTTCCCGGACGGGCAGCTCCACCTCGACCTGCGCGGCCGGACCGAGACCCCACCGGACCCGACCGCGCTGCTCGGCCGCCTGCTGCGGATGCTCGGCGTGCCGGCCGAGGAGGTGCCGCACGGGGAGCCCGAACGGGTCGCCCGCTACCGCGGACTCGTGGCCGGCCGGCGCTTCCTGCTGCTGCTGGACGACGCGGCGGACCCGGCGCAGCTGGCGCCGCTGCTGCCGGACACCGGCTCCTGCGGGGTACTGGTCACCAGCCGCCGCCGGCTGACCACGGGTCAGTACCCGGGACAGCACCTCGAACTCGGCCCGTTCGAACGGCCGGACGCGACCGCGCTGCTCGGCCGGCTGATCGGAGTCGACCGGGTGGCCGCCGAGCCGGCGGCGGTGGACCAGGTGCTGGCCGCCTGTGCCGGCCTCCCACTCGCCCTGCGGGCGGCCGGCGCCCGGCTGGCCGGGCGGCCCACCTGGGGCGTGGCGGCGCTCGCCGAACGCCTCGGCGACCGGGAGCGGCTGCTGGACGAGCTGGTGGCGGGGGACCTGTCGGTCCGTCAAGGGCTGCGGGAGAGCTACCTGGCGCTGTCCGGGGGCGGGTCCGAGCAGCCGCGCCGTACCGGGCGGGTGGCCTGGGCCGGGCTGGCGCCGGTGGTCCAGGACCGGGCGGCGGTGCTCTCGGCGGCGGAGGTGTTCCGGCTGCTCGGGGGGCTGCCGGGGGACCGGTTCTGCGGGTGGTCGCTGGCGGCCCGGCTGGCCCTGCCGCGGTCCGGCGTGGCCGCGGCACTGGAGGAGCTGACGGCAGCTCATCTGGTCGAGCCGCTGGGTGGGGGCGACTACCGGATCCCGCCGCTGGTGAAGTGCTACGCCACCGAGCTCGCCGAGTTCGCCCAGTTCGCCGAGTCCGCCGAGTCCGTGGAGTTCGCGGAACTCGTCGAGCTCGCCGAACTCGCCTAGTCGGCGGGGAACGGCGGGGAACGGCGGGACCGGGCCCGTGCGTCCGCCCGTCCGTCGCCCGTCCGTCCCACCGCGGGGAGCAGCGGGGATCGCCTGTTAGGTTCCTGGTAGGCAGCGTCCGTCACACTCGAGGGCATCGGCCCGTGGCCGACCGGCCGGACCGAACGGGCAACCGTGGACGGCGGTCGGCACGCGGGCAGGATCCGCCGGCCGCCGGCCCGGGTGACCCGGACCGCCCGGCACCAAGGCTCACGGCCGGCCCGAGTCACCCGGGAGACCCCTCATGACCGCGACGCGCATCGCCGTTCGCATCCACGCCGACGACCCCATCTCGCAGTCGGGCGTCGCCGCCCAGCTGCGCACCCGGCCCGAGCTGCGGCTGCTCGCCAGCACCGACCCCGGTCCGGCGGACGTCGTCCTGGTCGTCGCGGACAGTGTGGACCAGCGGGTGGTCAACTCGCTGCGCGGCCTGTGCCGGGCGGTGCCCGCCGCGCTGGTCCTGGTGGTCTCGGCGCTGGACGACGCGGCCGTGGCGACCGCCGTGGAGTGCGGGGTGGTCGGGCTGCTGCGGCGTTCCGAGGCGACCGCGGACCAGCTGGTCGCCACGCTCGGCGCGGCCGTCCGCGGTGAGGGCGCCATCCCGCCGGACCTGCTCGGGCGGCTGCTCAACCAGATGGGCCGGATCCAGCGGCAGATCCTCGACCCGCGCGGCCTCTCGTTCTCCGGGCTGCACCAGCGGGAGATCGAGGTGCTGCGGCTGGTCTCCGAGGGGCACGACACCCGCGAGATCGCCCAGCAGCTCGCCTACTCCGAACGGACCGTCAAGAACGTGCTGCACGACGTCACCAGCCGGCTCCAACTGCGCAACCGCACCCACGCCGTCGCGTACGCGCTGCGCCAGGGGCTGATCTGACGACGGGACCGGGTCGACCTGCTCGGGGCGGGCCAGCCCCCTCCGGTCAGGCCAGCGACGACAGCATGTCGTCGTAGCGCCGCGAGGCCTGCTCGGACGACGCCCGGTCGCCGGCCCGCCGGTAGGCGTCGATCAGGGTCCGCCACGCCGCGTCGTGGAACGGCTCCAGCCGCAGGCTCTCCTCGGCGGCCCGCACCGCGGCCCGGATGCGGCCGGTGGCCAGCTCGGCCTCGGCCAGCAGCGCGGAGACCTCGGCCGCCCGGGCCCGCAACCGGGCCCGTTCCTCGACCACCCATTCGGCCGGCCCCTCCTCCGGCAGCAGGTCGCCGCCGTACCAGCGGCGGGCGGCGCGCAGGCCGGCCGCCCGCTCCTCCCCGGTCGCCCGGGCGTACCCCCGGGCGGCGTCCGCCGCGTGCTCGAATTCCCGTACGTCGCTGACCAGTTCGCCGTCCAGGGCGAGGCCGTACGAGGCGCCGGTGCGGACCAGCAGCCCCGGGCCGAGCAGCACCCGCAGCCGGGAGACGGTGACCTGGAGGTTGCGGACCCCCGCGTCCGAGGGCAGATCCGGCCAGAGCGCGTCGAGCAGCACCTCGCGGTGCACCGCCCTGCCGCCGTGCAGCGCCAGCAGCCGGAGCAGGCTGCGGGTCTTGGGACGGGCCGACGAGCAGTCCACCTCGTGGCCCCGCAGGACCAGGCGGAAGCCGCCCAGGCAGCGCAGCTCGGTGACCGGCGGCGCGGCCGGGGGCGTCAGCGCGGCCGGGGTCGTCACCGGGGTGGGAGCCGCGGCGGTCGTGGGAGCCGTGGCCGTCGCCGGTGCGAGCACCGCCGCCCGTCCGTGCAGCCAGGCGGCGGTGCCGGCCGGCAGGTGCCGGGCCACCGCGTCCCCGACGATCGGGTGCGAGAAGGCCAACGGCCGCCCGGTGGCCAGCAGCTCGGCCCGGAAGAGCAGGTCCGCTGCGTGCGCCGCGCCCTCCAGCGGCAACCCCGCCAGCGCGGCGGCCCGCTCCAGGGTGGCCCGGCCGCCCAACACGGCCAGCGCGGCGGCCAGCCGCCAGGCGTCGCTGTCCGGGCCGCCGGCCACCGCCAGCACGTGCTGCGCCGCGACCTCCGGCGCGAACCGGGCGAGTAGCCCGGCACCCATCCGGTCGGGCTCGACCCCGTGCTCGGCCAGCTCGGTGAGCAGGGCGAGCAGTAGCCGCGGATTGCCCCGGGTGGCGCGCAGGCAGGCGGTGACGAAGCCGGGATCGGGGGTGCCGGGCAGCACGCTCCGGACCAGCTGCTCGGCGGCCGTCCGGTCCAGCCCACGCAGCCGTAGCTGCCGCATCGCCGTCACCACGTCCCGGCAGGCCTCGGGGTGGGTGGCCGGCAGATCGCCGCGGAGCGCGGCCAGCACCACCACCCGCAGACCGGTCCGCCGGTGCAGCAGGTGGCTCACCTCGCGCAGTGACCAGGCGTCGCACCACTGCAGGTCGTCGATGGCGAGCAGGACCGGCCGGTCCGTCTGCGCGGCGGCCACCGAGCGGTAGAGCCCGGTGCCCGCCCCGGCTGTGTGGCAGAGCGGGCGCCCGGTCCGGGTCGGGCCGGAACCGCCGCGGTCCAGCTCCTCGCGCAGCTGGCGCACGGTCACCAGGCGCTCCTCGTGGACCGGCGGATGGCTGCGGGCCCACGCGGTGCGAAAGCCCAGCCGCTCGGCGAGCAGCGCGGCCTCGCCCAGGAACGTGGTCCGGCCGATCCCGGCCTCGCCGCGGACCAGCAGCGCCGCCCCGTCCCTCCCGGCGGTCGCGGCGCTCAGGGCGCGGTGCAGGGTCTCCATCGACTCGGCCGGGTGGGCCGGGCGGACGGAGGAGCGGGCGATGACCTGACCGGTCGCGGACGGGTCCAGCACAGGGGTGTCCTCCGTCTCTGTCGAGTCCGGACCGTGCCGCTCCCCGTCCCTTCCGGTACGGACGGGTCGGCGGGCGGCGGCACGGTGCTTACCCCATCAGCCAAACAGCCCGGCGGGCGTTCCAACAGGAAGAACAGCTAGCGGAAGTTCGTCGGCGACCCGGGCGGTGCGCGTATCCCGGACGGGCGGGGTCAGGGGCAGCACTCGCTGCCCCTCCGGGCATCGTCCCTAGTCCCGGGCCGGCCGCCGGCAGCCGTCCGGCCAGATCTCGTGCACCCAGAGCCCGGCCCGCCGGGCCAGCGCGGCCACCTCGGCGGGCTCGCAGTCCGGCGCGCCGTCCCAGACCGCGATCACCTCGTCGACCATCCCGACCAGCGCGCGCCCGAGGTCGTCGCCCAGCCCGCCGGCCGCCACCGGGGCCAGCCGGTGCACCGCCGTGGCCTCCCGTGCGATCTCACCGGCCGGCAGCGCCCCGCCGCCCGCCGGCACGATGATCTCGATCCCGCCCCCGTGCTCGCGCACCGCCTGCGCGAACCAGGTCTCCGGCCCCGGCCGCAGGCAGGTCACCCCGACCAGCTCGTAGGGCCCGTACGTGGTGACCAGCTCCCACATCGCCCCGCGCACCAGCATCTCGGTGATCTCCGACAGCCCCCGGTACCCGGTGATTCCGACTCGCATAACCGAACCCCTCACTTCGAGGCCGTGCCCCGGCCAGGGTAGGGCACCCGGGAACGCCGAAGGGCGCCCTCCCGCTGGGAGGACGCCCTTCGACCGTTCGCTGTGCGCCGCCAGGGACTCGAACCCCGGACCCGCTGATTAAGAGTCAGCTGCTCTAACCAACTGAGCTAGCGGCGCCTGCTGACACGGGAAACATTACCTGGTCGGCGGCCGTTCGGCCTAATCGGTTCCTCAGCCGCCGCCGCTGCCCGGGGGCGGCCCGCCCCGAGACGCGGCCTTCCGGACATAACCGCCCATGTGGGATATCACTGGCCCGAACCCCCAGTCGTCGGAAGGTCCCGCCCGTGGCCCAGCTCTCCCTGCTCTTCCTGGTGCTGCTCGCCTCGGTGGTCACCATGCCGCTGGCCCGCCGCACGGGCGTGCCGCAGCCGGTGCTGATGACCGTGTTCGGGCTGGTCATGGCGCTGATCCCGCAGATCCCCAACATCGCCGTCGAACCGGGCCTGATCCTGCCGCTGGTGCTGCCGCCGCTGATCTTCGCGGTGGCCCGGCGCGCCTCGCTGCACTACTTCCGGGCCAACCTGCGCACCATCCTGCTGCTCGCGGTGGCCCTGGTGGTGGTCACCACCACGGCGGTCGCGGCGACCTTCCACGCGCTGGCGCCGGCCCTGCCACTGGCCGCCGCGGTGGCGCTGGGCGCGCTGGTCTCGCCGCCGGACCCGGTGGCCGCGGTCGCGGTGGCGGGCAGCGTGGGGCTGCCCCGGCGGCTGGTGGCGGTGCTGGAGAGCGAGGGGCTGTTCAACGACGTGACGGCGATCGTGATCTACGCGCTGGCCGTCGAGGCGGTGGTCAGCGGTGACTTCTCGGCCTGGCACGCCCTGCAGCGCTTCGTGCTCTCCGCGGTGCTGGCAGTGCTGGTCGGGATCGCGCTCGGCTGGCTGAACGCCCGGCTGGCCGCGCTGCTGGCGGACCCGACCCAGCAGGTCGCGCTGAACCTGCTGGTCCCGTTCGCCGCCTACACGCTGGCCGAGGAGGCCGAGGGCTCGGGGGTGCTGGCCGTCGTGGTCTGCGGCCTCTACCTGGCCGAACGGGCGGTCGACGCGGACGACGTCGGCTACCGGCTGGTCGGCGGCGCCTTCTGGGAGATCGTCGAGATCCTGATCACCGGCGTGGCGTTCGGCCTGATCGGGCTGGAGCTGGCCACCGTGCTGCGGGACGCCGGAGCGGGCTGGCAGGACATGCTCGGTGACGCCGCCCTGGTGATCGTCGTGGTGGCGCTGGTCCGGCTGCTCTGGCTGCTGCCGGCCGCCTGGATCTCCCGGCGGCTGAGCCGCGGCGAGGACGACGTGCCGCTCGGCTGGCGGGAGACCGTGGTGCTCTGGTGGTCCGGGATGCGCGGGGTGGCCACCGTCGCGCTGGCACTGGCCGTCCCGCTCACCGTGCACGGCGGTGCGGACTTCCCCGGCCGTGGCCGGATCATCCTGGTCGCGTTCTCCGTGGTCCTGTTCACCCTGCTGTTCCAGGGCCTCACGCTGCCCTGGCTGGTCCGGCTGCTCGGCATCGACCCGCACCTGGACCGGCGCGAGCAGCAGGAACGCCAGCTCTGGTGGCGGGCCGCCCGGGCCGGGCTGGACCGGTTGGCCGAACTGGAACACGAGGATGAACTCCCGCCGGAATTGGTGGAGAAACTGCGCACCCGCCAGCACGACCGGCTGGCCCGGCTCTGCCCCGAGCAGTACGAGGAGGACGAGGCCGCCGAGGTCCGCCGCCGGGTCGCCGCGCTGCGCCGACTGCGCGCGCTGGAGCAGGAGTTGCTGGCCGCCTCGCGCCGCGAGGTGCTCGCCGCCCGCTCCGAGCCGGGGACCGACCCCGAGCTGGTCGACCAGGTGCTGCGCGGGCTCGACCTGCGATCGGCCCGCAAATGACCGCACCACGTCAGGTCGCGGTGGCGCAAAGGGCGCTGACTCTTCCGTAGGCTGGGCCGGTCGATCCCGCCACAAGCACCGGCGGCCGGCCCGGTCCTTCCCCCCGGGTCGGACACCGTTGGTCAGACCGATTCGAGGAGAGAAACCGATGCCGGAGAACCCCGTCAGCGGCCGTACCCCCCTGGACCGCACCCCGCAGTGGGCCGCCCTCGGGAAGCACCGGGCGGACCTCGGCGAGCTGCACCTGCGCGAGCTGTTCGCCGCGGACCCGCAGCGCGGCAGCCGCTACTCGCTGCGGGTCGGTGACCTGCACGTGGACTACTCCAAGCAGCTGGTCACCGACGAGACGCTGGAGCTGCTGTACGCGCTGGCCGAGGCGACCGGCGTCGCCGAGCTGCGCGACGCGATGTTCCGCGGCGAGAAGATCAACGTCACCGAGGACCGCGCCGTCCTGCACACCGCGCTGCGCGCCCCGCGCGACGCGGTGATCGAGGTGGACGGCGTCAACGTGGTGCCGGGCGTGCACGCGGTGCTCGACAAGATGGCCGCCTTCGCCGACCGGGTGCGCAGCGGCGCGTGGACCGGTCACACCGGCAAGCGGATCCGCACCGTCGTCAACATCGGCATCGGCGGCTCGGACCTGGGCCCGGCGATGGCCTACGAGGCGCTGCGCTCCTACAGCCGGCGCGACCTCGCGTTCCGCTTCGTCTCCAACGTCGACCCCGCCGACCTGTACGAGGCGGTCCGCGACCTGGACGCCGCCGAGACGCTCTTCATCGTCGCCTCCAAGACCTTCACCACGATCGAGACCGTCACCAACGCGACCTCGGCCCGGACCTGGCTGCTCGACCAGCTGGGCGCCGGCCAGGAGGCGGTGGCCAAGCACTTCGTGGCGCTCTCCACCAACGCCCAGGGCGTCGCCGACTTCGGCATCGACGTCGAGAACATGTTCGAGTTCTGGGACTGGGTGGGCGGCCGTTACTCCTACGACTCGGCGATCGGCCTGTCGCTGATGGTCGCCATCGGCCCGGAGCGCTTCCAGGAGATGCTGGACGGCTTCCGCCTGGTGGACGAGCACTTCAGGACCGCCCCGCTGGAGCAGAACGTCCCCTTCTTGCTCGGCCTGCTCGGCATCTGGTACGGCGCGTTCTTCGACGCCCAGTCGCACGCGGTGCTGCCCTACTCGCACTACCTCTCCAAGTTCACCGCCTACCTGCAGCAGCTGGACATGGAGTCCAACGGCAAGTCGGTGCAGCGCGACGGCAGCCCGGTCGGCTGGACCACCGGCCCGGTGGTCTGGGGCACCCCCGGCACCAACGGCCAGCACGCCTACTACCAGCTGCTGCACCAGGGCACCAAGATGATCCCGGCCGACCTGATCGGCTTCGCCAAGCCGGTCGACGACCTGCCGGCCGGCCTGGCCCCCCAGCACGACCTGCTGATGGCCAACTTCTTCGCCCAGGCGCAGGCCTTCGCCTTCGGCAAGACCGCCGAGGAGGTCGCCGCCGAGGGCGTGCCGGCCCACCAGGTCCCGCACCGCACCTTCCGCGGCAACCACCCCACCACGGTGCTGCTCGCCGACGAGCTGACCCCCTCCGTCCTCGGCCAGCTGGTCGCGCTGTACGAGCACAAGGTCTTCGTGCAGGGCGCGGTCTGGAACATCGACTCCTTCGACCAGTGGGGCGTCGAGCTGGGCAAGGTGCTGGCCAAGCGGATCGAGCCGATCCTGCTCACCGGTGAGGGCGCCGCCGCCCTCGACAGCTCCACCGCCGACCTGGTCGCCCGCTACCGCGAGCTCCGCGGCCGCTGACGGCAGGCCCCGTGACACGGGTCCGGCCCCGCACCTTTCGAGGTGCGGGGCCGGACCCGTTCGCGGGGCGGTCAGGCCGTCCGGATCTGGTCGGCGGCCCTCAGCAGTACCTTCCGCAGCGCCCGGGAGGCCGGTCGCTCGACCATCCGGTGTACCAGCCAGGCGATCAGCACCATGACGGCCGCGGTCCCGAGCACCAGACCCAGCGGGTTGACCTCATGGCCGTAGTGCCGGAACACGGTCCAGCCGATCTCCTCGTGCAGCAGGTAGAGGGGGTACGTCACCGCGCCGGCCACGGTCAGCCACGACCACCGGATGGCCGAGAACCAGCCGAGCGCGACAGCGGCGATCAACAGGTAGAAGAACGCGACCAGCCCGAACACCGGCCAGTTCGGCAGCGTCCGACCGATCAGCTGCTCGGAGTGGTGGAACGTCGCGTACACCTGGTCCTGCCCGATCAGGAACGAGACCGCGACGATGCCCCAGAGCAGTGGGTTCTGTCCGAACCGGTACATCAGGTAGAAGGCGATGCCGCCGATGAAGAACGAGGAGTACTGGGGATCGATCAGGTTGCTCAGGATCGGGTTGTCGGCCCCACTGACGAGGATGGACGCGATCGTCCAGATCGCGCAGAACAGCACGGCCCGCCGGTAGGTGACGCCCTTCCAGACCACGATGGCGAAGAGCAGATAGAACATCATCTCGTTCCAGAGCGTCCAGTAGACGCCGTCCACGCTTCCCACGCCCAGCGGCGCCTGGAGCATGGTGAGGTTGGTCAGCACATCGCGCCAGGGCAGTGGCTTGTCCCAGCGTGACCAGCCCGCCAGGACACCGGTGGTGGCGAGCACAGCCAGCCAGTACGCGGGGTAGAGGCGCACCACGCGCGAGACGAAGAAGTCCCCCAGGCTCCGGCCCCAGGCGCTCATGCAGATGACGAACCCGCTGATCAGGAAGAACAGTTCGACGCCGAGCCAGCCGTAGGAGGCCGGTATGGATATCGTCGGGAAGATCTTCTTGGTGAAGTGTCCCCAGCCGTTCGGCATCCCCATGTAGTGGTACGACACGACGAGCATCGCGGCCAGGAAGCGCAGGCCGTCCAGCACGGCGAGCCGGCCTCCCCGCTGGGTGTGCCCGCGGCCGTGCCGGGTCCGGGCTGGGATGGCCGCGGGCGCAGCGGGTTCCGGCGGGGCAGACGCGACACTCATGGTGGAGTGGCCTTTCCGAATGGATGTACGAAGATCGATGCTCGGCGGCAATTTAACCGTGTTCTCAGCTCCGGCCGTCCACCGGCCTCTGTCATGACCACTTGATGTCCCTGGCCACGTCACGCGGAAGCCCGGCTGCCGCCCGCCCTGAGCGGCCCCGGTGCACGCCTACCGCGCCGCGCCGGGGTCGCTGGGAGCTCAGGTTTCGGGGCCGCCCCGCCACTCCAGGGCTGGGCGGCCCCTTCACCCGGTCACGTGGTGACCGGTGCGGCCTACCGCCTGGTTCAGCTCAGCTGGACCGGGGTGGGCTGGCCTGCGGTGATGGCCGAGACGCCAGCCGGATCCAGCGCGGTGTTGTACAGCTGCACGTCGCTGATCGAGGCGCTGGCGTACTGGCCGCCACTGCCTCCCGGCACGATACGTCGGCCGATCTGCAGTGAACTGTTGGCGTTCCACGCGGTGCCGGTGTAGGGGGCGGTGGCCACCAGGGTGCCGTTCACGTAGAAGCTGAGCTGCTGCGCGGTGGCGTCGTACACCCCGACGAGGTGGGCCCAGGTACCGACCTGCGGGCTGTTCGGACCGCTGGTCGGGCCGTAGGTACCGTTCCAGGTGTCGGAGGTGCTGTCGTCCGCGTCCCGGCCGAAGCCCCAGGTATGGGCCCAGGCGGAGTAGCCGAGCTGGAGGCCCGAGCCGTTCGCCCCGGACTCGGCGACGTAGACGACGCCGCTGCTCAGGTTGTTCGGCTTCACCCAAGCGGAAACGGTGTAGCTCTTGCTGGTGTCGACCGCCGGGTCGGCAGGTGCGGAGGCGTAGCCCGTGCTGCCGTTCACGCTCAGGACAGTGCCCTGGGCCGGGTCACTGACAAGTGAGGCACCGCCGCCGAGCGTGAGGCCGTACGCGGTCCCGTTGGGGCTGCTGTCCGTGGTGTCGGAGAGCTTCCAGCGGTCGGTCGGCTGCTGGAGGTAGCCGACCGACAGAGGAGCCGCGAACTGCGCCGAGCCGCCGGCCGGGGCCGCGCCCGGGTACTCCCAGATCCGGCCGGTCGAGCTGATCGCGTACAGGTCCGGATTGCCGTCGCCGTTGACGTCGCCGGGGGAGGCGATGGCCGGGAAGTCGGCGCTGCTGACGCCGAGCGGGAGGTCCGGTTGGGCGGTGGGCAGGGTGTTGCCGGTGGTGGTGGCGGCCCAGTCCTGCTCGGGGTTGCCGGGCAGGCAGTCCCAGAGGATGAGCTGGGTGCCGGCGGTGTTGCTGGCCGCCGGGTCGGCGAGGCAGCGACCGGACTGCGGGTTCTTCAGCGTGCCGCTCGGGCCCGGGACCCACTTCTGGGAGCCGGTGTTGTTGCAGTCGTAGAGCTGGATGAGCGTGTTGTTGTCTGTGCCGCCCTTGGTGGCGTCGACGCACTTGCCCATCACGTGCAGGGAGTTGTCGGTGCCGAGGGTGACCTGCTGCGGGTTGCTGTTGTTGCAGCCCCAGACCTGGATCTTGTTGCCGTTGACGTCACCGCCCTGGCTGTCGTCCAGGCACAGGTTGCCGCCGCCGCTCCAGAGCACACCCGAGGTGAGGGACGCGTGGCTGGGGGCGGGGAGGCTGGGGGTCGGCAGGCCGTTGTTGTCGAAGGTGAGGACGTAGCT
>NZ_JBITZU010000013.1:0-182629 GCF_044547075.1 Kitasatospora sp. NPDC052896
GCTTCCGCGGGCCCTGAGGCGTCCGGTCCTCACGGATCTCGAAGTCCAATGCATCCCCTGAACTGGGGTGTTGCAACAACTCCTAGAACCCAAGCCCGGGAGGCCGCCCCTTCGTCCCTCGTCACACCACCTGGTGCAGCCAGCGCACCGGAGCGCCTTCGCCGGCGTACCGGAACGGCTCCAGCTCGTCGTCCCAGGGTTTGCCGAGCAGCCGGGCCAGCTCGGCCTCCAGGTCGGTGCCCTCGCTGCGGGCCCGCAGCAGCACCGAGCGCAGCCGGTCCTCCGGGATCAGGATGTCGCCGTGGATCCCGGTGACGGCGTGGAAGATGCCCAGGCTGGGCGTGCTGCTGTAGCGCTCGCCCTCGGCCGCGGCGCAGGGTTCGCTGGTCACCTCGTAGCGGATCAGCTGCCAGCCGCGCAGCGCGGAGGCCAGCCGGGACGCGGTGCCCGGCTCTCCCTGCCAGGAGAACTCGGAGCGCCAGTGACCGGCGGCGGCCGGCTGGCGGATCCAGTCGAGGCTGACCCGCACGCCGAGTACGCCCGCCACCGCCCATTCGACGTGCGGGCACAGCGCGCGGGGCGCGGAGTGGATGTACAGGACTCCACGTGTCGTCACCGGGACCTCCAGGCTGTGGACGAGGGTCGCCTTCCCCAGCTGCCTCGTACCCGTGGCCGGTCAGTCCTGGGCGCCACTTGGCCAAACCCCGCCCGTTTGCCACTCAGGTCAATCGACATTAGGTCACTAACTTGAGCAAAACGGACAGGCTTCAACCATGTTAGTCAGTTCCCCACCGAGGTCTACCCCTGATCGGGATCTCTCCCCCGAACGGCCCCATCCGACGCCGGTCCGGCAGTGCCGCCACGCTATCGCGCCGGAGCCGGAGTGGTCCGACGGTCCGTCGGATGCGGCGGAAAACCGTCTCCAGGGGTCGCGCGGAACAATGCCGCGCGCCCCGAGGGACCATGACGGTCCGTCGGGGCGCGGTGTGCGTCGACGATCGATCAGGCGCCGAGCCGGACCACCATCTTGCCGGTGTTGTCACCGCGCAGCAGGCCGAGGAAGGCGTCCACGGCGTTCTCCACGCCGTCCCGCACGGTCTCGTCGTAGCGCAGGCTGCCGTCCTTCAGCCAGCCGGCCACCTCGGCCACGAACTGCTGCTGGAGGTCCGCGTGGTCGCGCACCAGCATGCCCTGCAGGCGCAGCCGCTTGCCGATGGCCTGCACCAGGTTGCGCGGGCCGGCCGGGGCGCCGGTCTCGTTGTACTGCGCGATGGCGCCGCACAGGGTGGCCCGGCCGTGCACGTTGAGCGCGCCGATCGCGGCCTCCAGGTGGTCACCACCGACGTTGTCGAAGTAGACGTCGATGCCCTCGGGGGCGGCCGCGGCGAGCTGCTCGGCGACCGGGCCGTCCTTGTAGTTGAAGGCCGCGTCGAAGCCGTAGTCGGCCACCAGCCTGGCGACCTTCTCGGCCGAGCCGGCCGATCCGATCACCCGCTTGGCGCCCTTGAGCTTGGCGATCTGGCCGACCAGCGAGCCGACCGCGCCGGCCGCGCCGGAGACGAAGACGGCGTCGCCCTCCTTGAAGCTGGCCACCTCCAGCAGGCCCGCGTAGGCGGTCAGGCCGGGCATGCCGAGCACGCCGAGGTAGTAGGAGAGCGGCGCGCGCGCCTCGTCGACCTTCACCACGTGCTTGGCCGGCACCGTCGCGTACTCGCGCCAGCCGAGCCCGTGCAGGACGGCGTCGCCCACCTGGAACCCCTCGGCGGCGGAGGCCACCACGTGGCCGACCGCGCCGCCGTCCATCACCTGGCCCAGCTGGAACGGCGGCACGTACGACTTCACGTCGTTCATCCGGCCGCGCATGTACGGGTCGACCGACAGGTAGGCGTTGCGCACCAGGATCTCGCCCGGCTCCGGCTGCCGGACCGGAGCCTCGACCAGCTCGAAGTCGGAGGCCACCGGCCAGCCGTTCGGACGGGACACCAGGTGCCACTCGCGGGCGGTAGCGGGCACGGTCTGCTCGGCCATCGGTTTGCTCCCTTGCTCAGTGTTGCCCTGAAAGGTTGAGGAACTGAAGCAACCATGGACATGAAAGGTTCACCTTGTCAAATATTCAGGTAGACTGTCGGCATGTCGAACCAGTCGGCCCCCACCCCGGAGGCACCCGCCGTTGCCGGCCCCGCGGACGACCTGACCCGCGAGGTCGTGGACCTCATGGCGGGCCTGGTCGCGCTCTTCCACCGGGAGTACGAGGAGGCCGCCGCCGCCCGCTCGCTCACCGGCGCCCAGGCCAAGGTGCTCGCGCTGCTGCGGCGCGGCCCGATGCCGATGCGGCACATCGCGCAGACGCTGAGCTGCGAGCCGTCCAACATCACCGGCATCGTGGACCGGCTGGAGGCCCGTGGCTTCGTCACCCGGGAGGCCGATCCGCAGGACCGCCGGGTGAAGCTGGTCGCCGCCACCGAGCCCGGGCAGGCCGCCTCGGACGAGCTCCGGGAGTCGCTCAACTTCGCCCGCGAGCCGCTCGCCGCGCTCGGCCAGGACGAACGGCGCACCCTGCGCGACCTGCTGCAGCGCATGATCACCGGGGCCGGCGGCCAGGCCTGAGGCCCTATTCGCGCCCAGCCGCCCAGCGGCGCCAGAGCGCCCGGCCGCACAGCAGCAGCCCGGCGTAGCCGGCCACCACCAGCGCCAGCGGCCCGTACGCCTCGGCCGGCAGCCCCTCGAAGCCCAGCCCCTTGCCCAACGGGCTGCCCGGCAGCAGCACCCCGGCCACCGTCAGCACCCCGGCCGCCCACCACACCGGGCGCGGCGGCCGCACCCCCGCCCGGTCCAGTCCGTACAGCACCAGCAGTGCCAGCGCCTGGGTGACCAGGTTCTCGGTGAAGAAGGCGGTGTGGAAGGCGGCGGCCGAACCGGCCCGCCGGAAGCCGTCGGTCACCTCCCGCATCGCCTCGAACATGCCGATGTCGGCGAGCGAGTTCAGCAGGCCGAAGACGACCGCGAAGATCCCGAGCGTCCCCCAGCGCAGCCGGGCCGGCCCGAGCGACCGTCCGCCGCGGCTGCCGGCCAGCGCGAACGACAGTTGGGCCGCGTCGAAGCAGAGGTTCTGCAGCAGTACCTGGGCCGGCAGCATCGGCAGGAACGGCAGCAGCACCCCGCCGGCCAGCATCGAGGCCGCGTTGCCGAGGTTGCAGGAGAGCGCGATCCGCAGGTAGGCGGCCACCTTGGCGACCGCCGCCCGGCCCGTCCACAGCGCCGGCACCAGCGCGCTCGGCCCGTCCTCGCCGAGCACCGCGTCGGCCCAGCCGCGGGCCGCGCCGACCGCGCCGCTCGCGCTGATCCCGAGATCGGCGGCGCGCAGCGCGGGCACGTCGTTGACACCGTCGCCGAGGAACCCGACGCTCCCGCCGCCCCGCCGCAACGCCAGTACCACCCGGGCCTTCTGCTCCGGCGCGCAGCGGGCGAAGACCGCCGTGCCACCGGCGGCCTCGGCCAGCTCTCCGTCGGTCAGCGCGTCCAGCTCGGAGCCGATCAGCACCCGGCCCGGCGGCAGGCCGAGCCGGTCGGCGAGCCGGACCGCGGTCGCCGGGTGGTCCCCGGTCACCACCTTCACCGCGACGCCCGCCCGGGCCAGCGCGGCCAGCGCCTCGGCGGCCCGGTCGACCGGTTCCTCCGCCAGGGCGACGAAACCGAGCAGGGTCAGGTCGTCCTCCTGCCAGGCCCGGTGGCCGCCGAGCCGCGCCGCGCGCTCGGCCCGGGCCACCGCGAGCAGCCGCAGCCCCTCACCGGCCCGGGTCGCCACCAGCCGGTCCAGCTCGGCCCGCCGGCCCTGGTCCAGCGCCCGCGGCCCGGCCGCGGTGGTCACCTCCGCACAGCGCGCCAGCACCGCCTCCGGGGCGCCCTTGACCAGCAGTACGGCCCGGCCGCGCTCGCGCAGGAGCACCGTGGCACAGCGCCGGACCGGATCGAACGGGACCGCGTCCAGCAGCACCGGCGCCGGGCCGTCCAGCAGTCCGGCCGCCGCCGCGGCGTCCAGCAGCAGCTCGTCGGTCGGGTCCGGCAGGCCCGGATCGCCGTCCCCGAACGCGGCCTCGGCGGACAGACCGGCCCAGTACAGCGGTCGCGGGTCGGGCCGGCCGTCCGGGTCGAACGAGCCGGCCACCACGGGCGCGCCGGTGGTGAGCGTGCCGGTCTTGTCCACGCAGAGCACGTCCAGCGCGCCCAGCTCGCTGACCGCCGAGAGCCGGCGGACCGGCACCCCGCCGGCCGTCAGGTCGTGGCTGCCCCGGGCGAGCACGGTGCTCAGGACCAGCGGCAACAGCTCGGGGGTCAGCCCGACCGCCGCCGCCACCGCGAACGGCAGCAGCTCGGCGCTCCAGCCGTGCAGCACGGCGTCCGCGCCCACCGTGAGCGGGACCGCGGCGATCATGAACAGCACCAGCGCCCGGACCGCGCGGCGCACCCCGTGCTCCACCGCCGACCGGCCGCCGCCGGGCAGCGGGGCCGGCCGGTGCGCGGCGCCGAAGCGGGTCGCGCCGCCGGTGGCGAGCACCACGGCGGTGGCGCTGCCGGTGACCACCCGGCTGCCGGCGAAGCAGAGGTGCGGCTCGTCGAAGGGCTGTCCGGCCGCGCCGGCGGGCGGCTGGTCCAGGGCCCACCGGGCCACCGGCTCGCTCTCACCGGTGAGCGCGGACTGGTCCACCGTCAGGCCCTCGGCGCGCAGCAGCCGCAGGTCCGCCGGGACGGCGTCGCCGACCGCCAGCCGGACCACGTCACCCGGGACCAGCTGGTCGGCCGGCAGCTCGCGGGCCATCGGCAGGTCCTGCCGCTCGGCGCGGCGCAGCACGGTCGCGGTCTCCGGCACCAGCGCGCGCAGCGCCCGCAGCGCCCGGGACGAGCGCCGCTCGCCGACCAGTCGCAGCAGAGCACCGGAGAGCACCAGGAAGCCGAGTATCGCCGCGCTGCCCCAGGAACCGATCAGCGCGCAGATCCCGGCGAGCCCGGTCAGCAGGACGGTGAACGGATCCCCGAGGGCGGTCGCGGCGTGCCGGGACCAGGAGACGTCCGGCCGGGGGAGCACGGTGTTCTCACCGTGCAGGGCCAGCCGGGCCTCGGCCTCCGCCTCGGTCAGTCCGCGCGGCGAGGAGTCCAGCTCGCGCAGCAGCGGCAGCCGGCCCAGCCGGGCCGCACGGCCCGGTTCACCGCCCCGCCGAGGGACCGCGTCGGCGGACCGGCCGACGAGCGGGAGCAGGCGCGCCCCGCTCTCAGGCACCACGGCTCCGGAACCGGTGGGCCTCGCCGCCGGCCGCCGGGCCGTCGAGCTTCTCCACCATCAGCCGGACCAGCGTGGCCACCTGCGGGTCGTCAACCCCGTACACCTGGCGGCGGCCCTCGCGGCGGTTGGTCACCATGCCCGCCAGCTTGAGCTTGGCGAGGTGCTGGCTGACGGCCTGCAGGGTGCCGCCGACCCGCTCGGCCAGCGTGCCGACGTCGGCCTCGCCCTGGCTGAGCACCCAGACGATGTGCAGTCGCATCGTGGAGGCGAGCAGGCCGAACGAGGCCGCCGCCTGCTGCAGGAGCTGCGGGGAGGGGTCGTCGAGCTTGGTCCAGCCCGTCATCCGTACCGCCCTCTCCAAGATCTGCGAGGGGGACAGTCTAGCCGGGCGCTCTCCCGGCGCGCAGTGGCCGTCCGCACGCCCGGCCCGGCTCCCCGTGCCGTCCGGTCCACCGGGCCCGTGGACCGGACGGCCGCTCCGTCGTGCGAGAATTCGGCGGTCCGGATCGACGGCCTGTGGGGAGTTCGTGTGATAGGCAGCCAACGGGCCGAGGGGCGACGCGCCGCCAGTCGGCGCCGCAACCTTGAACTGGTCATGCTGGCGTTCGCCCTGGTGGTCCCCCTCTACGGCTACATCGACGCCAATCTGGCGATGAACAACAAGATGCCCGCGGGCCTGCTGGAGTGCGGGGTCGCCTTCACCGCGCTGGCGCTCGGCGCGCACCTGGTGGTCCGGCGCTTCGCGCCCTACGCCGACCCGCTGATCCTGCCGATCGCCACGCTCCTCACCGGCATCGGCCTGATGCTGCTGAACCGGCTGGACCAGTCGTACGCGATCGTCATGGCGGGCAACTTCCAGAAGTACCCGACCGCGCCCACGCAGGCGATGTGGACCTTCATCGCGGTCTTCGTGGCGCTCGCGCTGATCGTGTTCGTCAAGCACCACCGGTTCTTCCAGCAGTACCAGTACATCCTGATGGTGGGCTCGCTGGTGCTGCTGGCCGCGCCGGCCTTCTTCCCCGCCGACGCCACCTACGGCGCCAAGCGGTGGATCGAGCTGCCGGGCGTGACGCTGGAGCCGGACGAGTTCGTCAAGATCGCGATCACCATCTTCTTCGCCGGCTACCTGACGGTCAGCCGGGACGCGCTGGCACTGGTGGGCCGCAAGATCTGGGGGCTGAGCCTCCCTCGCGGGCGCAACGCCGGTCCGGTGCTGGCGATCTGGGTGGTCAGCCTGCTGGTGCTGATCTTCGAGCGCGACCTGGGCACCTCGCTGATCTTCTTCGGGATCTTCGTGGTGATGCTCTACATCGCCACCGAACGGACCAGCTGGGTGATCCTCGGCGTGCTGATGGCGGTCGGCGGCGCGGCCGTGGTCGGCAGCTACGAGCCGCACGTGCACGGCCGCGTGGTGGCCTGGCTGCACCCGCTGGACTACTACAACGCCCACCACGACCCGGCGCTGATCTCCAACCAGCCGGCCGAGGCGCTGTTCAGCTTCGGCACCGGCCACCTGCTGGGCACCGGGTTGGGCCAGGGCCGGCCGTGGCTGGTCGGCTTCGCCGGCCGCAGCGACTTCATCTTCACCACGATCGGCGAGGAACTCGGCCTGGCCGGGGTGACCGTGATGCTGATGATCTACGTGCTGCTCGTCCAGCGCGGGCTGAAGACCGCCACCCAGCTGACCGACCCGTTCGGGAAGCTGCTGGCCAGCGGCCTGGCCGCGGCGGTGGCGCTGCAGGTCTTCGTGGTGGTGGGCGGGGTCACCGGCCTGATGCCGCTGACCGGCAAGGCGCTGCCGTTCCTGGCCCAGGGTGGTTCCTCCATGGTGGCGAACTGGCTGCTGACGGCCCTGCTGATCAAGCTGAGCGACGCGGCCGGGCGGGCCACCCTGGAGCCCGAACCGGAACCGGGACCGACGCCGGCGCTCGTCACGGTCTGAGCCCGGTCCCAGCCCGGTCCTCCGGCACGGTCCGAACGCGGTCTTCGTGCCCCCGGTCACCTTGGGTGGCCGGGGGCACCGGCACGGGTGATACTGGCAACGGGTCATACTTGCCTCATGGCGCAAGTGTGACCCGCACGCCTGCCCGAGCAGTCCTCCTGGCCGACCGGCCCCCGGCTCGCCGGCGACCGCATGGAGACCACCGATGAGCGATCCCCAGGCCCGCCCCGCCGACGAACCCTCGACCCCGCCCACCACCGGCGGACGGACCCGCCGCCGGGCGGTCCGGATCGCCGCCGGCACGCTGGCCGGCTTACTCCTGGCCGCCGGTGGCCTGAGCCTCTGGTTCTACCACCGGCTCGACGGCAACCTGCACGTCTTCGACAGCGGCGGGCTGGCCGGCACCCGCCCGCCGGCCGGCCCGCTCGACCCGAGCGGCAACAGCCCGGTCAACGTGCTGCTGCTCGGCTCCGACAGCAGGGCCGACGGCAACGACCAGCTGGCCGGCGGCCAGGTCGACAGCAAGGGCAACTCCGACACCGCGATCCTGCTGCACGTCGCCGGCGACCACCGGCACGCCGTCGGGGTCTCCATCCCGCGCGACTCACTGGTGGACATCCCGCCCTGCCGGCTGCCCGACGGCCGGTGGACCGCGCCGCAGCACGACCAGATGTTCAACTCCGCGTTCGGGGTCGGCGGCGCCCCGAGCGGCAACCCGGCCTGCAGCCAGAACACCGTGGAGGCACTGACCGGCCTGCGGGTGGACCACACCATCGTGGTCGACTTCAAGGGGTTCGCCGCGATGACCAGCGCGGTCGGCGGGGTCCCGGTCTGCGTGCCGGCGAACGTGGACAGCTACGGCATCCACCTCAGGCAGGGCCGCCAGGTGCTCTCCGGCGAGCAGGCACTGTCCTACGTCCGGGCCCGGCACGGCATCGGCGACAGCTCGGACATCGGCCGGATGAAGCGCCAGCAGGCGTTCATGTCCGCGCTCTTCACGAAGGTCCGGGCGCAGGGCTTCGACCTCCCCACGCTGCTCCCCCTCGCCGACGCGGCCACCCGTTCGCTGACCGTCGACCGCGACCTGGGCAGCCCGACGAAGCTGGCCACCTTCGCCGGGTCGCTGAGCGACCTCAAGCCGGCCGACGTCCTCTTCGTCACCACCCCCTGGCGCTACGTCGGCGACCGGGTGGCGCTGGTGCACCCCGACGTCGACCAGCTCTGGGCCCTGCTCCGCGAGGACCACCCCCTGGACGCCCGTCCCGCCACCGCACCCCCGTCCCCCGCCGCCGGTCCGGGCGGCCCGCCACCCAGCACGCTGCCGACCGCCCTCCCCACCACCATCACCCGGAACACCCGCCCCGCCGACACCGACCCCTGCGCCGACCTCAGCTACGGCTGAACCAACCTGCCGAAGGAGAACTCACCAGATGCTCTCGGGGGATCGCGAGACGGCCACCCGGCTCCGACTGGCGGCCGCGGTGGCCGAGATCGAAGGCCTGCACGCCGCCCTGCTGCACGCCACCGACCCGGCCCGCCGGATCCGCCTGCTGACCCGCCTCAGCGAGGCCGGCCACCGCCTCGGCGAACTCGCCAGCCCCACCGGCGCCGCCGTCCCACCGCAGAGCCGCCGCGCCCCGGCCCGCCAACGCCGCCGCGCCGCCATCCTCCGCGGCGCGCGCTGGCTCACCCGCCTCACCCGCTCCCCCGACCACCCCTGACCCCGGGTCAGCCGGTGCCGGTGTTCGGCCGTGCCGCGGAGGCCGGCAGGTGATCGGCGACCCGTCCCCTGTCCATCGGCACGGCCGGTCATGCGCCCGAGCGGGTGAACCTCGGCGTGGCGGTGGGGTCGCGGAGCAGGTCGTACTCTAGGATCTGCGCCAGAGGCCGGGGCGTTTCCGCAGGTCAGCCACAGGATTACTCTGATGATCCATCAGGATCTTGGGGTAGGGCGGGTGGGACTCGAACCCACGACCCAGGGATTATGAGTCCCCTGCTCTAACCGGCTGAGCTACCGCCCCGACTCACCGCGTCGGTACTGGCCACCACAGTGGCTGTCCATCGCAGCAACAGACGGCCCCGCAAGGCCGTCTTGGGCAGCATATCCGGTCGATCAGCCGTGGTGCGCGCCGGGGGCGCACCACGAGTGCGTCCTCCGGGCCCTTTCCGTTCCCGCCCGGGCGGCGGGCGTGCGGTGTCCGGCACACCACCGCCCGGGCGGGAACGCGGTGGTCACGGGGGGATCGAAGGGCGCGGAGGGAGTCGCAGTGACGGTCCGTACGGTCGCCCTCGGCTGCGCCTGGGCGCTGCTGCTGGCTCTCGGGGCCGCCGGCTGCGACTCGGGGCCGTCCGGTGGCGCGGTCTGGCTGCCCGCCGCCCCGAACAGCGGCCCGGCCACCTGGAGCCGCGAGCGCTTCCTGAAGGCCACGGACCGGCATCCGGGCACGGCCACCCCCGGCGCCTCCCCGGACGGGCCCGACGGGCCGGTCGGAGCGCTCTTCGCCAGTGACGCCGCCGGGGATCACCTCTGCACCGCCAGCGTGGTCGACAGCCCCGGGCGGAACCTGATCGTCACCGCCGCGCACTGCCTCTACGACCCCGGCAAGGGCGCCCGCGGCGAGCCGGTCTTCGTGCCCGGCTACCGCGCCGGCGACGCCCCGGACGGCGTCTGGCCGCTGGCCGCCATCACCGTGGACCGGAGCTGGGCCGAACACGGCAACGCCGACCTGGACGTGGCCTTCGCCGTGGTCCAGCCGATGAGCGGCAGGCAGGTGCAGCAACTGCTCGGGGCCAACCGACTGGGCACCGACCCGGGCTACCAGCAGGCGGTGCGGCTGACCGGCTATCCGAGCCCCGCCGGCCCGCCGGTCGGCTGCGCCAACCGGACCGCCGAGCAGAGCGCCGGCCAGCTGCGGCTAAACTGCCCGGACCACGCCGCAGGTGCCGGCGGCAGCCCGTGGGTGACCGGCGCCGACCCGGTCACCGGGGCCGGCACGGTGATCGGCGTGGTCGGTGGCTACCAGCAGGGCGGGGACACCCCGGGCACCTCGTACAGCAGCTACTTCGGCGGCGCCGTACGGGCCCTGTTCGCCCGCGCCACCGGCTGATCTGGCGTCCGACCGGCCGTGCCTGGTAGATCTTGGGTAGATCTTGTCACGGCGCGCCCGGCGCCGACCGAGCACCAGGAGGCGGCGGCGGATGGCCGAGCGGGGCTACCAGCGGCGCACACTGGTGCTCTCGGCCGCCCTGGCCGCGGTGCTCCCGCTCGCGGCCTGTGAGAGCCGCTCGCACCGTCCGGCGCAGAGCGCGGTCACCGCTCCGCGGGACGCGGCGGACAGCCGGATCGGGGTGCTCACGCTGCCCGCCGAGAGCGACAGCCGGTCCTGTACCGCCAGCGTGGTGGACAGCCCGCGGCGGAACCTGATCGTCACCGCGGCGCACTGCGTCTACCAGCCCGGCGTCGGGCCGGTCAGCGGCCTGGCCTTCTCCCCCGGCTACCGGGACGGCGACTCCCCGTACGGCAGCTGGCCGGTCGATCAGATCACCGTGGACCAGCACTGGCAGGACGACGGCGACCCGGAGTACGACGTCGCGTTCCTCACCGTGGGCCCGCTGAACGGTCGGCGGATCGAGGACGTGGTGGGCGGCAACCGGCTCGGCATCAACCGCGGCTTCGACCTGCCGGTGACCGTGACCGGCTACCCCAACGAGAGTGACCAGCCGATCAGCTGCGCCATCCGGACCACCGCCCGGAGCTCCACCCAGGAGCGCTTCGACTGCGGCGGCTTCACCGACGGCACCAGCGGCAGCCCGTGGGTGACCGGGACCGACCCGGCCACCGGCGTCGGGACGCTGGTCGGGGTGATCGGTGGCTACCAGGAGGGCGGGGACACCGCGGACACCTCGTACAGCGTCAGCTTCGACGACCGGGTCGCGGCGGTGTACCAGCGGGCCGTCAGCTGACCGCCCCGGCGGGGCCGTCGGGGACCGGCGGGGACCGGCGGGGACCGGCGGGGACCGGCGGAACCGACGAGAAACGCCGAACGCCCCTCGGCGGGCCGAGGGGCGTCGGTACTGGCTCCCGCAATTGGACTCGAACCAATAACCTGCCGATTAACAGTCGGCTGCTCTGCCAATTGAGCTATGCGGGATCGCACGGACAAGCAGCCTGCACCGACCGGAACCGGACCAGCTGCCTGAGCTCCCGCATTTGGACTCGAACCAAAAACCTGCCGGTTAACAGCCGGCTGCTCTGCCAATTGAGCTATGCGGGATTGAGTTGTTCGCATCGGCCGCACCTCGGTGCGGCGTTCGCTGCGGGACATACATTAGCGCATCCAGGGGGGTGGTCCGCCAATCGCTTTCCCGGCCCGGAGCCGCACCCTCCGGCTGGCGCGCCCGGCGGGCGGCGGTCCGCGCCGCCGGGGATGCTGAGGGGGACCCTCCGCTCGGCAGGCGGTTCGCCGCCCGCCGGGGCGGGTAGGGCATCGCGGCAAGGGGCCGCGAGAGAGCGCGAGAGAGGGTGGAGACCGAGACATGTGGAAGCTGACGTTGGTGGTGGGAGCCGCGGCCGGGTACGTCCTGGGGGCCCGGGCGGGCCGGGAGCGGTACGAGCAGATCGCCGCGACGGCCCGGCGGATCTCGCAGAACCCGAAGGTCCAGGACGCCACCCACCGGGCCCGCGAGTCGGCCGGCTCGGTGGCCGGCAAGGCCGCGCACGCGGTGACCGACCGGGTCGGCGAGCGGTTGCCGGACGCGTTGACCGACCGGGTGCCGTACTTCCACCGCCGGCACGAGGAGGACGACAGCTGGGGGACCGTCCGCCGCTGAGGGCGGCCGCGGTACCGACTGGGCAACACTTGCCGGGACGGTTCCCGGGCGGACCGCCGGCTGAGGCATGATCTCCACCATGGCCATCGTCGCGGGCATCGACAGCTCGACCCTCCGCACCCGGATCGTCGCGTGTGACGCGGACACCGGAGCCGTCCTGCGGTCCGGCAGGGCCCCGCACCCGGAGTCCGAGGCCTCCCAGCAACGCTCGACCCAGGCCGACCCGCAGTCCTGGCTGCACTCACTGGGCGAGGCGGCCACCGGCGGCCTGCTGGAGGGCGTGCGGGCGATCGGCGTCTCCGCCCAGCAGCACAGCCTGATCGGGCTCGACGCGGGCGGTGTGCTGGTCCGTCCGGCGCTGCTCTGGACCGACCCGCGCTCCTCCGGCGCGGCGGCCGCCCTGGTGGACGCGCTGGGCGGCCCGTCCGCCTGGACCGAGGCGATCGGCGCGGTGCCCGCCGCCACCTACACCATCGCCAAGCTGCGCTGGCTGGCCGAGTTCGAGCCGGCCAACGCGCGGCGGATCGCCGAGGTGCTGCTGCCGCACGACTGGCTGGTCTGGCAGCTGCTCGGCCACCCCGCCCGGCGCACCACCGACCGTGGCGACGCCTCCGGCACCGGCTACTGGTCGCCGATCACCGGCGAGTACCGGCAGGACCTGATCAAGCTCGCGCTCGGCCACGAGCTGCTCCGGCTGCCCGAGGTGCTCGGCCCCAACGAGCCCGCCGGACACACCCCCGAGGGCCTGCTGATCTCGGCCGGCACCGGCGACAACATGGCGGCCGCGCTCGGCCTGGGCCTCGGCCCCGGCGACGCGGTGGTCTCGCTCGGCGCCTCCGGCACCATCTTCGCGGTGCACGACCAGCCGGTGGTGGACCCGACCGGGACGGTCTCCTCGTTCGCCGACGCCACCGGCAAGCACCTGCCGATGGTCGGCACGCTCAACGCCGCCCAGGTGCTGCGCGCCACCGCCCACCTGCTCGGCCGCGACCTGGAGGGCCTGAGCGAGCTGGCGCTGCGCTCCTCCCCCGGCGCCTACGGGGTGGTGCTGCTGCCGTACCTGGACGGCGAGCGGACGCCCCGACTGCCGCACGCCACCGGCACCCTGACCGGCCTGCGCTCCGAGTCGATGACCCCCGAGCACCTGGCCCGGGCCGCGGTCGAGGGCATGCTCTGCAACATCGCGGACGCGCTGGACGCGCTGCGCGCCCGGGGCGTCGCGGTACGCCGGGTGGTGCTGCTGGGCGCGGTCGGCCGGCTGCCGGCGGTCCGCGAGATCGCCCCGCTGATCTTCGGCGTCCCGGTGCTGATCCCGCCGCCGGGCGACCACGCGGCCCGCGGCGCGGCCCGGCAGGCCGCCTGGGCACTGGCCGGCACCCCGGAACCGCCGCAGTGGGAGCTGCCGGACGTGCTGACCGTCGAGCCCGACCCGGACCAGCCGTTCGGGCGGGCGGTCCGCCAACAGTACGGCTCGGTTCGCGATCAGGTGCACCCCGAACTCAACGCGACGCCCTAACTTGGGATCACCTACCCCCGAGCGAAGGGCTCTTGCCCCATGCCACTGCACAAGGGCAACGGAACCGGTCACCGATCCGCCGTCGACTCCGCGTTCTCGGACGCCGATCCGGTCGGGGCGATGCGGCTGGCGCCGCCCAAGCACCGGCTGCACCACGCTCCGATCCCGCCGCACACCGCCTACCAGCTGATCCACGACGAGCTGATGCTGGACGGCAACGCCAAGCTCAACCTGGCCACCTTCGTCACCACCTCGATGGAGGACGAGGCGGGCCGGCTGATGGCGGAGTGCCTCGACAAGAACATGATCGACAAGGACGAGTACCCGCAGACCGCCGAGCTGGAGCGGCGCTGCGTGGCGATCCTGGCCGATCTCTGGCACGCGCCCGACCCGGCCGCCGCGATCGGCTGTTCCACCACCGGGTCGAGCGAGGCCTGCATGCTCGCCGGGCTCGCCCTGAAGCGCCGCTGGATGCGCCGCAACCAGGCCCGCTACGACGCCGGGGCCCGGCCCAACCTGGTGATGGGCGTCAACGTCCAGGTGTGCTGGGAGAAGTTCTGCAACTTCTGGGAGGTGGAGGCGCGCACCGCGCCGATGGAGGGCGAGCGGTTCCACCTGGACGCGCCCTCCGCGGTGGCGCTCTGCGACGAGAACACCATCGGGGTGGTCGGCATCATGGGCTCCACCTTCGACGGCTCCTACGAGCCGATCGCGGAGATCTGCGCCGCGCTGGACGAGTTCCAGCGGACCACCGGCCTGGACATCCCGGTGCACGTCGACGGCGCCTCCGGCGGCATGGTCGCGCCGTTCCTCGACCCGGACCTGGTCTGGGACTTCCGGCTGCCGCGGGTGGCCTCGATCAACACCTCCGGGCACAAGTACGGGCTGGTCTACCCCGGCGTGGGCTGGGCGCTCTGGCGGGACTCCGAGGCGCTGCCGGAGGAGCTGGTCTTCAAGGTGAACTACCTGGGCGGCGACATGCCCACCTTCGCGCTCAACTTCTCCCGCCCGGGCGCCGAGGTGGTCGCGCAGTACTACATCTTCCTGCGGCTGGGCCGGGAGGGCCTGCGCGCGGTGCACCACTCCTGCCGCCGGGTGGCCGAGGCGCTGGCCGACGGACTCGCGAAGCTCGGGCCGTTCCGGCTGCTCACCCGGGGCGACGAGCTGCCGGTGATCGCCTTCACGGTGGCGGACGAGGTGACCTCGTTCGACGTCTTCGACGTCTCCCGGCGGCTGCGCGAACGCGGTTGGCAGGTGCCCGCCTACACCTTCCCGGCCAACCGGGAGGACCTCTCGGTGCTGCGGGTGGTCTGCCGCAACGGGTTCAGCCACGACCTGGCCGACCTGCTCCTCGCCGACCTGGCCCGGTTGCTGCCCGAGCTGGAGTGCCAGCCCGGACCGTTGCGGGAGCACGGGGTCGCGCCGGCCACCGCCTTCCACCACTGACACCACTGGTACTACTGACACCTCTGACATCACGGGCCCCGGAGCACGGCGACCGGCGGGTCAGTCCAGGTAGCCGCGCAGTTGCTCGGCGTAGGCGTGGTCGCGCAGCTTGGCCAGCGTCTTGGACTCGATCTGCCGGATCCGCTCCCGGGTCACCCCGAGCAGCGCGCCGATCTCCTCCAGGGTGCGCGGCCGGCCGTCACTCAGGCCGTAGCGCAGCTCGACCACCATCCGCTCGCGCTCGCCGAGGATGGCCAGCACGGTCTCCAGGTGCTCGCGCAGCAGCAGGAAGGCGGCGCTCTCGGCCGGCGAGGCGGCGTCCGCGTCCTCGATCAGGTCACCGAGCGCGACGTCCTCCTCCTCGCCGATCGGGGTGTGCAGCGAGACCGGCTCCTGGGCCAGCCGGAGCACCTCGCGGACCCGCTCGACGGAGAGCTCCAGGGCGGCGGCCACCTCGGCCGCGGTGGGCTCGCCGCCCCGCTCCTGGAGCAGCCCGCGCTTGACCCGCAGCACCCGGTTGATCAGCTCGACCACGTGCACCGGGACCCGGATCGTGCGGGCCTGGTCGGCCAGCGCGCGGCTCATCGACTGGCGGATCCACCAGGTCGCGTAGGTGGAGAACTTGTAGCCGCGGACGTAGTCGAACTTCTCGACCGCCCGGATCAGGCCCAGGTTGCCCTCCTGGACCAGGTCGAGCATGGTCAGGCCACGTCCGACGTAGCGCTTGGCGACCGAGACCACCAGGCGCAGGTTGGCCTCGACCAACCGGCGCTTGGCGATCCGGCCGAGCACCACCAGCTGGTCCAGCTCGTCGGCCAGCCGACCGGTCGGGAGGCCGTGGTCGTGCAGGTACTGCTCGGCGAAGAGGCCGGCCTCGATCCGGCGGGCCAGCTCGACCTCCTCGGCGGCGGTGAGCAGCCGGATCCGGCCGATCTCGCGCAGGTACTGGCGGAACAGGTCAGCGCTCGGGCCAACCGAGCCGTCCCGCGGCAGGACGGGCGGCTCGTCGTCCAGCGGCCCGTCCGGGTCGAACTCCTCGTCAGGCGGTCGCTGCCGCACGGCAGCGACCGGTCTGCCCTCCGGGGACGCCGCGGGCCGGGACTCCGCTCGCGCGTCCGGCTCGGCTTCCTGGGTGGCGGTGATCTCCAACGGGCCCACCCCTCTGCGGGTCGGGCGGGCCCGACGCTGCGGACTGAGACCCCCTCAGTGTGGGGTACCCCGCGCCCGGCGGCCGATAGTCGTGCGGTGAGTTTTCTGCCGGAGTGGCGGGGCGCCGGTGCGCCGGGTTCAGAGCCCGGCCGCGCCGCGCGTCCGCAGGCTGTCGTCGTACTGCTGGAGCGCCCACAACTCCTGCTGCACCGGCGCCAGTTGCTCGGCAGTTGCCCGGTTTCCCAGGCGCTGGAGATGCCCGCGGACCTCCTCGATCCGGCGCTTCACCGAGGCCCGGCGCAGGTTCACCAGGAACTCGCCGGCGTAGAGCGCGTCCGGCTTGCGCCGGGTGCGGACCGGCTCGACCGTCAACTCGGTGACCAGCGAACGGACCTGGTCGTTCTCGGCCACCTCGCGGACCGCCCCGACGAAGTCCGGCACGGTACAGCCGTGCGTGGTCCCGCCGGCCTTGCCGATCGCCCGGCGGACGGCCGCGTAGGGCGCCGTCGGGAACTCGTCCTCGCCGTACTGGTCGAACGCCGGACTGACCAACTCCGGGTACTGCACGGCGAGTTTGAGCAGCTCACGCTCGACGAACTGGGCCTTGTCGCGCGGGTCGAGCCGGTACGCCGGCCGGGCCGGCTCCGGTGCCGGCGCCAACTCCGGCCCCCGACGCAGCTGTTGGCGGCCCTGCTGGGGCGCCTCGCGCTGCCAGCGGGCGATCTGGGCCACCCGGCGCACCACGAACTGCTCGTCCAGGATGCCCAGCAGACCGGCGAGTTGGACCGCGTACTCGTGCCGGATCGACGGGTCCTTGATCTTGGCGACGATCGGCGCGGCCTCCTCCAGCGCCGCGGCCCGGCCCTCCGCGGCGTCCACCCGGTGCCGGGCGACCGCCGAGCGCAGTGCGAACTCGAAGAGCGGCACCGGGTTGGCGATCAGCTCGCGGACCGCCTCGTCGCCCTGGGCGAGCCGCAGTTCGCACGGGTCCATGCCGTCGGGGGTGACCGCGATGGACGTCCGGGCGGCGAACTTCTGGTCGTCCTCGAAGGCGCGCAGCGCGGCCTTCTGACCGGCCGCGTCACCGTCGAAGGTGAAGACCGTCTCGCCCCGGTACTGCGAGGTGTCCATCAGCAGCCGACGGATGATCTTGACGTGGTCCTCGGCGAAGGCCGTACCGCAGGTGGCCACCGCGGTGGTCACGCCCGCCAGGTGGCAGGCCATCACGTCGGTGTAGCCCTCGACCACCACCGCCCGGCCGGACTTGGCGATCTCCTTCTTCGCCAGGTCGATGCCGTAGAGCACGTGCGACTTCTTGTAGATCGGGGTCTCGGGGGTGTTCAGGTACTTCGGCCCGTTGTCGTCCTCGCGCAGCCGGCGGGCGCCGAAGCCGACCACCTCGCCGCCCAGGTCGCGGATCGGCCAGACCAGCCGGCCGCGGAACCGGTCGATCAGGCCACCGCGCTGCCCCTGCGAGGCCAGCCCGCCCTGCAGGATCTCCCGGTCGGTGAAGGTCCTGCCGCGCAGGTAGCGGACCAGGTGCTCCCAGCCGGCCGGCGCGTAGCCGACCCCGAACCGCGCGGCCGCCGCGGCGTCGAAACCGCGCTCGGCCAGGAACCGGCGGCCGATCTCGGCCTCCGGCGTCTCCAGCTGCTCCTGGTACCAGGCCGCGGCCACCTTGTGCGCCTCGACCAGCCTGGTCCGCTCGCCCTGCTGGCTGCGCTGGGTGTAACCGCCCTCGATGTAGCGCAGCGTGATGCCGGCCTGGGCGGCCATCCGCTCGACCGCCTCGGCGAACGAGAAGTGCTCGATCTTCATCAGGAAGGAGATCGTGTCGCCGCTCTCGCCGCAGCCGAAGCAGTGGAAGACCCCCTTGGCGGGGTGCACGTAGAACGAGGCCGACTTCTCGTCGTGGAACGGGCAGACACCCTTGAGCTGGGCGCCGCCACCGTTGGTCAGCTGGACGTAGTCGCCGACCACCGCGTCGATGGGCAGCGCGTTGCGCACCGCCTGCACGTCTTCATCCCGGATCCGCCCTGCCACCCCGGAAGTCTACGGCTTTCCGCCGGCGCTCAGTCGAGCGTGCAGGGCCAGCGCCGAGGCGTCGGTCAGGGTGGCGATCTGGTCGATCACCGCGCGCAACGCCGCCCGGTCGTCCTCGGCCTCCCGGTACTGCGCGGCGAAGACCGGGTCCAGGCCGGCCGGTGCGTCCCGCCCGAGCAGCTCGGCCAACTCGGCGATCACGATCCGCTGCCGGGCCCGCAGCTGCGCCTGCTCGTCGCGCTGCATGACGTAACGCACGGCCACCGCCTTGAGCACCGCGCACTCCAGCCGCACCTCCCGCGGGACCACCAGCTCGGCGGCGTACCGGCTCAGCCGGCCCGGGCCGTAGCGGGCCCGGGTGGCCTGCTCGGCGGCCAGGCAGAAACGGCCGATCAGCTGGCTGGTGAGGTCCTTCAGGCCGGCCCGGGCGCGTGCCGATCCGTCGTACCCGCGCGGCCACCACTCCTCGGCCAGCAGCCGGTCCAGCGCCTCGCCGAGCTCCTCCGGCCCGGCGTCCCCGGCGTACCGCTCGGCGATCTTGAAGAGCTCGGCCCGTTCCTCGGCGCCGTGCAGCGCGGCCGGGTCGATGTGGCCGGCCTGCAGGCCGTCCTCGACGTCGTGGGTGGAGTAGGCGACGTCGTCGGACCAGTCCATCACGGTCGCCTCGAAGCACCGCCGGCCGAGCGGGGCGCCGGCCCGCAGCCAGTGGAAGACCGGCAGGTCGTCGGCGTAGACGCCGAACTTGGGCGAGTGCGGGTCGGTCGGGTGGCCGCCGCGGGCCCACGGGTACTTGGTGGCGGCGTCCAGCGCGGCGCGGGTCAGGTTGAGCCCCACGCTGCTGCCGGGGCGCGGACCGAGCCGGGTCCGCTCCGCGCCCGCCGGGGCGAAGCGCTTGGGCTCCAGCCGGGTCAGGATGCGCAGCGACTGGGCGTTGCCCTCGAAGCCGCCGCAGGCCTCGGCGGCCTGGTCGAGCGCGGACTCACCGGTGTGGCCGAACGGTGGGTGGCCGATGTCGTGCGCCAGGCAGGCGGTCTCCACCAGGTCCGGGTCACAGCCCAGCGCCGCCCCCAGCTCCCGGCCCACCTGGGCGCATTCGAGCGAGTGGGTGAGCCGGGTGCGCGGGAAGTCGCTGCGCATCGGGGCGACCACCTGGGTGGTCCCGGCCAGCCGGCGCAGCGCGGCGGAGTGCAGGACCCGGGCCCGGTCGCGCTGGAACGCCGTCCGGCCGGGCCGTTTGTCGGGTTCGGGGACCCAGCGGGCCTGCGCGTGGTCCGCCGCGGGCATCTCGTCGGTCGTCATCGGGTCGGTCGAGTACGAGGTGGCGTCCATATACAGGCCACCGTACGCCGTGGGGGTGACGGCCGGCTGGAGCGGCACTCGAACCCGTGTTTACCCGACGGTGAACACCAGCGAGGCGTTGTGGCCGCCGAAGCCGAAGGCGTTGGCCAGCGCCGCGTGCGGGGCCGCCGCGCGCGGCTCGCCCGCCACCACGTCCAGCTTCACCTCCGGATCCGGCTCGTCGAGGTTGAGCGTGGCCGGGATGACCCGGTCGCGCAGCGCCAGCACGGTCGCCAGCGCGCCGAGCGCCCCGGCGGCGCCGAAGAGGTGCCCGGTCATCGACTTGGTCGCGGTGACGGCCGGGTGGACGCCGATCGCCTCGGCGATCGAGCCGGCCTCGGTGAGGTCACCCAGCGGCGTCGAGGTGGCGTGGGCGTTGACGTGCCCGACGTCCAGCGGGTCGAGGCCCGCCGCGGCCAGCGCCAGCCGCATCGCGCGGAGCTGGCCCTGCGGGTGGGCCGCCGTGATGTGGTGCGCGTCGGCGGTGATCCCGGCGCCGGCCAGCACCGCGTGACCGCGCGCCCGTCGGGCCGCGGCGAACTCGGCCCGTTCCAGCACCAGCACGGCCGCTCCCTCGCCGACCACCAGGCCGTCCCGGTGCCGGTCGAACGGGCGGGACGCCCGCCGCGGCTCGTCGTTGCGCGTGGAGAGCACCTTGGCCTGGGCGAACCCGGCCAGCGGCAGCGGGTGGACGCACGCCTCCGCGCCGCCCGCCACCACCACGTCGGCCCGGCCCAGCCGGATCAGGTCGAGGCCCAGCGCGATCGCCTCGGCGCCGGAGGCGCAGGCGCTGACCGGGGTGTGCGCCCCGCCGCGGGCACCGAGTTCGATGCTGACCCAGGCGGCCGGCCCGTTCGGCATCAGCATCGGCACGGTGTACGGGGAGACCCGGCGCGGGCCGGCGGACTCCAGGACGTCGTCCTGGGCGAGCGTGGTCAGCACACCACCGGTCCCGGTGCCGATCACCACCGCGAGCCGCTCCGGCTCGACCTCGGGCCGCCCGGCGTCCGCCCAGGCCTCCCGGGCCGCGACGATGGCCACCTGCTCGCAGCGGTCCAGCCGCCGGGCCTGGACCCGGTCCAGCACCTCGGTCGGCTCGACCCTCAGCCGGCCCGCGATCCGGGCGGGCAGCCCGGCCGCCCAGTCCTCCTCGATCGTCCGGATCCCGGACTCCCCCGCCAGCATCGCCGCCCAGGTCGACGGCACGTCCCCGCCCAGCGGGGTGGTGGCACCGAGCCCGGTCACCACCGCTCGAGTCTGTCCAACTGTCATTTCGCCCCCTTGTTTGTGGATAGGGCACACAGCCGATGCCGGTTCGACGTGGTCGGTGTGCCCGGACAGCCACTACTCTGCCAAGGGGTTCACGGCGCGTCAGATGCCGTGCGACACGGACTCCGCACGGCGTTTATTGGAGGATCTCCACAGCATGGTCAGCCCCGGATCGCGGCCAGCACCGCCTGCGCCATCGCCTGCTCGCCGGCCGCGTTGGGGTGCAGCGGCGCCCGACCGGCCGCCGGAAAGGGCGGCTCCACCCAGCGCTCCGCCTGCCCCGCGCACATGTCGTGCCCGGTGGAGGGCGTGTAGGTGTCAACGAAGGTCGCCCCGGCGGCCCGAGCCTCGTCCCGCAGCACGCCGTTGAGCCGCTGCTCCTTCGCGGCGAGGTAGCCCAGGTCGGCCGGCGGCACGGTGCGTCCGAGCACCGGCAGGCAGCCGGCCGGGTCGGCGGGCAGCAGGGTGGGGTAGCCGACCAGGAGGACCCGGGCCTGCGGGGCCCGCCGCCGGGCCTCCTGGAGCACACCGGCCACCTTGTCCCCGACCGTCGCGAGTTGGGCGTCGAGCCGGTCCGTACCGTCCGCCGCCGTGTAGGAGGCGCGGCACGGCGAGTCCTGGGCCTTCACCAGGTCGAGCTTGGCCAGCACGCCCTGGGTCAGCCCCTTCTCGACGCAACGGGTGACCACCGTGGTGAAGTCCGCGTCGTTGCCGCCGATCCCGAGCGTGACCAGCCTGGTCCGGGCGTTCAACGCGCCCAGTTGGGCCGGGTTGCTGCCGCCGTCCAGCTGCTGGGGCGCGGTCAGGTCGGCCGTGGTCGCGCTGGAGCAGCTCATGTCGGTGAAGTCGGCGCCGCCGATGCCCAGCCCCTGGGCGACCAGGGCCGGGTAGTCCACCGCCGACCGGCCGCAGCCCTTCGGCCCGTCGGCCTGCGGCTGGACCTGCAGGCCCGCGGTGTAGGAGTCGCCGAGCGCGACGTACGGGCCGCGCGGCGGCGAGGCGGACGGCTGGGCGGGAGCGCCCCCGTCGGCCGTCGAGCAGCCCGCCAGCAGCAGCCCCGCGCCCAGCCACCCGACGGCCCTGGCCCGGCGTTTCACGCGTCACCCCCCGACTCGCGCGGTGGGACGGCCCGCCACCCGGGCCTCCCGGAGGTCAACGAACGGGTGGGCCGGAACGACTCCCGGCCCACCCGTTCGGACGCTCCCGGGCCCCCGAGCACCGCGCCGGCTACTCCGCGCCGCGCTCGTGCTCGGCCAGGAACTGCTCGAACTGCCGCCCCAACTCGTCGGCCGAGGGCAGCTCGGTGGAGGCGGCGAGCAGGCTCTCCCGGGTCTCGGCCCCCGCCACCGCGTCGTACTGGCCCTCCATGCCGCGGATCGCCGTGCGCAGCTCGCCGTCGCCGTGCGAGAGCTGCTCCTCGATGTCGGCGTACACCTCGCCGACCCGGTCGCGCAGCTCGTGGCCCGGCAGGACCAGACCGGTCGCCGACTGGACCGCCTCCAGGATCAGCACCGCCGCCGCCGGGTAGGCCGAACGGGCCACGTAGTGCGGCACGTGCACCGCGAAACCCAGCACGTCGTGGCCGGCCTCGGCGAGCCGGTACTCCACCAGCGCCTGGGCGCTGCCCGGCACCTCGGCCCGCTCGAACCACTGCGGGTAGCCGACCGCCAGGTCGATCCGGTTGCCGTGCGGGGTCAGGCCGACCGGGCGGGTGTGCGGGACACCCATCGGGATGCCGTGGAAGTCCACCGTGAGGCGCACCCCCAGCTCCTCCACCAGCCGGCGGACCGCCGCCGCGAAGGCCTCCCACTCGACGTCCGGCTCCGGGCCGCTGAGCACCAGGAAGGGCGCGCCGGTGGCGTCGTGGACCAGCCGCAGCAGGATCTCCGGCGGCTCGTACGCCGACCAGCTCTCCCGATCGAAGGTCATCACCGGGCGGCGGGCGCGGTAGTCGACCAGCCGGTCGTGGTCGAACCGGGCCACCACCACCGGGCTGCCCTGGTCGAGCAGGTGGGCCAGCACCTGGCCGCCGGCCTCACCGGCGTCCATGAAGCCCTCGAAGTGGTACAGCAGGACCAGGCCGGTCTCCGGCCCGCCCTGGACGGAGGTCGCCGCGGCGGTCGCCGCGGCCACCGCCGCCACGCCCTTCGGCTCCAGCTCGTACAGCGCCTCGGGATCACGCACCGCGCACCCAACCGTTTCTCGTCGTCGGTCCTACTCCTGGCCGGGGCCGCCCGACCGCAGCCGACCGCGGCGAACCCTCGCCCAGTGCAGCATGCCGCGAGTCGCGGACATTCCCCCGCTCACCCGTCCGGCGTGCACCCCCACCGGCCGCGCGGCCGGTGGGCGACCCGCCGACGCCATCCGGACGGTGTCGGAATCATCTCATCCCGCAACCGGCAACCGACGGAGAACCCCTGGTCAGAGGCGGTCCGGACGTTCCGGCGGCCAGGCCGCCGCCAGCTCGCGACAGCACCCGGCGCGCCGCGAAGTGACGTGCGGGGCCAAGGCAGGTATCGTCCTCTCGCTGCCTCGCATCATCGCGTCGCCGCCACGTCGTCTGTCACGCCGTGGGCCGCGGTCCCGATCCATGTACGGCCAGCCACCTGAATGTCACCTTGCCTTCATCTGGCCGCCTGCTTCCTTCGCGCTCTCCTTCCTCTCTCGGCCATCTCGCGGACGCACACTGTCCCCTCGCACGTCCCGCCGGATCGGTCCATGTGAACCATGCCCGCGCCGGCACCGCGTTGCCCGCCTCCCGGGCCGCCCCCTCCCCCTGGTACGACCCGCCCCGGCGTACCCGGGACCGGGGAACGGCAGGGGACGGGGCGACCTGTCCTCCCGACCGTCCGTACCCCGGACGTCAGGGCCCTCCGATCGCCGAAGGACCGAAGGTTCCGTGCCAGCACCCGTTACCCTGACCGGCCGCACCGTCCGGCTGGAGCCCCTGACAGAGCAGCACACCGAGGCGCTGGCCGCGGCCGCCGCCGAGGATCGCAGCTCGTACGCGTTCACGGCCGTCCCGCAGGGGCTGTCGGGCGCCCGCGAGTTCATCGCCACCGCGCAGGCCGACCAGGCGGCCGGCCGCTCGCTGGTCTTCGCCACCGTGCGGGCCTCGGACGGCCTGGTGGTCGGCTCGACCCGGTTCCTGGAGCTCGACTACTGGCAGGGCCCGGTGGTCTGGCCGCCGCTGCCCCAGGGCCCGATCGGCGACCCGGCGACCGCCACCCCGGACGCCGCGGAGATCGGCCGCACCTGGCTCTCCGCGCACGCCCAGGGCACCGGCATCAACACCGAGGCCAAGCTGCTGATGCTGCGCCACGCCTTCGAGGTCTGGGGCGTGCAGCGGATCTCGCTCCGGGCCGACGCCCGCAACCTGCGCTCGCGCGCGGCTATCGAGCGGCTCGGCGCCACCTCCGAGGGTGTCCGGCGGGCGCACAGCCGGGGGCTGGACGGGGTGGTGCGGGGCACGGCGTTCTACTCGATCCTCGCCGAGGAGTGGCCGGCCGTCCGCGACATCATCGAGCTGCGGATCGCCGCGGCCACCTCGCCGAGCGCTCCGGACCGCCGGATCGCCCGCGGCATGGGCCGCGAACTCGACCAGGAGTGTGTCAGACACGCCGGTTCCCTGATCCCGGCCTGATCTGATCCCGGCCCTGCCGGCAGCGGGCCCGGCCTCCACCGTCCGAGCCCGCACCGGGTGTGCCGCGGCCGCGGAGTCAACCGCGATCGGGGTTAGCCACCTGCGGGGGATATTTCGCATACCTACCGTCCTGCCGGGCACCCCTCCCCCATGACCGCGCTCAACTCCCTGCGACTGCTCGGCGCCGAGCAGCAGCACATCGTCACCCGTGCCCAGCTGATCGAGCACGGCGTTCCGTCCGGCACCATCGCGCACCGGCTGCGGCCGGGCGGACCCTGGCAGCGGGTGCTGCCGCGGGTGATCTGCCTGCAGAACGGGCGCCTGACACCGCACCAACGCCTGCGTGCCGCACTCAGCTACGCCGCGCCCAAGGGCCAGCGGCCGCACCCGGGCGCGGTGCTGCTGACCGGCATGGCGGTGCTGGCCGACGTCGGGCTGGCGAGCGCCGGGCACCCGGCGGATCTGGAGATGGTCGACGTGCTGATCCCGGGCTGCCGCCGGGTGGCCAGCCGCGACTTCGTCCGGGTGCACCGCAGCCCCGGGATGCCGGCCGGCTTCCAGCGCGACGACGGGCTGTGGAGCGTCGAGGTGGGGCGCGCGCTGGCCGACCTGGCCCCGGTGCTGACCGGCGACCGGCGGTTCCGCGCGCTCTGCGCCGAGGCGGTGCAGGGGCGGCACTGCGAGCGCGCCGAACTGCTCGGCAAACTGCTCGGCGGCTCGCCGGCGACGGCCTCGTTGCCACACGTCCGGCAGGTGGCGGACGAGCTGACCACCGGGGTGTACTCGATCGCCGAGGCCGAGGCGCGCGAGGTGTTGCGAGCCGGCGGACTGCCGGAGCCGCTGTGGAACCCGGTGCTGCTGCTGGACGGTCAGTTCCTCGCGGTGCCCGACGCGTTCTGGCCGGACGCCTGCGTGGCGCTGGAGGTCGACTCCCGCGCCTGGCACCTGCGGCCCGCGGACCACGAGTGGACGCTCACCCGGGGCAACCGGCTGCAGGTGGCCCGGTTGCCGGTGGTCCGGGCCACCCCGGCACAGCTGCGCCGGGACCCGGCTCCGGTGCTGCACGAGCTGCGGACGCTGCTGGCCTCCGGCCCGCACGGCCCCTACCACCGGGTCAGCTGGCAGCGGGCCTGCTGACCCGGCCGGATCGGGCCGGCGGGGTCGCGCGGCTCAGCAGCGGTCGTCGATCTCCTGGAAGGTGCCGTAGTGGTCCGCGGTCCAGTACTCCTCGCCCGCACCGCCGGTGACCACCCGCCGGGTCCCCCGGTCGGCCGAGCCCGGGGTCCGCACCGTGTACTCGTGGTAGTAGCCGCTGCGCTGCCGGGGCAGCCGGCCCTCGCGGTTCTCGAAGACCACGCCGTCCGACCGGTAGGGGTACGGGCCACCGCGGGCGATCAGCACCAGGGTGTCGCGGGCCTGACTGGGCAGCTTGCTGCGGCAGACGTCGGCGCGGGCCGGGCTGCCGGGTGCCCGGGAGGCCACCGGTCGCGCGCTGGTGACCGGGGAGCCGGCCGTCGGTGTCGGATGCTGCCCGTCGGTCAACGCGTAGCGCGCGGCCGCGGCGACGGCGACGGCGAGCAGGACGGCGACGACGATCAGACGGGCGCGACTGGTCATGAGGCCAGCTTGCCGGGCGCCCCCGGCCCGGCGTCGGCGAGCCGGCCGGGCCCACCCGGATGGCGCAGCCCCCGCGGGCGCCCCGGGAAACGCCTCCGGGGCGGGAACGGACGCCATTGTCCTTTCCCGCCCCGGCTGCTGTACGTACGGCGGCCCTCCTGCGCCGAGCTCCGCCGTACGCCCCTCCCCGCTGGAGGGGTCGCGGTCAGCGAGAGTCGCTGCCCGCAGTCTCGAGGGCGGCCCGGCCGGCCTCCAGCCGCGCCACCGGGATCCGGAAGGGCGAGCAGGACACGTAGTCCAGGCCCGCCTCGTGGAAGAAGTGCACCGAGTCCGGGTCGCCGCCGTGCTCGCCGCAGACCCCGAGCTTGAGGTCGGGGCGGGTCGCCCGGCCGGCCTCCACCGCGTGCTTGACCAGCGAGCCGACGCCGTCGCGGTCGATGGTCTCGAACGGGGACACCCCGAAGATGCCCTTCTCCAGGTAGGCGGTGAAGAAGCTGGCCTCCACGTCGTCGCGGGAGAAGCCCCAGACCGTCTGGGTGAGGTCGTTCGTCCCGAAGGAGAAGAACTCGGCGGCCTCGGCGATCTGACCGGCCGTCACGGCGGCGCGCGGCAGTTCGATCATCGTACCGAGCTTGATGTCCAGCGTGACGCCGGTGGACTTGGCCACCTCGGCCAGCACTCGCTCGCACTCGTCGCGGACGATCTCCAGCTCCTGCACGGTGCCGACCAGCGGGATCATCACCTCGGGCCGCGGGTCACCGCCGGCCAGCTTGCGCTCGGCGGCGGCCTCCGCGATCGCCCGGACCTGCATGCCGAACAGGCCGGGGATCACCAGGCCGAGCCGGACGCCGCGCAGACCCAGCATCGGGTTCTGCTCGTGCAGCTTGTGGACGGCCTGGAGCAGCCGCAGGTCGTTCTCGTTCGGGTCCTTGCGGGCCTCGGCGAGGGCGACCCGGACCGACAGCTCGGTGATGTCGGGCAGGAACTCGTGCAGGGGCGGGTCGAGCAGGCGCACCGTCACCGGCAGCCCGTCCATCGACTGGAAGAGCTCGACGAAGTCGCCCTTCTGCAGCGGGAGGAGGGTGGAGAGGGCCTGCTCGCGGTCCTTGTCGTTGTCCGCCAGGATCAGGTGCTCGACCTCCTTGCGGCGCTCCTCGCCGAGGAACATGTGCTCGGTGCGGCACAGGCCGATGCCCTGGGCGCCGTAGCGGCGGGCGCGGTTGGCGTCCTCGGCGTTGTCGGCGTTGGCCCGCACGGCGAGCCGGCGGCGCACGTCGGCGTGCGACATCAGCCGGTGCACGGCCTGCACCAGACCGCCCTGGACGTCCGCGCCGGCGTGCAGGGTGCCCTCGAAGTACTCCACCACCGGGGAGGGCAGCACCGGGACCTCGCCCAGGTAGACCTTGCCGGTCGCGCCGTCGATCGAGACGACGTCGCCCTCCTCGATGACCTGCCCGTCGGCGGTGGTCATCCGGCGGCGCTTGGTGTCGACCTCCAGCTCCTCGGCGCCGCAGACACAGGTCTTGCCCATGCCACGGGCGACCACGGCGGCGTGCGAGGTCTTGCCGCCGCGCGAGGTCAGGATGCCCTCGGCGGCGATCATGCCGTCCAGGTCGTCCGGGTTGGTCTCGCGGCGCACCAGGATGACCTTCTCGCCGGAGCGGGACCACTTGACGGCGGTGTAGGAGTCGAAGACCACCTTGCCGATCGCGGCGCCGGGCGAGGCGGCGAGGCCCCAGGCGATCTGCTTGGAGCTGGTGTCGGGGGCGAACCGCGGGAACATCAGCTGGGAGAGCTGACCGCCGGTCACCCGGTGCAGCGCCTCGTCCAGGTCGATCAGACCCTGGTCGACCAGCTGGACGGCGATCCGGAAGGCGGCCGCGGCGGTGCGCTTGCCGATCCGGGTCTGCAGCATCCAGAGCTTGCCGCGCTCGATGGTGAACTCGATGTCGCACAGGTCGCGGTAGTGCAGTTCGAGCTTGTGCATGATCGCCATCAGCTCGTCGTACGACTTCTTGTCCAGCTGCTCCAGGTCGGCCAGCGGGAGGGTGTTGCGGATGCCGGCGACGACGTCCTCGCCCTGGGCGTTGGAGAGGTAGTCGCCGTAGACGCCGACCGCGCCGGTGGAGGGGTCGCGGGTGAAGGCGACGCCGGTGCCGGAGTCCTCGCCGAGGTTGCCGAAGACCATGCTGCAGATGTTGACCGCGGTGCCCAGGTCGTTGGGAATGCGCTCCTGGCGGCGGTAGAGGCGGGCCCGGTCGCCGTTCCAGGAGTGGAAGACGGCGTGGATCGCCAGGTCCATCTGCTCGCGCGGGTCCTGCGGGAACTCCCGGCCGGTCTCGCGCAGCACGATCGCCTTGAAGGTCCCGACCAGGGCGCGCAGGTCGGCGGCGTCCAGGTCGAGGTCGTTGGTGCTGCCCTTGGCGCGCTTGGCCTCGTCGAGGGCCTCCTCGAACAGCTCGCCCTCGACGCCCAGCACGGTCTTGCCGAACATCTGGACCAGCCGGCGGTAGGAGTCCCAGGCGAACCGCTCGTTGCCGGACTGCGCGGCGAGCCCGGCCACCGAGGCGTCGGACAGGCCGATGTTGAGGACGGTGTCCATCATGCCGGGCATCGAGAACTTGGCACCGGAGCGGACCGAGACCAGCAGCGGGTTGTCCGGCTGGCCCAGCCGCTTGCCCATCTGCTGTTCCAGCGCGGCCAGGTGCTCGCTGACCTCGTTGTGCAGCGAGGCCGGCTCGGCGCCGGTCTCCAGGAAGACCTTGCAGGCTTCGGTGGTGAGGGTGAACCCCGGAGGGACCGGGAGCCCGAGGTTGGTCATCTCGGCGAGGTTGGCACCTTTGCCGCCGAGCAGGTCCTTGAGGTCCTTGTTTCCTTCGGTGAAGGAGTAAACAAACTTCTGCGTCGCCGCCACGGGTCGGTCTCCTCGCACGGGGTTGCCCTGACGCCGGAGAACATACCCATTTCGAAGGCACTTCCGCGCTGTCGATAGGCCGTCCGAGGCCGATTGCCAGCGGTGACCCACGAGATCAAATGCCCGTGAAGGTGTTCACCTCTGTTGATGAAATCGTCCGGCTGACGCTAGCGATCGTTCAAGTCTTGAAAGCAATGGCCCAGGAAGATCAACCGGAGCCGACAGAGGGTAGTGGCTCGCACGGCAGGCCGTTGCCTCGGCTTGATTTCCTGCAGTCAAGAGGTCCGATCCGCTCCGACACCCGTTCGGGAAGCGATTTGGACACCACGGCCTCTTTCGCGCTCCCGACACCCCTTCCGGGGTGGCCCGATGTGGTGAGGGTCACGGCCACGGTCTGCCCATGGTACGTACTAGAACTCATCGATCCGTCGCGGAACGCGCCGGATATCCTACGCTCCGTGGTGGATATTCTCCAAAAGGGAGCCCTCTTGGCCAGTATGGCCAAGAGGGCTGGGCCGTGACGTCCGGACCGGGCGCGCAGCGAATTTTGCCTCTACGTCAGGGGTCAGCCGCCCGAGGTGTCCAGTTCGGCGTCAACGCTCGGCAGGGCGCAGTCGTACGGATCGTCCAACCAGCCTTCGGGCAGGACCACCCGGCCGTTGCCACTGGTCCGGCCGCGCGGACCGTCCGCGCCGGCCGGCCAGCCCTGCTCCTGCCCCACCTGGCCGAGCAGCTCGGCCAGTTCGGCCAGCGAACCGGCCATCGCCAGCTTGACCCGCAGTTCCGAGCCGACCGAGAAGCCCTTGGTGTACCAGGCGACGTGCTTGCGGAAGTCCACGACGCCGCGGCTCTCGTCACCCATCCACTGCCCGAGCAGCTCGGCGTGGCGCAGCATGGTGCGGGCGACGTCGGCGAAGGTGGGGCGGGCGTGGTCGGTGTCGCCCTCGAAGATGGCGACCAGGTCCTTGAAGAGCCACGGGCGGCCCAGGCAGCCGCGACCGACCACCACGCCGTCGCAGCCGGTCTCGCGCATCATCCGCAGGGCGTCGTCGGCCGACCAGATGTCGCCGTTGCCCAGTACCGGGACCTCGGCCGGGACGGCCTCGCGCAACCGGGCGATGGCGGACCAGTCAGCGGTGCCCCCGTAGTGCTGGGCGGCGGTGCGACCGTGCAGGGCGATGGCGGACACCCCCTCCTCGGCGCCGATCCGGCCGGCGTCCAGGTAGGTGAGGTGGTCGTCGTCGATGCCCTTGCGCATCTTCATGGTGACCGGGAGGCTCCCGGCGTTGCCCACCGCCTCGCGCAGGATGTCCCGCAGCAGGTTGCGCTTGTAGGGCAGCGCGGAGCCACCGCCCTTGCGGGTCACCTTGGGGACGGGGCAGCCGAAGTTCAGGTCGATGTGGTCGGCGAGGTTCTCGTCCGCGATCATGCGGGCGGCCTTGCCGACGGTGGCCGGGTCGACGCCGTAGAGCTGGATCGACCGGGGCTTCTCGCTCGGGTCGAAGTGAATCAGCTGCATGGTCTTGGCGTTCCGCTCGACCAGCGCCCGGGTGGTGATCATCTCGCTGACGTACAGCCCCTTGCCGCCGCTCTGCTCCCGGCAGAGGGTGCGGAAGGGGGCGTTGGTGATCCCCGCCATCGGCGCGAGCACCACCGGGGGCCAGACCTCCAGCGGGCCGATGGCGAGCGGCGCGAACTCGCCGGGCGCGGGGACGGCCGGCGCGGGGATGTCCGCCGCCACGGCCGGGGGGACGCTCGCCGCAGGGGTGGTCGGGGCACTGTCAGGCGTGGTGGTCATGCGCGGCGGATCCTCAGCAGGTGCACGGTGGGCGGACGGGACTCTCCATTGTCCCCCACCGCCCACCGACCCCCGCTGGCGCTGCCTGCGGGCTCGATCCGCAGGGGCCCGTCAGCCGGTCGACGAGTAGGCCAGGCTCGCGTGCCCGGAGGTGGTGGACACCGTGATACTCCTGCTGGACTGCGGATCGTCCAGCCCCGGATCCCGATCGACCCCGCCCCCCGACGCGGTGTGCGTGGTGACCCGGTAGGTGCTCCCGGGGGGCACGGTCAGGTCGGCCTCGCCCGAGGTGGCGCTGACGGCGACCCGGGCCGGTGGCGCGGTGAACCCGAGGCTGAGCTGCCCGGAGGTCAGTGTGGTCTCCACGTCCTGGGAGGTCAGCCCCTGTCCCTGGATCTGCCCGCTGGTGCTGTGGGCGGAGATCCGGCCGGAGTCCCCGTCCAGCTCGATGCTGCCGGAGGAACTGCGCAGGCTGAGCTCGCCGCTCAGCCCGCTGACCTTGGCCGAGCCCGAACTCAGCCGGACCGTCACCGCCGTCGCGCGCGGGACGTTGATGCTCAGTGCCACCGAGCACGTGGGTTCACCGACTCCGAGGATGCTCGGGCAGCGGACCTTGATCCGGAGCAGCCGGCCGATCAGCGTCTGCTCGACAACCGGTCGGCGGAAGGTCCAGTCCAGGTTCTGCTGTATCCCGACCTGGCCCTCCGCCCCGGGACTGATCCGGGCCGAGGCATCGTCCAGGTCGAGGTCGAGGGCGCTGATCGGGCCAAGGACCTGGGTGGGCTCGCTCTCGGTCTGTTCGGTGAGCGCGCCCCATGCCTGGCCCGCGCCGATCAGGATCACCAGCACGGCGAGCACCAGGCCGGCCGGCCGCCAGACTCGCTGCTCCAACTGCGGTGACAGCATGGCGCGCTACCCCTCGCCCAGGAACCGGAGCACCGCCAGCACCCGCCGGTGGGTGGCGTCCGCCGCGGGCAGCTCAAGCTTGGTGAAGATGCTGTTGATGTGCTTCGCCACCGCGCTGTCGCTCACCACCAGGTGTTCCGCGATGGCCGCGTTGGAGTGGCCCTGCGCCATCAGGCCCAGCACGTCCCGCTCGCGCGGGGTCAGCCGCTCCAGCGGATCGCGACGGCCACGGACCAGCAACTGCGCCACGACCTCCGGGTCCAGGGCCGTGCCGCCGGCCGCCACTCGCTGCAGCGCCTCCACGAAGTCGTCGACGTTGGCCACCCGCTCCTTGAGCAGGTAGCCCACCCCGCTGGTGTTGGAGGCGAGCAGATCGGCCGCGTAGCGCTCCTCCACGTACTGGGAGAGCAGCAGGACGGCAACCTCGGGCCACTCGCGGCGGATCACCAGTGCGGCGCGGACCCCCTCGTCGGTGAAGCCCGGGGGCATCCGGACGTCCACCACGACGACCTGCGGCCGGTGCTCCTCGACCGCGGTGAGCAGTGCCTCGGCGTCACCCACCGCCGCCGCCACCTCGTAGCCGACCGCCTCCAGGACCTTGACCAGGCCGACCCTGAGCAGGACCGAGTCCTCAGCGATCACAGCACGCACGGCAACTCCACAGTGATGGTGGTGGGGCCCCCGAGGGGGCTGGTTATGGCAAGGGTCCCGTCGACCGAGGCCGCGCGTTTTCGCAACCCGACGAGTCCGGTTCCCTTGGCGGGATCGGCGCCGCCCACCCCGTCGTCGGTGATGGATATCCGCAGCCGCGGCCCTTGGAGGCGAACCGAGACATCCGCCTTGGCAGCCCGGGCGTGCTTGGCCACGTTGGCCAGCGCCTCCGAGACCACGAAGTAGGCGACCGCCTCGACCGTCGGCTCCACGCGGCGTGGCAGATCGACGTCCAGCCGGACGGGCAGCGGGGCTCGGGCCGCGATCCCGGAGAGCGCCGCGTCCAGCCCCCGGTCCTCCAACACCACCGGATGCAGGCCGCGGACCAGGTCGCGCAGCTCCACGATGGCGGCCTGCGCCTCCTCGTGCGCCTCGATGATGACCTGCATCGCGTCGGGCGGGACGTCCTTCAGGGTCTTCCGGGCCAGCCCGAGGTTCATCGCCAGCGAGACCAACCGCTGCTGGGCACCATCGTGCAGATCACGCTCGATCCGGCGGCGCTCGGCGTCGGCGGCGTCCACCACGCCGGCCCGGCTCTCGGCGAGGTCCTCGACCCGGCGCTCCAACTCCCGCGCCCGGTTCGGGCCGAGCAGCGCGGCGGCGGCCCGCCGGTCGCCGCGGGCGATCCGGCTGATCGCCCAGGGGGCGATGACCAGCAACAGCAGACCGAGCGCGGTGACCCAGGTGTCCAGCGTCGTCCAGCCGTCGCCACGGACCGGACTGCCGTGCGGCATCAGCCAGGCCCAGCCGAAGACGGTGGCCAGCACCACCCCGGCACCCCAGCCGAACAGGGTGAGCACCCCCGCGGTCGCCAGCAGCGGTCCGACCACCCAGTGGTAGGCGAACTGGCGCCAGGTCGCCTCGGCGCGCAGCCAGGCGAGCGGGGTCCACCTCGTCCCCGGTGGGAGGACCGGCCGGCGGGGGATGTCCAGCCCACCGAGCACCCGGAACCGGCTGCGCTGGCCGACCGTCAGCACGGCCGGCAGGAGCGCGAGGAGCGTGAACATCGGCCCGATCGCGTTGGCCTGGGTCAGCATCAGCACCACCGGCACCGCGAACGGCGCCCCGGCGGCGACCAGCACGGCGTCCCGCCAGGCCGCGGCGGCCCAGGCCAGCGGATCGGCATGGCCGGGCGCGGCGGCGGCCGCGCCGCCCGACGCGCTGCCGCCGCCACTGTCGCGCCCTCGGCGCAGCCCGCTGATGCTGATCATGCCGCTCAGCTTAGGACTCGCTCCCTGGCCCTGACATTGCACCTGGGTGCCCGCTTGGGGTGTACCTAGGTACACCCCAAAGACGGAAGTGAGCGACAAGGACTTCCGGTCCCGGGGCCGCGATTCTTGATTCCGTCAGCGGGAGAACCGGGATGAACGGGGGATCCGGCCAGTGAACGAGACGGACGGGGTGGTCGAGGTGGCCGAGGCGCAGCAGCCTGGCGGCGAGCAGGGGGAGGGCGGGCTGGTGCGCTCCGGCAACGCGGTCCGGGAGCTGGCCGACGAGCCCGGCGGGATCGACACGCTGGCATGGCCGGCCAAGGGTCCGTGGTCGGTGCGGACGACACCGCGGCGCAACGGCCGGTCGGCGCTGGAGATATACGAGCACGACCAGTTGCTTGACGTCCTGGTCGGCTCCTCGCTCACCGGCGAGCTGCTGCGCGGGGCCCGGCAGTCCCTCGGTGAGGGCGGCGGCAGCGGGTTCGCCTGGGGCCGCCTGAGGGCGGACGGTTCGGCACCCCAGGTGCTGTTCGCCATCGCGAAACTGCGCGAGGTCCAGCCACCGGCCGATGTCGTCACGGTCGCCGGGGAGTTCTGGCTCGCCTGGGTACCGGGCCGGGTGGCCGGGGTCCTGGTCCGGCACCCCGAAGGGACGACCGAGCGGCTGCGCCCGGCCCGGGTGGGCTGAGCAGCAGCGCGGCGCCACCGGGCCCGGCGGTTCCCGGGGAGCGGTGATCGGGGCCGGCGGTCGAGAGCGGGCGGTCAGGGCTCGGTGATCGAGGCCGGGGGCGGCAGTGGGCGAGGGGAGGGTGACGGTGATCGAGTCGAGCAGGGCGAAGGAGGTGCGGACGATGTCGGGGCTCTGGGCAGTGCGGACCAGACAGGCAGTGGCAGGGGTGGCAAGGAGCACCAGCGGGATGGGGCGGCTGCGGGTAGCAACCACCCTGCGCAGTACCGGGGTTCGGATACCCTCCCTGCTCCTCGGAGGGGCCGGCATCGTCCTGATTCCGTGGATCGCCGTGCTGGCCATCGTGGTTCGGCACTCGACGGGTTGGGTGGTACTGGACGTCCTGGAGGCGGTCTGCCTGCTCACCACGGCCGTCCTGCTGCGCCGGGGCGGCGAGCAGCACCGGCCCGCCGCCCTGGCGGCGGCTCTGCTGCTGAGCGGCGACGCCTGGTTCGACGTACGGACGGCCGCACCTGGCAGTGCCCTGGCGATAGCCGTGGCCATGGCGGTGCTCGCTGAGCTCCCGCTGGCAGCACTCTGCCTGGCCATGGCCAAGCGCCCCCGCAGGGCCACCGCGGGCGCGGCACCGCGCAGCAGCACGTCGCCGGCACTGCGGAAGATCGGAACAGTGGCGTGGAACGTGGGAGTGGCGATACGTGAGGTGCCGGCGGTACTGCGGACCGTGGGCACCGTGATACGGGATGCGGGAACGCGGGCCCGGGCACTGGGAGCAGCGGTGCTGCACCTGGCAACAGTGCTGCGGGCGCTGGGGGTTGTGGCAGGGGGAGCGGTGACGATGGTGCGGGTAGTGGGTGCGGCGGTACCGGAAGTGCGGGCGGCGGGAACGGCAGTGCGGGCAGCGGGAGTAGCCGTGGCACGGGCTGTGGAGATGTTGACAGGGGAGAGCACGGCCCAGGGAGCCAGTGGTCAGCGCCCCTGGAGCCAGCTGTGGCAGCCTCAACGCCTCAGCATGCAGCACTCGTAAGCGGTATCCGGTCGGGAACGGTCGGGAAGCCCGGGCCAGGAAGCCCGGGTTGGGAGGACCAGGTTAGAGGCCCCTGGCTGGGAAGCCCGGATCAAGAAGCCCGGTCGGCGGCGGCCAGACGCTGCAGTCGCTCCCGGGTCTCGTCGTCCATCGGGGTGTAAGCCACCAGCCGGCGGCCAGGTTGCGGAGAGAGCCAGAAGTTGGTGAAGTCCAGCCGCAGCAGGCCGACTTCCGGATGCAAGAAGCCCTTGCTCCCGTTGTCGCGCGCGGCGACCTCGTGCCGCTGCCAGGCCGCCTCGAAGTCCGGCGAGGCCTGCCGCAGCCGAGCGAGCAGCGCCTTCCAGGCGGGATCGTCGACGTAGTCAGCCATCGCCGCCCGGAGTCGGGCGACCGAGACGGTCCGGGCCGACTCCAGGTCCACCCAACGCGACTGGTACTGCTGGTTGGTGAAGATCAACCAGATCAGGTTCCGGTCCTCGTAGGGCAGTTCGGAGAGGCCGAGGACCCGGTCGTAGGCCCGGTTGTACGCGAGCACGTCGAACCGGCTGTTGAGCACGCAGGCCGGGTACGGCTCCAGCTGGTCGAGTACCAGCTTGATCGCCGGAGTGACCACCGGGCACTCCTCGGTCGGCGCCGGGTCGCCCGCCCCGGCCAGGGTGAACAGGTGCTTCCGCTCGTTCGGGTCGAGCATCAGCGCCCGGGCGACCGAATCGAGCACCTGGACCGATACCTGGATATCCCGCCCCTGCTCCAGCCACGTGTACCAGGTCACCCCGACCGCGGCGAGCTGGGCGACCTCCTCGCGCCGCAGCCCCGGAGTGCGGCGGCGGCCGGTCTTCGGCAGGCCGACCTGCTCCGGGGAGATCCGCTCCCGCCGGCTGCGCAGAAAGGCGGACAGCTCCTGCCGCCGGACGTCCGCGGCATGCGGCACGGCGGGGGCCGCGGGTGTGGCCGCAGTGGCGGAGGAGGCCGTAGCAGCGGCGGTGGCGGGAGAGATCAAGCTACTCATACTCCTAGGATGCGCCTGCGGCGATCCGGGTTCCAGGTACTCCTGATAACAGGATAAACAGACTCTGGTACCAGGTTCCCGCTCATCAGATCGTAGTACCCGTGACACAGCAACTGGATCGCCTACCGGCTCACCTCCTGCCAAACACCGCGCCCACCACCCCGACCGTCCCCCACCGCACCCTCACGGTCGCCGGACTGGTCACCGTCCTGCTCGGCGCCTTCCTGCCGATGCTGGACTTCTTCATCGTCAACGTCGCCCTGCCCACCATCGACCACGACCTGACGGCCGGGCCGGCCGTGCTGGAGCTGATCGCCGCCGGATACGGCATCGCCTTCGCCGTCCTGCTGGTGCTGGGCGGCCGGCTCGGTGACAGTGTGGGCCGGCGCCGGCTCTTCATCATCGGCGCCGCCGCCTTCGCACTGACCTCGCTGGCCTGCGGCCTCGCGCCCACCGCCTGGACGCTGGTCGCCGCCCGGGTCGCCCAGGGTGCCTCGGCCGCGCTGCTGATCCCCCAGGTGCTCGCCACCATCACCGCCGCCACCGACGGCCCGCAGCGCGCCCGCGCCCTGAGCATCTACGGCGCGGTGGGCGGCATCGCCGTGGTGATCGGCCAGGTGCTCGGCGGCATGCTGGTCTCCGCCGACCTGTTCGGTACCAGCTGGCGCGCGGTCTTCCTGCTGAACGTCCCGTTCGCCCTGGCCGCCGCGGTCCTCGCGATCCGCTGGGTCCCGGAGAGCCGGTCGGCGGCGCCCAGCCGGATCGACCTGCCGGGCACGGCGCTGCTCACCGTTGCCCTGCTCGCCCTGTTCATCCCGCTGATGGAGGGCCGCGCGGTCGGCTGGCCGCTCTGGACCTGGCTGTCGATGGGTCTGTTCCCGTTCGCCGCGGCCGCGTTCATCGTCGTCGAACTGCGCGCCGAGCGGGCCGGGCGGCTCCCCTTGGTACCGCCGTCCCTGCTGCGGATCCCCGAGATGCGCCGCGGGCTGGGCATCGCGCTCCCCTACTTCACCGGCTTCGGCGGCTTCATGTTCGTCCTGGCGATCACGCTCCAGCAGGGCCTGCGGCTCGACCCGGTGATGGCCGGTTGGGCACTGGTCCCGCTGGCCGTGGGCTACTTCACTTCCTCGCTGGCCGGTCCGCGGCTGATCGGCCGCTTCGGCAGCCGGGTGATCACCGCGGGCGCCGTGGTCCAGGCGGTCGGGACCGGCACCATGATCGCCACCGTGCTGGGCGACTACCACGGCCTCTCCGGCCTCACCCTGCTGCCCGGGATGGCACTGACCGGTCTCGGCAACGGGCTGATCGGCACCCCGTTGTTCCGCGTGGTGCTCTCCAAGGTGCCGCTGGAGCGCGCGGGCGTCGGCAGCGGCGTGCTGGCCACCGCCCAGCAGTCCAGTCTGGCCCTGGGCGTGGCCACCCTGGGCACTCTGTTCCTCGCCCTGGCCCCCTCGCTCGGCACCGGCCACGCGCTGTCGCTGGTGCTGGCGATCCAGCTGGCCGGCGCCCTGGTGATCTTCCTGCTCAGCGCCCGGCTGCCCCGCACCATGAGCTGACTCCAGGACAGCGGGAGTGGACGGCAGGAGAGGACAGCGGGAGTGGACGGCCGGTGGGAGCCCCGGTACGGCGGAAGAGGACCCGCGCCGGGGCGCCTGACCCGTGCCGGGGAAAATCCCCGACCGCCGTCAGTCCCTGCTGCGAGGATGATCGCCATGACGCACCAGACGCCGCCGACCGCCGCCGATGCCCGTGACCGCAGCGAACTCACCGCGTTGGTGGCCGCCGGCGAGCGCCCCAGGTACCTGCTGTTCTGGGGGCACCGCCCGAGCCGGGACGGCGGCATCGGTCCGGGCGCGCTCAGCCAGTGGTGGCCGTCCGAGTTCACCGTCGACGGCGTCCGCTACCCGACGGCCGAGCACTGGATGATGGCCGGCAAGGCCCGGCTCTTCGGCGACGAGGAGGCCGTGCCGCGCATCCTGGCGGCGAAGACACCCGCGGAGGCCAAGAAGCTCGGCCGGCTGGTCCGGGGCTTCGACGAGCAGCGCTGGGTCGAGCAGCGGTTCGAGCTGGTGGTGGCCGGCAGCGTGGCCAAGTTCGGGCAGGACGACGCGCTGCGCGGCTACCTGCTCGGCACCCGCCGCCGGGTGCTGGTCGAGGCCAGCCCGCTGGACCGGGTCTGGGGCATCGGACTGGCGGCGGACCACGAGCACGCCACCGAGCCGGCGTACTGGCGCGGCCTGAACCTGCTGGGCTTCGCCCTGATGGCGGCCCGGGAGCGGCTCGCCGCCGAACCCACCGGCTGAGCGCGGCGGGAACGGCGGGAACGCTGAATGCCGTTGCCCCCTCCACCCGGCCGGGTGGAGGGGGCAACGGCATTCAGCAGGCCGAATCGGCGGCCCCGGCTCAGCGACCTCAGCAGCCGATCAGCCGCGCGCCGAGGTAGGCCTTCACCTGGTCCAGCGAGACCCGCTCCTGCGCCATGGTGTCGCGCTCGCGGATGGTCACCGCGTTGTCCTCCAGGGTGTCGAAGTCGACCGTCACGCAGAACGGCGTGCCGATCTCGTCCTGGCGGCGGTAGCGCTTGCCGATCGCGCCGGCGTCGTCGAACTCGACGTTCCACGCGGTGCGCAGGTCGGCGGCCAGACCGCGGGCCTTCGGCGAGAGGTCGGCGTTGCGCGACAGCGGCAGCACGGCCACCTTGACCGGCGCGAGCCGCGGGTCCAGCCGCATGCCGACCCGCTTCTCCATCTGGCCCTTGGCGTTCGGCGCCTCGTCCTCGAAGTAGGCGTCGAGCAGGAAGGCCAGCATCGCGCGGTTGAGGCCCGCCGCCGGCTCGATGACGTACGGGAAGTACCGCTCGCCGGACTCCTGGTCGAAGTACTTCAGGTCCTGGCCGGAGTGCTCGCTGTGCACCGACAGGTCGTAGTCGGTGCGGTTGGCGATGCCCTCCAGCTCGGAGAACTCGCTGCCGCCGAAGTTGAAGCGGTACTCGATGTCCACCGTGCGCTTGGCGTAGTGCGAGAGCTTCTCCTTCGGGTGCTCGAAGAAGCGCATGTTCTCGGTGCGCAGGCCCAGGTCGGTGTACCAGTTCCAGCGCTGCTCGAGCCAGTACTCGTGCCACTTCTCGTCGTCGCCCGGCTTGACGAAGAACTCCATCTCCATCTGCTCGAACTCACGGGTCCGGAAGATGAAGTTGCCCGGGGTGATCTCGTTGCGGAAGCTCTTGCCGACCTGCGCGATGCCGAACGGCGGCTTCTTGCGCGAGGTGGTCTGCACCGCCTTGAAGTTGGTGAAGATGCCCTGCGCCGTCTCCGGGCGCAGGTACGCCAGGCCGGACGCCTCCTCGGTGACACCGAGGTGGGTCTTCAGCATGCCCGAGAACTCCTTGGGCTCGGTGAAGGCGCCCTTGGTGCCGCAGTGCGGGCAGTTGACGTCGGCCAGGCCGTTGGCGGGCACCCGGCCGTGCTTGGCCTCGTACGCCTCCTCCAGGTGGTCCGCGCGGAACCGCTTGTGGCAGGAGGTGCACTCGGTCAGCGGGTCGTTGAAGGTGGCGACGTGACCGGAGGCCTCCCAGACCTCACGGGCCAGGATCACCGACGAGTCGATCCCGACGACGTCCTCCCGAGCGGTGACCACCGCACGCCACCACTGGCGCTTGATGTTCTCCTTGAGCTCGACGCCCAGCGGTCCGTAGTCCCAAGCGGCCTTCGAACCGCCATAGATCTCGCTGCAGGGGTAGACGAAGCCACGGCGCTTGCTCAGGCTGACGATCGTGTCGATCTTGTCGGCGGCCACAGTGCTCTCTTCAGTACGACGACGCGGTCAAGGACCAGGGCGGGGCGCAGACAGGGCCCGCGCCGGGAGGGTGGGCGCCGCGACCGGAACCGCGCGCCCGAATACCTCAGGTTACCGGCCCGGTGGGTGGGGGGTTCAAATCGATAAGCACATGTCCCACCCACTCCCCCACGGCTCGGCCATAGCGAGTTGACAATCATTTCCAATTAAGATGAGAATGATTGTCATGATGTTGCGCCGCCTCCCCACCTCGACAGCCCTGGCCGCCACCGCGCTGACCGGGACGCTGCTGCTCGCCGCCTGTGGCAACGGCTCCACGGCCACCAGCGGCGACGGCCGACTGAAGGTGGTGGCGTCGTTCTATCCGATGCAGTACCTCGCCGAGCAGATCGGCGGCGACCACCTTGAGGTGACCGGGCTCACGCCGGCCGGTGCCGAGCCGCACGATCTGGAGCTGACGGCCAAGCAGGTCGGCACCGTCCAACGGGCCGGTGTGGTCCTGTACCTCAAGGGTCTGCAGCCGACCGTGGACAAGGCCGTCGCCGAGTCGAACGCCAGCCAGGTGGTGGACGCCGCCGCCGCGTCCCCGCTGGTCGACCACCACCTCGACGAGGACACCGAGGGCCACGACGGTCACCCGTCGTCCGAGGCGGCCGGCGATCCGCACGTCTGGCTGGACCCCAGCCGCTACGCGGCGGTCGCCAGGAGCGTCGGCGACGGGCTGGCCAAGGCCGACCCCACGCACGCCGCCGACTACCAACAGCGCACCGAGGCCGTGGTGCAGCGGCTCGACGGGCTGGACCAGCAGTACCGGGACGGGCTGCGGAGCTGCTCCGGCAAGGCCTTCGTGACCAGCCACGCCGCCTTCGGCTACCTCGCCGACCACTACGGCCTGCAGCAGATAGCCATCAACGGCGTCGACCCCGAATCCGAGCCGACCCCGGCCCGGCTCGCCCGGATCCAGCAGGCCGCCAAGGCCAACGGGGTCTCCACGATCTTCTTCGAGACGCTGGCCAGCCCCAAGCTGGCCGATTCGGTGGCCCAGGACCTCAAGCTGAAGACCGCGGTGCTGGACCCGATCGAGGGGGTCAAGGACCCGACCCGGTCCGACTACTTCTCGGTGATGGGCCAGAACCTCGACAACCTGCGCACCGCCCTCGGCTGCGCCAGTGGGGGCTGACCCCGTGACCGACACCCCCGTGACCACCGCCCCCGTCATCCGGCTGCGCGGCGCCGTCGCCGCCCTCGGCGGCCGCCCGGTACTGCGCGGCGTGGACCTCACCGTCCGCCCGGGCGAGGTGGTCGCCCTGCTCGGCGCCAACGGCTCCGGCAAGTCCACCACGGTCAAGGCCGTGGTCGGCTCGGTCCCGCTGGAGGACGGCGAGTTGGCACTCTTCGGCACCCCGCTCGCCGGGTTCCGTGCCTGGCAGCGGATCGGCTACGTCCCGCAACGCACCACCGCGACCGGCGGCGTCCCAGCGACCGTGCGCGAGGTGGTCGCCACCGGACGGCTGCCGCTGCACCGGCTGCTGCCACTGCGCCGCCGGGACCGGGCCGCCGTGGACCGCGCGCTGGACGCGGTCGGCCTGCTCGACCGGGCCGGCGACGGCGTCGCCGACCTCTCCGGCGGCCAGCAGCAGCGGGTGCTGATCGCCCGCGCCCTGGTCGGCGCGCCGGACCTGCTGATCATGGACGAGCCGATGGCCGGGGTGGACCTGGCCAGCCAGCGGGTGCTCGCCGACACCCTGCGCCACGAGGTCGCCCGCGGCGCGGCCGTACTGCTCGTGCTGCACGAACTCGGGCCGCTGGAGCCACTGATCGACCGCGCGGTGCTGCTCCGCGACGGCCGGGTGGTCCAGGACGGACCTCCCGACGCACACCACCGCCCGTTCACCGCCCAGGGAGTGCCGGCATGACCGAGATGCTCTCCTTCGCCTTCATGCAGCGCGCCCTGCTGGCCGCCCTGCTGGTCGGCGTCACCGCGCCGATCGTCGGCATCTACCTGGTGCAGCGCCGGCAGGCCCTGATGGGCGACGGCATCGGCCACGTCGCACTCACCGGCGTCGGCCTCGGCCTGGTCTTCCGGACCAGCCCGGTCTGGATGGCCGTGCTGGTCTGCGTGGCGGCCGCGGTGATCATGGAGCTGGTGCGCTCGCGCGGCAACCAGCGCGGCGACATCGCGCTGGCGATGCTCTTCTACGGCGGGATGGCCTGCGGCCGGCTGCTGATCAGCAAGGCCCCGACGGCCAGCGGCACCGGCGGCAGCCTGGACAGCTATCTCTGGGGCTCGATCCTCGCGGTGGACTCGTCCGATCTGCTGACCACCGCGGTGCTCGGCGCCGTGGTGATCGCGGTGACCCTGGGGCTGCGCCGGCAGCTCTTCGCGGTCTGCCAGGACGAGGAGTTCGCCAGGGTCACCGGGATCCCGGTGCGGCTGCTCAACCTGCTGCTCGCGGTGATGGCCGCGGTGACCGTGACGGTCGCCATGCGGGTGGTCGGCCTGCTGCTGGTCAGCGCGCTGATGGTGGTCCCGGTGGCGGCGGCGCAGCTGCTCACCCGCTCCTTCCTGGCCACCCAGGCACTGGCGATCGGGCTCGGCGTGCTGGTCTCGCTGGGCGGGGTGGGTCTCGCCTACCAGGCCGACGTGCCGCCCGGGTCGGCGATCGTGCTGCTGGCGATCGCCTGCTTCGCGCTCTTCAGCGCGCTGGCCGCGCCGCTGGCCCGCCGACGGCACCGGAGGGCGGCGCCGGCCGCGCTGCCGGGCCAGCGCGCGGACGGCGACGACGTGCGGCCGGCGGCCGCCGAGGAGGACCCGGTCGGGAGTGCGAGGCTGGCACAATGAGGGGTGACCCGCCCCATCCACAGGAGGAGCACCGGTGACCACCGCAGGCCCGTCGCCACGAGCCCGATCCACCCGTCAGCGCGCCGCCGTCTCCGCCGCGCTGGACGAGATCGAGGACTTCCGCAGCGCGCAGGAACTGCACGACATGCTCAAGCACCGGGGCGACTCGGTCGGCCTGACCACGGTCTACCGCACCCTCCAGTCGCTGGCCGACGCCGGTGAGGTGGACGTGCTGCGCACCGCGGACGGTGAGGCGGTCTACCGGCGCTGCAGCAGCGGGCACCACCACCACCTGGTCTGCCGGCACTGCGGCAGCACGGTCGAGGTGGAGGGCCCGGCGGTCGAGCGCTGGGCCAACACGGTGGCGGCGGAACACGGGTTCACCGACATCGCGCACACCCTGGAGATCTTCGGCACCTGCGGCGACTGCGCGGCCAAGCAGCGCTGAACAACGTCCGTGGGGCCGCGTCCCGGTCGGGACGCGGCCCCACGGACGTCGGGTCAGTGCTGCGCCGGCAGCGGCTCGCCCGGGGCGACCTCGTTCGGCAGCGCCCCCCCGAACCGGCGGTCGCGCATCGCGAACTGCTCGCAGGCGCGCCACAGATCGCGCCGGTCGAAGTCCGGCCAGAGCACGTCCTGGAACACGAACTCCGCGTAAGCCGACTGCCAGAGCAGGAAGTTGGAGGTGCGCTGCTCGCCGCTGGGCCGCAGGAACAGGTCCACGTCCGGCATGTCCGGGTGGTACAGGTACTTCGCGATGGTCTTCTCGTTGACCTTCTTCGGGTCCAGCTTCCCGGCCGCCACGTCGGCGGCGATCGCCGCGGTGGCGTCCGCGATCTCGGCCCGGCCACCGTAGTTGACGCACATGTAGAGGGTGACCTGGTCGTTGCCCCTGGTCTGCTGCTCGGCCACCTGGAGCTCCTGGACCACGCTCTTCCAGAGCTTGGGCATCCGGCCGGCCCAGCGGATCCGCACGCCCAGCGCGTCGAGCTCGTCGCGGCGGCGGCGGATGACGTCCCGGTTGAAGTTCATCAGGAACTTGACCTCGTCCGGGGAACGCTTCCAGTTCTCGGTGGAGAAGGCGTAGAGCGAGACGTTCTTCACGCCCAGCTCGATCGCGCCGGCCAGCACGTCGAGCACCACGCTCTCGCCGACCTTGTGCCCCTCGGTGCGGGGCAGGCCACGCTCCTTGGCCCAGCGGCCGTTGCCGTCCATCACGATGGCGACGTGGTTCGGGACCAGCTCACCGGGGATCTTCGGTGGCTGGGCGCCGCTGGGGTGCGGGGTCGGAGGAAGGTACTCCTTCTGCTTGCTGCCACCGAAGAGCCGTCGCGCTGCCATGCTCACTTCTCCACGTATCTCATCGAGCGGATACCCCGCTCAAGGTGCCACTGCAGGTAGGCGGCGACCAGACCGCTGCCCTCCCGCCAGTACCTGGGTTCGCAGGTGTCGGCCGTCTGCCAGTCTCCGGACAGCAGCGCGCCGAGCAGGACCAGTGTCTCAGGGGAGGGTACGGCACATCCGGGCACTCGGCAGTCCGGGCAGAGCACGCCGCCCGCCTGGAGCGAGAAGAACCGGTTGGGCCCGTCCAGTCCGCACTTGGCGCAGTCGGTGAAACTGGCACCGTATCCGTTGACCGCGAGCGACCGCAGCAGGAAGGCGTCCAGCACCAGGTGCGACTCGTGCAGGCCGGCGGCGAGCGTGCGCAGGCCGCCGACCAGCAGCAGGTACTGCTGGACGGCCGGTTCGCCCTCGTTCTCGGCGAAACGTTCCGCCGTCTCCAACATCGCGGTCCCGGCGGTGTAGCGGCCGTAGTCGGTGACGATGCCGCCGCCGTAGGGGGCGATGGTCTCCACCTGGGTGCAGAGCGGCAGCGAGCGGCCCACCAACTCGCTGCCACGGCTGAAGAACTGCACGTCCACGTGGGAGAACGGCTCCAGCCGGGCGCCGAACTTCGACTTGGTCTTGCGGACCCCGCGGGCCACCGCCCGGACCTTGCCGTGCTGGCGGGTCAGCAGGGTGATGATCCGGTCGGCCTCGCCGAGCTTCTGGGCCCGGAGCACCACGCCGTCGTCGCGGATCAGGCTCATCGCGCGGCCGTCCGGTGCTCGGAACGGGCTCGCTGGGGATGCCGGGCCGCACGGGGACGGCGGGACAGGATGGCCATCCACCCATTCTCCCGCACCCGCGGGGGCGGCCGGGCCATCGGCCCGGGTCCTGACAGCCGCGCGCCCGCACCGGGGGCTACGGGGGAGCCGGTGCGGGTCGCGGCGGGCCCGGAGGGGGGATCGGGCCCGGCTCGGGTGCCGTACGGCGGGGCCGGTGCGGGGGGCTAGTGCGGGGTACGGGTGGCGGCCTCGAGCAGCCGGCCGACGGCCTCCTCGCCCAGCCGCAGCCGACCGCCCACCGCGGTCAGCGTCGCGCGCTCCTGCGGCAGGTACCGGCCGTCGGCCAGCGCGATCCAGGCGCCCTGCAGCAACAGCCGCTCCCGGCCCTGCTGGCTGAGGTGCGGGGCCAGCGGTTCGAGCGCGGCGTGCAGTTCGATCGCCAGCCCGCCGCCCACGCCGTGCACGTCGAACGGCTCGCCGTCGCCGCGACCGGAGAGCGCGGCCAGCGCGGCCAGCACCTGGGCCTCGCCGCAGTCCTCGAAGCCGGCCGCCCGGATCACCTCGCAGGCCTCGCCGCGGACCGCCGCCGAGCCCGTCCCGCCGGCCGCGAGCACGGCCAGCGCGATGGTGTACTGCGCGTCGCGCAGCATCCCGGTCAGCCGGACGCAGGTCGGGGCCTCCAGGCTCTCCACGCCGTACCGGCCGTGGCAGGAGGTGCACTGCACGCTGCCCAGCACCGGGCCGAGCGGCAGCAGTGGCGTGCCGAGCAGCCGCAGCCACCGCCGACCGTGCTGCCGGCGGTAGTTGCGGTCCCCGCCACAGCCGGGACAGAAGAAGTCGCCGAGAACATCCGTCCGCCACCTCGGGCGAACACCCCACAACCGTGTCACGGCGCCAACTCCCCAGACATGGCAGGCGGCCTGCACGTCGACCGGCAGGTCTCGCGACCGGAAGTGCGGGTGGTCCCACCGACCCCGTTTCCGGTGCGTCGATGTTGCCATGGTTGCCGGGATGTGTCAGTACCCCGAACGCCGGCGGGACGGAAAAAGTGTGTCCCAGGCCACACCTGCGACCGGAGTCCACTCCTGCGGGTCAGTGGGGCCGCCCGGTTGACGGCCGGGCACGCCCGAGGGCCGCCGCGGCGAGCGACGGCCCTCGGGATCAACGCGGGGATCGAGCGGGGTCAGCGGCGGCCGCTCCGGTTGACCGCGCTGATGATCGCCTTCAGCGAGGCGCGCACGGTGTTGCCGTCGATGCCGACGCCCCACAGCACCTGGCCGTCCACCGCGCACTCCACGTACGCGGCGGCCTGGGCGTCGCCGCCCTCGCTCAGCGCGTGCTCGGCGTAGTCCAGCACCCGGACGTCCACCCCGATCGCGGCCAGCGCGTCCGCGAAGGCGGAGACCGGGCCGTTGCCGCTGCCGCTCAGCGTGGTGGCGACGCCGTCCACCAGCGCGGCCACCGCCAGCGCGTCGCGTCCGTCCTCGGTGGTCAGGCTCTGCTGCTCGCGCAGGCTGATCCGGCCCCACGGGTTCCGCTCGGTGGGCAGGTACTCGTCCTGGAAGACCTCCCAGATCGCGGCCGGGGTGACCTCGCCGCCCTCGGCGTCGGTCTTGGCCTGGATGATCTTCGAGAACTCGATCTGCATCCGGCGCGGCAGGTCCAGCTTGTGGTCGTTCTTCAGGACGTACGCGATGCCGCCCTTGCCGGACTGGCTGTTGACCCGGATCACGGCCTCGTACGAGCGGCCGACGTCCTTGGGGTCGATCGGCAGGTACGGGACGCCCCAGGTGTACTCGCCGACCGGCACGCCGGCCGCCGCCGCGTCCGTCTCCAGGGCGTCGAAGCCCTTCTTGATGGCGTCCTGGTGCGAGCCGGAGAAGGACGTGTAGACCAGGTCCCCGGCGTACGGGTGTCGCTCCGGTACGTTCATCTGGTTGCAGTACTCGTAGGTGCGCCGGATCTCGTCGATGTCCGAGAAGTCGATCATCGGGTCGACGCCCTGGGAGAACAGGTTCATCCCGACGTTGACCAGGTCCAGGTTTCCGGTCCGCTCACCCTGGCCGAACAGGCAGCCCTCGACCCGGTCGGCACCGGCCATGACGGCCAGCTCGGCCGAGGCCACGCCGGTGCCGCGGTCGTTGTGCGGGTGGGTGGAGAGCGCGACGAACTCGCGGCGCGACAGGTTGCGCGACATCCACTCGATCTTGTCGGCGTAGACGTTCGGGGTGCAGCGCTCGACCGTGGTCGGCAGGTTCAGGATGATCTCGCGGCCCTCGCCGGGCTGCCAGACGTCCATCACGGACTCGCAGACCTCCAGCGCGAAGTCCAGCTCGGTGTCGATGAAGATCTCCGGCGAGTACTGGTAGCCGAAGACCGTCTCCTCGCCCAGCAGCTTCTCGGCGTACTCCATGACCAGTCGGGTACCGTCCACCGCGATCGCCCTGATGTCGGCCTTGCTGCCCCGGAAGACCACCCGCCGGAACAGCGGCGAGGTGGCGTTGTACAGGTGCACGGTGGCGCGCGGAGCGCCGACCAGCGACTCCACGGTCCGCTCGATCAGGTCCTCGCGGGCCTGGGTCAGCACCGAGATGGTGACGTCCTCGGGGATCGCGCCGTCGGTGATCAGCGAACGGACGAAGTCGAAGTCGGTGGCGCCGGAGGACGGGAAGCCGACCTCGATCTCCTTGTAGCCCATCCCCACCAGCAGGTCGAACATCTTGCGCTTGCGAGCCGGCGACATCGGGTCGATCAGCGCCTGGTTGCCGTCCCGCAGGTCCGTGGAGAGCCAGCGCGGCGCCTGGGTGATCACCTTGTTCGGCCAGCTGCGGTCCGGCAGCTCGACGGTGCCGAACGGCACGTAGCGGCCGAAGGGCATGCCGGACGGCTGCTGCCGGACGTTCGCCGCGGTGATCGGAGTGGGCCGGTCGATGAACGCGCGAGCGACGGAGGACTGCTCGGTCATAGTGAGACTCTCGGCTTCTGTTCGAATGCGGGCTGGTCGGGGTGGCACTCACCCGACGGGCCGACTCGTGCGGCGCAGCGCTTCACTGGGATGCGCACAGCACAGACTCCGCGGCGAGGGAGCCGGCCTGGATTCGGTTTACAGGCCCTCGCCGCGGCAGCTAAGAAGAAGCAGCCCGTAACGCATGATGCTGCCAGGGTAGCCCAGGGCTCCGACGAGCCGAAGCGAACCAGGACAACGTTCCACTCCGTGAGACGGCGGGCCGCTCCGCCGCCGCGTGACCGGCTGTGACCTGGCGCGCAGCGACGGAGTTGGCGGAACCCGGGCGAAGCCGAGCACTGCGTAGCAGACTGACGACCATGCGTATCCAGGTGACCAGGACCGGCGGCCTCATGGGGCGCACCACCAGCGCCGAACTGGACACCGAGCGACGACCCGACGCGCCGCACGTGCACGCGCTCACCCGCGAGGCGGTGGCCGGGGCCTCCCGGCAGCCGGCCTACGGGGTACCGGACGGCTACCACTACACGATCATCGTGGACGGCCGGACGGTGCACTGCGCCGACCCACAACTGACAGACTCTCAGCGCGAGTTGGTGTCCCTTGTGCTGCACCAGGGGGTCGCCCGCTGACGGACGCGGTGAAGCGCAGCCCGGCCGGCACCGCCGCGTCGACGGCCCGGACGGCCGGCCCCGAGCCGGCGAAGAGGCCCGGCAGCACCGGGATGACACAGCCGTCCCGCCCGTACACCACCCGACCCGGGCCGCGCACCTCGACGCCGACCACCGAGGAGTACGGCAGCTCGCACAGCTCGCCGCCCGGCGAGCGCAGGACCAGCCCCCGGTCGGTCACCCAGAGCCGGGCCTCCCGGGCGGCCCCGCTCAGCAGCCGGTCCCGGCGCCGCGGCCGGAGCTGTCGCCCGGCGCCCGGCGGGGTGCGGTGCGCGCCGCAGCGGTGGGCGGGCAGGCCGGCCGCCGCCAGCCCCGACCCGGCGCCGCGGGGCACCACCAGCAGCGCCCCACCCAGCGCACCGGCGAACGCCTCGCGCACCCGGTCCGCCGTCAACTCCTTGAGCGCGTCGAGCTCCTCCTCCGGCGAGCGGTGCCGCCAGCCGAGCAGCTCGGCGTGTGCCCGGGCGAACGGCTCGGCCGGGTCGAGCGGCCGGTCCGCGGCGCGGGCGAGCCGCTCGGCCAGCTCCGCCGCACCGGGCCCGTCCGCGGCCAGCCGCCGGGCCTCGGTCCAGAGCAGTTCGGCCAGGCCCGGGTCCGCGCCGGACAGGTGGACGATCCGCTCGCCCCACCCGGGTCCGGTCAGCACGGACTCCTGCTCGACCCGGTCCCCCAGCGCCACCCGGAGCCGCCCGGCCAGCACCGTCATCGCCAACCGCACGGCCGCGTCGGCCAGCTCGACCCGGATCGCGAGGCCGGCCCCGGACACCCCGGCGGCCCGCCAGGACGGCCCGGCGGGCAGCACCGGCTCGGCCGCCCCGAGGACCGGACGGCGCCCCGGCGGCAACGGCAGGCGCAGACCCTCCGGGGGCGGGCCGGTCAGCACCAGGACGGCGTTGCCGGCGTGGAAGTACCGCCGCACCCGGTCGCGGACCGCCGCGGCCGGGATCCCACCGCACTCCGGGTACAGCGCCAGGCCCGGCCCCTGGATCCCGTAGCGGTGGGCGAGCAGGGCGCCGACCGTCGGGTGGGGCAGCGCATCGCCCGCGCGGCCGGCCCGCCCCGCCGACGGCTCGGCCAGCGCCCGGCAGACCCCTTCGAGGAAGCCGGCCACCTGCTCCGGACGGCCGGCGCAGCCGAACTCGGCGAGCTCCAGGGTGACCGTGGCGTGCTGCCGGCACCCGAGCCGCGGCAGCGCGCCGAGCACCCGTCGGGCGACCAGGCGGGTGACGCCCCGGGTCCGGAAGGTCTCGTCGCGGACGCCGCAGCCGAACAGCAGGGCGGCCTCCAGCGGGCCGGGGCCCGCCTCCCCGCCGGGGGCCGGCTCCCAGAACACCGGTACGCCGTCGATCAGATCACGCTGCACCAAATGATCATATGAAGCCAGTTTCCAACGTCAAGCATGGTTCAAGAGAGACCAAGGGGAGGCAAAGTCGCCCTTTTCGCCGATTCGGCCGATTCAGAAGCCCAGCTTGCGCAGCTGCTTGGGGTCGCGCTGCCAGTCCTTGGCCACCTTCACGTGCAGGTCCAGGTAGACCGGCGTGCCGAGCAGTGCCTCGATGTGCTTGCGGGCCGTGGTGCCCACGTGCTTCAGTCGCGCGCCCTTCGCACCGATCACGATCGCCTTCTGGCTCTGCCGCTCGATGTAGACGTTGGCGTGGATGTCGAGCAGCGGGCGGTCGGCCGGGCGCCCCTCGCGCGGGATCATCTCCTCGACCACCACGGCCAGCGAGTGCGGCAGCTCGTCCCGCACCCCCTCCAGCGCGGCCTCGCGGATCAGCTCGGCGACCATCACCTGCTCGGGCTCGTCGGTCAGGTCGCCGTCCGGGTAGAGCGGCGGGCTGGTCGGCAGCAGCGGGGTGAGCAGGTCGGCCAGCAGGTCGACCTGCTTGTCGCCGACCGCGGAGACCGGGATGATCTCGGCCCACTCGATGCCCAGCTCCACCCCGAGCTGCTGGACCGCGATCAGCTGCTCGGCCAGCCGCTTGGAGTCCACCAGGTCGGTCTTGGTGACGATGGCCACCTTGGGGGTCTTCCGGATCTCGGCCAGCTCCTTGGCGATGAACTTGTCGCCGGGGCCGAGCTTCTGGTCGGCGGGCAGGCAGAAGCCGATCACGTCGACCTCCGCCCAGGTGCTGCGGACCAGGTCGTTGAGCCGCTCGCCGAGCAGGGTGCGCGGCTTGTGCAGACCGGGCGTGTCCACCAGCACCAGCTGGGCGTCCGGGCGGTGCACGATGCCGCGCACGGTGTGCCGGGTGGTCTGCGGGCGGTCCGAGGTGATCGCGACCTTCGTCCCCACCAGGGCGTTGGTCAGGGTCGACTTGCCCGCGTTGGGACGGCCGACGAAGCACGCGAAGCCCGCGCGGTGGGGGGCTGCCGGGGAGGAGGGAGTGTCGCTCATGCGCACCATTCTCCCTGATCACCCCGGGCCCCCCGGACCGCCGGCCCGGGCGCGGTGACCCGGCTCACTTCCGACGCGAGGTCAGCGCACCGATCAGCGTCAACACCAGCAACGCGATCGAACCCGCCAGCCAGTACGGCGAGTGCGTCTCGTGCCACCGCCCCATGCCCATCACCACCACGAGCAGCGCGGCGAAGAAACCCAGCGCCCCCATCGCTCACCCCCAGTCAGGGTGAGGTTATCGGTAATTCATTCGATCGACGGTGGGCCTACCGGGGGTGACCGGACGCCGGATCAGGCCTCGGTCCGGCCACGGAGCGCTCCGTCCGGACCGGCCAGCAGCAGCGGGGTGCCGGCACCGCCCAGGTCGCGGACCGCGGCCAGGTCCTCGGCCGCGGGCTCCGCCGCCGCGGTCACCACGGCCGCCGCCTCCAGCCCCTTGGCGCCGCTGGCCACCGCCATCGCCACCGCCGTCTGCACCGCGCTCAGCCGCAGCGAGGGCAGCGCGACCGTGCCGGCCACGTACGTCCGGCCGGTCTCGTCCCGGACCGCCGCCCCCTCCGGCACGGCGTTGCGGGCCCGGGCCGAGCGGGCCAGCGTGATGATCTTCCGGTCTTCGGCGTCCGGGCCGTGATCAAGGTCAGTCATGCTGCCGAGCATAGGACGCCCGGCCCCCACCGGGCACGGGCGTCCACCGAGTGGTCCGTACCGTGGACGGCCGGCGCTACTCGCCCTCGTCCGGGGCGCCGGCGGTCGCGTGCACCGGGGCCGTCACGATGGTGCCGATCCGGTTGCGGCGGCCGGCCGAGCTCTCGGCGGTCAGCCGGATGCCGGCCAGGCCGTCCGGGGTGTCCGGGGGGAGCGGGATCTCGCAGGCGGAGCCGGGGATCGGCACCCGTCCGAGGTGTTTGGCGAGCAGGCCACCGACCGTCTCGACGTCCTCGTCCGCCAGCCGGATGCCGAACAGCTCCCCGAGGTCCTCGACCAACAGCCGGGCGGTGACCCGGTACGAGCCGTCGCCGAGGTCCTCGATCGGGGCGATCTCCCGGTCGTACTCGTCGGTGATCTCACCGACGATCTCCTCCAGGATGTCCTCGATGGTGACCAGCCCGGCCGTGCCGCCGTACTCGTCGATCACGATCGCCACGTGCGAGCGCATCTGCTGCATCTCGCGCAGCAGGTCCCCGGCCGGCTTGCTGTCCGGGATGAAGACGGCCGGCCGCATCACCGCGTCCACCGGCTCCGACTCGGCGTCCCGGTTGACGTGGGTGCGCCGGACCAGGTCCTTGAGGTAGACGATGCCGACCACGTCGTCCTCGTTCTCGCCGACCACCGGGATCCGCGAGAAGCCGGAGCGCAGCGCCAGGGTGAGCGCCTGGCGGACGGTCTTGTTCCGCTCGATCATCACCAGGTCGGTGCGCGGCACCATGACCTCGCGCACGATGGTGTCGCCCAGCTCGAAGACCGAGTGCACCATCCGGCGCTCCTCGTCCTCGATCAGGTCGTCCTTCTCCGCCAGGTCGACCAGCGCCCGCAGCTCCGCCTCGGAGGCGAACGGCCCCTCGCGATAGCCCTTGCCCGGGGTCAGCGCGTTGCCGAGCAGGATCAGCAGCCGCGGGATCGGGCCGAGCACCCCGGCCAGTGGCAGCAGCACGAAGGAGGCCGCGGTCGCGGTGGTCAGCGGGTGCTGGCGGCCGATGGTGCGCGGCGAGACGCCCACCGCCACGAACGAGACCAGCACCATCACGCCGAACGCCAGCAACACCGCCTGCCAGGCCTGCTGGAGGTTGCGCACGCACACCACGGTCACCAGGACCGCCGCCGCCATCTCGCTGGCCACCCGGATCAGGGTCGCCAGGTTGAGGTAGCGGATCGGGTCGCTGGCCATCGCCAGCAGCCGCTGCGCGCCCCGCCGGCCGCGGCGCAGGGCCTCCTCGGCGCGGAACCGGGAGACCCGCGAGATGCCCGCCTCGGCGCAGGCGGCCAGCCAGCCGAGCACCACCAGCAGGCAGGCCCCGATCAGGAAACTCGTACTGTCAGCACTCATCGGATCAGTGGGTGGTGGGCGCCGGGGAGATCCCCGTCAGCCCGCGACCGGCCCGCCAGTCGTCCAGGATCCGCTTCTGGAGGGCGAACATGGTCTGCTCCTCCTCCGGCTCCTCGTGGTCGTAGCCGAGCACGTGCAGCACCCCGTGCACGGTGAGCAGCTGCAGCTCCTCGTCCATCGAGTGGTTGGACGGCGCCGCCGCGCCCTGCGCCTTGGCCACCTCCGGGCAGAGCACGATGTCGCCGAGCAGTCCCTGCGGCAGCTCCTCGCCCTCCTTGCCCGGGCGCAGCTCGTCCATCGGGAAGGACATCACGTCGGTCGGGCCCGGCAGGTCCATCCACTGGATGTGCAGCTGCTCCATCGCCTCGCTGTCAACGATGATCACGGACAGTTCGGACTGCGGGTGGATCCGCATCTTGTCGAGGGCGAAGCGGGCGACGTCGAGGATGGACTCCTCGTCGACGTCCCAGCCGGACTCGTTGGCGATGTCGATGGACATGGGGAGGTCTGTGCTCAGCTTTCGGTGCGGTGGGGCTGTCGGGGGGTGCGGGTGCGCGGGCCGCGCGGGGCCGACTTGCGCGGCGCCGGGCCGGTCTCGTCGCCGTTCTCGGCGTCCCAGCGTTCGTAGGCGTCCACGATCCGGCCGACCAGCTTGTGGCGCACCACGTCGGTGCTGGTCAGGATCGAGAAGTGGATGTCCGGGATGTCGGCCAGGATCTCCTGGACCACCTTGAGGCCGCTGCGGGTACCGCTCGGCAGGTCGATCTGGGTGGTGTCACCGGTGACCACGACCTTGGAGTTGAAGCCGAGGCGGGTCAGGAACATCTTGATCTGCTCGGGCGAGGTGTTCTGCGCCTCGTCCAGGATGATGAAGGCGTCGTTCAGGGTCCGGCCGCGCATGTAGGCGAGCGGGGCGACCTCGATGGTCCCGGCGGCCATCAGCCGGGGGATCGAGTCCGGGTCCATCATGTCGTGCAGCGCGTCGTAGAGCGGGCGCAGGTACGGGTCGATCTTCTCGTAGAGGGTGCCGGGCAGGAACCCGAGCCGCTCGCCGGCCTCGACCGCCGGGCGGGTCAGGATGATCCGGTTGACCTCCTTGGCCTGCAGCGCCTGCACGGCCTTGGCCATCGCCAGGTAGGTCTTGCCGGTGCCGGCCGGGCCGATCCCGAAGGTGATGGTGTGCTTGTCGATCGCGTCGACGTAGCTCTTCTGGTTGAGCGTCTTGGGCCGGATCGTGCGACCGCGGTTGGAGAGGATGCTCGCGGTGAAGACCGAGGACGGGCTCGTGCCGGCGCCGTCGGGGTCGCCCGCGTTGGCCTTCAGCATCGCGATCGAGCGCTCGACGGCGTCCTCGGTCAGCGGCTGGCCGGTCCGCAGCACCAGCATCATCTCGCTGAACAACTGCTCGACCAGGGCGATCTCCGCCCGGTCGCCGGTCGCGGTGACCTCGTTGCCCCGGACGTGGATGTCGGTCTCGGGGAAGGAGCGCTCGATCACTCGCAGGAAGGAGTCGGTGGCACCGAGCAGGGTGACCATCGGGTGCTTCTCGGGAATCACGATCCGGGCGCTGAACCCGTTGGTGCCCTGGGTGCGGGACTGTGCGGTGTCACTCATCGGTTCGCTCATGGGTCGGCGCTGAGGCCTGCCTCATCCCATCCGTGGTCTCGGGGTGGCCACTCGGTCGGTTTCCGAGGCCACCAGGGTACGCCGCGCAGGTGTTCGCCGGTGTCGCGCGGCCTGATCGATGGTGCGACAGCCGATCCTCCGGCGCCACCTCTTTTGCCGCCGGGGCCGGTCAGCGCCGGTTTTGCCGCCGGGTCCGGTCAGCGCCGGGGCGGCAGCGGGATCCGGGCCAGATCCTCGGCCAGCACCAGTTCACCGTCGAACTCCGCCCGAGCCTCGGCCAGGTGCCCGGCCAGGTCCGGATAGCGCTGCGAGAAGTGGGTGAGCACCAGGGTCCGCACCCCTGCCGCGGCGGCGGCCCGGGCGGCCTGGCCGGCCGTGAGGTGGCCGTGCTCCTCGGCCAGGTGGGCCTCGGCCGCCAGGAAGGTCGCCTCGACCACCAGCAGGTCGGCGCCCTCGGCCAGCGCCGCCACCCCGTCGCACAGCCGGGTGTCCATCACGAAGGCGAACCGCTGGCCGCGCCGGGGCTCGCTGACCTCGTCCAGGGTGACCGTCCGGCCGGCCAGCTCCAGCCGGCCCTCGCGCTGCAGCCGGCCGACCGCCGGGCCGCGCAGCCCGAGCGCGGCCAACCGCTCGGGCAGCAGCCGGCGGCCGTCCGGCTCGGTCAGCCGGTAGCCGAAGGACTCCACCGGGTGCGAGAGCCGCACCGCCTCCAGCGCGAACGGCGCGCCGGCGGCCTCCAGCGGGCCGGGCCCGGCGACCGGGTGCGGGCGCAGCTCGGCCGTCTCGTGGAACGCGGTGGCCTGCCGCAGCCGGTCGAAGTAGGCCTGCCCGGAAGCCGGGTAGTAGGCGTGCACCGGGTGCGGCACCCGGTCCAGGTTGATCCGCTGGATCACGCCAGCCAGGCCCAGGCTGTGGTCGCCGTGGAAGTGCGTGACGCAGATCCGGGTCAGGTCGGTGGCCGAGACGCCCGCGTGCAGCATCTGCCGCTGGGTGCCCTCCCCCGGGTCGAAGAGCACCCCCTCGCCTTCCCAGCGCAGCAGGTAGCCGTTGTGGTTGCGGTGCCGGGTGGGCACCTGGCTGGCCGTACCGAGGACGACGAGTTCGCGCTGCGTCACCGGATCAGACCAGGCCCTCGTGGAAGGCCTGGCCTCCGAGCACGTGCACGTGCGCGTGGTAGACGGTCTGGCCGGCGGCCGCGCCGGTGTTGAAGATCAGCCGGTAGCCCGACTCGGCGATCTTCTCGTCGGCCGCCACCTCGGCCGCCTCGGTCAGCAGCGCGGCGGCCAGCTCCGGGTCGGCGGCGGCCAGCGTGGCGGCGTTCGGGTAGTGCGCCTTGGGGACCACCAGGACGTGCGTCGGGGCCTGCGGGTTGATGTCGCGGAAGGCCAGCGTGCGGTCGGTCTCGCGGACCACGGTCGCCGGGATGTCCCGCGTGACGATCTTGCAGAAGATGCAGTCGGGGTCGGGCAGGTCGGCCATCGGTCGGGCTCCAGGAGGGGTGACGGGCAAGGGGTGTGACGTGCCGCCAAACTACCCGACGGCGCCCGGCGGTCCGCTCGCGGGCGGACCGCCGGGCGCCGGCCGGCGGGCTCAGCGCCGCGGGCCCGGCGGCGGGAGCGGCGGTGCCGCCTTGGCCGGCCGCTCGGCCAGCGCGGCCAGCGCGATCCGGACCGCCTCGACCAGCTGCGGGTCCTCCCCTGCCGCCCAGTGGTGCGGCCCGATCGGCACCTCGACGTCCGGGTCGACTCCGTGGTTCTCCACGCCCCAGCCGTAACCCTCGATCCAGGTCGCGTACTTGGGCTGGGTGACGCCGGTGCCGTCGACCAGGCTGTAGCGCGAGTCGATGCCGATCACGCCGCCCCAGGTCCGGGTGCCGACCACCGGGCCGATCCCGAGCGCCTGGATCGCGGCGTTGACGATGTCGCCGTCCGAGCCGGAGAACTCGTTGGCCAGCGCCACCACCGGGCCGCGCGGGGCGTCCGCCGGGTAGACCTCGGGGGTGGCCACGTCGCGGGCCAGGCCCCAGCCGACCACCCGGCGGGCCAGCTTCTCGACGATCAGCTGCGAGGTGTGGCCGCCACGGTTCTCCCGCAGGTCGACCAGCACCCCCTCCTTGGCCATCTCCACCCGCAGGTCGCGGTGGAGCTGGGCCCAGCCGGCGCTCAGCATGTCCGGCACGTGCAGGTAGCCGAGCCGTCCGCCGGAGCGCTCGCGGACCTCGGCGCGCCGGCCGGCCACCCAGTCGTGGTAGCGCAGCGCCTCCTCGTCGGCCAGCGGGACCACCACCGGGTGGCGGACCGTGCCGTCCGCGCCGCGGACCGCCAGCTCGACCGGCCGACCCGCGGTGCCGGCCAGCAGCGGAGCCGGTCCGCGGACCGGGTCGACCGGGCGGCCGTCGACCGCGAGCAGCGCGTCCCCGGCCCGGACCGCGACGCCCGGCGCGGACAGCGGCGAGCGGGCCCGCGGGTCGGAGGACTCACCGGGCAGCACCCGGGCGATCCGCCACTCCCCGCCGTCCCGGACCAGGTCCGCGCCGAGCAGCCCCTGCCGGCGGCCCGGCTCGGCGCCCCAGCCGGGTGGGGAGACGTAGGCGTGCGAGGTGCCCAGCTCGCCGACCACCTCCCAGAGCAGGTCCACCAGGTCGTGGTGCGAGCCGAGCCGGTCGACCAGCGGGCGGTAGCGGTCCAGCACGCCGGCCCAGTCGACCCCGTCCAGATCGGCCCGCCAGAAGTTGTCCCGCATCAGCCGGCCGTTCTCGTCGAACATCTGCCGCCACTCGGCCGCCGGATCGACGGTGACCCGCAGCCGTTCCAGGTCGACCCGGGTCTCGTCGTCCTCGCCGGGCTTGCGGTCCGCGGGGACGATCCGCAGCTCGGCGCCGTCCAGCACGGCGAGCCGGCTGCCGTCGCCGCTGACCGCGAAGGTGTCGACGCTGTCGGTGAGCTGCTCCAGCCGCAGCTTGCGCAGGTCGAAGCGCTCCAGCACCGGGCCGGGCCGCTCGTCGTCCAGCGAGGCGGCCTCGTCGCCCAGCTCGCCGAGGAGCGGCAGCCTGGTCCAGAGCACGCCGTCCCGGGCCGCGCGCAGGCTGCCGAACCGGCCGGCCTCGACCGGGAACGGAACGATCCGGTCCGCCAGGCCGGGCAGGTCGACGGTGGTGGTGACCACCGCCTCCTCACCGTCGGCGGCCTTCTCCTCGCGGTCCTCGCCCTCGGCCGGCCGCCCGGCCCGCTGCGGCCCGAACGGCGACGGGGTGTCCGCCGCCAGGGTGACCAGGTACGGGCGGGCACCGCCGGGGAACCCGAGGTCGAAGGTGTGCGCGTCGTAGACCGGGTCGAAGTTGCGCACCGACAGGAAGGCCAGGTGCCTGCCGTCGGCGGTGAAGACCGGCGAGGTGTCCACGAAGCGCTGGGGGGTCGCCTCGCTGACGGTGCCCCCGGTGAGGTCGGCGAGCATGATCTGCCGCAGCGACCAGGGGCTCAACGCCGGCTGCGACCAGGCCAGCCAGGCCGAGTCCGGCGCGAAGACCAGCCCGCTGACCTCGCCGTCCGCGCTGCGGGCCAGCTCCCGCACGGCGCCGTCGGAGAGCGTGACCAGCAGCACCCGGCCGTCGTGCGCGGCCACCGCGGCCCGCTTGCCGTCCGGCGAGACGGTCAGCCCGAGCACCCGGCCGAGCCGCCCGGCGGCCAGCCGCCGACGCTCGGGGCCCAGCGCGTCCGGGGCGTACTCCAGGGCGTCTTCGCCGGCCGCGTCGGTGACCCAGAGCGCGCCCTGCGCCGTGCCCTCGCCGGTCGGCGGCACCACCCGGGCGAGCCGGGACCGGGTGCCCGGGGTCTCGTCCAGCACCCGGGCCGGGCCCTCCCGGTGGGTCAGCCAGTGCGCGGTGCCGCGGACCACCACGGCGGCGGCCCGGCCGGTGCGGTCCGGGCTGACCGTCTCCAGCCGGCCGGCGGCGGCCACCGGGTACGGGCGGCGGCCGGTGCGCGGGCCGCCGAGCCGGACGTCCAGCCGGCGCGGGGTCGCGGCGTCGAGGTCGTCCAGGATCCAGAGGTCGCCGGCGCTGTGCCAGACCACCCGGGTGCCGTCGGTGGCGGCGTTGCGGGCGTAGAAGCCGTCCGCCCGCGCATGGGCGCGCAGGTCGGAGCCGTCGGGGAGGCTGGAGTAGAGCCGGCCGGTGCCCTCGTGGTCGGAGAGGAAGGCGATCCTCGCTCCTCGGTGGGGCCCGTTGCCGAGCCAGAGCGGGGAGTCCAGGTTGCCGTCCAGCTCGGCGTGCAGGCGGACGAACCCTCCCCCGCCCGGGCTGCCGATCCAGAGCTTCCCGGCGGTGCCACCGCGGTAGCGCTTCCAGTGCGCGGGCTCCCGGCTGAAGGCGGAGAGCAGCAGCACGCGGTCGCCGTCGGGCTCGAAGGCCAGCCCGCCGACCGGCCCGTACGGCAGCCGGCGCGGCTCGCCGCCGTCCAGCGGGACGGCGTGGGCCCAGGTCCGGCGGGAAGTGGCCTGCCCGGCGGAGGTGATCGCCACCGGCTCGCCCTGCGGGGTCCAACCGCGCACCAGGCCCTGGCCGCCGGAGCCCCAGTGGGTCAGCCGCTCGGCCGGGCCGCCGTCCACCGGCGCGGTGTACACCTCGGCCGAGCCGTCCCGGTACGAGGTCCAGGCGAGCCGGCGGCCGTCCGGCGAGAAGCGCGGGTGGGCGACCGGGAAGCGGTCGGCGGTCACCCGCCAGGCCCGGCCGCCGTCGAGGGGGGCGAGCCAGACGTCGTCCTCGGCGACGAAGGCCAGCAGGTCGCCGTGGAGGTGCGGGTGGCGCAGGTAGGCGCCGGCGGAGGTGCTCACGGGTTCCGTCACGGCGTCAGGGTATGCGCGACGGCCGCGGCCCGGAGGGCTTTCTTTGACAGCGAACGACGGGTGGGGCGGCTCGGGCTCAGGACCAGCGGCCGGTGCGACCCAGCAGCAGCGCGCCGGCGGCCACCCCCGCGGTGGAGGTGCGCAGCACGGACGGGCCCAGCCGGTACGGCCGGGCGCCCGCCTCGGCGAAGGCGGCCAGCTCCTCGGGGGCGACCCCGCCCTCCGGCCCGACCACCAGCACCAGGTCGCCGCTGCCGGGCAGCTCGGCGGTGGCCAGCGGCTCGGCGCCCTCCTCGTGCAGCACCGCGGCGAAGGCCGCCGCGGCCAGCAGCGGGCCGAGCTGCCGGGTGGTCATCGGCTCGCGCACCTCGGGGAAGCGCAGCCGGCGCGCCTGCTTGCCCGCCTCGCGGGCGGTGGACCGCCACTTGGCCAGTGCCTTCGCGCCGCGGTCGCCCTTCCACTGGGTGATGCAGCGGGAGGCCGACCACGGGATCACCACGTCCACCCCGACCTCGGTCATGGTCTCCACCGCCAGCTCGCCCCGGTCGCCCTTGGGCAGCGCCTGCACGACGACGATCCGGGGGCTCGGCCCGGGCTCCGCGCGCAGCTCGTCGAGCGTGACGTCCAGCGCGTCCTTGCCGTGCACCGCGCTGACCGTACCGTCCCCGCCGAGGCCCAGGCCGTCGGTCAGGGTGACCGCCTCGCCGGTGGTCAGCCGCTTGACGGCGGCGGCGTGCCGGCCCTCGGCGCCGTCCAGCCGGACCACCGTGCCGGGGGTCGCGGCGGCGAGCCGGGCGGTGTCGACGACGAAGACGGGCGCGGTCATGGGCGTTCCTGGAAGTGGGTTCTCTGGGTGAGAAGCCGGAGTGGCCGGCCGACGACGGGTCGGCCGGCCACCCCGGTCAAGCGGTTCAGCGGCCGTTGAACGCGTCCTTCAGGCGCGAGAACAGCCCCTGCTGGCCGGGCGCGAAGTGGCCGGAGGGCCGCTCCTCGCCGCGCATCACCGCGAGCCGGCGCAGCAGCTCCTCCTGCTCGGTGTCGAGCTTGGTGGGCGTCTGCACCTCGACATGCACTATCAGGTCGCCCCGGCCGCCGCCGCGCAGGTGGGTGACGCCCCGCCCGTGCAGCGGGATCGACTGGCCGGACTGGGTGCCGGGCCGGATGTCGACCTCCTCCAGACCGTCCAGGGTCTGCAGCGGCACCTGGGTGCCGAGCGCCGCGGCGGTCATCGGGATGGTCACCGTGCAGTGCAGGTCGTCGCCGCGGCGCTGGAAGACCGCGTGGTTGGTCTCGGCGATCTCGACGTAGAGGTCGCCGGCCGGGCCGCCGCCGGGGCCGACCTCGCCCTCGCCGGCCAGCTGGATCCGGGTGCCGTTGTCGACCCCGGCCGGGATCTTGACGGTGAGCGTGCGGCGGGCGCGCACCCGGCCGTCGCCGGCGCACTCGGGGCACGGGGTCGGCACGACCGTGCCGAAGCCCTGGCACTGCGGGCAGGGGCGGGAGGTCATGACCTGGCCCAGGAAGGACCGGGTGACCTGGGAGACCTCGCCCTTGCCGCGGCACATGTCACAGGTCTGCGCGGAGGTGCCGGGGGCCGCGCCCTCGCCGCTGCAGGTGGTGCAGGTGACCGCGGTGTCGACCTGGAGTTCCTTGGTGGTGCCGAAGGCGGCCTCCTCCAGGGTGATCTCCAGCCGGATCATGGCGTCCTGGCCGCGCCGGGTGCGCGAGCGCGGGCCGCGCTGGCCCGAGGCGGCGCCGAAGAAGGCGTCCATGATGTCGGAGAAGCCGAAGCCGGCCGCGCCGGCGCCGAAGCCGCCCGCGCCGCCCCCGCCGTTCGGCGAGAGCGGGTCGCCGCCGAGGTCGTAGACCTGCCGCTTGGCGGGGTCGGAGAGCACCTCGTAGGCGGCGTTGATCTCCTTGAACCGCTCCTGCGTCTTCGGGTCCGGGTTGACGTCCGGGTGCAGTTCGCGTGCGAGGCGCCGGAACGCCTTCTTGATCTCGTCCTGCCCCGCATCCCGTCGGACGCCGAGTACCGCGTAGTAGTCCGTGGCCACCAAATGCTCCGCTTGTTCCGCCTGTAGAAGTGCTTGCGACTGGTCTCGGCCACCTGCCGGGTCCGGCAGGTGGGTGCTTCTCTACGACTCGGCCAGGATCTGGCCCACGTACCGTGCCACCGCTCGCACCGCCCCCATTGTGCCCGGATAGTCCATCCGGGTCGGGCCGATCACACCCAGTTTCGCCACGCTCTCGTCGCCCGAACCGTAACCGACCGAGACGATGGAGGTGGAATTCAGACCCTCGTAGTCGTTCTCCCGGCCGATCCGGACGGTCATCCCGGCGTCCGCCGTCTCACCCAGCAGACGGAGCAGGACGACCTGCTCCTCCAGGGCCTCCAGCACCGGCTGGATGGTCAGCGGGAAGTCGTGGCCGAACCTGGTCAGGTTGGCGGTGCCGGCCAGCATGATCCGCTCCTCGTTCTGCTCCACCAGGGACTCGAAGAGGGTCGAGAGCACGGTGGTGACGGTCGGCCGGTCGGCCGGTTCGAAGGAGGCCGGGAGGTCCTCGACCAGCGCCGGCACGTCCGGGAAGCGGCAGCCGGCGGCCCGGGCGTTCAGCCGGGTCCGCAGGTCGGCCAGGGTGGTCTCGCGGACCGGGCCCGGGCAGTCGACGACCCGCTGCTCGACCCGGCCGGTGTTGGTGATCAGCACCAGCATCACCTTGGTCGGGGCGATCAGCACCAGCTCGACGTGCCGGACCGTGGACCGGCTCAGCGACGGGTACTGCACCACCGCGACCTGACGGGTCAGCTGGGCGAGCAGCCGGACGGTGCGGGCCACCACGTCGTCGAGGTCCACCGCGCCGTCCAGGAAGTGCCGGATCGCCCGGCGCTCGGGCGCGCTCATCGGCTTGACCTCGGCCAGCCGGTCGACGAAGAGCCGGTAGCCCTTGTCGGTCGGGATCCGGCCCGCGCTGGTGTGCGGCTGCTGGATGTAGCCGTCCTCCTCCAGCGTGGCCATGTCGTTGCGGACCGTGGCCGGGGAGACGCCCAGGTTGTGCCGCTCCACCAGGGCCTTGGAGCCGACCGGCTCCTCGGTGCCCACGTAGTCCTGCACAATGGCCCGCAGCACGGCGAGCTTGCGCTCGTCCAGCGGACGGATGTCGCCGTGCGACTCGACCAGCCCGCGCGGGGTGATCGGGGGCCTGGCGCCGGACGGACGTGCGGCCCTCGCGGCCGACGGGCCGTCGGACGCCGACTCGCGCCCGGTCGGTCGGGAGCCGGACTCGGGTTCGTCGAACATGGCACGCACCTCCCTCTTCGCGCGTTGTCCTGGTGCCAGGCCTTGCGGTGTCGGTTGATCGCTTTGGCACTCTGCTCAGCAGAGTGCCAGAACGGTACCTGCCAGTGTAAGGCCCGGGTCCGACAGCAGGAACGCCCTGGCCCGGGATGCCACGCGGATCACGTCGCGTCCGGCCGGTGCGCCCGCCCCGTGGCGGGGCCCGGACCGGGCGCGACGCGCGAGCGCGGAAGCCCCGGCAGGGGTGGTGCCTGCGACCGGACGAAGTGGCAGCATCGATAGCGTTTCTAGACGGAAAGATCTGAGGAGCAACCATGTCGGCGTCTGGCCCCCACACCCGCTTCGCGCCCGACCGTGGTCTGACCGGGCGGATGGTCACCACCATGTTCCTGATCGGGCTGCTGTACGTCGGTTTCACCGGGGTGCTGATCGTGCTGCTGCGGGGGGCCTGGCCACTCGTGGTGCTGCTCGCCGGCGGGCTGTTCGTGGCGCAGTTCTGGTTCAGTGACAAGATCACCGAGCGGGCCATGGGCGCCCACGAGGTCACCCCCGAGCAGTACCCGCAGCTGCACGGCACCATTGACCGGCTCTGCGCGCTGGCCGACATGCCCAAGCCCCGGGTCGCGGTCGCCAACAACGACATGCCCAACGCCTTCGCCACCGGCCGCAACCCGCAGAACTCGGTGGTCTGCGTCACCACCGGCCTGCTGCGCCGGCTGGAGCCGGAGGAGCTGGAGGGCGTGCTCGCCCACGAGTTGTCGCACGTCGCCCACCGGGACGTCGCGGTGATGACGGTGGCCGGCTTCCTCGGCGTGCTGGCCGGTGCGATCACCCGGATCGCGCTCTACAGCGGGATGATGAGCGGCGGCAACAACCGGAACAACAACAACGACAACTCCGCCGCGATCGCGATGATCCTCATCCCGCTGGTGTCGATGGTGGTCTACGCGATCAGCTTCCTGCTCACCCGGCTGCTCTCCCGCTACCGCGAGCTGGCCGCCGACCGGGCCGCCGCCCAGCTCACCGGCCGGCCCAGCGCGCTGGCCTCGGCGCTCACCAAGGTGACCGGCCAGATCGCCGCGATTCCGACCCAGGACCTGCGCAAGGCGCAGCCGTACAACGCCTTCTACTTCGCCCCCGCGCTGAACGCCCGGGAGGCGGCCAGCCAGCTGATGTCCACTCACCCGAGCCTGGAACAGCGGCTGGAGCAGCTGGCCAAGATCTCGGCCGAGCTGGGACGCTGAGCCCCCTGAGACCGACCTGAGGAAGGAACGACCGTGGGTTTCCTGGATGCGCTGCTCGGCCGGAGCAAGCCGGTCCGGCCGGACCTCGACCAGCTCTTCGGCGTGCCGTCCGCGGCCCTGACCCTGGAGGCCGCCGCCGGCTTCAAACCGACCGGGCGCGGCTCGGTCTGCTTCGCCGCCGTCGAGGGCGGGGCGTTCGGCGAGGTGGAGCGGCAGGTGCGGGCGCTGCTGGACGCCGACACCGCCTCGGGCGGGGTGCCGGTCGAGGCCAGCCAGGACGACTACGGGTACTCCTGGCTGCTCGCCCGGCACGCCCCGGAGGAGCTGCCGGAGCTGGTCAACGACCTGCACGCGGTCAACAGCGAGCTGGAGGCGAACGGCTTCGGGCCGCAGCTGCTCTGCTCGCTGGTGGGCTTCCGCAACGAGGCCGGGCAGTCGCTGGCGCTGGTGTACCTGTACAAGCGCGGCACGTTCTACCCCTTCGCCCCGATGCCGGGCGGCGGGGAGCGCCGCAACAGCCCGCTGGAGCTGCAGGTGAAGGCGATGCTGGGGAACGACCTGCGGGTGGAGTCCGACCTCAGCCGCTGGTTCCCGGTCTGGGGCGCGCCGGGTCTGTGAGCCGGCGCCGGGCGGGCCGGAGTGGGCGTCAGGCTGCCTATAGTCGCTGGTTATGCGGAGCACTCAGTACGGACCCGACCTCACCCCGCCCTGGAAGCGGCAGCGGCCCGCGCCGGAGGTGGCCGCCGAGCGCGACCTCGTGGTGGAGGAGGCGGCCACCGGCTTCTGCGGCGCGGTGGTGCGCTGCGAGAAGACCGCCGAGGGGGTGACCGTCACCCTGGAGGACCGGTTCGGCAAGCACCGGGTCTTCCCGCTGGTACCGCGCGGCTTCCTGCTGGACGGCCAGCTGGTGACCCTGGTGCGGCCCGGCTGGGCCGCACCGGGCCCGCACCGCCCGGCCCGCACCGCCTCCGGCTCGCTGGCGGTGCCGGGCGCCCGGGCCCGGGTGGCCCGCGAGTCGCGGATCTACGTCGAGGGACGGCACGACGCCGAGCTGGTCGAGCGGGTCTGGGGCGACGACCTGCGGATCGAGGGCGTCGTGGTGGAGTACCTGGAGGGGATCGACGACCTGCCGGCCATCGTCGCCGACTTCGCCCCGGGCGGCGGGCGGCGGCTCGGCGTGCTGGTCGACCACCTGCTGCCCGGCACCAAGGAGCAGCGGATCGCCGCGGCGGTGACCGGCGAGGCGGTGCTCGTGGTCGGCCACCCGTTCGTCGACGTGTGGGAGGCGGTCAAACCGGCCAGCGTGGGCATCGCCAGCTGGCCGCGGGTACCGCACGGCGAGTCGTGGAAGGAGGGGATCTGCCGGCGGCTGGGCTGGCCGGTGGACACCCCGGCCGCCTGGAAGCGGATCCTCTCCTCGGTGAACTCCTTCCGCGACCTGGAGCCCGAGCTGCTGGGCAAGGTGGAGGAGTTGATCGACTTCGTCACCCAGCCGGGCAGCTGAGCGCGGTCAGTCGACCAGGTCGCGAACGACGGCGTCGGCGAGCAGCCGGCCGCGCAGGGTCAGCGCGGCCCGGCCGGCCGCGAAGGCCTCGGCGGCCAGCAGACCGTCCGCCAGGGCCTGCTCGGCGGCCTTGCGGCCGGCCGGGGCGAGCAGGTCGAGCGGGCAGCCCTCGACCAGTCGCAGCTCCAGCAGGATCCGCTCCACCCGGCGGTCCTCGGCGGCCAGCACCTCGCGCCCCAGCCCCGGCGTGCGGCCCTCGGCGAGCGCCTGCGCGTAGGCCGCGGGGTGCTTGGCGTTCCACCATCGCACGCCCCCGACGTGACTATGTGCGCCCGGCCCGGCGCCCCACCAGTCGGCGCCGGTCCAGTAGAGCTCGTTGTGCCGGCAGCGGCCCGCCGGCGTGGTGGCCCAGTTGGAGACCTCGTACCAGGCGTAGCCGGCCGCCGCGAGCGCCTGCTCGGCGATCAGGTAGCGGTCGGCGTGCACGTCGTCGTCGACCATCGGCAGCTCGCCGCGCCTGATCCGGGCGGCCAGCCTGGTGCCGTCCTCGACGATCAGCGAGTAGGCGGAGACGTGGTCCGGGCCGGCGCCGATCGCGGCGTCCAGCGAGGCCCGCCAGTCGTCGTCGGACTCCCCCGGCGTGCCGTAGATCAGGTCCAGGTTGACGTGCTCGAAGCCGGCAGCGCGGGCCTCGGCGACGCAGGCCTCCGGCCGGCCGGGGGTGTGGTGCCGGTCCAGCAGCGCGAGCACGTGCGGGCGGGCGCTCTGCATGCCGAACGAGATCCGGTTGAAGCCGCCCTCGCGCAACTCTGCCAGGTACGCCGGGTCGACCGACTCCGGGTTGGCCTCGGTGGTCACCTCGGCGTCCGGCGCCAGGCTGAACTCGTCGCGGATCGCCGTCAGCGCGGAGACCAGGTCACGGGCCGGCAGCAGGGTGGGCGTGCCGCCGCCGAGGAAGACCGTGCGGACCGGGAGCTCGGCCTCGCCCAGCACCCGGCGGGCCAGCCGGATCTCGGCGACCAGGTTCTGCGCGTAGGTCTCCTGCGAGGCCACCGCGCCCGAGGAGCGCAGCTCGGTGGCGGTGTAGGTGTTGAAGTCGCAGTACCCGCAGCGGGTCGCGCAGTACGGCACGTGGAGGTAGAAACCGAACGGGCGCTCGCCGATTCCGGCCAGGGCGTGGGCGGGCAGCGAGCCGTCGGACGGCACGGGTTCGCCGTCGGGGAGTGCGGAGGGCATGCCCCCATTGTCCGGTACGACCGGGCGGACTCGGCCGGCCGTACCGGAACGGGCGGGGCTCAGGCCTCGTTGGCGCCCGCGTACATCTCGGTGACCGCGTCGGCGTAGGTGCGCTCGACCACCGGCCGCTTGATCTTGAGGCTCGGGGTCAGCTCGCCGTGCTCGACGTCCAGGTCGCGCGGGAGCAGGGTGAACTTCTTGATCGTCTGCCAGCGCTGCAGCTCACCGTTGAGCCGCTGCACGTAGCCCTCGATCAGGGTGCGCACCTCGGGCGTCGCGCAGACCTCCGCGTACGTCCTGCCCGGCACCCCCTTCTCGGTCGCCCAGGGCATGATCGCCGTCTCGTCCAGCGAGATCAGCGCGGTGCAGTAGTTGCGGCCGTTGCCGATCACCAGGATGTTGCTGACGAACGGGCAGAGCGCCTTGAACTTGCCCTCGACCTCGCTGGGCGCCACGTACTTGCCGCCGGAGGTCTTGAACATGTCCTTCTTGCGGTCGGTGATCCGCAGGTAGCCGCCCTCGGTGAGCTCGCCGACGTCGCCGGTGTGGAACCAACCGTCCGACTCCAGCACCTCGGCGGTCTGCTCCGGCAGCTCGTGGTAGCCGCGCATCACGCCCGGTCCGCGCAGCAGGATCTCGCCGTCCTCGGCGATCCGCACCTCGGTGCCCGGCAGCGGCACGCCGACCGTGCCGATCCGGACGTCCTCGGCCGGGTTGACCGCGGAACCGGCGCTGGTCTCGGTGAGCCCGTAGCCCTCCAGGATCGGCACCCCGGCCCCGAGGAAGAAGTAGCCGATCTCCGGCGCCAGCGCGGCGCTGCCGGAGACCGAGCCGCGCAGCCGGCCGCCGAACGCGGCCCGGATCTTGGCGTAGACCAGCTTGTCGGCGATGGTGTGCTGGAGTCCGAGCCCGAACGGCACGCTGTCCCGGCCGGTGGCGATCCGGTTCTCCTGGCTGACCCGGGCGTGCTGCCGGGCCACCTTCGCCGCCCAGAGGAAGATCTTGTACTTGGCGCCGCCCTCCGTCCGGGCCTTGCCGGCGATGCCGTTGTAGACCTTCTCGAAGATCCGCGGCGCGGAGGCCATCAGGGTGGGGCGGACCACCGGCAGGTTGTGGATGATCCGGTCCACCCGACCGTCCACCGCCATCACGTGGCCGGTGGCGATCTGGCCGCAGATCAGGGTCTTGCCGAACACGTGCGACAGCGGCAGCCACATGAACTGCACGTCGTCCGAGCGCAGCATCCCGCTCTCCTGCTGGGCCACCCCCTCGTAGGCCCAGCAGTCGTGCACCAGCCGGACGCCCTTGGGCCGGCCGGTGGTGCCGGAGGTGTAGATCAGGGTGGCCAGCTGCTCGCGGTCGAGCGCCTCGACCGCGCGCTCCACCGCCTCCGGGTGCTCCTTGAGGTGGCCGGCGCCGCGCTCCTCCAGCTCGGCCAGGGTGAGCACCTCCAGACCGGCTGCCGCGGGCCGCTCGGCCGGCGCGTCGAACAGCACGACGTGCGCCAGGGCCGGCAGCCGGTCGCGCTCGGCGATCGCCTTGTCGAGCTGCTTGGCGTTCTCCGCGAAGAGCACCTTGCTGCCGGAGTTGCCGAGGATGAAGGCGGTCTCGTCGGCGTTGGTGCTCGGGTAGACGGTCGTGGTGGCCGCGCCGGCGCACATGTTGCCGAGGTCGGCGAGGATCCACTCGATCCGGGTCGAGGAGGCGATGGCGACCCGGTCCTCGGCCTCCACGCCCAGCGCCATCAGGCCGGCCGCGATGTTCCGCACCCGGACCGCCGTCTGCGCCCAGGTCATCGACCGCCACTGCTCGGCGCCCGGGGCGCCGTCGGCGGCGTGCTCGTCGACCGGGACCGGGTACCGGTACGCCTCATTGTCAGGGGTGGCCTCTACCCTGCTGAAGAACAGATGCGCTACTGAGGCCGGGCGCCCGGCGATCGTGTCAGTACCGATCAGGGACTGCGCTGAACTCAACGAGACCTCCGGGGGACCAGGTGGCCGAGGGTGGAAGCCGAGCGGGTGTGGGGGTGGTCCGCCCGACAGACTTGTTAACTCGCTGGTAACAAGGGCTGACGACAGCCTAGGGGTTATCGGGCCACCGGCGTAAGACCACCGGCGCAAGAGGTTCACTCAGAATGAGCTTGCGCACACCTCCTGCCGACAACGAGAGTTTCCGAGTGCTCATCCGACTCCTCAGGGCCCACTTGGGGCCCTACTCCAAACCCATCTCACTGCTGGTACTGCTCCAGCTCGTCTCCACCATCGCCGCGCTCTACCTGCCCACGCTCAACGCCGACATCATCGACAACGGCGTGGTCAAGGGCGACACCTCGTACATCCTGCGGACCGGCGGGGTGATGATCGGGGTCACCCTGGTCCAGGCGCTCTGCTCGATCGGCGCCGTCTTCTTCGGCGCGCGCACCGCGATGGCGCTCGGCCGGGACATCCGCACCTCGGTCTTCGACCGGGTGCAGAGCTTCTCCTCGAGGGAGCTCGGCCGGTTCGGCGCGCCCTCGCTGATCACCCGCACCACCAATGACGTCCAGCAGGTGCAGATGCTGGTCCTGATGACGTTCACGCTCATGGTCGCCGCACCGATCATGTGCGTGGGCGGCATCATCATGGCGCTCAACCAGGACGTCGAGCTCTCCTCGCTGCTGATCGTCGCGGTGCCGCTGCTCGGTGTCCTGGTGACGCTGCTGATCCGCCAGCTGCGCCCGCAGTTCCGTAGCATGCAGACCAAGATCGACACTGTCAACCGCATCCTGCGCGAGCAGATCAGCGGGATCCGGGTGATCCGGGCCTTCGTCAAGGACGGCCACGAGCAGCGCCGGTTCGACACCGCCAACACCGACCTGACCGGCACCTCGCTGCGGGTCGGCCAGCTGCTGGCGCTGATGTTCCCGACCGTGATGCTGGTGGTGAACTGCTCCAGCGTCGCCGTGCTCTGGTTCGGCGCGCACCGGATCGACAGCGGTGGGATGCAGGTCGGCGCGCTGACCGCCTTCCTGTCCTACCTGATGCAGATCCTGATGAGCGTCATGATGGCCACCTTCATGTTCATGATGGTGCCGCGCGCCGAGGTGTGCGCCGAGCGCATCGTGGAGGTGCTGGACACCGAGTCCAGCGTCGTCCCGCCGCACGCGCCGGTCACCGAACTGCGGGCGCACGGCCACCTGGACCTGCGCGGCGTCGAGTTCCGCTACCCGGGCGCCGAGGCCCCGGTGCTGCGCGGGATCGACATCGCCGCCCGGCCCGGCGAGACCACCGCCGTGATCGGCAGCACCGGCAGCGGCAAGAGCACCCTGCTCGGGCTGATACCGCGGCTGTTCGACGCCACCGACGGCGAGGTCCTGGTCAACGGCGTGAACGTGCGCGAGCTCGACCCGGCCAAGCTGGCCGAGTCGGTCGGCCTGGTGCCGCAGAAGCCGTACCTGTTCTCCGGCACGGTGGCCAGCAACCTGCGCTATGGCCGGCCCGACGCCACCGACGAGGAGCTCTGGCACGCGCTGGAGACCGCCCAGGCGAAGGACTTCGTGTCGCGCCTGGAGGGTGGCCTGGAGGCCCCGATCGCGCAGGGCGGCAGCAACGTCTCCGGCGGCCAGCGGCAGCGCCTCGCGATCGCCCGGGCACTGGTCCGCAAGCCGCAGATCTACCTCTTCGACGACTCCTTCTCGGCCCTCGACTACGCCACCGACGCGCGGCTGCGCAAGGCGCTGGCCCGGGAGACCGCGGACGCCACCGTGGTGATCGTCGCGCAGCGGGTGAGCACCATCCGGGACGCCGACCGGATCCTGGTGCTGGACGAGGGGTCCGTGGTCGGCAGCGGAACGCACCACGAGCTGATGGCCGACAACCCGACGTACCGGGAGATCGTGCTCTCCCAGCTCACCGAGCAGGAGGCGGCGTGACCACCCCGAAGAAGTCCGGCGGCTCGCAGGAGGCGGCCGCCCGCCGCGGCCCGGCCGGCCCGGGCCGCTTCATGGGCGGCCAGGGGACCGAGAAGTCGATGGACTTCAAGGGCTCCGCCAACCGGCTGCTCAACCGACTGCGCCCGGAGCGGGCGGCCTTGGCCGGGGTGTTCGGGCTGGGCACGCTCAGCGTGGGCTGCGCCGTGATCGGGCCCAAGGTCCTCGGCAACGCGACCGACCTGATCTTCGCCGGCGTGGTGGGCCGCGAGATGCCGGCCGGCCTGACCCAGGCCCAGGTGATCCAGAATCTGCGGGCGCAGGGCAAGGGCGGCATCGCCGACGTGCTCGGCTCCGTGCACTTCACCCCCGGCCACGGCATCGACTTCAACGCCATCGGCAGCGTGCTGCTCTGGGTGCTGGTGATCTACCTGGCCTCGGCCGGCTTCGCCACCCTGCAGGGCCGGCTCGCCGCCGGGGCGATCAACCGGACCGTCAACCGGCTGCGCACCGACGTCGACGCCAAGCTCTCCCGACTGCCGTTGAGCTACTTCGACAAGCAGCCGCGCGGCGAGGTGCTCAGCCGGGTCACCAACGACATCGACAACATCGGCCAGTCCATGCAGCAGACCATGGGCCAGGTGGTGAACTCGTTGCTCACCATCATCGGCGTGCTGGTGATGATGTTCTGGATCTCCTGGCTGCTGGCGCTGATCGCGCTGGTCTCGGTGCCGCTCTCGGTGGTCGTCGCGACCCGGGTCGGCAAGAAGGCGCAGCCGCAGTTCAGTGCCCAGTGGAAGACCACCGGCGCGCTGAACGGGCACATCGAGGAGATGTACACCGGCCACGCGCTGGTCAAGGTCTTCGGCCGGCAGCGCGAGGCCGCCGAGATCTTCCGCCAGCAGAACGAGGCGCTCTACGCCTCGTCGTTCAAGGCCCAGTTCATCTCGGGCATCATCCAGCCCGCGATGATGTTCATCGGCAACCTGAACTACGTGGCGGTCGCGGTGGTCGGCGGTCTGCGGGTGGCCAGCGGCGCGCTGTCCATCGGTGACGTGCAGGCCTTCATCCAGTACTCCCGGCAGTTCAGCCAGCCGCTCACCCAGGTGGCCTCGATGGCCAACCTGGTGCAGTCCGGCGTCGCCTCGGCGGAGCGGGTCTTCGAGCTGCTGGACGCCGAGGAGCAGTCCGCCGAGCCGGAGCGGCCCGAGCGGCCGGCCGAGCTGCGCGGGCTGGTCGCCTTCGAGGACGTGGCGTTCCGCTACGAGCCGGAGAAGCCGCTGATCGAGGGCCTCTCGCTGAAGGTCGAGCCGGGGAACACGGTGGCGATCGTCGGCCCGACCGGCGCCGGCAAGACCACCCTGGTCAACCTGCTGATGCGGTTCTACGAGGTCACCGGCGGCCGGATCACCCTGGACGGGGTGGACATCGCGGCGATGTCGCGCGAGGAGCTGCGCTCCGGGATCGGCATGGTGCTCCAGGACACCTGGCTGTTCGGCGGCAGCATCGCCGAGAACATCGCCTACGGCTCCGAGAACGCCACCCGCGAACAGGTGATCGAGGCGGCCAAGGCGGCGCACGTGGACCGCTTCGTGCGCACCCTGCCGGACGGCTACGACACGGTGATCGACGACGAGGGCACCGGGGTCAGCGCGGGCGAGAAGCAGCTGGTCACCATCGCCCGGGCGTTCCTCGCCCAGCCCAGCATCCTGGTGCTGGACGAGGCGACCAGCTCGGTCGACACCCGGACCGAGGTGCTGATCCAGCGGGCGATGGCCACCCTGCGCACCGGCCGGACAAGCTTCGTGATCGCCCACCGGCTCTCCACCATCCGGGACGCCGACGTGATCCTGGTGATGGAGAACGGCTCGATCGTCGAGCAGGGCACGCACGACGACCTGATCGCCTCGGAGGGCGCCTACGCGCGGCTCTACCAGGCTCAGTTCGCCCAGGCCGTCGCGGAGACGGACTGACCCGTCCAGCGGCCGGGTGCGGAGGGTCGGCCGGTCCGACCTCCCGCGCCCGGCCGTTGGCGTATCCGCCCGCCTGTCCTTCCGCCCGGTGAGCTGCCCTCTGCTGATGCCGCCTCTGATGACCCGCCCTCCGGCGATGTGACCGGAGTCCGATGTGACCGGAGTCACTGTCACGTCCCGGCCGGCTGCCCGGTCCCCACTTCGAACACGCCCACGGCGCACGGAGTGAGGACGACATGACCGAGGAACAGCAGATCGTGGTGGTCGGAGCGGGCTACGCGGGACTGACCGCGGCCGGCGGTGCGGGCCGGCGGCACCCGGTGGCCCTGGTCGCCCCGGAGACCCGCTTCCTGCAGCGGATCCGCCAGCACGAGACCGCCGCCGGCCACCCCGAACAGCGGCCGACCATCGAGGGGCTGCTGCGCGGCCGGCGGGTGACCCACCTGCCGGCCCGGGTGACCAGGCTGGACCTGGCCGGCCGCAAGGTCTTCCTGGACTCCGGCCAGGCGGTCGGCTACGACACCCTGGTGTACGCGCTGGGCAGCCGGACCGCCTGGCACGGCGTCCCCGGCGCCGCCGAGCACGCCTACCCGATGGAACGGGCGGCCGAGCTGCGCGACCGGCTGCGCGGTGCGGACCGGACGGGCTCGGTGGCGGTGGTCGGCGGCGGGTCGACCGGGATCGAGCTGGCGACCGAGCTCGCCGAGGCGTTCCCCGAGCGGCGGGTGCGGATCGTCGCGGCCGGGCAGGTCGGCGGCTGGCTCTCGGACAGGGGGCGGGCGCACGTCCTGCGGACCCTGGACCGGCTCGGGGTGCGTGTACACACACAGGCCAGAGTGACCGAGGTCGGCCCGGACGGGCTGCGCACCACGGCCGGGCCGATCCCGGCCGCCGTGGTGGCCTGGGCGGCCTCGATGGAGCCACCGGCGCTGGCCACCGAGGCCGGGCTGGCGGTCGCCGCCGACGGACGTGCCCTGGTGGACGGGCACCTGCGGTCGGTCTCCCACCCGGAGGTCCTGGTGGCCGGCGACGCGGCCGCGGTCACCGTGCCCGGCACCGGCACGCTGCGGATGGGCTGCGCGACCGCCCTGCCGATGGGCCAGTACCTCGGCCGGGTGCTGGCCGGCCGGACCGACCGGCCGTTCGCGTTCCGCTACACCGGCCAGTGCCTGAGCCTGGGCCGCCGGGACGGGCTGACGCAGCTGACCCACGGCGACGACTCGATGCGGCCCAGCGTGCTCACCGGCGGTGCCGGACGGCTGACGAAGGCGGCCATCCTCTCGTACGTCGCCCGCACGCTGCGCTGAACGGAGCAGTCCGGGGCACGGAGGATACGGACGGACAACCCGAGGGCCCCGGGGCGGCTGCGGCTGCCCCGGGGCCCTCGGCCCGTTCCGGTGGGTACTACTTCTTGTCCTTCGGAGCTTCCGCGTCCGTCGACAGCGCGGCGATGAAGGCCTCCTGCGGGACCTCCACCCGGCCGACCATCTTCATCCGCTTCTTGCCCTCCTTCTGCTTCTCCAGCAGCTTGCGCTTCCGGGAGATGTCACCGCCGTAGCACTTGGCGAGGACGTCCTTGCGGATCGCGCGGACCGTCTCACGGGCGATCACCCGCGAGCCGATGGCGGCCTGGATCGGCACCTCGAACTGCTGGCGCGGGATCAGCTTCTGCAGCTTGCCGGCCATCATCACGCCGTAGTTGTAGGCCTTGTCCTTGTGCACGATCGCGGAGAAGGCGTCCACCGCGTCGCCGTGCAGCAGGATGTCCACCTTCACCAGGTTGGCGCTCTGCTCGCCGATGGGCTCGTAGTCCAGCGAGGCGTAGCCACGGGTCTTGGACTTCAGCTGGTCGAAGAAGTCGAAGACGATCTCGGCGAGCGGCAGGGTGTAGCGCAGCTCGACCCGGTCCTCGGAGAGGTAGTCCATGCCCTGCAGGCTGCCGCGGCGGGACTGGCAGAGCTCCATGATCGCGCCGACGAACTCGTTGGGCGCGAGGATGGTGCCGCGCACCACCGGCTCGAAGACCTCGGCGATCTTGCCGGTGGGGAACTCGCTCGGGTTGGTGACGGTGTGCTCGCTGCCGTCCTCCATGACCACCCGGTAGATCACGTTCGGGGCGGTGGAGATCAGGTCGAGGTTGAACTCGCGCTCCAGGCGCTCCCGGATGATCTCCAGGTGGAGCAGGCCGAGGAAGCCGCAGCGGTAGCCGAAGCCGAGCGCGACCGAGGTCTCCGGCTCGTAGACCAGCGCGGCGTCGTTGAGGCGCAGCTTGTCCAGCGCGTCGCGGAGCAGCGGGTAGTCGGAGCCGTCCAGCGGGTAGAGGCCGGAGAACACCATCGGACGCGGGTCCTTGTAGCCGCCCAGCGGCTCGGTGGCGCCCTTGTTCATCGAGGTGATGGTGTCACCGACGCGGGACTGCCGGACGTCCTTCACACCGGTGATGATGTAGCCCACCTCGCCGACGCCGAGGCCCTGGGAGACCTTGGGCTCCGGCGAGATGACGCCGATCTCCAGCAGCTCGTGGGTGGCGCCGGTGGACATCATCGCGATCCGCTCGCGCTTGGTGAGCTGGCCGTCGACCACCCGGACGTAGGTGACCACGCCGCGGTAGGAGTCGTAGACCGAGTCGAAGATCATCGCGCGGGCCGGGGCGTCCTTGACGCCGACCGGGGCGGGGATCTTGGCGACCACGTGGTCGAGCAGGTCCTCGACGCCGAGGCCGGTCTTGGCACTGACCTTGAGCACGTCGTCCGGGTCGCAGCCGATGATGTGGGCGATCTCGGCCGCGTACTTCTCCGGCTGGGCGGCCGGCAGGTCGATCTTGTTCAGGACCGGGATGATCGTGAGGTCGTTCTCCAGCGCCAGGTAGAGGTTGGCGAGGGTCTGCGCCTCGATGCCCTGGGCCGCGTCCACCACCAGGACGGTGCCCTCGCACGCGGCGAGGGAGCGGGAGACCTCGTAGGTGAAGTCCACGTGGCCGGGCGTGTCGATCATGTTGAGGATGTGGGTCGTCCCCGCGTGCTCACCGGTCTTCGGGGCCCACGGGAGGCGGACCGCCTGCGACTTGATGGTGATGCCGCGCTCGCGCTCGATGTCCATCCGGTCGAGGTACTGGGCACGCATCTGCCGGGGATCGACGACGCCGGTGATCTGCAGCATCCGGTCGGCGAGCGTCGACTTGCCGTGGTCGATGTGGGCGATGATGCAGAAGTTGCGGATCAGCGCCGGGTCGGTACGGCTGGGCTCTGGCACGTTCGTGGGGGTCGCGGGCACCTTGGTCCGATTCTCCGTTGGTCCGGGGGCCGGGTGCTCGCCCCCTCTTCCGCTGCGAGAGCAGGAACGGTGGGAGCCGCTTCCCGGGGACCGGACGGTCTCGTCCGATCGATATGGCTGTGACCATCTTCCCACGAGCGCGCCGCGCCGCGCCGTCCAGCTTGTGCGGTGCCGTTGTCCGGCCCCCTCGTGCGGTCCTCCCGTGCGGTCCCCGCGGGGGCGCTCGCGCTCGCTCCTAGGATGCGGGCATGATCCTGGAGAGCGCGCTGCTCGATGTCCTGCCCGGCCGCGAGGAGGAGTTCCTCGCGGCCTTCGCCGAGGCCAAGCCGCTGATCGCGGGGCAGCGCGGGTTCCACTCGCTGCGGCTGCGACGCTGCCTGAACGAGGGGCGCGGCGGTCGCTTCCTGCTGCAGGTGGAGTGGGAGACGGTGGCCGACCACACCGAGGGGTTCCGCCACTCGCCCGAGTACCGGCGGTGGCGGGAACTGCTGCACCACTTCTACGCGCCGTTCCCGGAGGTCGAGCACTACGGCGAGCCGCTGGCGAGCGCGTGACCGCGCTGGCGAGCACGTGGCCGCGCTGGCGGGCGTCGCGCGCGAGCGCGGCAGGCGGTTTGGGTGGCGGACGGGAGCCCTGGTAGCGTAGGGCGCTGCACCTCGCTTCGGCATGCCCTCTCAGCTGGTCCGGAGCGCCGCGTGCACCCCCTCCCCCGGCCTCCGGCGGGAGGTACCCGTGAACCGCACAGACAAAGACTGAGGCTCCTTCGTGGCGAACATCAAGTCCCAGATCAAGCGCAACAAGACCAACGAGAAGGCGCGCCTGCGCAACAAGGCCGTCAAGTCCTCGCTGAAGACCGCTCTGCGCAAGGCCCGTGAGGCCGCTGCCGCCGGTGAGACCGAGAAGGCCACCGTGCTGGCCCGCGAGGCCTCCAAGGCCCTCGACAAGGCCGTGAGCAAGGGCATCATCCACAAGAACCAGGCCGCCAACAAGAAGTCGGCGATCACCAAGCAGGTCATCAAGGCCGCCTGAGGTCTTCCTCCGCTCGACCGCTGAGCGACCGCCTCGCCGCGCGAGGAGGCACTCGGAGGCAGCACCCTGAACCACCCCTCGGGAAGGACCGGCCCTCTACCCGGAGCCCCCGAGGTGCACGATCACGTACCGCACGCGGCCTGCGTTCGCCACGCGGGTGCGGTGCAGCAGCTCGAACGGCAGGCGCCGTGGCTCGTCCCCTTCCCCGGGACGGCCGCGGCGCCTGTCGGCGTTCGGGGGGGTACCGCGCTCCGCGGGGACACCGCCGGGGCAGCCCCGGCCCGAGCGGGGCCGCCGCCGGTCAGTACTGGCGGGCGCCCGCGCGGGCGGCACGGGCGACCGCGACCACGGCGCGCTCCAGCGCGTACGCCGGGTCGTCGGAGCCGCCCTTGACGGCCGCGTCGGCCTGGGCGATCGCGGTCAGCGCGGTCGCCACGGCGTCCGGCGTCCAGCCACGCATCTGCTGACGGACCCGGTCCACCTTCCAGGGCGGCATGCCCAGCTCGCGGGCCAGGTCGGCCGGACGCATCGAGCGGCCCGCGGTGGCGAGCCGGCCGATGCTGCGCACGCCGGAGGCCAGCGCGTAGGTGATGCCGGTCGGCGGCTGGCCGACCGCGAGCGCCCAGCGCAGCCGCTCCAGGGCGTCGGCCGCGCGGCCGGTCACCGCGAGGTCGGCCACCTCGAAGCCGGTCGCCTCGGCCCGGCCGCTGTAGTAGCGCGCGACCACCCGCTCGTCGATCGTGCCCTCGACGTCCGACACCAGCTGGCTGCACGCGGCGGCCAGCTCGCGGAGGTCACCGCCGAGGGCGTCCAGCAGCGCCTGACAGGCCTCCGGGCTGGCGGACCGGCCCAGCGTCTTGAACTCCCCGCGGACGAACGCGATCCGCTCGCTCGCCTTGGTCAGCTTGGCGCAGGCGACCTCGCGCGCGCCGGCCTTGCGGGCCGCGTCGAGCAGGCCCTTGCCCTTGGCGCCCCCGGCGTGCACCAAGACCATGATCACTTCCTCGGCCGGGGAGTCGAGGTAGGCCTTGACCTCCTTGACCGAGTCCGCGCTCAGGTCCTGGGCCGCCCGGACGACGATCACCTTGCGCTCGGCGAAGAGCGACGGCGTGGTCAGCTCGGCCAGGCCGCCGGGCTGGAGACCACCGGGCGCGAGGTCGCGCACGTCCGTGTCGGGGTCGGCCGCCTTCGCCGCGGCCACCACCTGGGCGACCGCGCGGTCGAGCAGCAGCTCCTCCTGGCCGACCGCGAGAGTCAGCGGGGCGAGCAGGTCATCGGGTGCACTCTTCCTGGCCATCGCGTACCAGCATCCCACGGGGTACGGACAGCTCCGACGCACCGGTGACGGCGACGGTGGGCGGGGCGGTGGCCGTGCCGGCGGTCGTCCGGGTCCACCCGCGCGACCGGCCACAATGGGGAGGTGACCGACCATGACATCGAGAACCGGCCCGTTAGCACCGGCCGCCAGTTGCTCGTCCTCGCCGACCGTGACGCGGCCGAGGAGATCGCCCAGGAGATCGCGGAGACCCTCCCCCGGCTCGGCCAGCCCGAGTTGGTCCGGGACGCCCTGGCCGGTGAGGACGACGCCGAGGACGCCCAGTGGCTGGTCGTCCTGGAGGCCCCCGAGGACGGCTGGGACCTGCGGGTGCTGGCCGAGATCGACGCCCTGCTGGCGGAGCACGACGGCTGGCGAGAGGACGGCTGAGGGACACCGCCCGGCGGACCACGACGACGGGTGAGCCGGCGGGGGCCCAAGTGGCGGAGGCGGCGGAGGCGGTCCTCCCGAGGGGGTGCCCCGGCGTGCCGGCCGGGTCCGGGTCCGGCGGGCTCGACGGGTTCGGGCGGTCGAGGGCGGCGTTCTCCTCGACCTCACCGGTGGCCTCGTGCGGATGGACGAGGACGTGCAGCGCGGCCGGGGTGTCGCCGAGCACCGCGAGGTCACCCGAGCGGTCGGTGCGCAACACCGTGGCGCCGAGCGCGCGGAGCCGGTCGACCGTGCGGGCGGCCGGGTGCCCGTAGGGGTTGCCGAGGCCCGCGGAGATCAGTGCCAGCCGGGGGTGCAGAGCCTCGGCCAGCGCCCAGTCCTGGTTGGCCGAGCCGTGGTGCGCCACCTTGAGCACGTCCACCGGTCCCGGGCGAGCGTGGCTGAGCAGTTCCGCCTGGGCCGGCGGCTCCAGATCACCGAGCAGCGCCAGCCGCAGCCCGGCCGAACGGACCAGCAGCGCGATGCTCGCGTTGTTCGCCCCCGGGGTCGCCGGCCCGAGCGGTCCGGCCGGCCACAGGACGTCCCAGGACAGCCCCGGCCCGGCCGTCCGGTGCTCCCCCGGCACGGCCCGCACCACCGGGACGTGCGCCGCGGCCGCCCAACCCAGCACCCTGGCCTGCTCACCGGGCGGTGTGCCGAGCGTGGTGGTCTCGACGGCACCCACCGCGCGGTTCCGCAGCACACCTGGCAGACCCTCACTGTGGTCCGCGTGGAAGTGGGTCAGCACGACCAGGGCCACCCGGGTGATGCCGAGGCCGCGCAGACAGGCGTCGGCCGCCGCCGGATCGGGCCCTGCGTCCACCACCACCGCGGTGTCCGGGACCTCCGCCACGCCGTCCGAGACCGGCAGGACCACCAGATCGCCCTGCCCGACCGAGCACATGACGAGCCGCCAGCCGGCCGGCGGCCAACCGGTGGCGATCCGGACCAGGGCCGGTGGCCGCAGCAGGAGCACGATCAGGGCGATGGTCAGCACGGCCACCACGAGCAGCCCGCGCCACCACGGGCGGCGCCGGGCGGGCCGGAGGAGCGAAACCGGGTGATGGTCGCCCGCCTCCGCAGGAGTACCCCGGGAGGCGGCCGCGGGGCTCCCCGATTCGGGGCACCCGACGGGCCCCGGCTCCACCGCCGCCCGGGCCGGTACCGGCAGCAGCAGCGGCGCGGCCCAGCAGGCCGCCGCGATCGCCACGGACAGCGTCACCGCGCCGGGCCAGCCCGGAGTCCAGGCGAGTTCGGCGCCGGGCAGCGCGGCACCGAACCGGGCGACACCCGCGAGCCACTCGGTCGGCAGGGCCGCCAGCTCCGCCAGGACCCGCGCCGCGGCCGGCCAGACCGGCGCCACCACCAGGGTGCCGAACCCCAACAGGGTGGCGGGAGTCACCGCCAGCTCGGCGAGCATGTTGCACGGGACGCCCACCAGACTCACCCGGGGCGCCAGCAGCACCGCCGCCGGCGCGCACAGCGCCTGCGCCGAGGCCGCCGCGGCGACCGCACCCGCCAGATGGTGCGGCCACCCTCGCGCGCTGAGCGCGGCCGTCCATCGCCGACCCAGCGTCAGCAGGCCCAGGGTGGCGAGCGAGGAGAGCAGGAAACCGTACGAGCGGGCGAGGAAGGGATCGGCCAGCAGCAGCACCAGCACGCCCCCGGCCAGCGCCGGAACGGCCTGCCGGGGACGGCCGGTGGCCAGCGCCAGCAGCCCGACCAGCCCGGTGGCGGCCGCCCGGAGCACGCTCGGATCGGGCCGGCAGAGCGTCACGAACGCCAGCGTCAGCACCGTCCCGAGCAGGGCCGAGACGCGGAGTGGGACCCCCAGCAGCGCTGCCAGGCCGCCGCGCTCGGCGGTACCCACCCGGCCCGGTGTGCCGAGCAGGACGGCGAGGACGATCGACAGGTTGGCGCCGCTGACGGCGGTGAGGTGGACCAGATCGGTACTGCGGAAGGCCTCGTCCAGCTCCTCCGGCATCGCCGAGGTGTCTCCGATCACCAGGCCGGGCAGCAGTGCCCGCACGTCCGGCGACAGGCCCTGGCAGGCGCGCCGCAGACCGGCGCGCAGCCGCCCGGCGATCCGCTGGGCGGTGCCGGGGCGGGCGAGCAGCCGAGGCGACCCCTCGGCGAGCAGCACGGCGCCGGTGTCCGCGCTCCCCTCCCGTGCGGGGAGCACCCGGGCCTCGACCGCGAGCCGGGTGGACGGCAACAGGTCCTGCCACTCGGGCACGTCCGCGGCGCGGACCAGGACGGTGACGGGCGTCCGGGTACGGGTGCGGGTGGCGGCGGGGGTCGCCGCGGGGTCGGCCGGGCGGGTCTGCGACGGGAGAACGGCCACCTCGTCGGCGGTGGCGGCCACGGTGAGCAGGGTCTGTCCGGGGGCGGTGCCACGGGCGTGGGTGGTGCGGGTGCGTGGATCACCGGTGATGGTGAGGTCGGCGATCACCCGAGGGCGGGCGGGCGAACCGCGGTTCGGGGCACCGGTGCCGGCGGTGCGGGCCAGCGCGGGAAGCGGGCCGCGGTGCAGGTCGGCGGTGTGCAGCACCGTGCAGGCGGTGGCCGCCGCGGCGGTCAGCAGCACGGCGGCGGCCAGCACCCGGCCCGGGCGCCAGGCCGATCGGTGACGGCGGAGGCAGCCGAACAGCAGGACCGCGGCGAGCAGGGCGGCCAGCCCGGCGATCCCGAGGAGCGGGGGTGCGTACCGGGCGTCGACGTCGGGCAACAGGGCGGCGAGGCACCAGGCGGCGATGGTCGGCAGCAGTAGCCGGAGGTCGGCCTCGCCCCGGGGGTGCGGGGTGGGAGCGAGAGCGCCGGTGGTCGGCGGCAGGGGGTCGGAAGCGGGCGCGGGCGGGACGGCGGCGGGGGTGGGCGTCATGTCCTTCCGGCCTCTCCGGTGGCGGGTGGTCGAGGTCGTGGCGGGTGGGCGGGATCAGAGGGTGAGCAGCGGTTTCAGGTCGGCGAACTTGCGTTCGCCGATGCCGCTGACCTGGCGGAGCTGCTCGATCGAGCGGAAGCCGCCGTGGGAGTCCCGGTAGTCGACGATGTGCTGGGCGAGGACCGGGCCGACGCCGGGAAGCGCGTCGAGTTGGGCCGCGGTCGCGTGGTTCAGGCTCACCGGTGCCCGCGGGCCGACCCCCGCGGTGGCACTGCCCGGTGGTGGGGACAGCGCGCCGACCAGGACCTGCTCGCCGTCGGTGAGCACCCGGGCCAGATTGAGCCCGTCCGTGTCGACCCCGGGCAACGGACCGCCGGCGGCCCGGACCGCGTCGGCGACCCGCGATCCCGCCGAGAGGGACAGCACACCCGGGTGGGCGACCTTCCCGGCGACGTCGACCACGACCTCGCCGGCGGGCCGGCCTGCCGTGCCGTCGGCGGTGGGGTGCGCGGCGGTGCCGGGGAGCGACTCGGACGGCTGGTCCGCCGCACCACTCGGGAGCGCCGGAGCGTCGGAACGGCCGCTGAGCTGCCGGGCCGCGCCGACGGTCGTGGCGGAGGCCACCGGGACGGCGACCGCCTGCGGCCGGCCGAGCCAGAAGTGCTGGACCGCGTACGCCACCGCGAGCAGGAGCAGCACGGTGAGGCCGAGCAGGGCCCGGCGATCCGCCCAGAGCAGCGGCTGAAGTGACGGGGGCAGCCGGGACCGGGGGCGGGTGCTCCGGACCGCGACCGATGCTGGGGGTTCCGTGGGCGCGGTGGACGGGACCGTGGCCGCGGTGGGTGGGACGGACGAGGCGGGCGGATCGGGCTGGTCGGGCGGCGCGGGCGGCCCTGGTGCCGTGCCGGGGGCGGCGGAGCCCGGCACGGGCGGTGGCTCGGCGAGGTAGACGCCGTCCGGCTCCGGAAGTGCGGGCGCGGGCGGGTGGCGCCGGCGGCCCGGACCGTAACCGTGCGGCCAGTCGTCCGGCAGCATGGGCGGACCCGGTGCCGTGGCGGGGGCTTCACCGGGCGAGCCGACGAGCCGGGCCATCCGCTGCCGGGCGACCTCGGCGGCCTCCTCGCGCCGGGCTCGGACGGGGTGGAGTGTGCTGCTGAGAGTGGTGAGAGGGGTGCTGACGCTTCGCATGGCCACGACGGTAGGCCGGGCGACGACGGCGACGCCGAACTCGTTGAATTCCTGTGGATAAACCGGGGGTTGTGGACAACCCCTGACGTCGGCCCGACCCGGCTCAGCGCGGCGCGAGGACCACCGCGAGCAGCCCCGGCCCCACGTGCGCGCCGATCACCGCGCCCACCTCGCCCACGTACAGCTCGCGCAACCCCGGCACCCGCTCGCGCAAGCGCTCGGCAAGCGGCTCCGCCCGGTCCTCGGCGGCGAGATGGTGGACCGTCACGTCGACCTCCCCCTCGCCCGCCTGCTCGACCACCAGCTCCTCCAGCCGGGCGATCGCCCGGGAGGCGGTCCGGACCTTCTCCAGGGGCTCGATCCGCCCGCCCGACAGGTGCAGCAGCGGCTTCACCGCGAGCGCCGAGCCGAGCAGCGCGCGGGCCGTCCCGATCCGGCCGCCGCGCCGCAGGTGTTCGAGCGTGTCGACGTAGAAGAAGCCGTGCGAGCGGCCGGCCCGCCGCTCGGCCGCGGCGGCCACCTGGTCCAGCCCCTGCCCGGTCGCCCGGGCCTCGGCGGCGGCCAGCACCGCGTAGCCGAGCGCCATCCCGACCATCCGGCTGTCCACCACCCGCACCGGGATCTCCGACTCGGCCGCCGCCAGCCGGGCCGCCTCGCAGGTCCCGGAGAGTTCGGCGGAGAGGTGCACGGAGACGACGCCCTCGGCGCCCGCCTCGGCGGCGGCGCGGTAGGCGGCGGCGAAGGTCTCGGGATTGGGCCGGGAGGTGGTCACCCGGCGCCTGGCGCGCAGCGCCTCGGCGACGTCCTTGGGCGAGACCTCCACGCCTTCGGTCAGCACCTCGTCGCCCACCACGACGCTCAGCGGCACTACCGCGATCCCGTGCCGGTCCACGGCTTCCTGAGGCAGATAGGCCGTGGAATCGGTGACGAGAGCGAGGTCGGCGGGCATGAGCCGGAGGTTACTCCCCGGAGGTCCGGGACGACAGCGCAGGCCGGGGGGCGAACGGGCAGGCCCGAGGCCGGGGCGGTCAGCCGGTCGACGACCCCGGTGCGGGCTTGCGCAGCCGCTGGGCGAGGCGGGCGAGCGGTTCGCCCAGACCGAGCACGTCCTCCGCGCTCGCCCGGTCCACGGCGGCGGCGATGCCGGCGCGGGCCTCCGCACCGGACGACGGCCGGCCGAACGACGTGCCACCCGACCCCGCGGCGGCGCGCCCCGCGGACGCATCCGCCGACCCCCCGGTGTCCCAGTGCCGCAGCGCTCCCGCCTCGCTCTCGCACTCCGCGCTCAGCCGGCTCAGCTCGTCCTCCGCGAACCGGTGCATCCGGTCCTGCGCCGCCCACCGCATCGACTCCGCCGACCGCGTGATCCGCTCCGCCCGCTCGCGCAGCTCGGGCAGCCTGGCCGCCACCCGGCTCGGCTCCGGCTCCCGCTCCAGCATCCGCAGCTCGCCGTCCAGCTCGGCCGCGTGCGCGTCCAGCCGGGTCAGCAACCGCAGCGCCTCGGCGAGCTGACCGTCCGCGCCGACCCCGCTCTCCAGCACCTCGCGGGTCCTGACGAGCGAGGTGCGCAGGCCCAGCCGGACGGCCGCGAGCTCCCCCTGCGAGCCCGGCTTGGTGAAGGTCCTGGCCTTCAGCGTGACGTTCTCGACGGCCCGGCGGGCGGTGGCCTCGGTCTGCTCGACCTTGGCGGCGACGGCCTTGGTCGCCTTCACCGCCGCGACCACCAGCAGCACGACGATGCTGATCCCGATCAGGGCGGCCAGCCCGACCAGTACGCCGATCGCTTCCATGGTGGTGCCGCCTTCCGCGTGGGCCGGTCCGGTGTGCAGTTACCACGGTATCCGCCGGCCGGTCCGCCGGAACGGGATGCCCGGGGTTCCCCGGGGCTGGATCAGGGGCGGATCAGGGATGTCCCTGAGGGCCGCCCGGAACAGCGGAACGCGGGCCGGCCGCTCCCCCGAGGAGCGGCCGGCCCGCGAGCGGGTTGGCGCTACGTCAGCCGGTCACGATGTTGACCAGCTTCGGCGCCCGCGCGATCACCTTGCGCACCGGCGCCTCCCCGATCGCGGCGACCACCGCCGGGTCGGCCAGCGCCAGCGCCTCCAGCTCCGCGTCCGAGATGGTCGGCGGCACCTCCAGCCGCGCCTTGACCTTGCCCTTGATCTGGACCACGCAGGTCACCGACTCGTCGACCACGTACGCCGGGTCGGCCACCGGGAAGTCGGCGAAGGCCAGCGACTCCTGGTGCCCCAGCCGCCGCCACAGCTCCTCGGCGATGTGCGGCGCCAGCGGCGCGACCAGCAGCACCAGCTGCTCGGCCACCTCGCGCGGCGTGCTGCCGCGCTTGACCAGGAAGTTGTTCAGCTCGATGGCCTTGGCGACCGCCGTGTTGAAGCGCAGTCCGGCCATGTCGCCGCGGATGCCGTCGATCGCCTTGTGCAGCGCGCGCAGCGTCGGCTCGTCGGCCGGCTCGTCGGTGACCACCAGCTCGCCGGTGCTCTCCGAGACGACGTTGCGCCACAGCCGCTGCAGGAAGCGGTAGGAGCCGACCACCGCGCGGGTGTCCCACGGCCGCGAGACGTCCAGCGGGCCCATCGCCATCTCGTACAGCCGCAGCGTGTCGGCACCGTACTCGTCGCAGATCTGGTCCGGGGCGACCGCGTTCTTCAGCGACTTGCCCATCTTGCCGGCCTCGCGCCTGACGGCCTGGCCCTGCCAGAAGTACCCGCCGTCGCGCTCCTCGATCTCGGCGGCCGGCACCGGGAAGCCGCGGTCGTCGCGGTAGACGTCGGCGGTGATCATGCCCTGGTTGAACAGCTTGTGGAACGGCTCGACCGAGGAGACGTGGCCCAGGTCGTGCAGCACCTTGTGCCAGAACCGCGCGTACAGCAGGTGCAGCACCGCGTGCTCGGCGCCGCCCACATACAGGTCGACGCCACCGGCCGGCTTCTGCTCGGTCGGGCCCAGCCAGTACCGCTCGTTGGCCGGGTCGACCACTCGCTCCGGGTTGACCGGGTCGACGTAGCGCAGCTCGTACCAGCAGGAACCGGCCCAGTTGGGCATGGTGTTGGTCTCGCGGCGGTAGCGCTTGACGCCGTCGCCCAGGTCCAGCTCGACGTTGACCCAGTCCTCGTTGCGGGACAGCGGGGTCTTCGGCGAGCTGGCCGCGTCGTCCGGGTCGTAGGTGTGCGGCGAGTAGTCCTCCACCTCGGGGACCTCGACCGGCAGCATCGACTCGGGCAGCGCGTGCATCACGCCGTCCTCGTCGTAGACGATCGGGAACGGCTCGCCCCAGTACCGCTGGCGGCTGAACAGCCAGTCGCGCAGCCGGAAGTTGACGGTGCCCTCGCCGATGCCGCGCTCGGTCAGCCAGGCGGTGATCCGGGCCTTGGCCCCGGTCACCGACAGGCCGTCCAGCGAGATCTCGCCGTTGGCCGAGCCGACGATCGTCGAGTCGTAGGTGTCGAAGGCGTCGTCCCAGCTCAGCGGGTCATCGCCGCGCCCGTCGGTCGGCTGCACCACGCAGCGCATCGGCAGCGAGAAGGCTCGGGCGAAGGCGAAGTCGCGGTGGTCGTGGGCCGGTACCGCCATGATCGCGCCGGTGCCGTAGCCCGTCAGCACGTAGTCCGCGATGAAGACCGGGACCGGCTTGCCGGTGACCGGGTTGGTCGCGTAGGCACCGGTGAAGACGCCGGTCTTGACCTTGGCGTCCATCTGCCGCTCGACGTCCGACTTCGCGGCGGCGGCGGCCCGGTAGGCGGCGACCGCCTCGGCCGGGGTGTGCGCCTCGCCCTTCCAGTCGTTGTGGGTCTCGGCCGGCCAGGCGGCCGGGACGATCGCGTCGACCAGCTCGTGCTCGGGGGCCAGCACCATGTAGGTGGCGCCGAACAGGGTGTCGGGGCGGGTGGTGAAGACGGTGATCGCCCGGTCACCGGCGACCGGGAAGTCCACCCGGGCGCCCTCCGAGCGGCCGATCCAGTTGCGCTGCTGCAGCTTGATCGCCTCGGGCCAGTCCAGCTGGTCCAGGTCGGCGATCAGCCGGTCGCCGTAGGCGGTGATCCGCATCATCCACTGGCGCAGCTTGGACTTGAAGACCGGGAAGTTGCCGCGCTCCGAGCGGCCGTCCGCGGTGACCTCCTCGTTGGCCAGCACGGTGCCCAGGCCGGGGCACCAGTTGACCGGCACCTCCTTGGCGTACGCCAGCCGGTACTCGCCCAGCAGCTCGTCCCGCTCGACACCGGACAGCTCCGCCCAGGCGCGGCCGTCCGGGGTGGGCCGGGCGCCGCTCTCGAACTGGGCGATCAGCTCGGCGACCGGGCGGGCCCGGCCGGCCTCGGTGTCGTACCAGGAGTTGAAGATCTGCAGGAAGATCCACTGGGTCCAGCGGTAGTACTCCGGGTCGATGGTGGAGATCGACCGGCGCGCGTCGTGGCCCAGGCCCAGCCGGCGCAGCTGGGCGCGCATGTTGGCGATGGCGGCCTCGGTGGAGACCCGCGGGTGCACGCCGGTGGCGACCGCGTGCTGCTCGGCGGGCAGGCCGAAGGCGTCGTAGCCCAGGGTGTGCAGGACGTTGTGCCCGGTCATCCGCTGGTAGCGGGCGTAGACGTCGGTGGCGATGTAGCCCAGCGGGTGCCCGACGTGCAGACCGGCTCCGGACGGGTACGGAAACATGTCCATGATGAAGCTGTGCGGCTTCGTGGTGACGTCGCCGGCGGCGGGGTCGGCCAGCGGCCCGGCCGGGTTGGGCGCGTTGAACGTCCCTTCCTTCTCCCAGACGTCCTGCCAGCGTGACTCGATGTCGGCTGCCAGGGCGGCGGAGTATCGGAACGGCTCGGTGGCGGGCTCGGTGGCTCCGGCGGCAGGGGTCGTCTCGCTCATGGTCCTTCAGGCTCCATCTGTCAGATTGCGAATCGTCAGCCGGCGGGCCGCGCCGCCGCGGTGACCGCGCCGCGCGCCCGGGCAGCCGCGGAAACTGGCCGGGGAAACAAAAAAGCCCCTCGCAGGAGGGGACGCCACGCTGACTCCGGCGCTGCCCTGACGGGTCGGCCGGTGCTGGTCAGCGCGGCCGGCTAAGAAGCAGGCGCACGGTTCGCATGGGGTCAGGGTACCCCAGGCACGCCGGGGCCGTGGCGAGCGGGCCGCCACGGCCCCGGGCGGTGCGGGCCCGTCAGTCGCGGGGGGCCAGCCGCTGGTCGCGGACCTCCGCCCAGCGCAGCGAGTCGCGGATCCCGTCGGCGATGCCGAACTCCGGCTCCCAGCCGAGCAGCCGCTTGGCCCGGTCACTGCGGGTGAACGCGCCGGCCACGTCGCCCGGCCGCCGCTCGGTCTCGACCACCGCGACCGGCCGCTCCACCACGCTGTTGAACGCCGTGACCAGCTCGGTCACGGTGGTCCCGGTGCCGGTCCCCAGGTTGATCACGGACGAGCGGACCGGGCCGGCCAGCACCTCGTCGAACGTCCGCAGCGCGGCCACGTGCGCGGCGGCCAGGTCCCAGACGTGCACGTAGTCGCGGATCCCCGAGCCGTCCCGGGTCGGGTAGTCGGTCCCGGTGATCCGGAACGGCACGCCCTCCTCGTGCGCCTCGATCAGCTTGCCGAGCGCGTGGCTGGGCCGGCGCACCTGCAGACCGGTGCGCAGCCCGGGGTCGGCGCCGATCGGGTTGAAGTAGCGCAGCGACAGGATCCGGATCGGCTCGCCGGCCGCGATGTCCGCGAACATCCCCTCGCAGACCGCCTTGGTCCGCGCGTACGGGCTCTGCGGGGCGATCACGGACTCCTCGTCGACGCTGAAGTCCTCGCCGGGCTGGTAGATCGAGCCGGAGGAGCTGAAGATCATCCGACCGCAGCCGTTGCGGATCAGGTGGCCGACGAACTCCAGGCTCTTGGCGACGTTGGCCCGGTAGTAGCCGACCGGGTCGCCGACCGAGTCGGGGACCACGATCAGCGCGGCGCAGTGCACCACCGCGGCGATGTCCGGGTGCTCGGCGAAGATCCGGTCGACCAGCTCGCCGTCCGCGATGTCGCCCTGGTAGAAGGCCCGGCCGTCGGTGAACTCACGGCGGCCGGTGACCAGGCTGTCCAGCACGACCGGGGTGATCCCGGCGTCCAGGCAGGCCGAGCCGACGGTGCTGCCGATGTAACCGGCGCCGCCGGAGATCAGTACCTTCATGGAGATGTGCCACCCTTCCTGTCCGCCCGGTCGCGCGGGCTGCCGGCACCGAGCCTAACCGGCGACCGGTAGCGGCCCCGCCACGGCGGCTAGGACGCCCGGCGCAGCTCGGCGTCGAGGTCGCGCAGCGCCCGGGCGACCCGGCCGGACTGCATGCCGGCGGCCAGCCGGCGGGCCTGGTCGGCGGTCCGCACGGCCGCCTCGCGCTCCCCCGTCTGCCGGTACGAGTCGGCCAGCCGGACCAGCAGGAGTGCCCGGGCCCGGGCCCGCTCGGCGGTCAGCCCGCCGACCGCCGTGTCCAGCAGCGGCCGGGCCCGCCCGTGGTCGCCCAGCAGCAGGTAGGCCTCCCCCACCATCCCGGCCAGGTCGGCCCGCTCCAGCGGCCGCTCCGGGTCGTCCCCGAGCTCGCCGAACGCCCGCTCGGCGGCCGCCTCGGCACCGTCCCGCTCGCCGCGCCGGGCGTGCGCCCGGGCGATCCGCCCCAGCTGGAGCGCCCGCTCGCACGGGGTGACCCGCGGCCCGGCCACCTCCAGCGCGGCGCCCAGCATCGCCACCGCGTCCAGGCCGCGGGCGACCGGGTTGTGGGTGGCCTGCACCGCCAGGCAGCCCACCACGCTCAGCCCGAGCCGCAGGTCGCCCGAGACGTGCGCGGCCCGCAGCGCGGCGACGAAGGCGCGCTGCGCGGCGGCCTCGTTGCCGAGGTCGAAGTTGGCCCAGCCGACCAGCCGGGCCAGCCGCCCGGCCGCGCCGTACAGCGAGCGGCCCAGCCGCTCGTCCCAGGCGTACGAGCCCAGCTCCAGCAGCTTGCCGGCCATCGCCAGCTCGGACCGGGCCGCGCCGACCACCAGGCCGCCGCCGCAGCAGCGCTCCAGCCGCTGCTTGCCGTCGTGGCTGCGCCGCAGGTCGGCCAGCTGTTCGGGGGCGATCGCCAGCGCGCCCTCGCCGCCGGTGACCCGGGGCGGCGGCGAGGCCCAGTGCCGGGCCGCCCGCTCCAGCTCGTCGCCCCGGAAGAGGTCGGTCAGCCGGACCGGCGCGGCGTCCGCCCCGGCCTCGCGCAGTGCGGTCTGCGCGGTGTCGGCGGTCCACGGGTCGGTGAGCAGCCGGGGCGAGAGCACCTTGGCGCCGCGGTGGCTGCCCATCCGTCCCCAGAGCTGCTCGTAGGTCACCGCGATGCCGGCGGCCCGGCTCAACACCTCGCAGACGGTCTGGTCGTGCGGGGCCCTCGGCACCATGCCGCGGTCGCGCCACTTGTAGGGCGCGGTGGAACTGATCGCCATCGCCGGCGGCAACATCAGGTTGACCTCGCGGGCCAGCCGCTCAGGGCTCCAGACGAGCTGGTGCAGCAGCCGGGCCAGCTCTTCGTTCCGCTTGCGCGCGAGGTCGGCCATGGGGACGACGTTAGCGGCCGCGCGGGTTCAGGACACTTGCGCTACCAGGTTAAGTGACTCTCCGTGCGCACATACAGCCGAACGGCCCAACACATTCACCCGGTTTGGTCCGCTTCACCGGTGGTGGCGTTACCGAGCGTGCTCATTCGCCGTAACACAGCCCGAAACCCCCTGGCTCTCCCGGAAGCGGTGACCTCTTGCTGCGCTCTGCCACTCTGCTCCACCCCCTCGCCGTGCCGCCGACCACACCCAGGCCACGCCGGCGGATCGGCCGCCGCCGGGGCCTGGTGGCGGCCGCCGTGGTGCTCAACCAGCTCGCCTACGGCTCGGTCTACTCCTGGAGCATCCTCTCCGCGGGCCTGCAGTCCCCGCACAGCGGCTTCGCGCTGGGCCGGGACGAGGCCGGGCTGCCGTTCGCCACCATGCACGCCCTGGTCTTCCTCGGCACCGTGCTGGGCGGCGTGCTGATGGGCCGCCGCGGGCCGCGCGGGATCGCGCTGCTCGCCGGGGCGCTCTACGCCGGCGGGTTCCTGCTGGCCGGCTGCGCGGACGGCCGGGGCGACTTCTGGCTGGTGCTGCTCGGCTACGGCGTGGTCAGCGGGTTCGGGCTGGGCCTGGGGTACATCGTGCCGACCACCCTGCTGCAGCGCTGGTTCCCCTCGCACCGGGCGTTGGCGGCCGGGGTGGCCACCGGTGGCTTCGGGCTCGGTTCGGTGCTCGGCGCGCCGCTGATGCGCGCGCTGGTGGCGCACTACTCCGCCGACCCGGCCCGCGCGCTGCTGGTCCTCGGCGGCCTCTTCCTGCTGACCACGCTGACCGGCGCGGCGTTCTTCCGGAACCCGCCGAAGCCGGCGGTCCTCCCCGCGCAGTCCGCCGCCCCGGGCCACCGGCCCGGCCAGGCGCTGCGCACGCCGCAGTGGTACCTGCTGACCCTGATCCTGCTCTGCAACACCGCCGCCGGGATCAGCATGCTGGCGGTGGTCGCCCCCGCGGCCGGCAGCCTGACCGGCCTCAGCCCGACCGCCGCGGCCGCGCTGACCGGCGCGCTGGGCGTCTTCAACACCGTCGGCCGCCCGCTCTGGGGCTGGCTCTCCGGGCGCACCGGGCTGATGGTCGCCTTCGTGCTGATGCTGCTCACCCAGGGCCTCGGCCTGATCGCGCTCTCCCAGGTCGGCTCGCCGGCGCTCTTCCTGCCCCTGGCCGCGCTGGTCTGCCTCTCCTTCGGCGGCGGGTTCGCCACCATGCCGGCCACGGCCTCCGAGTTCTTCGGCCTGGCGCACGCCGGCGCGATCTACGGGCTGATGCTGGTCGGCTGGAGCCTCGCCGGGATCGCCGGGCCGCTGCTGGTCTCCCGGCTGGCCGCGGACTCGGGCTACCGGACGGCGTTCCTGGTGCTCGGCGCGATCACCGTGGCCGCCGCGGTGCTGCCGCGCCTGACGTCCCGTCCGAAGCCGCTGCCGGCCCGTTCGGTCTGAAGCAGCGGCAGGAACGAACGGCCGAGGGCCGCCTCCCCTACCGGGAGGCGGCCCTCGGCCGACTGTGGAGCTACGGGGAATTGAACCCCGGACCTCTTGCATGCCATGCAAGCGCTCTACCAACTGAGCTACAGCCCCATGTGCATTTTTTTGCCACCGGCGGTTTCCCGCGGCGACACGTCTTACTTTACACGGTCGGCGGGGTGCTCCACGAATCGGTTCCCGCACCGCCCCGGCCGGGCGGCGCACCACCGGACCGGACGACGACGAAGGCCGGCACCCATCGGGTACCGGCCTTCGATCCGTTGTGGAGCTACGGGGAATTGAACCCCGGACCTCTTGCATGCCATGCAAGCGCTCTACCAACTGAGCTACAGCCCCGCGACACGCCAGGCCCTCACGGACCCCGGGTGCGGAGTGGAGCTACGGGGAATTGAACCCCGGACCTCTTGCATGCCATGCAAGCGCTCTACCAACTGAGCTACAGCCCCTCGGAGGAAGCCCCGCCGCCCGGACCGGGCCGCGTTCTTTCCTGCGAACGAGGAAGACTCTAGCTGGTCAGGCCCGGAACTACGAAATCCCGGGGTCCAGGCCGTCCACTCCCGCTGAGGCCGGGCCTCAGGTGTCGTCGCCCATCACCGGCTCCGGCAGGGTGCCCGCGTTGTGCTCCAGCAGGCGCCAGCCACGGATCCCCTGGCCGAGCACCGACCAGCAGCAGTTGGACAGGCCGCCGAAGCACTCCCACTGCATCGGCTCCAGGCCGAGCAGCCGGCCGAGCATGGTGCGGATGGTGCCGCCGTGGCTGACCACGACCAGCGTGCCGTCCTCGGGCAGCTTCTCGACCGCCTCCAGGACCACCGGCACCGACCGGTCCGCGACCTCGGTGCTCAGCTCGCCGCCACCGCGCCGCACCGGCTCGCCACGGCCGTGCGCCGCGTACTGCTCGGGGTAGCGGGCCCGGATCTCGGCGTTGGTCAGGCCCTGCCACTCGCCGGCGTAGGTCTCCCGCAGGCCCTCGTGGTGGCTCACCTCCAGCCCGGTCAACCGGGCCAGCTCACCCGCGGTGTCGACGGCCCGCTGCAGGTCGGAGGAGATCAGCCGGTCCGGGCGCAGTCCGGCGAGCAGCCGGGCGGCCCGCTTGGCCTGGGACAGCCCGGCCTCGGTCAGCGGGATGTCGGTGCTGCCCTGGAAGCGCGACTGCAGGTTCCAGGAGGTCTGGCCGTGCCGCCAGAAGACGATCCGCGGTCCCCCCGCCCGGCCGGTCAGCTGAAGTCCTGGATGAAGCCGACGGCGTTGCCCGCCTGGTCGGTGACGGCCTCCTCCGGACGGTTGCGGGTGGCCAGGGCGTCCTCGGGGAGCGGCAGCTCGGGGCAGTCCTTCCAGAGCCGGTCCAGCGAGTAGAAGGAGCGCTCCTCGGCGTGCTGGACGTGCACCACGATGTCCAGGTAGTCGAGCAGGATCCAGCGGCCCTCGCGCTCGCCCTCGCGACGCACCGGCTTGATGTCCAGCCGCTCGCGCAGCTGGTCCTCGATCTCCTCGGCGATCGCCTTGACCTGGCGGTCGTTGGCGGCCGACGCGATCAGGAAGGCGTCGGTGATCGACAGCACGTCGCTGACGTCGAAGGCGATCACGTTGTGGGCCAGCTTGTCGGCCGCCGCCTGTGCGGCGACGGTGATCATTTCCTGCGAGCGGTCTGTTGCGGTCACGGTGTTCTTCCGGCTCGGTGGCGTTCTCTCGCCTCCCAGGATCTCACGCCGGCGCCACCGGCCCGGCCGGATGTCCGGGGGCCGGCTACTGCTGGGGCGGCTGGTAGTCCTTTCCGAGCACCACCAGGATGTCCACGGTCTGCGGGTTGGTGGTCTTCTGGACCGCGCTCGGCGGCAGGTTGAGGGTGGTCGCCAGCGCCTTCGCGGCGGCCGCCCGGGAGTCGTCGGTGTAACGGATCTCGGTGCTGGCCTGCGGGCTGGGCGCGGTGCCCCCGCCGGCCACGAAGTTCAGGCCGGCGTTGATGATCTGGATCTGGGCGGCCTGCGCCGCCTGGGCGTTGCCGCTGGCGTCCAGGATGCCGACCCGGGCCGGGGCGTTGGTCACCGCGGCGGCGTGCACGGTGCCGCCGAGCACCTGGCTGACCACCGGGCCGGCGGTGTTGGCGTCCAGCGAGCCGTCCGACTTCACCGGCAGCGTGGTGGAGCCGAAGTGGCCGGCCTTGGCCTGCTGGGCGAGCTCGGTGAGGATCCCGGCCAGCGCCTTCGCGGGCAGCGACGGGTCCAGCACGGCGTTCATCCGGTTCACGTCGTCGGTGGTGTCCGGCAGGTCGGTGGGCAGGGTGTTGATCAGAGCGTCGAGCACCTGGCCGAACCGGGCCAGCCGGGCGTCCGGGCCCTCGCCGGGTGCCTGGTAGGTGGCGTAGGCCACCGCGGCCTGGCCGGTCAGGGTGCGCTGGCTGCCCTGCTCGACCAGCACCTTGCCGTCCGGGCCGAGGATCTGGGCGTTGGTGTCCACCTTGATCCCACCGAGCTGGGAGACCAGCAGCTGCAGGTAGGGGGTGTCCAGCCGCCAGGTGCCGGCCACCGGGGCGCCGAGCAGGCTACTCAGGGCGTCCCGGGTGGGGGCCGCACCGAGCGCGTCCAGCGCCTTGTTGACCGGGGTGGCGGGCGATTCACCAGTGGACGGCAGCATCAGGTCGTCCGGCAGCAACAGGGCCGAACCCTTGTGCCCGGCGGCGTCGTTGACCAGCAGCGCGGAGCTGACGTTGCCCTGCAGGTCACGCAGGTGGACGACGATCACGCTGCGCGACCCGGCGGCCGCCGCGGCGCTCTGCGAGCCGCTGAAGGCGCCGGCGTACCAGAGGTAGCCGGCGCCGCCGCCGGCCAGCAGCACCAGGGCCACCGCCGCGCCGATCACCCGGGTGCGCAGCCTGCGGCGGCGCTCGTCACGCCGCTCGGTGCGCGACTCGGCGAACTTCAGCCAGTCGATGACGTCCTCGGACTCCTCGGCCGGCTCGTCGACGAAGGTGAACTCGCCGGTCTGGTACGGGTCCTGGCTGCTCTCCCGGCTCTGCTGCGGGATGTTGCGGCGGCCGCCGACCTGCTCGGACGGGGTACTCGCCGACTCCGCCCCGGGAGCCGGGCGCGGGCGCGGGGGCACCGGCGTGACGGGGGCGGCGGGGGCGACCGGAGCGGCGGGCGCCTGGTAGGCCTGCTGCTGGTAGGCCTCGTAGACGGGCTGTTGCTGCTGGTACGGGTCGTACGGCTGTTGCTCGTACCCCTGCTGCTGGTAGGGCTGGACGTAGCCCTGCTGCTGCCCGTACCCGTCGTAGACCGGCTGCTGTTGCTGCTGGTAGGGGTCGTACGGCTGTTGCTCGTACCCCTGCTGCTGGTAGGGCTGGACGTAGCCCTGCTGCTGCCCGTAGCCGTCGTAGACCGACTGCTGCTGGTACGGGTCGTACGGCTGCTGCTCGTACCCCTGTTGCTGGGCCTGCGGGTGCTGCCCGCCGGACCAGTCGCCGTTCTCGGGCCCCCTGCGGTCTGCCGTTCCGGTCACGCCGTCCCTCAAGGTCTTCCGTGTGGGCCGGGCTGCCGCCCCGCCGTCGTACGTCCGCAGCCTGCCGGATCAGCCGGCGTTCCTGTAGAGCGCCCGCTTGTCGATGTAGCGGACCACTCCGTCCGGGACCAGGTACCAGACCGGCTCACCCTTGGCCACCCGGTCCCGGCAGTCCGTGGAGGAGATGGCCAGCGCGGGCACCTCGACCAGCGACACCCCACCGGCGGGCAGGCCGGCGTCCGAGAGCGTGTGCCCCGGACGGGTGCAGCCGATGAAGTGGGCGAGCGAGAAGAGCTCCTCGGCGTCGCGCCAGGAGAGGATCTGGGCGAGCGCGTCCGCGCCGGTGATGAAGAACAGGTCGGCGTCGGGGTGCAGGGCGCGCAGTTCGCGCAGGGTGTCCACGGTGTAGGTGGGGCCCTGGCGGTCGATGTCGATCCGGCTGACCGAGAACTGCGGATTCTCGGCGGTCGCGATCACCGTCATCAGGTAGCGGTCCTCGGCGGACGAGACCGTCGTGTCACTCTTCTGCCACGGCTGCCCGGTCGGCACGAAGATCACCTCATCGAGGTGGAACGCGCTGGCGACCTCGCTGGCGGCGACCAGGTGACCGTGGTGGATCGGGTCGAAGGTCCCGCCCATCACGCCGAGCCGCTCGCGCCGCCGGTTCGCTGTCGGCCTGCTCTCTCCCATGCCGCCACACCTTACGCGACCCGAATGGCGGCCGATCGCCCCGCCCACCGCGTACGCCGAAGGGAGCGTCCGGTGGACCGGGCGCTCCCCTGCGGACCGCGCGGGTCAGCGGTCCTTGTTGAACCGGGTGGTGATGAAGAGCAGCAGCAGCAGGATGAAGAGCGCGCTACCGCCGGTCAGCGCCGGCTGCAGGCTGGGGTGGTTGCCCCCCTCGGCGAGGGTGCTGAGGGCGGGCAGAGCGGCGTGGGTCATGATCGGCAGGGCCTTCTCGACTCGGTGGCGGGCCAGCGCGCGGGTCCCGGCGACCGGGACGGCCGCGGGGTCATCGTACGGGGCCGCCCGCGGCAACCGCTCGGCGGCTCCCCGCGTCTGACCTTGGGTGAGGTGTCACTCGTCGTCGCGGTGGGCCCGCACCATGATCCACGCCAGCAGGCAGACGCCGACCATCGAGCCCAGCACGACAAGGCGCAGGAAGAGACCCGGGCCCGGAGCATTGGAGATCGCTGCCAGGTTCACCAGGGCTTCAGGGGACATCGGGGGAGCTCCTAGGGGTGTTGTCGCTGGGAAATCCAGCGTAGCCCCGGGTCTCCCGGCCGGCAGCCACCGCCCCCGCAGGTCGTACGCTGAGTCCGGGGACGAGTACGCAGGGCAGACACGTTGTCGAGCAGCGGGGGCCGGCAGACCGCCGGGACCGGCGTCGAGCAGGAGGTACTCAGAGCATGACCACGTCCAACCGCGGCAGTGACCGCCCCGACACCGGCGACAACACCCCGAGCAGGCGGCGGCAGCGCTTCGCCGGCATCTCCACCCGGGCCTGGGAGCACCCGGCCGACCGCTCCGCGCTGGTCTCGCTGCGCCGGCTGAGCGGCTTCGACGAGGTCCTGAAGAAGCTGGCCGGTCTGGTCTCCGAGCGCAGCGTCCGGCTGATGTTCCTGGCCACGGCGGTGAAGACCTCCGAGCGGCAGTTCCCGGAGCTGTACGACATGGTCCGGGACGCGGCGTACACGCTGGACCTGGAGCGGGTGCCCGACCTCTACGTCACCCAGGATCCGGACGTCAACGCGATGTGCATCGGCATGGACAGCCCGGTCATCGTGGTGACCACCGGCCTGGTCGAGCTGATGGACGAGGAGGAGCTGCGGGCCGTGATCGGCCACGAGGTCGGCCACGCGATGTCCGGCCACGCGGTCTACCGGACGATGCTGCTGATCCTCACCAACCTGGCCAGCCGGGTCGGCTGGATCCCGCTGGGCAACCTGGCGATCACCGCTCTGGTCAGCGCGCTCAAGGAGTGGTTCCGCAAGGCGGAACTCTCCTGCGACCGGGCGGGTCTGCTGGTCGGCCAGGACCCGCAGGCGGCGATGCGCGGGCTGATGAAGCTGGCCGGCGGCCACCGGCTGGGCGAGATGAACGTGGACGCGTTCCTGGAGCAGGCCGAGGAGTACGAGAAGGCCGGCGACCTGCGCGACGGCGTGCTCAAGCTGCTCCAGGTGCTGCCGCAGACCCACCCGTTCGCGGTGGTCCGGGTCGCCAAGCTGAAGCAGTGGTCGGAGGGCGAGGAGTACCGCTCGATCCTGGCCGGCGCCTACCCGCGCCGCGAGGACGACCCGGACACCTCGGTCTCCGAGCAGTGGAAGGCCGCGGCGGACTCCTACGGCAAGTCCATCAAGGACAGCAGGGACCCGCTCTTCGGCCTGCTGCGCGACATCGCGGACGGCGCCGGCTCGGTCGGCGGCAAGCTCCGCGACACCTTCGCCGGCGCGCGCGGCTCGGCTCCGCGGGACGCCGATGCCCCGCAGGGCACCGACGAGAAGTAGCCGCGACCCTCAGAACCCGGGCGCCAGCACCGAGCACCGCTGCCAGGCCGGCTGCGAGCGGTCGCCCGGGTTGACGGCGCCCGGCGCCCCCGCGGCCGGCCCGGCGGGCCCCGCCAGCAGCGGCTGGAGGTAGCTGGTCTGGACGCTGCCGCAGGCGGTCGGCCCGGCCTGCAGCACCGCGTCCACGGGCTGCAGCTGGCCGGCCGCGACGTCCGTCCCGTCCAGGTAGAAGTGCAGCTCGCGGCGGACGGAGTAGAGGCTCACCGGCCCGCTCACCGCCGTCCCGGCCGGCCGCAGGGCGTAGACCATGGTGTGGTCGGTGGTGATCTCCAGGGTGGCGGCGTCCGCCTCGGTCACCGTGACCTTGCCGGCCACCTTGACGTTGTCCGAGGCCAACGCGACCCTGGCCGGGTCGAAGCGGACCAGCCAGCCGGTCGGCTCGTGGTGCTGGTCGTCGGTGGGCGTGGCCAGGCTGTCGTCGAACTGGCCCGTCGCGGCCGGCGCCAGCAGCACCCGGACCGGCGAGGTGTCGCCCTGCACCAACACCGCCGGCGACAGCGCGGAGGCCTCCAGGTAACGGCGCACGACGGCCAGTGCCCGGCCGACCTGGGCCTTGGAGAAGTGCGCGGTGGCGGTCGGCGCGGGCAGGCCGAGGCCCGCGGCGCCGTCCGCGTAGCCCGCCGCGGGGCTGAGCGAGCCGAACGGGTCGGGCCCGGAGACCGCCGGCACGGTCGAGCTGGCCGGGGCCAGCGCGGTGATCCCGGTGGTCAGCTGGGTGCCGGCGGCCAGCCCGGCGTCCCGGCGCGGCGCGCTGACCCCGAAGTACACGGCGGCGGCGAAGGCCACCACGATGAGCAGCAGCAGGGTCAGCGCCTGCCGGGGCAGCGAGGTGAGTGGGCCGAGCCGGCGGCGGACCGGGTGCGAGAAGCCGCCGCCGAGCCGTTCCTGGGCGGAGAGTTCGGTGATCCGGGCAGCACGGACGAAGGACTCGTCGAAAACGACGGACCGATACTCGTCATCGCTTCCGGAACCGCCCTCGGGCACACCCTCCGGAGGCTCACCCGGGTCACCCATGCATCAAGGGTAGAGCCGCCGGCCGGTCCGGAACGAGGCCCGGGGAGCAGGTTCCTGGCCCGCGGGCCGGGCCGGACTCACCCGGCCGGCTGCGGCACGGCCGACACCGTCGGCCCGGCGGGGACGGCCGCCGGGATGGTGCCGACCGTGCTGGTACCGACCTCGGGCCGCCGACCGGGCGCGCTGCCCGTGCCGCCGGTGCCCCGGTAGATGGCCGCCACCGCGACCGCCACCAGGCTGACTCCCATCACCATCACCAGCACCCAGGCCACCGGCCGGTGCCAGCGCTGCTGGGCGACCTGACCGCGCGGGCTGTAGCCCGGCCAGCGGACCGCGCGCCGGCCGCCGGTTCGCCCGGCGCCGACCCAGGGCTCGGTGTAGATCCGGTCGTCCTCCAGGCCCGAGGGGTGCGGGCGCAGCTCCAGCGGCACCCCGTCCGTCCCGAGTGGGTCCAGCCCCCAGCCCGGTACGGTCGCCTCCGGCTCCAGCCGCGCCTCGGCGGCGGCCAGTTGCCGCTCCTTGGCGCTGGGCTCGTGCACGGCGGCGGAACGGACAAAGGCCTCATCAAGGACCACGGTGGCGAACTCGTCGTCCGCACCACCGTGGTCGGCGCCGTCGGGGTACGGCAAGCCCCCCACATCCTCAGCCACGGGATTCAGCGTATTACCGGTCGCGCGATTTGTCTGTGGCTCCCGGCACTTGGAACCTGGAACCGGCTCACTCGGATCCGCTGACGGTCTGTCGGGCCTCGCCGCGGACATGACCGTCGCCGGTGACGATGTACTTGGTGGAGGTCAGCTCGGGCAACCCCATCGGGCCCCGGGCGTGCAACTTCTGGGTCGAGATGCCGATCTCGGCGCCGAAACCGAACTCAGCCCCGTCGGTGAACCGGGTGGAGGCGTTGACGGCCACCGCGGCGGCGTCCACCAGCTGGGTGAAACGGCGGGCGGCGGCCTGCGAGGTGGTGACGATCGCCTCGGTGTGGCCCGAGGACCAGCGCCGGATGTGTTCGACCGCGGCGTCCAGCGAGGGCACCACGGCGGCGGCCAGGTCGAGCGAGAGGTACTCCGCCGCCCAGTCCTCCTCGGTGGCCGGCACGACCGTGGCCGGGCCGCCCGCCGCCGCCTCCTGCACCGCCGCGTCCCCGTGCACGGTCACCCCGGCCTCGGCCAGCGCCTCCAGCGCGAGCGGCAGGAAGGCGTCCGCGACGTCCTGGTGGACCAGCAGGGTCTCCGCCGAGTTGCAGACGCTGACCCGCTGGGCCTTGGAGTTCAGCAGGATGCCCACCGCCACCGCGAGGTCGGCCCGGGCGTCCACGTAGACGTGGCAGTTGCCGGTGCCGGTCTCGATCACCGGCACGGTGGAGCCCTCCACCACCGTCCTGATCAGCGCCGCCCCACCGCGCGGGATCAGCACGTCGACCAGGCCGCGGGCGCGCATCAGCTCGGTGACCGAGTCCCGGCTCTCGCCCGGGACCAGCTGGATCGCGTCGGCCGGCAGCCCGGCGGAGGCGACGGCCTCCCGCAGCACCTCGACCAGCGCGGTGTTGGAGCGGTAGGCGGAGGCCGAGCCGCGCAGCAGCACCGCGTTACCGGACTTCAGACAGAGCGCGGCGGCGTCCACCGTGACGTTCGGGCGGGCCTCGTAGATGATCCCGACCACGCCCAGCGGCACCCGGACCTGGCGGACGTCCAGCCCGTTGGGCAGCGTGTAGCCGCGCACCACCTCGCCCACCGGGTCCGGCAGGCCGACCACCTGGCGGACGTCCGCGGCGATCGCGGCCACCCGCTCGGTGGTGAGGCTGAGCCGGTCGACCACCGACTCCGGGGTGCCGGCCGCCCGGGCCCGCTCGACGTCCTCCGCGTTGGCAGCGGTGATCTCGGCGCTGCGGGCCACCAGGGCGTCGGCGATCGCCAGCAGCGCGGCGTCCTTGGCCGAGCGCGGCAGCGGGGCGAGTGCGGCGGCGGCCGTACGGGCGCGGCGCGCGGTGGCGAGGACGGGGCTGTCGGTAGTCATGCCTGCAGGGTAGTCACTTCTCCGGACCCGCCGGGCCGGTCAACCACCCGCTGAGACGGCTAGTACGGGTGGACGCTGCCCAGCTGCGGCGGCGGATCACCGAAGCCCTCCGCGACCCGCTGGTGGTAGGTGGCCCGGTCGACCACCTCCAGGCCGACGATCTCCCACGGCGGCAGCTTGGCGCTGGCCTTGTGCTCGCCCCAGAGCCGCAGCGCGATGGCAGCCGCGTCATGCAGGTCGCGGGCCTGCTCCCAGTAGCGGATCTCGGCGTGGTCGGCCGCGTAACGGGCCGTCAGGAAGAACGAGTGGTCGTGCGCCAGCCGCTCCAGCGAGGCCCGCAGCGCGGCCAGCGGGGTGGCCTCGCCCGCGACGCTGAGCACCACGTGCCAGAGCCGGCCCTGCTCGGTCCCCTCCGCGGCGTCGCTCGGCCGCGCGACCTCGCCGGGCTGACCCGTGCCGATCCCCGGGCGCAGCTCACGGACGGTGGCGCCGCGCTCCCCCGCGGTCCGCCCCGGGCTCCGCGGCCCGGCCGTCGCTCCGGGCAGCGCCTCCATGCGCCTGCGTCCCACCGGCGGCCTCCTGTCCGACGCTGCTCCCGTCAGCCCCGCAGCACGACCAGGTCGTCCCGGTGGATGACCTCGCGCTCGTAGGCGGCGCCGAGTTCCTGGGCCAGGTCTCGCGTCGACCGGCCGAGCAGGCGCGGCAGCTCCCTCGCATCAAAGTTGACCAGCCCACGCGCGACGATGTGGCCGTTTTCGGCAAGAAGGTCCACCGGATCACCCGCGGCGAAGTCGCCGTCCACTCCGGTGACCCCGGCCGGCAGCAGTGATTTGCCGCCCTCCACGACCGCGCGCACCGCGCCGGCGTCCAGGTGCAGGGCGCCGCGCGGGCTGCTCGCGTGGGCCAGCCAGAGCAGCCGGTCGGCGGTCCGTGAGCCGGTCCGGGTGAAGAGCGTGCCGGTGGGACGGCCGGCCAGCGCGTCGGCGGCGTGCCGGGCGGCGGTGAGCACCACCGGGATGCCGGCGCCGGTGGCGATCCGGGCCGCCTCGACCTTGGTCACCATGCCGCCGGTGCCCACCCCGGCCTTGCCGGCGCTGCCGATCTCGATGCCGGCGAGGTCCTGCGGGCCGTGCACCTCGGCGATCCGGCTGCTGCCCGGGCGGCTCGGGTCGCCGTCGTAGAGGCCGTCCACGTCCGAGAGCAGGATCAGCAGATCGGCCCGGACCAGGTGGGCGACCAGGGCGGCCAGCCGGTCGTTGTCACCGAACTTGATCTCCGCGGTGGCCACCGTGTCGTTCTCGTTGACGATCGGGACGGCGCCCATCGCCAGCAGCTGGTCCAGGGTGCGGTAGGCGTTGCGGTAGTGGGCCCGGCGGCTGGCGTCCTCGGCGGTCAGCAGCACCTGGCCGACCCGCAGGCCGTAGCGGGCGAACGAGGCGGTGTAGCGGGCCACCAGCAGGCCCTGGCCGACGCTGGCGGCGGCCTGCTGGCGGGCCAGGTCCTTCGGGCGCCGGTCCAGCCCGAGCGGGGCGAGCCCGGCGGCGATCGCCCCGGAGGAGACCAGCACCACCTCCGGCGGCCGCGGCCGGCCGAGCACCTTGGCGAGCGCGTCCACCAGGGCGTCCACCCGGTCGGCGTCCAGCCCGCCGGCCGCCGTGGTGAGCGAGGACGAGCCGACCTTGACCACGATCCGCCGCGCGGTCAGCACGTCCTGCCGCAGTTCCTGCTCGCTCATCAGCCGTCCCTCATCCGTACCGGTGCGTCTTTGCGCGCAATCTACGCGAAAAGCCGCACCGGCCCGTACCGGATATCACCCGCTGGGACGTGACGGTGACTCAGCAGTCCTCGTCGTCGCCCTCGACCGCCGGGCGGCCCGAGGAGAGCGCCTCGAAGGCGAGGAACTCGGCCTCGGCGGCGTCCCGGCCCTTCTGCTTCTCGCGGCGGCGGTCGACCGCCGGACGCGGGCTCTCGAAGCGGTGGTCCTCACCGCGCCGGCCGAGCATCTCGGCACCGGCGGCCATGGTGGGCTCCCAGTCGAAGACCACCGCGTTCTCGTCCGGGCCGATGATGACGGTGTCGCCCTCGTGCGCGCCGACCTTCCACAGCTCCTCCTCGACACCGAGGCGGGCCAGCCGGTCGGCCAGGTAGCCGACGGCCTCGTCGTTGCTGAAGTCGGTCTGCCGGACCCAGCGCTCCGGCTTGACACCGCGCACCCGGTAGGCGCCGTCCTCCTCGGTGACGGTGAAGCCGGCGTCGTCCACGGCCTTGGGCCGCAGCACGATCCGGGTCGCCTCCTGGACCGGCTTGGCGGCCCGCGCGTCGGCGACGATCTTCGCCAGCGCGAAGCTCAGCTCGCGCAGCCCGGCCCGGGAGGCGGCGGAGACCTCGAAGACCTGGTAGCCGCGCTCCTCCAGGGAGGCCCGGGTGAGGTCGGCGATGTCCTGGCCGTCCGGGACGTCCACCTTGTTGAGCGCGACCAGCCTCGGCCGGTCCTCCAGGCCGCCGTACTCGGCCAGCTCGGCCTCGATGGTCTGCAGGTCGGTGAGCGGGTCGCGGCCCGGCTCCAGGGTGGCGCAGTCCAGCACGTGCACCAGCACCGAGCAGCGCTCGACGTGCCGCAGGAACTCCAGACCCAGGCCCTTGCCCTGGCTGGCGCCCGGGATCAGCCCCGGGACGTCGGCGATGGTGTAGACCGTCTCGCCGGCGGTGACCACGCCCAGGTTGGGGATCAGGGTGGTGAACGGGTAGTCGGCGATCTTCGGCTTGGCCGCGGAGAGCACCGAGATGAGCGAGGACTTGCCGGCGCTCGGGTACCCCACCAGGGCGACGTCGGCGACGGACTTGAGCTCCATCACGATGTCGCGGGCCTCGCCCGGCTCGCCGAGCAGCGCGAAGCCGGGGGCCTTGCGACGGGCCGAGGCCAGCGCCGAGTTGCCGAGCCCGCCGCGACCGCCGGCCGCGGCGACGAAGGTGGTGCCGTGGCCGACCAGGTCGGCCAGCACGTTGCCCTGCTTGTCCAGCACCACGGTGCCGTCCGGCACCGGCAGCTCCAGGTCCTCGCCGTTGGCACCGGTGCGGTGGCCGCCCGCGCCCGGCTTGCCGTTGGTGGCCTTGCGCTTGGGCGAGTGGTGGTACTCGAGCAGGGTGGTGATGTTGGCGTCGACGACCAGGGTGACACTGCCGCCCTCGCCGCCGTTGCCGCCGTCCGGCCCGCCGAGCGGCTTGAACTTCTCCCGGTGCACGGAGGCGCAGCCGTGGCCCCCGTTACCCGCGGCGACATGCAGTTCGACGCGGTCCACGAAGGTGGTCATGACGGTGGCCTCCAAGCCGGGGGAAGAACAACGGGGGGTGAAACAGCGAGGGTGGACCGGAATGTTCCGGTCCACCCTCCAGGATCCAACCGAGCCGCGTCAGTGACGCGGCGTCAGTGGAATCAGGCCTCGACGGCCACGATGTTGACGACCTTGCGGCCGCGACGGTTGCCGAACTGAACCGCACCGGCGGTCAGCGCGAACAGGGTGTCGTCGCCACCGCGACCGACGCCCGCACCCGGGTGGAAGTGGGTGCCACGCTGGCGGACCAGGATCTCGCCGGCGCTGACGACCTGGCCGCCGAAGCGCTTCACGCCGAGGCGCTGGGCGTTCGAGTCACGGCCGTTGCGGGTAGAGCTTGCGCCCTTCTTGTGTGCCATCTCGCTATCCCCTTACTTACTTCGCGGAGTCGATGCTCGTGATGCGGACGGCGGTGTGGCGCTGGCGGTGACCCTGGCGCCGACGGTAGCCGGTCTTGTTCTTGTAGCGCAGGATGGTGATCTTGTCGCCCTTGGTGTGGTCGACGACCTCGGCGTGAACCTTCACGCCGGCGAGCACCCAGGGGTCGGAGGTGACAGCCTCACCGTCGACGATCAGGATGGTCGAGAACTCCACCGAGTCACCCGGCTTGGCGTCAACACGGTCAATCTCCAGCACGTCGCCGACGGCGACCTTGTGCTGGCGGCCGCCAGCGCGAACGATCGCGTACATGCGGTACCTGCTTTCTCTAACTCGGTCGGAACTCTCGATGCCAGCACCTGGGTATGGACACAGGCGCCTCCCCCGGTCGCTGGGCGATCCGGGAGGTGATCCGCTCGGGAGCAGGCGTGAGACACGCCGATGGTCAAGAATACGGATCGGTCGCCGACAGGGCAAACCGGACCGTACGGACCGGCCGGGTGCCGCGGGGCACGCCGGCCGGCTCGGGCCGGACCGCGCCCCCGGGCAAGCGACACGCGGCCGCTCGCCCGGGGGACGCCCAGGTCCTACTCCGCCGCCGTATCACCCTCGGCAGCGGCCGCCTTCTTGGCCGCCGCGCTGGTCCGCTTGGTGGCGGTCTTGCGGGCGGTGGTCTTCTTCGCCGTCGTCGTCTTCTTGGCGGCGACGGTCTTCTTCGCGGCGGCCTTGCGCGGGGCCCGCTTCTTCGGCGCGGGGGCCTCCTCGACCGGCTCGGCCTCGGACGGCTCCGCGGCGACGGCGGTCTCGGCGGCCTCCGCGATCGCCTCGGCGACCTGAGCCTCCTCGACGACCTCCTCGACGGCCGCGGCCTCCTCGACAGCCTGCTTCGGCGCCTCGGCGGCGGCGAACGCGGCCTGCATCGCGGCCTCGGCCCGGGACTGCAGCACCACGATCTCGGCCTCGCCCGGCGCACCGGCCGGCGCGGTCGCCTTGCGCACCGCACGGCGGCGGGTGCGACCGGCCGCGGGGGCCGGGGCGGGCGCGATCTCGACCAGGCTCGGCTGCTCGGCGACGACCGGCTCCGGCTGCGCCGCGGCCGGCTCGGCCTCCTCGACGGCCGGGGCAGCCTCGACGGCCTCCTCCATGGCCGGGGCGACCTCGACCGTCGGGACCAGCTCGAACTCCTCGTGCTCGTGCTCCGCGGCCAGCTCGGCCTCGACCGGCTGCGGCTCCTCGACCGCGGCCCCGCCCTTGCCGCGCCGGCGGCGCTTGCCGCCGCCGGCCGCGGCCTCGCCGGAGGTGCCCACCGGGCCGCCACCGCCACCCGGCGAGGTGGGCTGCTCCATGTGGACGATCACACCGCGGCCGTTGCAGTGCACGCAGGACTCGGAGAAGGACTCCAGCAGCCCCTGGCCGACCCGCTTGCGGGTCATCTGCACCAGGCCCAGCGAGGTGACCTCGGCCACCTGGTGCTTGGTCCGGTCCCGGCCCAGGCACTCCAGCAGCCGGCGCAGCACCAGGTCGCGGTTGGACTCCAGCACCATGTCGATGAAGTCGATCACGATGATGCCGCCGAGGTCGCGCAGCCGCAGCTGGCGGACGATCTCCTCGGCCGCCTCGATGTTGTTGCGGGTGACGGTCTCCTCGAGGTTGCCGCCCTGGCCGACGAACTTGCCGGTGTTGACGTCGACCACGACCATCGCCTCGGTCCGGTCGATCACCAGCGAGCCGCCGCTCGGCAGCCAGACCTTGCGGTCCAGCGCCTTCATCAGCTGCTCGTCGATCCGGTAGGTGGCGAAGACGTCGACCGTGGAGGTCCACTTCTGCAGCCGCTCGGCCAGGTCCGGGGCGACCGAGGAGACGTACTCGTGGATGGTGTTCCACGCCTCGTCACCGGAGACGATGACCTTGCTGAAGTCCTCGTTGAAGATGTCGCGGACCACCCGGACGGTCATGTCCGGCTCGCCGTACAGCAGGGTCGGCGCGTTGCCGCTGGCCGCCTTCTTCTGGATCTCCTCCCACTGCGACTGCAGCCGCTGCACGTCGCGGGTGAGCTCCTCCTCGCTGGCGCCCTCGGCGGCGGTGCGCACGATGACGCCCGCGTCGTCCGGGACGATCTTCTTGAGGATCTGCTTCAGGCGGGCCCGCTCGTTCTCCGGCAGCTTGCGGCTGATGCCGGTCATCGAGCCCTCGGGCACGTAGACCAGGTAGCGGCCGGGCAGCGAGATCTGGCTGGTCAGCCGGGCGCCCTTGTGGCCGATCGGGTCCTTGGAGACCTGCACCAGCACGGACTGGCCGGACTTCAGCACCGACTCGATCCGGCGCGGACCGCTGTGGCCGAGCTGCCCGAAGTTCACCTCACCGGCGTACAGCACCGCGTTGCGGCCCTTGCCGATGTCCACGAACGCGGCCTCCATCGACGGCAGCACGTTCTGGACCTTGCCCAGGTAGACGTTGCCGACGTACGAGGTGGCCTGCTCCTTGTTGACGTAGTGCTCGACCAGGACGCCGTCCTCCAGGACGCCGATCTGGGTGCGCTCGCCGTTCTGCCGGACCACCATGACCCGCTCGACCGACTCGCGGCGGGCCAGGAACTCGGCCTCGGTGATGATCGGCACCCGGCGGCGGCCCAGCTCGCGGCCCTCGCGGCGGCGCTGCTTCTTGGCCTCCAGGCGGGTGGAGCCCTTGATCGACTGCACCTCGTCCGGGTCGAAGGACGGCTCGGTGGAGCGGCGGCGCGGCTCGCGAACCTTCACGACCGTGCGGACACCGTCCTCGGCGGTCTCCGCGGCCAGCTCCGGACCGGTGTCCCCGCTGCGGCGGCGACGGCGACGGCGACGACGCGAGGAGGCCAGGCCACCGGCCAGCTCGTCCTCTTCCTCCTCCTCGGCGCCGGCCTCGACCGGCGCCTCGGCCTCGGCGGTCTGCTCGGCCTCCTGGGCCTCCGGCTCGAACTCCTCGGCCTCACCACGACGGCGGCGGCGGCCACCCCGGCGACGACGACGCGAGGGGCGGCCGTCCTCCTCCCACTCCGCCTCCTGCTCCGGGCCGGCGGCCGGGGCCTCGACGGGCTCGACGGCCCCGGCCGCCGGTGCCTCGGCGACCTTGGCGACCGGTGCCTCGGCGACCGGCGGGCGGACCGGGCCGGCCACCCGGACCGCGGTGCGGCCGCGGCGGCGCCGGCCGACGCCGCTGTACTCGAACTCCTCGTCCTCCGCGGCGGCCGGCGCGGCGGCCGGCGCGGCGGGGGCCTCGGCCGGGGTGGCGGCGGGTGCCGGCGCGGCGGGCGGGGTGTAGGCGGTCGGCTCCTGGAAGACCGGCGCCTGGAAGATCGCGGTGGACGGGCGGACCGCCCGTCGGCGGGCGCGCGGGGCCTCGGCCACCGGCTCCGGGGCGGGCTCGACCGGCTGCTCGGCGACCGGCTCCTCCTCGGTCTCCTCGGGCTCGGCGACCTCGGCCACCGGCTCGACGATCTCCACGGGGGCCGGCTCGGCCGCCACCGGGGCACCGGCCGGCGCCTCCGCCCGCTTACGGGTCCGGCGCGCCCGCACCGGCTTCTCCGCCTCAGTGGCCTCTGCGGCCGGGGTGGCGGGGGTTTCGGCCTCGACGGCCGGAGCCTCGGCGACGGGGGTCTCGGGGACCGGCGCGGTCTCGGTGCGCTTGCGGGTCCGCCGGGCCCGCACCGGCTTCTCCGGCTCGGCGGGCTGCTCGGCCGCCGGCTCGACGGCCTCCACGGGGGCCGGCTCGGCCACCACCGGGGCACCGGCCGGCGCCTCCGCCCGCTTACGGGTCCGGCGCGCCCGCACCGGCTTCTCCGGCTCGACGACCGGCGCCTCGGCGGCCAGGGTCTCGACGGCGGGAACCTCGGCGGCGTTCTCCGCCGAAATCACGGTCTCGGCGCGCTCCGTGGCCGCGCCCTGCGGGGCGCCGGCCGGGCGGGACACCGCGCGCCGGCGGCGGCGCGGCGGGACGGCGGAGGTGTCGCCGGCGGTATCGTCGCCCGCGCTCTGCTGCGGGTCGTTGTTCTCAGGCATGCGGGTGGATCTCCCGTCAGGCCCCCGGGCTCCGCATCCGGGCACGGCGCGGCACCGGTGGCCGGCCCCGGGCGCTCGGCGCCCCGGCCGACTCTCCACAGCGCCGCCGTGCGGACGCGAGGCCGCACAGGGGCTCGTAGTCTCGCTCGGCGCCCCGCTGGTGCGGGGTGTCGAAAGTCTTCTGGTCTGACCAGTCTTCTCAGGTTTTCCCTAGCTGCGCCGCCCCACAACCCCGGGTGGCTCCCTGGGCGGGTCCCGCCGGCCCTGCGGGCGGCGGGGTTTCCTGGGGCCCATCTGCCCTCGGGCCGATGAGCCACCGGAGGAATGGCCTCTGCGCGACGACGCTCGCTCCCCTGGGGAGCCGCGGGGGCCTGGAGCACGCAGGACCGGGTGGTTGGACCGGTCCTCGGCTCCGCCCGCTAGGCGGACGCTACGGCCTGCGGCCCGGCGGTCTCGGTAGGGACGGCCTGGGCCGCAGCGCGGTCGAGCGCCAGCGGGTCGGTCACCGTGCCGGTCTCCTCGTCGAGCGGCCCCTGCGCCAGCCTGGTCACCTCAGCGGGGACCGGCGGCGCGAGGTCGGCCGTCGCACGAAGACCGGACAAGACGTCGTCTGGTCGTACGGCGGGTGTGGCGTGTCGTACTACCAGGCGCAGTATCGCACAGGGACCGGTGGTCCGAACATCGGAGGTGGCCACGGATTCCCCGAGCGGACCAACACCGCTCCCGCCGGGAACCAGCGCGAAGCCGGCCACCGCACCGCGCGCGTCGAAGACCCGCAACCCGTTCTTGGTCTGCCGTTCCACCTCGACCCGCTCGGCCGCCAGGAAGAGTTCGACCGCGCGGCCGGCCTCCTCCTCGGTCACCCCGTCGAGCCGGATCTCCCACTGGGAGGCCTCCAGCCGCTCCACGAAGTTCGGGGTGCGGACCTCGACCGCGTCGATGACGTCCAGGCCCGCCGGGAGCGATTCGTCCAGCTGGGCACGGAGCTCCTGCGGGTCGCGGAAGTCGGCCAGACCGATCTCCAGGTACTCGGCCTCGCTGGCCACCCCAGTGGGCGCCGCGTTGGCGTACGACACCTTGGGGTGCGGGGTGAACCCGGCCGAGTACGCCATCGGGACGGCGGACCGGCGCAGCGCCCGCTCGAAGGCGCGCTGGAAGTCACGGTGGCTGGTGAAACGCAGACGGCCCCGCTTGGTGTAGCGCAGACGGATGCGCTGCACCGTCGGTGCGGGAGGCGGGCCGTCGGGCATGCGGCGTGCCAGGGTCGCTCAGTCCTTCGTCAGTGGCCGCGTCCGGCAGCGCGTTGTCCTGCGCGTTCGTCCGGACTCTGTCAGGTCAAAGGGTACGCGCCCGGTCGGCGGGCTCGCGCCGAGCCCGGCGCGCTCCGGCGGACGCGACCCCGGTGGGAGCGCGCGCCGTGGCCCGCGCCCCCACCCGGATCGAGCTACTGCTTGACGACCGTCAGCGGCAGCAGCTTCTTGCCCGTCGGGCCGATTTGAATGGCCGTGCAGAAACGCGCCCAGCCGTGCGAGTAGCGGCTGAGCACGCTTTCACCTTTCGGTAGCGTCGTGGGACACCCATGCAGCAGGGCCCAGACAGACAAGTCCGTCACCGCTGAGTCCTATGAGGCAGTCCCCCATCCACGTGTCACAAGAAAGCTCTCGAACTCTGCGCGCTGGTCATCGGTGAAGGCGCGCACGGGCAGCAGCTGGAACATCTTCTCGGAAGCGTGCAGATGCCACCAGTCGCCCTTGCGGCGTACCGAGTGCATCCGGGACCAGTCCAGCGAGCGCGTCACTGCTCCCGACTGGGAGGTGAACGCCTCAGCGGTGATCACGAAGGTGCGCGGGGCGTTGGCGTCGTGCTTCGTGCCGAGACGTGCAGCGCGCCGGAGAGTCAGCTCAGTGAGCATCGCCATTGCCAGGCCACCTGCCGCCAGGCCCACCCTGAACTGAAGGGGCAGAGCCGGCACGCAGGCTATTGCGATACACAGACCAGTGGCGGAGTAACGCGCGGCCCACCAGCGCCGCCGAGCGACTCGAACCATGTGCAAGAGCTCGGCACGGCTGTACTGGAAAGATGTTTCTATGTGCACGGGCTCAGATGCTGACAGCACGTGGACACCTTCAGCAACAGGGGCCGCTTGCCTGAAAAGGTCAGCCTTCACGAAGAGTGGTACCTCAGCGCCAGCCAGCAGGAGCGCACTGGGCAGCCCCTGGTGGGCTGACGCGCCGGGGCCACCGGTCACGGACGATGGCCGGACGCGCTTCGCGTGCGGCACCGTGTAGACAGTGCGGACCGTAGTGAGCCCCAGCGGTCCTGAGTCTCGGTGGGTGACCGCGGAGACGGACAAGCAGACAGGGGTGGCTACTGCCCAACGTGGCTGGACTGCCTCCGAAGGCCCCGACACTCCGCAACCGTGTGCTGGGGCGACCCGCTGTGGTTACTGCCGCAAGTGGCCCGAACAGGTGCGCTGGAGGCCCCGGAGAGGGGGCCTCCAGGTTCACGCACAGGAGCCTCGGGGCGCCATCAGGGGACTTGTACGCTGTGGCCGAACACGGAGACAGCATCGTCACCGGGATCGACCACCTGGAGCACACGCCCCTGGCAGTTCTGGCCGTCGAAGACGAGGACGGGCTGATCGGTGCGGTTGTCGACAAACAGCGGCCATCTGTCCGAGTTGTAACAGCCGCTCGGGTTGTTGATCACCTTGCCGTCGAGGACGAGCTGTCCAGTGGCGGCACTGGCGCTGATGGCGGTGGTCAGACACAGGGCGGCGGCGGTGAGTGCGACACCAGCCGCATGAAGCGCTCGCTTCAAGGGATCCTCCGGATCGGGGGGTGGGATGGCGAATCTGCCGCACAAGTAGTCCCCATACGAAGCAGCCTGCTATCCAGGCAGAAGAGTGAACCCAAGCCGAGCCGACGGGGCTCAGTCACATCACCCCGGCGACGAGATCGCCGCTGCTGGCGCCGCTTGCCATCTCACCGCCGGGTGGCCCTCCGGTCCAAGGAAATCGAAGCCTCGATCACGGCAACAGGCGAACGGCTCCAGCACCACCAAGCCAAACCCGTCGGCTCTCCGAAGGGGCCGCCGCAAATCTTCTTCGCTTCCTCAAGCGGCGGCGCTGCCGCGCCGCCGGGCGGCCCCAGCCGCCCGGCCGGGCATGCGGCCTGGCGGCCGGGCCACCCCGCGCGAGGCCCCCTTGGCGCCATGAAGACGCCCGCCCTCTCCCAGCCCCTGGGTCAGGTTTGGCGCTGCGGATCGACCTCGATCACGACCGTGCGCATCACCGTGTCCGCCCACGTCTGCCGGTACCGGCTCCACACCGGCCGCACCAGCCCCAACCCGATCGGCAGCACGTCCATCACGTGCGCCAGACTCCGCAGCACGCTGCGCGCCGGTCCGATCGGCTGCCCCGTCTCCGCGTCCACCACCCGCACACCAACGAGTTGCTGACCGAGCGTCTGCCCCGTCCGGCCCCGCAGCGCCCACTGCCACAGCCACCACCCACCGAAGATCACGTAGTAACCCGCCGAGAACGCGTCCACCTGCCCACCGAACGCACTCACCACAGCACGCCCGCACCGCAGCCACCGGCACCGGCACCGGACCACCGACCGGAGCAGCACCCACCGGGACCGTCCCCGGCATCCCCCACCAGACAGGACCCCACCCCGCCGCCGGCCCCGCACCAGACGCCGACGGCGAGCCGCTCACCACCCACGCACTCGGCGGCGCTCCCTGCGGCACCCATCCCGGAGGTAACCCCGTCGGCACCCACCCCGGCCCCGCCGCAGCCCAGCCCATCCCCGTAGGCGCACAGGCAGGCGGCTCAGGCGGCCTGCCGTCCGGCCACGACGGTCCGCTATGTCCATCCGGTCCCATGCTTGACATGCGCCATCACCCCTCACGCGTCTAACGCCAACGCGCTTGCATCGCAACGAATCTGGGCGAACTAGAACAGACTGCCGGGGCGAGACTCGCTCCTACGTCGGAGTCGAGGAGGCCAGGCTCCACACCAGTGCCGGGACAAGGTCAGGCGACGTCGTCCCGCGCTGCGGCGGCCAGGTCGAGCAACCGCCCCAAGAGCAGCCGGCCCTCTGGCCCGCCGACCAGTCGGACCACGCCATGCCCCTGCGCGTCGGTGTCTGCGACCGCCCGAAGTGCCGACCGTTCCACCCCACACGCCAGCAGCAGCGCGTTAACCTCCTCGGCCTCCTTACGTGCCGCCCGCCAGCCGGCCACGTAGTCCACGCCGGGCAGCCACAGCCACCTGTCCGGGTCCAGGACGTCGTCCCAGGCCCCGGCGGCCTCCTCATCCCCGTGCAGTGCTCTCAACTCCCTTGTTTTGTTGGCATATGGCGCCCATTTGTGCACGGACATGCCGAAGATCCCGGTACCATCGGCACCGGGTTCACACCCACCGGACCACCCCGTACCCGCCAAGGAAAGGGGGTGGTCCGGTTCGCTTTCTTCGGTTGTCCTTGCTCCTGCCAGGGGCGGGGGCGGGCCCGGGTACTCACCGGGACGAGAGCAGTACCCAGGCCCAGGGTCACGGCCGACCAGGGAAGGGCAGAGGAGTCGGCCGCGCCCAGCTCATCACGTCATGACGTCGCCACCGGCCGGGCGGGGCGCAGCTTGAGCAGGTGGGTGCCGTCGCCGAGTCCGAAGGACAGCACCAGGCCGCCCGGTTGCGCCGCGAACTCGATCGCCCGTTCTTCGGCGTCCGGCCGGGTCAGGAAGTGCTCGTAGGCCAGGTAGGTGGTGCGGTCCAGTGGCAGGGCCCGCATCGACGCCCACAGGGCCGCCAGGGCGTCCGAGACCCGGTCGAACGTGGCCGGCTGTGTGACGCCGGTCAGCTCCACGACCACCGGGCCGAACACCGTCCCTGTCTCCGTGATTTCGATCTCGCCGGTCACCTGTCACTGCTCCTCTCGCCAGGCCGGGGGACGGATCCGTTACCGCCCGGTCCGAGTACTTCCAGTTCCACGGCAGCGCGCACGGTCGGCTGCCCGACCCGGCGGAAGTCCTCCAGGAGGTGCGCGCCGTCCCCCAGAGGTCCATCGACGTCGAGGGCCCAGGCCAGATAGGCCCGGATCGGCGCGATCACCTCCTCCAGCGTCGTCGGCCGGGGATCAGGAATCGCGGTCTCGATGTCCTCCAGCAGTGCGAGCAACGCCTCCACGTGCTTGAGCGCCCGACCGGCCACGATCAGCAGCGCACCGTGGTCCAACTCCCCGAGCGGAGGCCCGTCTCCCGCCTCCCAGCCGTCCCAGTACGCGGCATCCATCCGAGCCCGGCCCAGCTCGAAGGCGATCCGGGGGAAGCGTTCCGCCGGACGCTCCATGCCCGCCGTCACTCCGTCCGTCACCGTGACACCTCCCCGTGCTCCCGGGGGTGGTAGGCGTGGACCTTCACCCAGCGCCGACCGACCTGGACATCCCGCACCGGCGCGTTCGCCAGGCCTGCCCCGCAGTAGTGGCAACGCACCTTAAAGATCACTCCGCGTCCCCTTGATCTCAGACCAAACGATCTTCCCGATACCGGCCCGGCGCGGACAGCAACCCCAGCGATGCGAGAGCGAGTCGACCAGCACCAGGCCGCGCCCGTGCTCGCCGTCCACGCCTGCCGTCAACACCACCGGGCGGACACTGCTCGCGTCGTGCACCTCGATCCGCAGCCGCACCGGGTCAACTTCCAACTGCACCCAGACGAGTTGACTCGGCCGCGTTCCGTGCCGCACCGCATTGGACACCAACTCGGCCACCACAACGGCACCCGACTCGGCGAACCGCTCCCCGCCGGCCACCCGGCCCAGCAGACACGCGAGCATCTGCCGCGCAAGCCCCGCCGACTTGGCACTACGCCGAAGCCAACCCGCCTCCGAGCCACCCGAAACAGGCGGCCTCCCGTCCAGCTCGATCCTGGAGATGGTCACGCACCCGCTCCCTTGTGACTCACCATCAACTTCCGTCGCAGGAAGCGCAGAAGCTGTACATCTAGGCAACACCCAGGGGTCCCTCCGGAGTACTGTCGAAAGGGGTGTTGAACCGTGGTGAATTCACCACGCTGGTGAACGGGAGTTCGATCACGGCTTCGCCGAACACGCAGCTCGCCGACTGGCTCGGCCGGACGCCGTGGTCCAAGGGCCAACTAGCCCGCATGGTCAAAGTGAAGGCAGCCGAACTGAAGCACCCCCATGTCACCCCCGACACGTCCAGCGTCAGGCGCTGGCTGGAGGGTCAGACACCCCGGCCGCCCGTCCCGGAGATCCTCGCGGACCTCTTCTCGGCGCACTTCGGTTTCCGTGTGACGACGTACGACTTGGGTTTCCAGACTGAGTCCGTGACAGATCGATCACTTGTCTACAACTCGTCCTTCAGCGCTACCGTGGAGGCAGTAGCGGAGCCAGGGAGGGCAGACATGGACCGTCGCGCATTCCTGACTGGATCGACGTTCGCCGCAGTCGCAGCTGTTGGACCGTCACGCGACTGGCTGCTGAGCACGCTCGACCGGCAGTCGGACTCGACCCGCAAGGTCCATCTCGAAGACGTGGCCGCCGTCAAGACGATGTTCGGCACGTTCCAGCAGATGGACATCTTCCAGGGAGGCGGCGCCGGCCGGGCGACGCTGACCCAGTACGTCAACGAGCACGTCTACCCGTTGCTCCGCCGAACCTACAGCGAGGAGGTCCGGCGCGCCCTGGCCGAAGCCGCCGCGGAGCAGACCTACCTTCTCGGCTGGATGGCCTACGACAACGGCGAGCACGGCACCACCCAGCGCTACCTCATCCAGTCCCTGCGCCTAGCGGAGGAGTCGGAGAACGTCGCGCTCGGCGCCCACGTCCTGGCGGGCATGGCCGACCAGGCCACCCTCCTCGGCCACCCCGACGAGGGCCGCCGCTTGGCCCAGGCCAGCCGGGCGGGCCTCTCCCGGACGCCGGAGTCCGACGCCTGCCTCGCCGACCTCTGGGCACTGGAGGGGCGCGCCCTCGCGAAGCTCGGCGACAAGCAGGCGGCCATCAAGGCGGTAAGCGCCTCGGAGACCGCCTACGCGAAGGTCACCTCGGACAGCGAAGAAGCCGAGTGGGCCCGGTTCATCGATCCCGCCTACCTCAACGGCGAGCACGCCCGCACCCTCCAGGACATCGGCGAGAGCACCACCGCCGAGACCTACGCTCGACTGTCCATCGACCACGCCCGCGCCCAGAACCGAGCCCGCCGCGGAGCCATGTCCCAGGCAGCCCTCGCCACCTCCCACATCCGGCGCCGCGACCTCGAAGCCGCCCACGCCGCCGGTGTCCGGACCCTCAACCTGACCCGTCAAGTTCAGTCGTCCCGCGCGATCGAGGCCGTCCAGAGCATCCAGCGCCAACTCACCCCGTTCGGGCGCCACCCCCTGGTCGCCGACTTCAACGAGCGCGCCCGCGATCTGCTGGCCGCCTAACCGACACACTGCGGCTGTGCTCTCGCCTAATCACCTGGCGGGAACACAGCCGTTTCGCCAACCCAAGGGCCCGCCAAGGCTGGATGCTTCCGAGCTTGCCGCGTGCAACGCTTGGAGCATGAAAGCCATCAATGTGGCGCTGAACATCCTCTGGCTGGTCCTGTGCGGCTTCTGGATGGCCGTTGGTTACATCATCGCCGGTGTTATTTGTTGCATTTTGGTTATTACAATCCCATTTGGCATTGCTTCGTTTCGCATTGCCTCATTTATGCTCTGGCCGTTCGGCCGCACAACCGTTGAGCGGCCAGATGCGGGTGCGGCGTCCTGCGCGGGCAACGTGATCTGGATCCTGTTCGCCGGCTGGTGGCTGGCGCTGGCTCACATTGCCACGAGCATCGCGCTCTTCGTGACGATCGTCGGCATCCCCTTCGCCTGGGCGAACCTGAAGTTGGTCCCAGTCTCCCTCATGCCGCTCGGCCGTGAGATCGTCTCGACGGACCGGCGGTTCGCCGGGTGGTGATCGCCGGCAGCCCCGGTCGCTGCCGGGCATGGGATGCCGCGTAGGGCTGTGCCGATCCACTGCTCTGACCGTGGTCGCACGAGGAGTGTTGCGCCATCAGGAGTGCTAGCAGCACTACATATTGTGTTGCAAACTCGCCGCCGCCACTGCAAAGGAGCTCGGTGGTAGGCGGCGAAGAGTGTGGGCACCTGTGTCCGGGGAGTGGCACCTTGACCAGGACGCCATCTCGCATCACCCATAGCTCGGCGGAGTCGTCCTCCTCGTCATGCATCAGTACCTGCATGCTCTCCGGGCGTGGCTAGGCCAGGAAATCCGGGTGTCGACGGCCGGTTTTGCTTTGATCTCTTCTGGCACTGGAGTTTTCCGCGAGCCGACCAATAACTCATTAGAAAGTGACAATTGGGGCGACTCGGCGTGTCCGTTGACGCGCTGTGTGCTCTTCGCGTCAAGTGAAGTGATCGCCCTTTGGCGAGATCTCCGGTGGCTGTATCTCGCGTTTCCGGAACGTGAGTCAGAGTGATTGAACTGACCTGACCTTTGAGGAGGGTTCCATGCTCGATGGGCACACGTCGGTCCGAAGGGCGTTGGTGCGGCGGAGGCCCAAGAGGGCCCCCCTGTCCAGCATGTGGTGGGGACAAACCTGGGGCAGGATGGCACTGGCGGTGTCCGTCGGCGCCCTGGCCATCCCGCTTGCCACAGCGGCGCCGGCCGCCGCGGCGAGCGGAACGTTCACCTACGTCGTCAACAACAGCAGCAACACGGTGTCGGTCGTCAACGCGGCCACCAACGCCGTCGCCGCCACCGTCCCCGTCGGCAATAGCCCGTTCGGTGTGGCGGTCAGCCCGGACGGCACCACCGCCTACGTCGTTAACAACGGCTCGAACAACGTGACGGTGATCAACACCACCACCGACACCGTCACCACCACCATTCCCGTCGGCATCTCGCCGTTCGAGGTTGCATTCAGCCCGGACGGCAGCACCGCCTACGTCACCAACAACATCTCGAACAACGTGTCGGTGATCAACACCGCCACCGCCACCGTCACCACCACCATTCCCGTCGGCATCTCGCCGATCGGGGTGACATTCAGCCCGGACGGCAGCACCGCCTACGTCGCCAACCGGGGCCCGAACAACGTGTCGGTGATCAACACCGCCACCGCCACCGTCACCGCCACCGTCCCCGTCGGCATCGGGCCGTACGGAGTGGTGGTCAGTCCGGATGGCACCACCGCCTACGTCACCAACCTCAACTCGAACAGTGTCTCGGTGATCAACGCGGCCACCGACACCGTCACCACCACCATCCCGGTCGGCACCGACCCAGAAGGGGTGGCGGTCAGCCCGGACGGCACCACCGTCTACGCCGCCAACAACGGCTCGAACAGTGTCTCGGTGATCAGCGCCGCCACCGACACCGTCACCACCACGATTCCCGTCGGCATCAACCCAGAAGGGGTGGCGGTCAGCCCGGGCGGCACCACCGTCTACACCGCGAACAACGGCTCGTACAACGCGTCGGTGATCAACGCAGCCACCGACACCGTCACCACCACCATCCCCGTCGGCGTCAGCCCCTCCGGAGTGGCCACGGCCAGGGTTCCGGTCGTGGCCACCGCCAGTTGCCCCGCCGGCCACGTCGTCACCGGCGGCGGATACCAACAAAGCGGCGGCGCCGTCCCACCCGTCGAGGTCACCAGCCGACCCGTCGGCAACACCTGGCAAGTCCTCGCCGACAACCAGGGCACCAACCCCACCACCGTCACCCCTTACGCCGTCTGCGCCCCGTGAACCGCCTACGGCTCCCCCCGGACGCACCAGCAGCCGCTGCCCTCATCCGCGTGCACGGCCCGACGTCTTCCGCCCACCGTCCACAACGTAGGGGACACACACCATGAGACTTCACCCCCTAGGGCCTCTTCCCCGACGCAGCATGCACCGGGCCATCGGTAGCGCGGCGGCATTGATCGCCGTGCTGCTCACCGCCGTCATCAGCCCGGAAGCCAGCAGCGCCATGCAACTTCTGGACCCGCCATCAGATCACGGCTGCCACGGGCCGCACTGTCCGCACATCGGCCCGACCGGTCCTGCTGGCCCGACCGGTGCAACCGGACCGATTGGCCTGACTGGTGCAACCGGGCCCGCTGGGCCAGCTGGTGCGACCGGGCCAGCGGGACCGACCGGCGACACCGGCCCAGCCGGAACGACCGGTGCAACCGGTGCAACCGGACCCGCAGGACCGACCGGCGACACCGGCACCACCGGCTCAACTGGCCCGACCGGTGCGACTGGGCCAGCGGGACCGACCGGCGACACCGGCCCAGCCGGAACGACCGGTGCAACCGGGCCCGCAGGACCGACCGGCGACACCGGCACCACCGGCTCAACTGGCCCGACCGGTGCAACCGGACCCGCAGGACCGACCGGCGACACCGGCCCAGCCGGAACGACCGGTGCAACCGGACCCGCAGGACCAACCGGCGACACCGGCCCAGCCGGAACGACCGGTGCAACCGGACCCGCAGGACCAACCGGCGACACCGGCCCAGCTGGAACGACCGGTGCAACCGGACCCGCAGGACCGACCGGCGACACCGGCCCGGCTGGAACGACCGGGCCGACCGGGCCAGCTGGGCCAGCTGGGCCAGCTGGGCCAGCCAGTACAACCACCGTGACGGGAACCCCGGTTGTGGCCCTGCCAAACCCGGTCATCTAGCCAGAGACATTCCCAGTGGACTGCATGACCAAATGAGGCGCTCCCCCTCCCCGGTTCTCGGGAAGGGGGAGCGTCGTGTCGGAAGGCCATGCGGCCGGGAGAGCCAGGGTCCGTTCGTTGAAGTCGGCGACGAGCGGGTGCCGGACGAACGGGCCCGTGGCGCTGTCACCGATGTCCTGGAACGTCTGGGCGTGCTCCCCGATGAGGCACGCGGGGTCGATGAAGCTGGCCCGCTCTGCAGACACGATCACGCCGGACCCGTCACACCCCACCCCTCCGCAGGACGCCCAAGGCCGCGAGGCAGACAGCCAGGGCCCTGGAAAGCGTTCGGGCCCCTCCGTCGAGGAGGGGCCCGAGGAGGCCGCAGAAGCCGGGCTGAGCGATCAGACCCACTCGATCTGACTTACTGGATACCGGTGCCCTGCCGTGGGGCCGGTAGAGGAGTGCTCGGCACGCTCCCCCGCTCCCTGGTCGAGCCGCTCGGCCGGGTGACCCCACCCACGCCAAGTTCACCCAGAAGAGTGACCCGCTCAGCGTCGGTCAGGGAGTGAAGTAAGTCACACAGCTCACCCATGGCGTCCGTCACGCGTGAGCGCCTTTCGCCTGGTCAGCGCCGTTGTTGACCACCGTCAGCGGCAGCAGCTTCTTGCCCGTCGGGCCGATTTGAATGGCCGTGTCCATCTGCGGACACACCCCGCAGTCGAAGCACGGGGTCCAACGGCAGTCGTCGACCTCGACCTCCTCCAGCGCGTCCTGCCAGTCCTCCCAGAGCCAGTCCTTGTCGAGGCCACTGTCCAGGTGGTCCCAGGGCAGCACCTCCTCGTAGGTCCGCTCGCGGGTGGTGTACCAGTCCACGTCCACGCCGCTGTCGGCCAGGCCCTTCTCGGCCGCCTCCATCCAGCGGTCGAAGGAGAAGTGCTCGCGCCAGCCGTCGAACCGGCCGCCGTCCTCGTACACCGCGCGGATCACCGCGCCGAGCCGCCGGTCGCCGCGCGAGAGCAGGCCCTCGACGATGCCCGGCTTGCCGTCGTGGTAGCGGAAGCCGATGTTCTTGCCGTACTTGCGGTCGCCGCGGATCGCGTCGCGCAGCTTGGCCAGCCGGGCGTCGGTGTCCGCCGAGCTGAGCTGCGGCGCCCACTGGAACGGGGTGTGCGGCTTGGGCACGAACCCGCCGATCGAGACCGTGCAGCGGATGTCGTTCTGCCCGGTGACCTCGCGACCCTTCTGGATGACGTTCTTCGCCATCTCGGCGATCTGCAGCACGTCCTCGTCGGTCTCGGTGGGCAGGCCGCACATGAAGTACAGCTTCACCTGGCGCCAGCCGTTGCCGTAGGCGGTGGCGACGGTGCGGATCAGGTCCTCCTCCGACACCATCTTGTTGATCACCTTGCGGATCCGCTCGCTGCCGCCCTCGGGGGCGAAGGTGAGGCCGGAGCGGCGCCCGTTGCGGGTCAGCTCGTTCGCCAGGTCGATGTTGAAGGCGTCCACCCGGGTCGACGGCAGCGAGAGGCCGACCTTGTCCTCGGTGTAGCGGTCGGCCAGCCCCTTGGCGATGTCACCGATCTCGGTGTGGTCCGCGGAGGAGAGCGAGAGCAGCCCGACCTCCTCGAAGCCGGTCGCCTTCAGCCCGCGCTCCACCATCTCGCCGATGCCGGTGATGCTTCGCTCCCGCACGGGGCGCGTGATCATGCCGGCCTGGCAGAAGCGGCAGCCGCGGGTGCAGCCGCGGAAGATCTCCACGGACATCCGCTCGTGCACCGTCTCGGCGAGCGGGACCAGCGGCTGCTTGGGGTACGGCCACTCGTCCAGGTCCATCACGGTGTGCTTGGAGACCCGCCACGGCACGCCGGGGGCGTTCGGGACGACCCGGCCGATCCGGCCGTCCGGCAGGTACTCGACGTCGTAGAACCGCGGCACGTACACCCCGCCGGTGCGGGCGAGGCGCAGCAGCAGCTCGTCGCGGCCGCCCGGGCGGCCCTCGGCCTTCCAGGCCCGGATGATCTCGGTGATCTGGAGCACGGCCTCCTCGCCGTCACCGACCACCGCGCAGTCGATGAAGTCCGCGATCGGCTCGGGGTTGAACGCCGCGTGACCGCCGGCCAGCACGATCGGGTCGTCGATGGTGCGGTCCCCCGCCGCCATCGGGATCCCGGCCAGGTCGAGCGCGGCCAGCATGTTGGTGTAGCCGAGCTCGGTTGAGAAGGACAGCCCGAACACGTCGAAGGCGCGGACCGGCCGGTGCGCGTCCACGGTGAACTGCGGCACGCCGTGCTCCCGCATCAGCGCCTCGAGGTCCGGCCAGACGCTGTACGTCCGCTCGGCGAGCACGCCCTCGCGCTCGTTGAGCACCTCGTACAGGATCATGACGCCCTGGTTCGGCAGGCCGACCTCGTAGGCGTCGGGGTACATCAGCGCCCAACGGACGTCACAGGCGTCCCAGTCCTTGACGGTCGAGTTGAGCTCGCCGCCGACGTACTGGATCGGCTTCTGGACGTGCGGGAGGAGGGCCTCCAGGCGTGGGAAGACCGACTCGACAGTCATGCACCGGGACTTTCGTGACGTGGACGGGGTGACCCTCAAGGGTAACGCGGTGCGCGGGGCCCGCCCGACCGCCGTTCAGGCCAGCACGAACCGTTGCGTGCGCACACACTGCAGCAGCGCGATCGCGATCCAGCCGGCGAACATCGACGACCCGCCGTAGGAGACGAACGGCAAGGGGATCCCGGCGACCGGCATGATGCCCAGCGTCATCCCGATGTTCTCGAAGGCCTGGAACGAGAACCAGGCGATCACCCCGCCCGCCACGATCGTCCCGTAGAGGTCACCGGCCTGCCGGGCGATCCGACAGGCCCGCCAGAGCACGATGCCGAGCAGCAGGATGATGGCCGCCCCGCCGACGAAGCCGAGCTCCTCCCCCGCGACCGTGAAGACGAAGTCGGTCTGCTGCTCGGGCACGAACTGGCCCATGGTCTGGGTGCCGTGGAAGAGCCCCTTGCCGGTGAGCCCGCCCGAACCGATCGCGATCCGGGCCTGCGCGGTGTTGTAGCCCACCCCGGCCGGGTCGAGCGCCGGGTTGGCGAAGGCCGCGAAGCGGTCGATCTGGTACTTGCTCAGCACCCCGAGCTTCCAGATCACCGCCGCCCCCGCGCCGCCCGCCGCGAGCAGGCCGAAGACCCAGCGGTTGGGCGCGCCGGAGGCCAGCAGGATGCCCAGGATGGTGACCACCATCACCATCACCGAGCCCAGGTCGGGCATCAGCAGCACGATGCCGATCGGGATCCCGGCCAGCAGCAGCCCCTGCGCCACCGTGCGGTCGGTGGGCATCTCACGCTCGCCGGAGTCCACCCGGGAGGAGAGCACCACGGCCATCCCCAGCACGATCGCCAGCTTGGCGAACTCGGCGGGCTGGATCGAGAAGCCGCCGCCGAACTGGATCCAGGAGTGCGCGCCGTTGATGGTCGAGCCGAGTGGGCTGAGCACCGCGAACAGCATCAGCAGCGCCGACAGGTACAGCACCGGCACGGCCGCCCGGACCCGGTGGTGCCCCATCCCCACCAGCACTCCGAAGAGCACCAGACCGATCATCAGATTGGTCAGATGGCGGTAGAGGAAGTACTGCGGATCCCCGTGGGTCAGCGAGTCGCGGCCCCGGGTGGCCGACCAGACCAGCACCGAACCCACCAGCGACAGCGCCAGCGCGCTCAGCACCATCACCCAGTCCATCCGCCGCAGCGGGGCGTCCTTGGCCAGCGCGCGGGTCACCGCGCTCCGCCGCGGGGAGAGCCGGACCTGTCGGTACGTTCCGTAGGAGGAGGTCATGCCCGGCTCCTTCCGTGGCTCCGGACACCGCCGGCCCGGGTGGGCTCGACGGCCACCAGGTCGGCGTACCCGGCGGTCCGCGCCGGCGCCGACGGCGTCCCGACCGACGGCGGCAGGTCGATCGAGTAGCTCGCGGTCTTCAGGATCGCGGTGCCGTCCGGGTTGAACTTGGGCAGGTCCGCCTGCGGCGAGGGCAGCAGCGCCTTGCCCGCGTCGATGTTGCCCTTGTCGTCCACCCCGTAGAGCGCCTGGTAGATCCGGCGGACCGCGTCACCCGAACCGCCCGAGCCGGTGCCGCCCTGGCTGATCGTCATGATCACGGCGTAGTCCTTGCTGTAGGTGGCCAGCCAGGAGGTGGTCTGCTTGCCGTAGACCTCGGCGGTACCGGTCTTGGCGTGCAGCTGGATCTTGTCCTGTGGCCAGCCCGCGCCGGTGAACTTCCACGCCGCGGTACCACTGGTGATCACGCCCGCGGTGGCCTCGTCGATGTACTGCAGGGTCTTGTCGTCGTCCGGCAGCTTGCCGTCGGCGTGCGGCGCGATGTTCCGGACCAGCTGGCCGCTGGGGGTGACCACGGCCTTGGCCACCGACGGCCGGTAGAGCGTGCCGCCGTTGGCCAGCGCCGAGTAGATCCGCGCCATCTGGACCGGGGTGACCAGGGTGTCGCCCTGGCCGATCGCGTAGTTGACCATGTCACCAGCGCGCATCACGTTGCCGTCCACGCAGTTCTCGCGGGCGATCTGGGTGGCGAAGTCGGTGCCGCCGCCGGCCGCCTGCTTGCACCAGGCGTCCTTGTTGGCGTCGTAGAAGGCCTGCTTCCACTGCCGGTCCGGCACCCGGCCGGTCACCTCGCCCGGCAGGTCGATACCGGTCCTGGCGCCGAGCCCGAACTCGTGGGCGGTCTTGAAGAACCAGTCGTTCGGGTTCTTCGGCCTGATCCCGCCGTCCTTCTGCCACTCGTTGTAGGCCAGGCCGTAGAAGACGGTGTCGCAGGAGATCTCCAGCGCCTTCTCCAGCGAGATGTCGCCGAAGCTCTCGCCCTCGAAGTTCTTGAACTCGCGACCGCCGATGGTCAGGCTGGTCGGGCACGGGTAGTGGCCGTCCAGCGGGTAGCCGGCCTGCGCGGCGGCGCTGGTGGAGACCACCTTGAAGGTGGAGCCGGGCGCGGACTGGCCCTGGATGGCCCGGTCGAGCAGCGGGTAGTTGCTGGCCTGGCTGGTCAGGTTGGCGTAGTCACGGGCGGAGATGCCGCCGACCCAGAGGTTGGGGTCGTAGCTCGGCGCGCTGGCCATCGCGACGATCCGTCCGGTGTGGACGTCCATCACCACCGCGGCGCCGGAGTCGGCCACGTAGTTCTTCTCGGTGTCCTTGTCCCACTGGGTCCGGGCGTCCGCCATCGCCTGCAGCAGGTTGTCCTCGGTCACCTTCTGCACCCGGGCGTCGATGCTGGTCACCACGTTGTCGCCGGGCTGGGCGGGGTTCCCGCCCGCGTTGCCGATCACCCGGCCGAGGTTGTCCACCTCCAGCCTGGTGACCCCGCTGGTGCCGCGCAGGTCGTTGTCGTAGACCGACTCCAGGCCGGCCCGACCGATCTGGTCGGACGGCAGGTACTTGTCCCGGCCGGTCTTCTTGGCGGTCTTGCTCACCTCGTCGTCGGTGACCGGGGAGAGGTAGCCGAGCACCTGCGCCGCGTTGGCGCCGTCCGGCCCGGGGTACTGCCGGAGGGCGGTGGGCTGGGCGCTGACCCCGGGGAAGTCCTCGTCGCGCTCCATGATCTGCATCGCCTGCTGGGTGGTGGCCTGGTCGGTGACCGGGATCGGCTGGTACGGCGAACCGTTCCAGCAGGGTTGCGGCGTCTTGGCGTCGCACAGCCGGACCTTGTCCTCGACGTCCTTCGGCGCCATCCCGAGCACCTGGGCGAGCCGGGTGAGCGCCGCCCTGCCGTGGTCCTTCTGCTGCAGCAGCGAGGTGCGGCTCACCGAGACCACCAGCTTGGTCTGGTTGCCGGCCAGCACCCGGCCGTCCGCGTCGAGGATCTCGCCGCGCACGGCCGGGTCGATCACCTCGCGGATGTGGTTGCTGGACGCCTTGGCGATGTACTCGCTGCCGTTGCGGATCTGCAGGTACCAGAGCCGCCCGCCGAGGGTGGCGAGCAGCGAGAGCACCAGGATCTGCAGCACGACCAGACGGATCGTCACCCGGCGGGTGCGGCCGCTCTCCGGGATGTTGCTCACGTGTCGGGACTCCATAGTGACCGGGGGATGCCGAACATTTCAGACGCCGGTGACGCGCTTCTTGCGGCTCGAGGGCGGCATCGGAGAGGCCTCCCGGGTGGTGCGGTAGCGGGCGATGGTGCCCAGGCCCGGGCCGGTGACCTCGCTCCCCACCGCGCCCGGGTCGGTCCGCCGGGCCAGCAGCAGCACCCCCGGCACCACGAAGGGGGCCAGCAGGAGGTCGTAGAGGAGTGCGCTGGCGACCAGCCCGGACAGCCCGACGTGCCGGGCGGCGGTGTCCCCGACCAACGCCCCCACCAGCGCGTACAGCAGGGTGGAGAACACCGCGGCCCCCGCCACCACCAGCAGCGGGAGGCTCATCGACCGGGGGCGGCCCGGCTCGGGCCGGCACATCCCGGCCGCGTAGCCCATCACACAGAGCACCAGCGCGAACCGCCCGATCGCGTGGTCGGACGGCGGCGCCAGGTCGGCCAGCAGCCCGGCCGCGAAGCCGGTCAGGCAACCGCCGGACGGCCCGAACACCAGGGCCAGCCCGACCACTACCAGCAGCAGCAAGTCGGGTGTGGCGCCAGGCAGTTGGAGCCGCCCGAGGACGCTCACCTGGAGCACCAGGGCGAGCAGGACCAGGACGGCGGCGAGCAGGACGCGCCTGATGAGCATCGGTCAGTTCCCCCCGGACGGCGAGGACGACGGCGAGGACGACGGCTGCGCCACCGGCGGTGACGCGCCGGCCGCCTGCGCCGTGGCCGTGGACGTGGTGGCGGACGCGCCGGCTCCGGCCGACGGGCTCGCCCCCGGCGACCCGCCCGGCTGGGCGGACGGCTGGGCGGACGGCTGGGCGGACGGCTGGCCGGACGGCGAGGGAGCACCGGCGGCGGACGGAGACGGCGTGCCGCTGGGCATCGGCGGCAGCACCGAGTCCCGCGGGTCGGTCCGCGGCGGCACCACCACCACGCCCACCAGGTCGAGCCTGGTGAACGAGACGAACGGCTCCACCAGCACGGTCTTGGTCAGCTCGCCGGGCGTGGCCTCCACCGAGACCACCTTGCCGACCGGCACGCCCGGGACGAACGGCCGCCCGCCCTGCGAGCCGAAGGTGACCATCCGGTCGCCCGGCTTGACCTGGGCCTTGCCGTTGAGCAGCTCGACCCGCAGCGGGCCGTTCCCCTGGCCGGTGGCGAAGCCGATCTCGCCGCTGCTCTCCATCCGGGTGCCCGCGGTGAATCCGGGATCGGTGGCGAGCAGCACGGTGGCGGTGCCGCGGGCCACCGTGGTGACCCGGCCGACCAGGCCCTCTCCGTTGATCACCGTCATGTCCCGCTGCAGGCCGTCGTCGCTGCCCGCGTCGATGGTGATGGTCCAGGAGAAGCCCTGGGCCGCGCCGATGGCGATCACCTGCGCGGCCTTGATGGTGTAACCGCCGGTGCCGGCCGTCCGCAGCAGGTCGTCGAGCTGCTTGGTGCGGCCGGTCGCGGCGTCGGAGGAGGCGAGCCGCTGGCGCAGCTCGGTGTTCTCGGCCCCGAGCTGGTCGAGGCGCTGCTGCTGGGTGCCGGAGTCCCGGATCGCCCGAACCGTACGAGCTATCGGGTCGACCGCACCGGCCGCACTCCGCTCGACCGGGCCGAGCACCCGGGCCGCGGCCCGGCGGGCACCGCCCAGTGGGGAGTTCGCACTGCCCCGGATGTCCACGGTGATCAGCGCGAAGGCGACCGCCACCAGCACAACGAACAGCAGTCGGCTCTCTCGGGTGTCCCTCACGACGCTGGAGCTGCCCCTTCTGGGAGTCGGCGGTTGTCCTCGGGTGCCGCAGGTGACCGCACCCGATGTTCTAACGACGCGGCTGCGCGTCCAGCACCTGCTGGAGTGCCTCGAACTCCTCGACACACCGACCGGAGCCGAGCGCCACCGAGTCCAGCGGGTTCTCCGCGATGTGGATCGGCATCCCGGTCTCCCGACGCAGCCGCTCGTCCAGGCCGCGCAGCAGCGCGCCGCCGCCGGTGAGCACCACGCCGCGGTCCATCACGTCGCCCGCCAGCTCCGGCGGGCACTGGTCCAGGGTGGTCTTGACCGCGTCGATGATCGAGTTCACCGGCTCGTCGATGGCCTCGCGGACCTCGGCGGCGGAGATCACCACGGTCTTCGGCAGACCGCTCACCAGGTCGCGACCGCGGATCTCGGCGTGCTCGTCCTTCTCGGTCTCCGAGCTGTACGCGGAGCCGATGCTCATCTTGATCTGCTCGGCGCTGCGCTCGCCCAGCAGCAGCGAGTACTCCTTCTTGATGTGCTGGACGATCGCGTTGTCCAGCTCGTCGCCGGCCACCCGGATCGACTGCGCGGTGACGATGCCGCCGAGCGAGATCACCGCGACCTCGGTGGTGCCGCCGCCGATGTCCACCACCATGTTCCCGGTCGCCTCGTGGACCGGCAGGCCGGCGCCGATCGCAGCGGCCATCGGCTCCTCGATGATGTGCACCTGACGGGCGCCGGCCAGGTGGCTGGCCTCGACCACGGCCCGGCGCTCGACGCCGGTGATCCCGCTCGGCACGCAGACCACGACCCGGGGGCGGGCCAGGTAGCGGCGGCGGTGGATCTTCTGGATGAAGTAGCGGAGCATCCGCTGGGTGATCTCGAAGTCGGCGATCACCCCGTCCTTCAGCGGCCGGATGGCGATGATGTTGCCGGGCGTACGCCCGATCATCTTCTTCGCCTCGGAACCGACCGCGAGGATGCCCCCGGTGTTGGTGTTGACCGCCACGACTGACGGCTCGTTCAGGACGATCCCCTTGCCTCTGACGTACACCAGCGTGTTGGCAGTGCCGAGGTCGATCGCCAGGTCACGCCCGATGAACGACAGATTGTTGGCCATGGGGTGAGGAACGCCTTCCGAACGAGATGTCATGGGCAGGGAGAGGTCTCGCGCAGTCACCCGCAATGGCAGCCGTACGCACACCACCAGACCTGTCCGGCCCGCGAGTTGTCTCCATCGTAGCCACGCCCGGCGATCGCGTCGGCGGGCTGGGCATGGCGTCCATTCTCCGTCGGCGGATCAGTTCTCCCAGCATTGGGACGCCGTGTCGGCGGATCCAGTTCCATATTTGAGGATCAAATTCCCACGGTTGGCTGATTCTGATCGGTCAACCGGAGGCCCACAAACAGTCAGGCGCGCGGCCGGTCCGCGGGAAAGCGGATCGGACGCGCGCCGGAGGAGGACCGGTCAGGCGTGGGCCGGGAAGAAGATCTTGATCTCGCGCTCGGCGGAGGCCTCGGAGTCGGAGGCGTGGATCAGGTTCTCCCGGGTGATCGTGGCGTAGTCGCCGCGGATCGTGCCGGCGCCGGCGACCAGCGGGTCGGTCGCACCGGCCAGCGCCCGGATGCCCGGGATCACGTTCTCGCCCTCCACGATCAGCGCGATCGACGGGCCGGAGGTCATGAACGCCAGCAGCGGCTCGTAGAAGTCCCGGCCGACGTGCTCCGCGTAGTGCTGCTCCAGCGTCTCGCGGTCAAAGGTGCGCAGCTCGACCGCGGTCAGCCGCCAGCCGGCCTTGCGTTCGATCCGGCTGATGATCTCGCCGGCCAGGCCGCGCTGGACGGCGTCGGGCTTGAGCAGGACGAGAGTGCGCTGGGACACGGTGCGGCTCCAGGTGTTTCGGGGCGGGATGGTGTATGCCACCGCCCCCGAGGTTACCTTGCGTGAGCAACGGGTCAGGCGGCGGCCGCCGCCGCCCGTTCGGCCTTGATCACGTCGATCTTCCGGCCGTAGTGCACCGAGCACCACCACAGGCCGGCGAAGACCAGACCGAGGCCGTACATGGTGGGCAGCACCAGACCACTGGCGACCAGGCCGAGCTGCAGCGCCCAGCCGACCGCCACCGCGCCGGGGCGGGTGATCATGCCGCAGAGCAGCACACAGAGAGCGATCGCGATGCCGCTGACGGTCCAGATCGTGCCGGTCGACACGTGCGACAGCTGCATCGCCACCAGCCCGGCGAACAGGATCACGAACGCCTCGCCGATCAGCGTCGAGGAGCAGAGGGTGCGCATCGCTCACTTCCTCCCGAGGAGCAGCCGGGCCTCGCCGACCGTGATGACGGAACCGGTGATCAGGACGCCGGCACCGCCGAGGTCGCCCTCCTCCTCGGCGAGCGTGACGGCGGCGTCGATGGCGTCGTCCAGGCGTGGTTCGACCTGCACCCGGTCCTCGCCGAAGACCTCGACGGCCTGGGCGGCCAGGGTGTCCACCGGCATCGCACGGTGGGTGGAGTTCTGGGTCACCACGACCTCGGCCAGGATCGGCTCGAAGGCCTCCAGCAGGCCGGTGACGTCCTTGTCCCCGCTGGTCCCGATCACCCCGACCAGCTTGGTGAAGCCGAAGGACTCGCTGATCGCGGCCGCGGTCGCCTCGGCGCCGCCCGGGTTGTGCGCGGCGTCCAGCACGATGGTCGGGCTGCGCCGGACCACCTCCAGCCGGCCCGGCGAGCTGACCCCGGAGAACGCCTGCCGCACCTTGTCGACGTCCAGCCGGCCCTCGCGGGCGGCGCCGACACCGAAGAAGGCCTCCACCGCGGCCAGGGCCACCGCCGCGTTGTGCGCCTGGTGCTCGCCGTGCAGCGGCAGGAAGATGTCGTCGTACTCGGCGCCGCCGAGCCCCCGCAGCGTCACCAGCTGGCCGCCGACCGCGACCTCGCGGTGCAGCACGCCGAACTCCATGCCCTCCCGGGCCACCGTGGCGTCCACCCGGACGGCGTGCTCCAGGATCACCTGCGCGGCGTCCAGCGGCTGCTGGGAGACGACCGCGAGCGCACCGGGCTTGATGATCCCGGACTTCTCGGCGGCGATCTCGCCGGTGGTCCCGCCCAGGTAGTTGGTGTGGTCCAGGGAGATCGGGGTGATCACGGCGACCGCGGCGTCGACCACGTTGGTGGCGTCCCAGGTACCGCCCATCCCGACCTCGACCACGGCCACGTCGACCGGGGCGTCGGCGAAGGCGGCGTACGCCATGCCGGTGAGCACCTCGAAGAAGGAGAGCGGGACCGGCTGGGCCGCGTCGACCATCCCGAGGTAGGGCTCGATGTCCTGGTAGGCCTCGACGAACCGCTGCTCGCTGATCGGCTGCCCGTCCAGGCTGATCCGCTCGGTCACCGACTCGACGTGCGGGCTGGTGTAGCGGCCGGTGCGCAGCTCGAAGGTGTTCAGCAGCTGCTCGACCATCCGGGCGGTGGAGGTCTTGCCGTTGGTGCCGGTGATGTGGATCGACGGGTAGGACCGCTGGGGCTGGCCCAGGATGTCCATCAGCGCCGCGATCCGGTCGAGCGACGGCTCCAGCTTGTTCTCCGGCCAACGCTTGGCCAGTTCGGCCTCGACCTCACGCAGCCGGGACGGCTGGTCGGCGTCCCCGCCGCTGGGGCGGATGGTGTAGGGGTTCTGCTCGGCGCTGCTCACGTGCCCAGTCTACGGAGTGCCGGGCTCGGCCCCCGCGTCCGGGCGTGGCAGCGTCGTGGCGGCCAGCGCCTCGCGCAGCCGACCGCCGTGCTCGGCCAGCCGACCGGCGGCGGTGGCGGCGTCCACCCCGCCGAGCAGGACCAGGACGGCCGGCTTGGCCTCCCCGCCGGTCGCGGCCAGCGCGGCCTCGATCTCCGCCTCCCCCGCCCCGGTGACCTGCTCGACCAGCCGGTGGGCGCGGGCCCGGAGCTTCTCGTTGCTCGCCCGCAGGTCGACCATCAGGTTCCCGTAGGTCTTGCCGAGCCTGATCATGGTGATCGTGGAGAGCAGGTTGAGCACCAGCTTCTGCGCGGTGCCGGCCTTCAGCCGGGTCGAGCCGGCCAGCAGCTCCGGGCCGGTCACCACCTCCAGCGGGTGCTCGGCCGCCGCGCCGAGCGCGGAGCCCCGGTTGCCGGCCAGGCCGACGGTGAGCGCGCCGAGCGCCCGGGCGTGGGCCACCGCCGCCACCGCGTACGGGGTGCGCCCGGAGGCGGAGATGCCGACCACGGTGTCCACCGGCCGCGGCCCGAGCGCCTCCAGGTCGGCGACGGCGCTGGCCGCGGAGTCCTCGGCGCCCTCCACCGCGGTCAGCAGCGCGGCCGGCCCGCCCGCGAGCAGCGCGGTCACCTGGCCGGGTCCGGTGCGGAAGGTCGGCGGGCACTCGGCGGCGTCCAGCACGCCGAGCCGGCCGGCGGTACCGGCGCCCGCGTAGACCAGCCGGCCACCGCGGGCCATCCGTTCGGCGATCGCGTCCACCACGAGGGCGATCCGCGGCAGCAGCGGGGTGATCGCCGCCGGGACGAGCGCGTCCTCCCGGTTCATCAGCCGGGCGATCTCCAGCGTGGAGAGCCGGTCCAGCTCGGCGAGTTCGGGCCGGACCGCCTCGGTGGCCAGCTCGGCCAGCTCGGCCCGCAGCCCGCTCCGCGACCCGCCGACGGCCGGCCGGTTCAGCACGGCGCCGGCACCTCGGGCGACTGGCGGGCCCGCAACTCGGCCACCACCTCGTCGATCTCCTCCTCCGGCAGCAGCGGCAGCATCATCGCCACCCCCTGCAACAGCCCACCGAGCAGGAACGTGGTGTCCGCGGTGCAGGAGACCAACTCCCGCACGGTCTCGACCTCTCCGCCGCGGACGGCCTCGATCAGCCGGGCCGCGTCGGCCGACTCCTCGTCCACCGCGACCCCGATCGATCCGGCCGGCGCCCGGCGGGCCAGTGCCCGCAGCACCTTGTCGCCGACCGCCGGCGCATAGGCCTTGCGGACCGCCTCGGCGGCGATCCAGGTCAGCAGGGTCAATACCTCGCGCTCGACCTGGTCCTCCAACAACCGGTCCAACGCGGCGTCATAGGCGAGTTGATTGCCGTGCCGGAAGGCGAGCAGCATTGTCGCGGCCCGCCCCTTGGCCTCCTCCACTCGTTGCGCAGGAAGTTCGCCGGCCAACTTGTGCACTGCCACCATGCCCTGCCTTCCCCTCACGAACGCCACCGCCCGGAACTTCCGAACACCGTATACGGGAGGCCTTCCCAGGTCACCGGACCGGGCCGGAAGAGTTCGAGAAAGCGGAAAATTCACCACCGATTTCCGTATCCGGGAATTCGAGAGGGAATCCGGCCTTCGGTGGGCGCGTCGGGAGAAGGGCGAAGTGAACCGGCAGCCGGTCAGCCGCTCACCGCGAAGACCCGGCGCAGGGTCTCCATCTCCTCGACGCAGCGGCCGGAACCGACCGCGACGCAGTCCAGCGGGTTCTCGGCCACCCGGACCGGCAGTTCGGTCTGCCGGGATATCCGCTCCGCCAGTCCGCGCAGCAAGGCGCCGCCGCCGGTCAGCACGATGCCGTCGTCCAGCACGTCGCCGGCCAGCTCCGGCGGCACCTCGTCCAGTGTGCCGGTGACCGCGGTGATGATCTCCTCGATCGGCTCGTGCAACGCGGCCCGGACCTGCTCGGCGGTGATCACCCTGGTCCGTGGCAGCCCGCTGACGCTGTCCCGGCCGCGCACCTCGGCGGCCTCCGGCAGCCCGTCCACCTCCTGGGCCGAGCCGATCGCCAACTTCACCTCCTCGGCGGTCCGTTCACCGATCACCAGGCCGTGGTCGGCCTTCACCCGCTTGGCGATCACGGTGTCCATCCGGTCCCCGCCGGTGCGGATCGAGCGGGCCGCGACGATCCCGCCGAGCGAGAGCACCGCGACCTCGGTGGTACCGCCGCCGATGTCCACCACCATCGAGCCGGTCGGCTCCTGCACCGGCAGGCCGGCCCCGATCGCGGCGGCCATCGGCTCCTCGACCAGGTGGACCGAGCGGGCGCCGGCGCTGCTCACCGCCTCGATCACGGCCCGCCGTTCGACCCCGGTGATGCCGCTGGGCACGCAGACCACCACGCGCGGTCGCGGGCCGAAACGATTCTTCTCCCCCATCGCCTTGCGCAGCAGGTGCCGCAGCAGGTGCCGGGTGCCCTCGAAGTCGGCGATCACACCGCCGCGCAGCGGGCGGGCCGCCACGATGTCACCGGGGGTGCGGCCCAAGGTCCGCTTGGCCTCGGCACCGACGCTCAGCACCTCCCCGGTCCGGCGGTCCAGCGCTATCACCGAGGGCTCGTTGAGCACGATGCCCTGACCCTGCCGGTAGACCAGCGTGTTGGCCGTGCCGAGGTCGATCCCGAGGTCGCGTCCCCGCCCGTACTGACTGCCCAGCATCCCGCGCCACCTCACCCTTTTCCCCGCCGACCAGGTCCCTCCCGAGCCTACGTCATCGCGTCCGCGGCCCGGCCGGACGGCGAATCGGCGCCCCCAACTCCCCTGCCGCGCAAGGAAACGGCGCGGGGCCGCAGCTCCGGTTGGAGATGCGGCCCCGGTGTTGACCAACCGTCCGGCGTCAGCCCTGCGGCAGCGCGGCCAACTGCGCGGTGATCCGGGCGATGTCGGCCTCGGCGGCGGCCTGCCGGGCGCGGATCTTGACCACCACGTCCTCCGGTGCCTTGGCCAGGAAGCCCTCGTTGCCGAGCTTGGCGGCGGTCTGGGTCTTCTCCTTCTCGGCGACCGCGAGGTCCTTCTGCAGCCGCTTGCGCTCGGCGGCCACGTCGATCGCGCCGGAGAGGTCCAGTGCCACGGTGGCGCCGGCCACCGGGAGCGAGGCGGTGGCGGTGAAGCCGTCCTCCGGCAGGGTCAGCCGCAGCAGCGAGCGGATCGCGTCCTCGTGCGCGGCCAGCACGGTACCGGTCAGCTCCAGGCTGGCCGGAACCTTCTGCCCCGGCTTCAGGCCCTGGTCCGAACGGAACCGGCGAACCTCGGTCACCACCTGCTGGAGCGTGGCGATCTCGGCCTCGGCCGCGGCGTCCCGGCGGGTCGGGTCGGCGGTCGGCCACTCGGCGATCACCACCGACTCGGCGCCGGTGAGCGTGGTCCAGAGCGTGTCGGTGACGAACGGGACCACCGGGTGCAGCAGCCGCAGCGTCACGTCCAGCACCTCGCCCAGCACCCGGCGCGAGGCGTCGGCCTGCGCGCCGCCCTTGGCCAGCGTGGTCTTGGAGAGCTCGACGTACCAGTCGAAGACCTCGTCCCAGGCGAAGTGGTAGAGCGCCTCGGAGAGCTTGGCGAACTGGTAGTCCTCGTAGAGGTCGTCCACCTCGGCGACGGTCGCGTTCAGCCGGGACAGGATCCAGCGGTCCGCCGCGGTCAGCTCCTCCGGCGCGGGCAGCGGGCCGCCCACCGTCGCACCGTTCATCAGCGCGAAACGGGTGGCGTTCCAGATCTTGTTGCAGAAGTTGCGCGACCCCTGGACCCAGTCCTCGCCGATCGGCACGTCGGTGCCGGGGTTGGCGCCGCGGGCCAGCGTGAAGCGCAGCGCGTCCGAACCGTAGGCGTCCATCCAGTCCAGCGGGTTGACCGCGTTGCCGAAGGACTTCGACATCTTCTTGCCGAACTGGTCGCGGACCATGCCGTGCAGCGCGATGGTGTGGAACGGCGGGGTGCCGTCCATCGCGTAGAGGCCGAACATCATCATCCGGGCGACCCAGAAGAAGAGGATGTCGTAGCCGGTGACCAGCACGGAGGTCGGATAGAACTTCTCCAGCGCGGGGGTGCGCTCGGGCCAGCCGAGGGTGGAGAAGGGCCACAGGCCGGAGGAGAACCAGGTGTCCAGGACGTCGGTCTCCTGGTGCCAACCCTCGCCGGTCGGCGGCTGCTCGTTCGGGCCGACGCAGACCACCTCGCCGTCCGGGCCGTACCAGACCGGGATCCGGTGGCCCCACCAGAGCTGGCGGGAGATGCACCAGTCGTGCAGGTTGTCCACCCAGCCGAAGTAGCGGGACTCCATCTCCTGCGGGTGGATCTTCACCCGGCCGTCGCGCACCGCGTCGCCGGCCGCCTGCGCCAGCGGGCCGACCTTGACCCACCACTGCATCGACAGCCGCGGCTCGATGGTGGTCTTGCAGCGCGAGCAGTGGCCGACCGAGTGGACGTACGGGCGCTTCTCCGCGACGATCCGGCCCTCCGCGCGCAGCGCGGCGACGATCGCCGAGCGGGCCTCGAAGCGGTCCAGTCCCTCGAACGGGCCGTGCGCGGTGATCACGCCGCGCTCGTCCAGCACGGTGATGCTGGGCAGGTCGTGGCGCTGGCCGATCTCGAAGTCGTTCGGGTCGTGCGCCGGGGTGACCTTGACCGCGCCGGTGCCGAACTCCGGATCGACGTGCGCGTCGGCGACGATCGGGATCCGGCGGCCGGTGAGCGGCAGCTCGATCTCCCGGCCGATCAGGTGGGCGTAGCGCTCGTCCTCCGGGTGCACCGCGACGGCGGTGTCACCGAGCATGGTCTCCGCCCGGGTGGTGGCGACGACGATCTCCGCGTCGCCCGAGCCGTAGCGGATCGAGACCAGCTCGCCGTCGTCGTCCTGGTACTCCACCTCGATGTCGGAGATGGCGGTCAGGCAGCGCGGGCACCAGTTGATGATGCGTTCGGCGCGGTAGATCAGGCCCTCGTCGAAGAGCTTCTTGAAGATGGTCTGCACGGCCTGGGAGAGGCCCTCGTCCATGGTGAACCGCTCGCGCGACCAGTCCACGCCGTCGCCGAGACGGCGCATCTGGCCGGAGATCTGGCCGCCGGACTCGGCCTTCCACTGCCAGACCCGGTCCACGAAGGCCTCCCGGCCCAGGTCGTGGCGGGACTTGCCCTCCTTGGCCAGCTCGCGCTCGACCACGTTCTGGGTCGCGATGCCGGCGTGGTCCATGCCGGGCTGCCAGAGCACCTCGTGGCCCTGCATCCGCTTACGGCGGGTCAGCGCGTCGATCAGGGTGTGCTCGAAGGCGTGGCCGAGGTGCAGCGAGCCGGTGACGTTCGGCGGCGGGATGACGACGGTGTACGGGGGCTTCTCGCTCTTCTCGTCCGCCGTGAAGTAGCCGCGCGCTACCCAGCGCTCGTACAGCTCGCCCTCTACCTCCGCCGGGGCGTAGGTGGTCGGGAGGGCTGCCGCTTGGTCCCCGGACGCGAGGTCGGGGCGCTGGTTCGTCATGTCGCTCACGACACACAGTTTACGGAACCCGGAGGCGCCCTCCGTCCGCCGGAGGGCCGGTGGACTCCGGGGACAGCCCGAGCGGCCGTACGGTACCGTGCCCCGGTACTCGTTCATGTGATCGGGCGAGTACGGACAAATCGGTAACAGGCCGCGACGGCGGCGGGGGAGTCGACACGCAGATGTACGGCCAGGGTCAACCGCAGTATCCGCAACAGGGCCAGCCGCCCTACGGGCAGCCGCCGCAGTACGGCGCGCCGCCGCAGTACGGCTACCCCCAGCAGCCGCCACCACCGCAGTACGGTCAGCCGGCTCCCCAGCAGTACGGCTACCCCCAGCAGCCCGTGCCGCCGCAGTACGGCTACCCCCAGCAGCCGCAGTACGGCGGCTACCCGCCGGCTCCGGCGCCGAAGGGCAAGGGCGGCCTGGTGGTCGGGCTGGTGATCGGCGTGCTGGTGCTCGGCGGCGGCGCGTTCGCCGCCGTCGAGCTGGCCGGCAGCGGGGGCGGTGGCTCGGCCTCGGCCGGCAGCTACCAGCTGACCACCCCGCAGAGCCTGCCCGGCGGCTACACCCAGAAGACCGCCAAGACCCAGCCCGCCGACCCCGGCCAGGCGGCCGCGATCGGCACCGACGTCACCGCGCTGGGCGCCAGCTACACCAAGGGCGGCAACGCGCTGGACAGCCTCAGCATCGCCGGCCGCTACGGCCACCTCAGCAACCCGTCCAAGGCGCTCAGCGACTACTCCAGCCAGGTCACCGGTTCCAGCGGGGCCACCTGGACCACCCCGCTCACCGCGTACTCCGGCGGCAGCGACAAGGACGGCGCGACCATGGAGTGCGGCATCCTCGGGGTGCAGATCGCCGGTGCGCCGGCCACCGGCCAGACGGTCTGCGTCTGGTCCAGCAGCTCGACCTTCGCCTCGGTGAGCTTCACCAAGATGTCCGGCATCCAGATGCAGACGGTGCCGCCGGCCGACGCGGCCAAGCAGGCCTGGGCGATCCACGACGCCATGGTGACCAGGTAACCGCCACCGGCACAGGCGCGAAGAAGGCCCGCACCTCCTCGGTGCGGGCCTTCTTCGCGGTTCCGGGCGCTCAGGCGCTCTTGTCGCGCCGCTCGCGCTTGATCATGTCGCGCGGGACCAGGGTCGGGATCGCGTGCTTGGAGACCACGTCCCCGGTGACCACGACCCGGGCGACGTCCTGGCGGGAGGGCACCTCGTACATCACGGACATCAGCACCTCCTCCATGATCGCGCGCAGGCCACGGGCGCCGGTGCCGCGCAGGATCGCCTGGTCGGCGATGGCCTCCAGCGCGTCCCGGCTGAACTCCAGCTCCACACCATCGAGTTCGAACAGCTTGCGGTACTGCTTGACCAGCGCGTTCTTCGGCTCGGTGAGGATCTGCAGCAGCGCCTCGCGGTCCAGGTTGTGCACGCTGGTGATCACCGGGAGACGGCCGATGAACTCCGGGATCATCCCGAACTTCACCAGGTCCTCCGGCATCACCTGGCGGAAGTGGTCGCTCGCGTCGACCTCCCGCTTGGAGCGGATGGTCGCGCCGAAGCCGATGCCCTTGGCCCCCGACCGGCCCTCGATGATCCGCTCCAGGCCGGCGAAAGCGCCGCCGACGATGAACAGCACGTTGGTGGTGTCGATCTGGATGAACTCCTGGTGCGGGTGCTTGCGCCCGCCCTGCGGCGGCACCGAGGCGGTGGTGCCCTCCAGGATCTTCAGCAGCGCCTGCTGCACGCCCTCGCCGGAGACGTCCCGGGTGATCGACGGGTTCTCGCTCTTCCGGGCGACCTTGTCGATCTCGTCGATGTAGATGATCCCGGTCTCGGCCTTCTTGACGTCGTAGTCGGCCGCCTGGATCAGCTTGAGCAGGATGTTCTCGACGTCCTCGCCGACGTAGCCGGCCTCGGTCAGCGCGGTGGCGTCGGCGATGGCGAAGGGGACGTTCAGCATCCGGGCCAGGGTCTGCGCGAGCAGGGTCTTGCCGGAGCCGGTGGGACCGAGCAGCAGGATGTTGGACTTGGCCAGCTCGATGGCGTCCTCGCGGCCGTTGCCGCCGCTGCGGCCGGCCTCACCCGCCTGCACCCGCTTGTAGTGGTTGTAGACCGCCACCGACAGCGCCTTCTTGGCGAGGTCCTGGCCGACCACGTACTGGTCGAGGAACTCGTAGATCTCGCGGGGCTTCGGCAGTTCCTCGAAGCGCACCTCGGAGGTCTCGGCGAGTTCCTCCTCGATGATCTCGTTGCACAGGTCGATGCACTCGTCACAGATGTACACGCCTGGGCCGGCGATCAGCTTCTTCACCTGCTTCTGCGACTTGCCGCAGAACGAGCACTTGAGCAGGTCGCCACCGTCTCCGATGCGTGCCACGAGGTGCTTCCCCTTCGCCAGGGGCCCCGCGGGGGTCCGGGGCCTGGTGCTGTGGACCGGGCGCCCGCCCGTACGGCGGTTCGGTCTCGGTATCCGACGGTACTCTGCCGATTCGCAGAATCAGCCGTCTTCGACAGCTCTGCCGTACGCCCTGGGCGAATTGATACCGAACAGATGCTGTCGACGCCGGGCCCGGGCCCGGCGGAGGCGGGGCGTACCCGGTGGTAAGCCCCGCCCCGGCGCGCGTGTGCCGACGGACGGCGTCAGTCGGTGAGCGACTTCTTGCGGGTCGAGATGATCTGGTCGACCAGCCCGTACTCCAGGGCCTCCTCGGCGGTGAGGATCTTGTCCCGCTCGATGTCGTCGCGGACCTGCTCGATGTCCTTGTTCGAGTGCTTGGCCAGCATGGTCTCCAGCTGCTCGCGCATCCGGAAGATCTCCTTGGCCTGGATCTCCAGGTCGGACACCTGGCCGCGGCCGGTCTCGGTGTACGGCTGGTGGATCAGGATCCGGGCGTTCGGCAGCGCCATCCGCTTGCCGGGGGTGCCGGCCGCCAGCAGCACGGCCGCGGCGGAGGCCGCCTGGCCCATGCAGACCGTGGTGATGTCCGGCTTCACGTACTGCATGGTGTCGTAGATGGCGGTGAGCGCCGTGAAGGAGCCGCCGGGCGAGTTGATGTACATCTGGATCTCGCGGTCCGGGTCCATCGACTCCAGGCAGAGCAGCTGGGCCATGATGTCGTTGGCCGAGACGTCGTCCACCTGCGAGCCGAGGAAGATGATGCGCTCCTCGAACAGCTTGGCGTACGGGTCGTACTCGCGGATGCCCTGCGAGGTGCGCTCGACGAAGCGCGGGACGATGTAGCGACCCTCGGCGCGGGGGCCCTGGTGCTCGCCGCGGGGGGTGGTGGGAAGGTTCATTGCGGGTCCGTCCTCCGGATGCGTGCCGACGTGTCTGGGATGCGGGGCGTGGGCGCTCAGGCGCCGGTGCCACCGCCGCCGGGAACGTCCGCGGCGCTGTGCATGATGTCGTCGATCAGGCCGTACTCCTTGGCCTCCTCGGCGGTGAACCAGCGGTCCCGGTCGGAGTCCTTGGTGATCTGCTCGAAGGTCTGGCCGCTGTGGTGCGCGATCAGCTCGGACATCCGCTGCTTGGTGCGGAGCAGCTGCTCGGCCTGGATCCGGATGTCGGTGGCCGAACCACCGAGGCCCGCCGAGGGCTGGTGCATCAGGATGTTGGCGTTCGGCAGCGAGAAGCGCTTGCCGGGGGTGCCCGCGGTCAGCAGGAACTGGCCCATCGAGGCCGCCATGCCCATCGCGATGGTGACCACGTCGTTCTTGATGTACTGCATGGTGTCGTAGATCGCCATGCCGGCCGTGATCGAGCCACCGGGGGAGTTGATGTAGAGGAAGATGTCCTTTTCCGGCTCGGCGGCGAGCAGCAGCAGCTGAGCGGTGATCTTGTTGGCGATGTCGTCGTCGACCTGCTGGCCGAGGAAGATGATGCGCTCGTTGAGCAGCCGGTTGTAGACCTGGTCGCCCAGTCCGCCGAGCACGTCACCACCGGCGGCGCGCGGCGTCATGAGGCCAGGCATCTGCATCTGCGGGAACGTCACTTAGCCACCTGCTCAGTCGATTCGGACGGTCCGTCTGTTCGACCGTCACTACGTCACATACGGGGACCGGGGCGGGCACCCTGGCGCGGGCCTGCGCCGGGCCGCCCTGCCCGCACGGTTGAAAGCTTGCCTTCCTCGACCCTAACGCGCAGGCCCCGCCCCACCATCCCCCACGCAGAACTGTTCGCTGTGAGCGCAGGGTCACCGGGGACGGCAGAGCAGGCAGGGGGGTGGCGGAGCACGGCGGGCCCGGGCGCCGCAGTGGCGCCCGGGCCCGCCGGGGTGGTGCAGGGAACCGTGCTATCAGGCCTCGGTGGCCTCGTCGGCGGCGGCCTCGGCCGGCGCCTCGACGGTCTCGGTGGCCTCCTCGGCCTCCTCCTCGTCGAAGTTCACGACCTCACCGTTGGTGTCCTTGACCGTGGCGGCCTCGACGACCAGGGCCAGCGCCTTGCCGCGGGCGACCTCGCCGACCAGCAGCGGCACCTGGCCACCCTGGACGACCTGCTGGGCGAACTGGTCCGGGGTCAGACCCGAGCCGGCGGCGCGGCGGATCAGGTGCTCGGTGAGCTCCTCCTGGTTGACGCCCACCTCCTCCTTGGCCACGATCTCGTCCAGCACGAACTGGGTCTTGATGCCCTTCTTGGCCTGCTCCTCGGTCTCCCGGTCGAAGTCCTCACGGGACTTGTCCTGGGTGGTGAGGTAGCTCTCCAGCGTCATGCCGACCGGCTGCAGCTGGTGGTGCTCCAGGTTGTGGACCCGGGTCTGGATCTCGTCCTTGAGGAGCTTCTCCGGGAACTCGATCTCGACCTTCTCCAGCAGGGCGTCCAGCACGCGCTCCTGGGCCTGGGTGGCCTGGTCGAACTCCTTCATGCGCTCCAGGCGCTTGCGGGAGTCGGCACGCAGCTCCTCCAGGGTGTCGAACTCGCTGGCCAGCTGGGCGAACTCGTCGTCCAGCTCGGGCAGCTCCTTCTCCTGGACGGCGCTGACGGTGACGGTCACCTCGGAGCTCTTGCCGGCCTGGGTGCCGCCCTTGAGCTCGGTGGTGAAGGTCTGCGAGCCGCCGGCCTCCAGGCCGGTGACGGCCTCGTCGATGCCGTCCAGCAGGCGGCCGGAGCCGATCTCGTAGCTGACGCCGTTGGCGGTGCCGTCCTCCGGCACCTCACCGTCGACCTTGGCCTCGAGGTCCAGCACCACGATGTCGCCGGCGGCGGCCGCGCGCTCCACGTCCTTGACCGAGGAGAAGCGCTCGCGCAGCTGCTCCAGGGACTTCTCGACGTCGGCGTCCTCGACCACGATCGGGTCGACGGTCACCTCGATCGTCTCGAAGTCGGGGAGGGTGATCTCCGGGCGGACGTCCACCTCGGCGGTGAACTTCAGGTCGCCACCGTCGGCGATCTTCTCGACACCCTCGATGTCGGTGATGTCGGGCTGGCCGAGGACCTCGATCTTGCCCTCGTCGACGGCCTGCGTGTAGAAGCGCGGCAGGGCGTCGTTGACAGCCTCTTCGAGCACCGCGGCGCGGCCGAAGCGCTGGTCGATGACGCGGTTCGGGATCTTGCCCTTGCGGAAGCCCGGGACCGTGACCTGCTGGTTGATCTTCTTGTACGCCGCGTCGAGGCTGGGCTTGAGCTCCTCGAAGGGCACCTCGACGGTGAGTCGAACCCGGGTCGGGTTCAGAGTCTCGACGGCGCTCTTCACGGTTTGGTCTCCTATGGGGCTTGCGGTCGGCTTGTCTGGTCCGGACCGTCCCCCTCGCGGGTCGCGGGCCGGGCAGACGGGTGATGAGCCACCTGTTGCGGCATCTCCCGTATGGGGTGGACGGCGAGCGGCTCGCCCCCGGCTGCGCGAGGAAGGGCCGTGGCTCTGTCACCCTGGTGCGGTCTCCCCGTGGGCATGCCATCGGGACTACCACCAGCGGCCCATCCTACCGGTACCACGAAAGCCGCCCGCCAGCCGCCACCACAGGGGGCGGCGAAACGACTACAGGGCCCCGTCCGTCGGACGAGACCCTGTGGAAGATCGATGGTCGGGGTGACCGGATTCGAACCGACGGCCTTCCGCTCCCAAAGCGGACGCGCTACCAAACTGCGCCACACCCCGCACTGTCGCGAGAGGAAGCGTACACGCCGGGATTCCCCGGCTCGCCGATATTTCGATCGACCGGAAGTGGCGTGCGAACGGGTCGCCCGACCAGGTACGCTGATCCCCGTCCTCCCGACCGGTACGGCCGGGTGGTCCTCGTGCGGGCGTAGCTCAATGGTAGAGCCCTAGTCTTCCAAACTAGCTACGCGGGTTCGATTCCCGTCGCCCGCTCCAGACGCTCGGCCCCGGCTTTCCAGCCGGGGCCGTTTGCTTGCTCGGAACAGTGCGCGGGCCCGTGCGACGGGCCGCGCTCCGGCGCCGCCCGGCGCGAAGTGGCCGGGCCGGTCGGACGGCCGCTAACCTCGACCAGACGTTCGAGCGGGCGGAGGAGCAACAGGGTGGGTCCCGAGGAGCGGCTGAGAGTCATTCAGCACGGGGTGGTCCGGGAAATGGCCCGATTCGGCCGGGAGTTCAGCGTGGACGGCGCCGTGGTGCGCGGCCCCGGGACCACCGCGGTGGCGGTCCGCGAGCACCCCGGCGCGGACGGCTCGGCCGGGCACGTGGACCTCGGCTTCGTGCTCCGGCTGGGCAGTGCGGACGCCCCGGTGGTCTGGGACTGCACGGCCGGCCTGGGCACCACCGAGGAGGAGAAGCTGGACAGCGCGGTCCGCATGTGGGCCGCCACCACCGCCGCCGCGGTCGTCGAACTCATCGACCAGCGGGGCACGTTCGGCGACCACGTGCGCACCGACCGGTTGCCCGGCTGGCACGCCGTGCAGGGGCCGGCCACCGTCTTCGGTTTCGGCAGCGCCGAACTCTCCCGCTGGCTGGGCGGGATCGAGCTGCTCCCCACGCTCGCCGAGGCGCTGGCACCGGAGTTGACCGATCCGGCGTTGAACGGCGTGAAGCTCTTCTTCGGCGGTCGGGCGGGCGACCAGGTGGCCGAGGTCCGGGTGAACGGCACGGTCGCCCGGCCCGCCTCGGAGTTGCTGGGCACGCTGGACTGGCCGCGCGGCGAACGGTTCTGCTGGGCGCGGCTGTTCGTGCTGCTGGCGGCCGACCAGGGCGGACTGGCGGCGGCCCGGGCGGCCGAGGCGGCGCCGGCGGCGGCGCCGGCAGCCGTGCTCACCGCCCCGGAGCCGGTCCGCGGCGGACTGCTCGGGCGGTGGCGGCAGGCCCGCCGGGCCGGGCTGTGGCGGCCGGGCCGCTGAGCACCGGAGCCCGTCGGGCGGCCGGACCGCCCGAGGCTCAACTGGTCAGATTGCTGATTGTCTTGGCCACCTGGGCGAGGAAGTCCTGAATCGGCTTGGCCGCGGTGGACTGGTTGAGCATGAAGCCGAAGAGCGCGGCCAGGATCGCGTGCGGGACCTTGATCTGCTTGTTGCGGATGAAGATCAGCAGGATGACGCCGAACAGGACCAACGCGGAGACGGAGAGTGCCACCCGGACTCACTTCCTCATGTCATGGCGAACCGGACCACGGCCTGCCCGACGGTCCCGAGGCGGAAGCCGCCGACCACACCGCAGTCGGGGAGCTGCGCGGCCGCCCGTCGAAGACCGACGGTGCCGCACGTGACGCCCCCGTTCCCCCGAGTTCCGGCCAGTCCCGCCCGGACTCAGTGTGGTCGAGCGCGCCGACTGCGTAAAGGACTTGCCGCTGACCTGTGCCGAAAGTCCTGCGATGTGAGACGAGTTTCCGCCGCCCGAGACGATAACCCACCTGGACTGACGGCACGTCGGCAGGGGTGGCCCCGCAGGCCGTTCGTGGCCTGACGGACCGTCCGGACCCTCCTCCGGCTTTGGCCGAAGATCGGCTCCCGGGCTTGACAGCCGGCCCGGACCGCTCAGCTGCGCCAGAGCAGCAGCACCGCGCGGTCGTCGTTGATGTCCTTGGCGACCGTCTCGATCAGCCGGCCGGCCGCGCCGCTGCTGTTCCCGCCCAGCAGGCCGCCGGCGACCAACCGGTCGGCCTCCCCCATCAGCCGGTCCATGCCCTCGGAGAGGTCCCGGCCGGGCGCCTCGACCATGCCGTCGGTGCAGAGCATCAGCACGTCGCCCGGGCCCAGCCGGCCCCGCACGCCCTCGAACTTCGCGCCGTCGTAGATGCCCAGCAGCGGACCCTCCGGGGACTCCTTGGCCTCCCAGCGACCGGCGCCGGCCAGCCGCTGCATCCCCGGCAGGTGCCCGGCCGAGAGCAGCTCGTACTCCCCCGTGTCCAGGTCCAGCGCCAGGTGGACGGCGGTCGCGAAGCCCTCCTCCCACTCCTGGCGGAGCAGGTAGCCGTTGGCCGCGGGCAGGAAGTCGTCCGGGGGCAGCGAGCCGAGCAGGCCGCCGAACGCCCCGGAGAGCAGCAGCGCACGCGAACCGGCGTCCATGCCCTTGCCGGACACGTCGGCCAGCACCGCCTCCAGCACCCGGCCGCCCGAGCCGGTCCGGGCGGCCACCACGAAGTCGCCGGAGAAGGACTGCCCGCCGGCCGGGCGCAGCGCCATGTCGGCGTGCCAACCCGCCGGCAGATCCGGCACCCGACTCTGCACCCGCAGCCGTTCGCGCAGGTCGAAGAGCATCGACCCGCCGGTCCGCCAGGGCACCCCGACCCGGCTGCGGAACTGGGCGACCAGCAGCCCGGCCACCCCGACCGCGCCGACCACCAGGGCCGCCCCGGGGGTGACCCCGAAGACGTACTCGTCGGGTCGCTCACTGGCCACCCGCTGGCCGGTGTGGATCACCGACTCGGTGGACAGCCCGAGCGCGGCGGTCGCGTAGAGCAGCACCAGCGAGACCGGGCGCAGCAGCAGGGCCCCGGCCAGGATCGGCAGCACCAGCGCGGTGGGCGGGACCCAGGCCGGGATCCAGACGTTCAGCGCGACCAGCACCGGCACCAGCAGGGCCAGCACCGCGAAGGCGAGCCAGTCGGCGGCGTCGCCGCGGAAGTAGTCCACCCCGGTCCGGCGCAGGATGCGGCGGACCCGGTAGAGGCGCTTGCCCAGCCGGGCCCGCAGGGGATCCGCGGCGGCGGTCCCCGTCACCGTGGTCCGGGGGCGTGTGCCCGGCGTGCTGCCAGCCATGGGGGTTGACCTTATCCACCAGGGGCGGCCCGCGTCGACGGGCGTTCACCGGCCGGTCGGCCCGCAGGCGGGTTTCGGCCGGAGCCCACCGGGCCACCCGAATCCTCACCGGCAAGGCGCGGCAGGCGACTTGGGGGCGTGCGGCAGGTCTGCACGCCGGTCCCACCGGGTCACGCGCCGAGCGCACCGAACCGGACAATCGGGATATCGGGTCGCTTCCCACGCCTCCTGGTGGTAGCTGTGGCATATGACTCAGCACGCCGGTCAGCCGCCCGCCCTCGACCTCCGTCCGCTCGAAGAATCCGAGTGGGACGCCTGGTACCGCACGCTGGAAGTCGCCTTCGGCGGCGAGGCCGAGCCGCCGGCCCGGCGGGCGCTGTGGCGGAGCCTGACCGAGATCGACCGCTCGCTCGGGGTCTGGGACGGACCGGTCCCGGTCGGCTCGGCCAGCGCCTTCTCGTTCCACCTGGCGGTGCCCGGCGGCGCGGTGCTGCCCACCGCCGGGGTGACCATGGTCGGCGTGTTGCCCACCCACCGCCGGCGTGGCGTGCTGACCGCCCTGATGCGCCACCAGCTGGACGAGATCCACGAGCGCGGCGAGCTGCTCGCGGTGTTGACCGCCTCCGAGCCGGCCATCTACGGGCGCTACGGCTACGGTCTGGCCACCTGGCAGCTGAGCGTGGAGGTGGCCCGCGCCCGGGTCCGGGTGATCCGCTCGTACGACGAGGAGGCGATCCGGCTGCGCTGGGCCGACCCGGTCGAGGCCGCCCCGGCCTGCGAGGAGCTCTACGCGCGGCAGGTACCGCTGCGGCCCGGCATGCTGACCCGGCTGCCGGGCTGGGAGCGGCTGCCGCTGCTGGACGATCCGGAGGAGCGCGAGGGGCACTCGCCGCTGCAGTGCGTGCTGGCCGAGGACCGGGTCAGCGGCGAGCTGCTCGGCTACGCCCGCTACACCGCCAAGGGCGAGTGGCAGCACGCCGGCGCGGCCGGGGTGGTGCAGGTGCGCGACGTGACCGCGACCACGCCGGAGGCGTACGCCGCGCTCTGGAGCTTCCTGCTGGACCTCGACCTGACCGACACGGTGAGCGCTCGGAACCTGCCGGTGGACGACGCACTGCTGCACCTGGTCTCCGACCCGCGCCGGCTGCAGCCCAAGCTCTCGGACGGGCTCTTCGTCCGGCTGGTCGACGTCGGCGACGCGCTCTGCGCCCGCAGCTACGCGGCACCGGTCGAGGTGGTGCTGGAGGTGACCGACGAGTTCTGCCCGTGGAACACCGGGCGCTGGCAGCTGCACAGCGCGGGGCCGGGCAAGGGGGCCGGCTGCGAGCCGACCGAGGCGCCGGCCGACCTGGCGCTCTCGGTCCGCGAACTGGGGGCGGCCTACCTGGGCGGCACCACGCTGGCCTCGCTGGCCGCCGCCGGGCTGGTGCGCGAGCTGCGCGAGGGGGCGCTGGCCGAGGCCTCCCGGGCGTTCGGCTGGGACGTCGCGCCCTGGCTGCCGCACGGCTTCTGAGCCGTTTCCGGACTGCGGCGGCCAGGCGCGAAGCGGGACCGGCGAAGAGCAGGGTCAGCCCTGCTGCGGGTGGTGGGCCGGGATCGGCGGCAGCTCGCCGGTGGCCTCGTAGGCGCTCAGCATCTCGATCCGGCGGGTGTGCCGGGGCTCGTTGCTGTACGGGGTGTTGAGGAAGATCTCGACGAACTTGGTCGCCTCCTCCTCTGTGTGCATCCGGCCGCCGATGCTGACCACGTTGGCGTTGTTGTGCTCGCGGCCGAGGGCGGCGGTCTGCTCGCTCCAGGCCAGCGCGGCGCGGACGCCCTTGACCTTGTTGGCGGCGATCTGCTCACCGTTGCCCGAGCCGCCGATCACGATGCCCAGCGCCTCGGGGTCGGCGGCGGTGCGCTCGGCGGCGCGCAGGCAGAACGGCGGGTAGTCGTCCTCGGCATCGAAGATGTGCGGGCCGCAGTCGATCGGCTCGTGGCCGGCTTCCTTGAGCCACGCGACGAGGTGGTTCTTGAGGTCGTATCCGGCATGGTCGGAACCCAGGTAGACGCGCATGACCAAGAGTGTGGCATGCGCGTCCGCCCAGGTCGGCGCAGGGCCGCCCGGACGGCCGAGCCGGAGTGGCGCCCGGCTCAGCCCCGGCGGCCGACCAGCTTCCAGAGCAGCGGCAGGGCGCCCATCGCGACCAGCGCCTTCAGGCCGTCGCCGACCAGGTACGGGTAGAGGCCCAGGTGGGCCGCGGCGCCGAGCGGGAGGTGCAGCGAGGCGGCCAGGTAGGGCACGCCGACCGCGTAGATCGCCAGGTTGCCCAGCACCATCGCACCGGCGGTGCGCAGCGGACTGCGGTCGGCGCCACGCCGGGCCAGCAGGCCGGTCAGCGCGGCGGCCAGCACGAAGCCCAGCACGTAGCCGAGGGTCGGCAGCGACCAGCCGGAGCTGCCCTGGGCGAACCACGGCAGGCCCGCGGCACCGGCCAGCAGGTACAGCGCCAGCGAGGCGGCACCCCGGCGGGCGCCCAGCGCGGTGCCGACCAGGAGCACGGCGAAGGTCTGGCCGGTGACCGGGACCGGCGAGCCCGGCACGTTCACCGACAGCTGCGCGGCCAGGCCGGTCAGCGCGGCACCCCCGGCCACCAGGGCCAGCTCGCGGGCCTGGGCGCCCAGCCGGCTGCCGGCGGTGGGCAGCAGGTCGGCCAGGACGGTGCGGGACGGTATCGGCGCGGCGAGGGCCATCGGAGTCTCCACTCTCGGTGCGGAAGCACGGGTCGCTCGGGTCAGTGAACAGATGTGAACCTACGCGCCCGCCCGGGCGCCGCTCGACCGTCGAGCCGACAAAGCCTCCTCGGCCCCCGTTGTCGGGTTCCGCAACCACCCTGAGCGATCAGTCAACTACCTTGCGTGGCACTTAGGTCCGGATATTGGGCGCATTCGGCAGTTCTTTGCCGTCCCAGCCGGGCCCCCGGATAGTGAGACGGGTAGTCCGATTACCGACTGACTGGATGCCCATGGCCCCCACCCCCGCCCCGTCGGCGCCCAACGCGTCGGACCTGGCAACCGCCTCCGCCGCCTCGGCTGGGGGCGAGGGACCTCAGCTCGCACATGGTCTCAAGCAGCGTCACCTGTCGATGATCGCCCTCGGCGGGGTGATCGGCGCCGGCCTCTTCGTCGGCTCGGGCGCCGGTATCCACGCCGCCGGGCCGGCCATCATCGTCGCCTTCGTGCTCTCCGGCCTGCTGGTCATGCTGGTCATGCGGATGCTCGGCGAGATGTCCGCGGCCCGCCCGGCCTCCGGCTCCTTCTCGGTGCACGCCGAGAAGGAGATCGGCCCCTGGGCCGGGGTGACGGCCGGCTGGATGTACTGGGTGATGCTCTGCTGCGGAGTGGCCGCCGAGGCGACCGCGGCCGGCTCGATCATGAACTCCTGGATCCCCGGCGTGCCCGGCTGGGCCTGGGTCGGCGTCTTCATGGCGTTCTTCTGCGCCAGCAACCTGACCGCGGTGAAGAACTTCGGCGAGTTCGAGTTCTGGTTCGCCGCCGTCAAGATCACCGCGATCGTGGCCTTCCTGGTCCTCGGCGTGCTGGGTGTCTGCGGGGTGCTGGGCACCGGCGGTGCGCCCGGCACGAGCAACCTGACCGGGCACGGCGGCTTCCTGCCGAACGGCGGCAGCGGCCTGGTGGCCGGCCTGCTGGCCTCGGTCTTCGCGTACGGCGGCCTGGAGACGGTGACCATCGCGGCCGCCGAGTCGGACAACCCGCGCCGCAACGTCGCCAACGCGGTGCGCACCGCGGTCTGGCGAATCGCGATCTTCTACATCGGCTCGATGGCCCTGGTGGTCACCCTGGTGCCGTGGAACGACCCGGACGTGGTCAAGCAGGGCCCGTACGTCACCGTGCTGCAGTTCCTGGGCGTCCCGGGCGCGGCGGTGGCGATGAAGGCCGTGGTGCTGATCGCGCTGCTCTCGGCCATGAACGCCAACATCTACGGCTCGTCCCGGATGGCCTTCTCGCTGGTCTCCCGCGGCCAGGGCCCCAAGGCGCTGGCCCGGGTGAGCGGCGGGGTGCCGCGGCTGGCGGTGCTGGCCTCCTGCGCCTTCGGCTTCGCCGCGGTGCTGGCCGGCTACTGGTGGCCGGACACCGTCTTCAGCTGGCTGATGAACACCACCGGCGTGGCCGTCCTGGTGGTCTGGGTCTTCATCGCGGCCTCCCAGCTGCGGATGCGGCGCCGGCTGGAGCGCGAGGCGCCCGAGCTGCTGACCGTCCGGATGTGGGGCTTCCCGTACCTGACCTGGGTGGCGCTGGCCGGCGTGCTCGGCGTGCTGGGCCTGATGACCACCACTCCCGACGACCGCGCCCAGCTCTACGCGGCCGGGGTGCTGGTGGCCGTGCTGAGCGCCCTGGGCTACCTCAAGCAGCGCCGGGACGCGGCGGTGCGCGGATAGCCGGTTCCGGTCCTCCGGCGCCCCGGGGCACCCGTGAAAGGATGCCCCGGGGCGCGACCGGCCCCGCTACCTGCACAGCACCGTGCGAGCCGGACAAAGGAGTACCGCAGTGCCGGGGAAGAATCTCAGCCGGGATGAGGCACAGGAGCGTGCTCGACTGATCGGCGTGGACGGCTACGAGGTCCACCTCGACGTCACCAGCGCGCCGGACAGCACCGCCACCACCTTCCGTTCGACCACCACCATCCGGTTCCGCTGCGCCGAGCCGGGCGCGGCGAGCTTCGCCGACCTGCTCGCCCCGGCGGTCCGCTCGGTCACCCTCAACGGGCGTCCGCTGGACCCGGCGACGGTCTTCGACGGCGCCCGGATCGCCCTCGACGAACTGGCCGCCGAGAACGTCCTGGTGGTCGACGCCGACTGCGCGTACAGCCGGACCGGCGAGGGCCTGCACCGGTTCACCGACCCGGCCGACGGCGAGACCTACCTCTACACCCACTACGAGCCCGCCGAGGCCCGCCGGGTCTGCACCACCTTCGAGCAGCCCGACCTCAAGGCGCCCTACGTCTTCACGGTGACCGCGCCGGCCGCCTGGGACGTCTACGCCAACTCCGCCGAGGAGAGCGTGCGCGAGGAGGGCGACACCAAGGTCTGGCACTTCCTGCCGACCCGGCCGATCTCCAGCTACCTCACCGCCGTGGTGGCCGGCCCGTACCACGTGGCGCGCGACCACTGGAGCCGCGAACTGCCCGACGGCACCCTGTTGGAGATCCCGCTCGCGGCCACCTGCCGCAAGTCGCTGGCCCGTTACTTCGACGCCGACGAGATCTTCACCGTCACCAAGCAGGGCCTGGACTTCTTCCACGACGAGTTCGACTACCCGTACCCGTTCGGCAAGTACGACCAGTGCTTCGTGCCGGAGTACAACCTGGGCGCGATGGAGAACCCGGGCTGCGTGACCTTCCGTGAGGAGTTCGTCTTCCGCTCCAAGGTCACCGAGGCCGCCTACGAGGGCCGGGCCAACGTGATCCTGCACGAGATGGCGCACATGTGGTTCGGCGACCTGGTCACCCCGCGCTGGTGGGACGACCTGTGGCTGAAGGAGTCCTTCGCCGACTTCATGGGCGCGTTCTCCCAGCAGGAGGCCACCAAGTACCAGGCGGCCTGGGTGACCTTCGCCAACCAGCGCAAGGCCTGGGCCTACAAGCAGGACCAGTACCCGACCACCCACCCGATCACCGCGGACATCCGCGACGTCGAGGACGCCAAGCTCAACTTCGACGGCATCACCTACGCCAAGGGCGCGGCGGTGCTCAAGCAGCTGGTCGCCTACGCCGGCCGGGACGCCTTCTTCGAGGGCGCCCGCCGGTACTTCCAGCGGCACGCCTACGGCAACACCGAACTCGCCGACCTGCTGGAGGTCCTGGCGGTCACCTCGGGCCGCGGCGAGCAGGCGATGGCCGACTGGTCGGCGGCCTGGCTGCAGACCGCCGGGGTCAACTCGCTCACCCCCGAGCTGACCGTGGACGCCGCGGGGCGGATCACCGAGCTCGCCGTGCTGCAGGACTCCGGCCCGGAGGGCGCCGGCGGACCGCTGCGTCCGCACCGGATCGCGGTCGGCCTCTACGACCGCGAGGCCGACGGCACCCTGCTGCGCACCGCCCGGGTCGAGCTGGACGTGGCCGGCCCGCGCACGGTGGTCGAGGGGCTGGCTGGCCGGCCCGCCCCCGCGCTGGTCCTGGTCAACGACGACGACCTGACGTACTGCAAGCTCCGCTTCGACGCCGCCTCGCTGGCCACCCTGCGGACCTCGCTCGGCGAGATCCGCGAGCCGCTGCCCCGGGCGCTGGCCTGGTCGGCCTGCTGGAACCTGACCCGGGACGGCCTGATGCCGGCCCGCGACTACGTCGCCCTGGTGCTGCGCTTCGCCGGCCAGGAGTCCGACATCGGCGTGCTGCAGAGCCTGCACACCCAGGCCCAGGGCGCGGTCGACCTGTACGCCGACCCCGCCTGGCGGGCGGAGGGCGGCCGGCTGCTGGCCGAGGGCGCGCTGCACGAGCTGCGGCTCGCCGCGCCGGGCAGCGACCACCAACTGGCCTGGGCCCGGTTCCTGGCCCAGACCGCGACCAGCGACGAGCACCTCCGGCTGGTCGAGGGCCTGCTAGCGGGCAGCGCCCGGATCGACGGGCTGGAGATCGACCAGGACCTGCGCTGGTCGCTCTGGCTGGCGCTGGCCGCGGCCGGCCGGGCCACCGTCGCCCAACTGGACGCCGAGCTCAGGCGGGACAACACCGCGGGCGGCCACCAGAAGGCCACCCAGTGCCTGGCCGCCCGGCCGACCGCGGAGGCCAAGGCCGCCGCCTGGGCCGCCGTGGTGGACTCCGACGAGCTGCCCAACGCCCTGGTCAGCGCGCAGACCGCGGGCTTCGCCCAGGCCGGGCAGCGCGAGCTGATCGCGCCGTACGCGCCGCGGTACTTCGGGCTGCTGGAGCGGATCTGGGCCGAGCGCAGCATCGAGATCGCGATCCGCTTCGTCGGCGGCTTCTTCCCGCGGCTGCAGACCGACCCGGAGACCCTGGCGGCCACCGACCGCTGGCTGGCCGAGCACCCCGAGGCCGCGCCGGCGCTGCGCCGGCTGGTCCTGGAGTGCCGCGACGACCTGGCCCGCGCGCTGGCCGCCCAGCACTGCGACCGGGCCTGACCTCCCGTACGGCGGCCCGTCCCCTCGTCCCGGCGGGGGGACGGGCCGCCGGCTACTTGAGGGTGGCCGAGGTCAGTCCGGCCTGCACCTGCTTCTGGAACGACAGGTAGACCACCAGCACCGGCAGCATCGCGATGGTCATCCCGGCGAACAGTCCGGGGAAGTCGCTGGCGTAGCCGCTCTGCTGGGCCAGGTTCATCAGCCCCTGGGAGAGCACCGAGCGGTCCGGGTCCGAGCCGCTCTGCTGTTGCATCAGGGTGACCGGCAGCAGGTACTGGTTCCACTGGCCCAGCAGGTTGAAGATCCCGACGCTGATCAGGCCGGACTTCGCCATCGGCACCATGACCTGGAAGAACGCCCGGGTGTGCGAGCAGCCGTCGATCATCGCCGCCTCGTGCACGGCGGTGGGCAGCGAACGGAAGAACGAGTACAGGAAGAAGACGGTGAACGGCAGCGAGTACGCGACGTACACCAGGATCAGGCCCAGGTAGCTGTTCAGGCCGAGCAGCGGGGAGATCTGCCCGAGGTTCTTCACCATGAAGAAGAGCGGCACCAGGGCGAGGTAGACCGGGAACATCGCGCCGGCCACGAAGAAGTAGTAGATCACCCGGTTGCCGCGGAACTCGTAGCGGGCCAGCACGTACGCCGCCATCGCCCCGAGCAGCATCGTCAGGGTGAGCGAACCCGCCAGCACGATCAGGGTGTTGGCGAAGAACCGGCCGATGCCCTTGTCCCAGGCCCGGGAGAAGGCGTCGAAGTGCCAGTGCGCGGGCCAGGTCCAGGCGCTGCCGCCGATCTGCGCGTCGGTCTTGAAGGAGCCGAGCACGATCCAGACCAGCGGGGCGATGATCATCAGCGCCCAGAGCGCGAGGAAGCCGTGCGAGAACACGTTGAGCACGCCGCCGCCGTCGGCGAACCGCTGCTCGCGGGCCGGTGGCCGGGTGCCGGACGACGGCTCGGGGGTGCTCGGCACGGTGGTCTGGTCGGTGTGGGTACTCATGCCGGGCCCCGCTCAGAACTCGATCCGCTCGCGCCGGGTGACCCGCAGCGAGACGACGGACAGGATGAGGGTGATGAAGAAGATCACGACGCCCATGGCGCAGGCGTAGCCGGCCTTGCCGAAGGTGATGAAGTTGCGCATCAGATAGGTCGCCATGATCTCGCTGTGGTGGTCCGGGCCACCGCCGTAGTAGGCGCCCGGGGTCATCGTGGAGACCAGCGCGAAGGCGTCCATGGCCGCGATCGCCAGGTAGACCCAGGCGGTCTGCACGGTCTCCCAGAGCAGCGGGAGGGTGATCCGGACGAAGGTCTGGGTGCGCCTGGCGCCGTCCAGCAGCGCCGCCTCGTAGATGTCCTTCGGGATCGACTGCATCGCCGCCGAGAAGAGCACCAGGTAGAAGCCGGTGCCGGACCAGACCAGGACGCCGATCACGCACCAGAGCCCGAAGTTGGGGTCGGCCAGCCACTGCCAGGGGTGGCCGGGGTCCTCGACGCCCAGCTTGACCAGGACGCCGTTCAGCAGGCCGCCCTGGTCGGTGCGGTAGACCGCCTGGAAGAGCACCGAGAGGATGGCGACCGAGAGCACCTGCGGGAAGAAGAAGACCACCTTGTAGAAGGCGGCGCCACGCACCCCCTGCACCCCGCCGGTGCCGCCGCGGCCACCGACGTTGAGCATGAAGGCGAAGAAGAGCGCCAGCACGATGGTGGCGATCGGCAGCACCACCAGGAGCAGCAGGTTGTGCCCGAGCGCGGTGCGGAAGACCCCGTCGTCGAAGAGCGTGCGGTAGTTGGCCAGGCCGACGAAGTGCATGGTCTGGGAGGCCCCCGACCAGTCGGTCAGCGAGTAGCCGAAGGTCTGCAGGTACGGCCAGATCACCAGGCCGACGTAGAGCACGACCGGGAGGATGAGGAACCCCACGATGAAGGGGTACTTGCGGTGTCGCATGGAGACGGCTCCTGTCCGCCACGGCCCGCGCGGGACAGGCCTGGCAGTGCGGTGTCGCGGAGGCACCGGGACCGCTCGGGGCCCCGGTGTCCGGTGGGTCGTCGGCCGCGGGGGCGGCGTCAGACCTTCTTCGAGGTGGCCGCCTTGGCGCGGGCGATCCACTGCGCAGGAGTGATCCGGCTGTTGACCAGGTCGTTGGTGGCGTCCTGCAGCGCGGAGTCGAAGGCGGTCTGCAGGTCCGGGTAGGTGTAGTTGAAGGTGTTCGAGCCGGCGGCGGTCACCGCGAGCGAGGAGGACTTGGTCCCCGGCTTGAGCTGCACCTCCGGGCCGATGCCGTCCTTGAGCACGGTCAGCGAGTTGGCGGCGGCGGCGAAGCTGCCCGAGCCGGCCTTGGTGAGCATGATCCGCAGGAACTCCAGGCCGCCGGCCCGGTTCTTGGCCTGCTGCGGCACGATGAACGGCTCGCCCGCGCCGGCCCGGACGGCGGTCTGCGGCAGCTTGTCGCCCGGCAGCGAGGGGACGGGCAGGAAGGCCATGTCGAAGTCGGCCGGAGTGATCTTGATCATCTCGTTCTCCAGCCAGGAGCCGCACGGGATGAAGGCGGCCTTGCCCTGGCACCAGGCGGTCTGCGCCTCGGTGTGGGTCATGCCGTTGGTGCCGGGCAGCAGGTAGTCGTTCTGCATGATCTGATAGAAGGCCGAGACGCCGGCCAGTGCCGCCGGGTCGTCCCAGGCGGTGGGGTCGCAGGCGTCGATCCGGCTGATCAGGTCCAGCCCGCCCTGCTTCCCGATCAGGTCCAGGATCAGGTAGTTGGCGTAGTACGGGTACTTGCCCTGGTGGGCGAAGGGCGCGATGCCGGCCGCCTTGATGGTGGCACCGAGGGCGACGAAGTCGGCCCAGGTCTTCGGCGGGGTCCAACCCTTCTGCTGGAACAGCTTGTTGGAGTACCAGAGGCCGTAGACCGTGTACACGTAGTTGAGCGAGTACATCTTGCCGTCGATGGTGCCCTGTTGGATCGTGCCGGGGAGCAGCACGTCGCTGATCCTCCTGGTCGGGTCGTCCAGATAGGGTGCGTTCAACAGCGGTGTGAGGTCGGTGAGTTGGCCGGCCTTCTGGAGCACGTCGATCTTCATCTGCTGGGCACCGGAGTCGTCGATCACGTCCGGCGGGTTGCCCGCGTTGAAGCGCGGCTGGAGCTTGCCGCTGATGTCCTGGGTGGCGGTGTGGCTGATCTTCGCGGCGGTGTAGGTCTTGTTGTACATCGCCTCGAAGGCCCTGGCATAGCTGTCGCCGTACCCGCCGTCGAAGATGACCACGTCCAGCGGGGCGCTCGCGGCGACCCCGAACGGATTGGTCGCGCTCCCACTACTGCCGGCGGTGGCATCGCCGCCGCCGCTGCCGGATCCGGCAGCGCACGCCGCGAGGAACGAACTGCCGCCGGCGGCAAGGACGGTGATCGCGGCGGCCCGCCTGAACATGTCGCGGCGGCTGTACTCGGTTGCAGAACCCATGTGCCTGACCCTCGCCCTCGATAGGTTGATCACGTCAGCTGGTGCGGATGTGCCGAGTGCGCGACGGGCGCCGGCCGGCCCGTGCTGATGGTTCGTCAAACAAGGCGGATCTGAAGCGACTTGACCGCTGACCTGGCGGCCCGGGCGCCGTTCGGGGGCGCTGCTGTCGACGGGGAAAGGTATAGTCCTCTGTTCATCCGGCGGCAATACTCTTCCCCTCGGCGGGGGTCAGCAGCGCTCAAAGCGTTGCCGGCGGTGCAGCATGTGCAATACGCGGGGAGCCCGCACATGGTGGCGTGCCGACCGATGGGCGAGAATCTAGCGCTGCCATGCTCGTTTGACCATAGAAACGAGCAGCTTCGCGCAGTCGGCTGCGAGCGGAGAGCGCCGGAGACGCCGAACGGCGCCCCTCCCTTACGGGAGGGGCGCCGCTTCGACTACTGGCGCCGGGCTCAGCCGATCAGCGAGCGCAGCACGTACTGCAGGATGCCACCGTTGCGGTAGTAGTCCGCCTCACCGGGGGTGTCGATGCGGACCACCGCGTCGAACTCCTTCTCACCGGCCTTGACCTTGACGGTCTTCGGGGTGCGACCCTCGTTCAGCTCGGTCACACCGGTGATGGTGAAGGTCTCCTCGCCGGTCAGGCCCAGCGAGTCGGCGCTCTGGCCGGCCGGGAACTGCAGCGGCAGGACGCCCATGCCGATCAGGTTCGAGCGGTGGATGCGCTCGTAGGACTCGGCGATGACGGCCTTCACGCCCAGCAGCGCGGTGCCCTTGGCGGCCCAGTCGCGGGACGAGCCGGAGCCGTACTCCTTGCCGGCCAGCACCACCAGCGGGACGCCCGCGGCCTGGTAGTTCTGCGCGGCGTCGTAGATGAACGACACCGGGCCGTCGGCCTGGGTGAAGTCGCGGGTGTAGCCGCCCTCGGTGCCCGGCGCGATCTGGTTGCGCAGGCGGATGTTGGCGAAGGTGCCGCGGATCATCACCTCGTGGTTGCCACGGCGCGAGCCGTACGAGTTGAAGTCGCGCTTCTCGACACCGTGCTCGGTCAGGTACTGCGCGGCGGGCGTACCGGCCTTGATGTTGCCGGCCGGGGAGATGTGGTCGGTGGTGACCGAGTCGCCCAGCTTGGCCAGCACGCGGGCACCGGCGATGTCCGCCACCGGGCTCGGGGTCTTGGCCATGCCCTCGAAGTACGGGGGCTTGCGGACGTAGGTGGACTCGGCGTCCCACTCGAAGGTGTTCCCGGTCGGGACCGGGAGCGACTGCCAGCGGTGGTCACCGGCGAAGACGTCCGCGTAGTCCTTGGCGAACATGTCCTGGTCGATGGAGGCGGCGACCACGTCGGCCACCTCCCGCTCCGACGGCCAGATGTCGGAGAGGAAGACGTCGTTGCCGTCGGCGTCCTGACCCAGGGCGTCCCTGGTGATGTCGACGTTCATGTTGCCGGCCAGGGCGTAGGCGACCACCAGCGGCGGGGACGCCAGGTAGTTCATCTTGACGTCCGGGTTGATCCGGCCCTCGAAGTTGCGGTTGCCGGAGAGCACCGACACCACGGCGAGGTCGGCGTCGTTGACGGCCTTCGAGACCTCCTCGGGCAGCGGGCCCGAGTTGCCGATGCAGGTGACGCAGCCGTAGCCGACCAGGTTGAAGCCCAGCTTCTCCATGTACGGGAGCAGGCCGGCCTTCTCGTAGTAGTCCATGACGACCTTGGACCCGGGGGCCAGGGTGGTCTTGACCCAGGGCTTGACGTGCAGGCCCTTCTCCACGGCCTTCTTCGCCAGCAGGGCGGCGCCCAGCATGACGGAGGGGTTGGAGGTGTTGGTGCAGGAGGTGATCGAGGCGATCACGACCGCGCCGTTGTCGATCTGGTAGCTCGTGCCGTCCGGGGCGGTCACCGGGGTCGGCTTGGAGGCCTCGGCGGAGTAGGTCGGCAGCGCCTCGACGAACTTCTCGGCGGCCTCGGCCAGCACCACGCGGTCCTGCGGGCGCTTCGGGCCGGCGATCGACGGGACGACGGTGGCGAGGTCCAGCTCCAGGTACTCGGAGTAGACCGGCTCGACCGACGGGTCGTGCCAGAGGCCCTGCTCCTTGGCGTACGCCTCGACCAGAGCGAGCTGCTTCTCGTCGCGGCCGGTGAGCTTCAGGTAGTTGATGGTCTCGGCGTCGATCGGGAAGATCGCGCAGGTCGAGCCGAACTCCGGCGACATGTTGCCGATGGTGGCGCGGTTGGCCAGCGGGATGGCGGTGACGCCGGCGCCGTAGAACTCGACGAACTTGCCGACCACACCGTGCTTGCGCAGCATCTCGGTGATGGTGAGCACCAGGTCGGTGGCGGTGGCGCCGGCCGGGAGCTCGCCGTTGAGCTTGAAGCCGACCACGCGCGGGATCAGCATGGAGACCGGCTGGCCGAGCATGGCCGCCTCGGCCTCGATGCCGCCGACGCCCCAGCCGAGCACGCCGAGGCCGTTGACCATGGTGGTGTGCGAGTCGGTGCCGACACAGGTGTCGGGGTAGGCCTGGCCACCCCGGACCATGATGGTGCGGGCCAGGTGCTCGATGTTCACCTGGTGCACGATGCCGGTGCCCGGCGGAACGACCTTGAACTCGTCGAACGCGGTCTGGCCCCAGCGCAGGAACTGGTAGCGCTCCTTGTTGCGGCCGTACTCGATCTCGACGTTCTGGGTGAAGGCGTCCTTGGTCCCGAACTTGTCGGCGATGACGGAGTGGTCGATGACCAGCTCGGCCGGGGCCAGCGGGTTGATCTTGGCCGGGTCGCCGCCCAGCTCCTTGACCGCCTCACGCATGGTGGCGAGGTCGACGACACACGGCACGCCGGTGAAGTCCTGCATGATCACGCGGGCCGGCGTGAACTGGATCTCCTGGCTCGGCTCGGCGTTCTGGTCCCAGTTGCCCAGCGCGCGGATGTGGTCGGCGGTGATGTTCGCGCCGTCCTCGGTACGGAGCAGGTTCTCCAGCAGCACCTTGAGGCTGTAAGGCAGCCGCTCGGAACCCTCGACGGCGGAGAGCTTGAAGATCTCGTACGACTCGTCGCCCACCTGCAGCGAGCTGCGGGCGTCGAAGCTGTTCGCGGACACGACTGACTCCTTCTAGGTGCTTCGTGCGGCACGTCTCTGACGTGAGGTCATGGGTGGACCACACATCGAGGCAGGCCCAGCCGGCCATCCAGATGGTAAGGTGAGCCTTAGTTAGGGTGACCTAAGTCAGGCTTGCCCCGCCAGCGCCGCCGGTGGGCGCCTCTCGGCAAGTATCTTGATGTCGAGATACATCCTAGCGAGGAGTTATCTCGATGTCGAGATAAACCATAGTGCATGGGCAGACTCAGAGTGACCTCAGGCACCCCCTGGCGAGTCCGGCCGTGCTCCCCTCCAGCGCCCTCCCGCCCGCCTTCGCCTTCCCGTCGGCAGCACCGACCGGGACGTCACGCGGGGCCGTGGCCCGGGCGCCCAACGGGACGCACGGGCAGGACGGCCCCGGAGGGGGACGAGCGATTGGCACGCTGCGGCGCCACCTCTTCCGCATGGCCTCTTCTTCCGTATGGCCTCTTCCGCACGGCGGGCCCGGTGTCGCACCCCACCGGGTCGACGCGGCGGGGTGCGCGACCGGCGTTGGCGGGGCACCGGTTACCGTGGCGCGGGGCAACGGGCGGGTCGGGGCCCCACCGGGTGAGCCGAGTCCGAGGAGACCAGTCCGATGATCGTCGTCGATGCCTCCGCGCTGGTGCTGGCGCTGGCCGACCAGGGCGAGCGGGGTGACGTGGCGCGCGCGGCGCTGGCCGCCGACCCGGACTGGGCGGCGCCCGAACACCTGCTGATCGAGGTGATGCAGTCGCTGCGCGGACGCTACCTGGCGAGGGAGAACACCGCGGAGCAGGTGGCGGCGGTGGCCGCCGAACTGCCGGGCATCGTGTTCCACAAGGTGGCACTGGCCCCGCTGCTCGGCCGGGTCTGGGAACTGAAGGACAATCTGACCCCCGACGACGCCGCCTATGTCGCGGTCGCCGAGCAGCTGGGCGCCCCGCTGGTCACCGCCGACCTGCGGCTGATGCGGGCCAGCGGGCCGCGCTGCGAGATCCGGGGCCTGCGGCGCCCGGCCGGCTGAGCTCCGGTCGGTTCGCGGGGCGTCGGTTCGCAGGGCCGCGTGCCGGTCGTCAGGAGCCGAGAGTGGCGACCAGGACGGCCTTGATGGTGTGCAGGCGGTTCTCCGCCTGGTCGAAAACGATCGAGTGCGGCGACTCGAAGAGTTCGTCGGTGCACTCCAGCTCGCTCATCCCGGTCGCCTCGTACATCTGGCGGCCGAGTGCGGTGCCCAGGTCGTGGAAGGCCGGCAGGCAGTGCAGGAACCTGACGTCGGGGTTGCCGGTCGCCCGGACGGTGTCCATCGAGACCTGGTAGGGCCGCAGCAGGGCGATCCGCTCGGCCCAGACCTCCTTGGGCTCACCCATCGAGACCCAGACATCGGTGTAGAGGAAGTCGGCGCCGGCCACGCCGGCGGCGACGTCCTCGGTGAGGGTGATCCGGGCGCCACTCGCGGCGGCGAGCTCCTCGGCGGTCTTGCGGATCTCCTCGGCGGGCCAGAGCTGCTCGGGGGCCACGATCCGGATGTCGAGACCGAGCAGCGCACCGGTCACCAGCAGCGAGTTGCCCATGTTGTTGCGCGCGTCGCCCAGGTAGGCGAGGGAGATCTCGGTCAGCGGCTTGCTGCTGTGCTCCTGGATGGTCAGCACGTCGGCCAGCATCTGGGTCGGGTGCCACTCGTCGGTGAGGCCGTTCCAGACCGGCACCCCGGCGTGCCGAGCCAGTTCCTCGACGACCTCCTGGCCGTGGCCGCGGTACTCGATCCCGTCGAACATCCGGCCGAGGACCCGGGCCGAGTCCTTGATCGACTCCTTGTGGCCGATCTGCGAGCCGGCCGGGTCTAGGTAGGTGGTCGCGGCCCCTTGGTCGTGGGCGGCCACCTCGAAGGCGCAGCGGGTGCGGGTCGAGGTCTTCTCGAAGATCAGCGCGATGTTCTTGCCGCGCAGCCGGGGCTGCTCGGTGCCGGCCCGCTTGGCGGCCTTGAGCTCCGCGGCGAGCTCCAGCAGGAAGTGGAACTCCGCGGCCGTGAAGTCCAGCTCCTTGAGGAAGTGCCTGCTCCGGAGGTTCGTGGCCATACCAAGCTCCTGGGGTGACGGTCTGCCGACCACGACCGGCCGGGGCCGGTGGTCGGGCGGGGGACGCTGGACACGGCGCCGCTGGGTACGCCAATGCCGGGAAGTGTATACGATACTTGGAATTTCTATGCAGAGCTGGAATCCGGAGGCGGGCTGTCCGCCTCCGGACTCCAGGATGCGGCCGGGCCGCCTCGACCGCCTGACCCGACTCGGCAGTCGGGTCAGGCGGTCGAGGCGGTCCGGGGCGCCGCGGTACGCGCGTGGGCGGTCAGAGCCTCGGGTCCACCGGCTCCGACTCCAGGGCCAGCACGGCGAAGACCGGCTCGTGCACCCGCCAGAGCGGCTCGCCGGCCGCCAACCGGTCCAGCGCCTCCAGACCCAGGGCGTACTCGCGCAGGGCGAGCGAGCGCTTGTGGCCGAGCGAGCGCTGCCGCAACCGGTCCAGGTGCTCGGTGTAGTCGGGACCGTAGACGATCCGCAGGTACTCGCGACCACGCACCTTGAGGCCCGGCTGGACCAGGCCACCTGGCCGCCCCTCCCCCGCCGCGCCACGGACGACGGACGCCAGCGGCTTGACCACCATGCCCTCGCCACCGGCCCCGGTCAGCTCCTCCCACCAGGCGGTTCCGGCCGCGATCGAGGCCTCGTCCGCGGTGTCCACGACCAGCCGCCCGGTGCCGCGGAGCAGTGGCTCCGGGCCCGCGGCCGCGTCGGCGGCGACCAGGCGGTCGATCCGGGCCAGGTGCTCGTCGTGCGGGCGCACCGCGAGGTTGGCGCCCTCCGCGGCGAGCAGTTGGAACGGCGCCAGCCGGATCCCGGACAGCCCCTCGGTCGGCCAGCAGTAGCGGCGGTAGGCCGCGGTGAAGGCCGCCGCGTCCGCCGCCCGCCGACGCTGGCGCTCGGTCAGCTCGGCGAGCCCCTCGACGCCCCGGCCGGCCGCGCGGTCGAGTGCGGAGAGCACCTCGGGCAGCGCGGAGCCGGCGGCCGCGCCGACCGCCGCGTACTGCCGGCGCAGCAGCTCGGCTGCCTTGAGCGACCAGGGCAGCAGCTCGGCGTCGAGCAGCAGCCAGCCGGTGGCCAGCTCGTCGAAGAGGCCCGCGGTCTCGGCGGCCGCCCGCACCCGGTCGAGGATCGCCTCGGTCAGCCGCTGGTCGCCGAGGAACGCCCGGCCCGTCCTGGTCCAGATCGCTCCGGGCGCCGCGACGCCGAAGCGCTGTTCCAGGGCGGCCGGCTCGCGGGCCACCAACACCACCGCCCGGGAGCCCATGTGCTTCTCCTCGCAGACCACCTGGCCCACGCCGTCCGCGCGGTAGGCGAAGAACGCCTCCTCCGGGTGTTCCAGGTAGCCGTCCCGGCGGGAGGCCGCGCTCGGTGCCATGGTCGGCGGGAGGTACGGCAGCAGCCGCGGGTCGAGCGCGAAGCGACTCACCACCTCCAGCGCGGCCGCCGCGTTCTCCTCGCGGACGGCGATCCGGCCGTGCCGGGCGGTCTCGACGGTCCGCCGACCGGTCACGTCGGCGACGTCCAGCGGCCGGCCCTCCCGGCCGCCCGGGGCGTCACTGGCCAGCGGCCGGACCGGGGCGTACCACTCGCGCTCGGCCGGCACGGAGACCAGCTCGCGCTCGGGGTAGCGCAGCGCGGTCAGGCTGCCGCCGAAGACGCAACCGGTGTCCACGCAGATGGTGTTGTTGAGGAAGCTCGCGGCCGGGACCGGGGTGTGCCCGTAGACCACCAGTGCCCGGCCGCGGTACTCCTCGGCCCACGGGTAGCGGACCGGCAGGCCGTACTCGTCGGTCTCGCCGGTGGTGTCCCCGTAGAGCGCGTGCGAGCGGACCCGGCCGGAGTTGCGGCCGTGGTACTTCTCCGGCAGCCCGGCGTGGCAGACCACCAGGTTGCCGCCGTCCAGCAGGTAGTGGCTGACCAGATCGCGCAGGAAGGCCCGGACGGCGGCGCGGAACTCCTCCGGCTCGGCTGCCAGCTGGTCCAGCGACTCCTTGAGCCCGTGCGAGACGGTGACCTGCCGACCGGACAGCACCCGACCGAGCTTGTTCTCGTGGTTGCCCGGGACGCAGATCGCGTGCCCGGCCGCCACCATGCCCATCACCAGGCGCAGCACGCCCGGAGTGTCCGGCCCGCGGTCGACCAGGTCACCGACGAACACGGCGGTCCGGCTGACCGACGGCCCCTCCCGCCCGGTGGCGGGCGAGGAGGGCGGCAGGGCGTCGACCGGCCGGCCCTGCTCGTCCCGCCGCAGGGAGTAGCCGAGCTTCCCGAGCAACGTCTCCAACTCGGCCCGGCAGCCGTGGATGTCGCCGATGACGTCGAACGGGCCGGTGAGGTGGCGCAGATCGTTCCAGCGCTTCTCCAGCACGATCTCGGCGCTCTCCACCTCCGCCGCGCCGCGCAGGTGGTGCACCTTGCGGAAGCCCTCGCGCTCCAGGCTGCCCAGCGAACGGCGCAGCTCGCGGTGCTGACGCGGGATCACGTGGGCGCCCATGTCCCGGTCCGGGCGGGAGCGGTTGCGCTCGGCACAGACGCCCGGCGGCACGTCCAGCACGATCGCGATCGGCAGCACGTCGTGCTCACGGGCGATCCGGACCAGTTGCTTGCGGGTCTCCGGCTGGACGTTGGTGGCGTCCACCACGGTGAGCCGGCCGGCGGCCAGCCGCTTGCCGACGACGAAGTGCAGCAGCTCGAAGGCGTCGGCAGAGGCGGACTGGTCGTTCTCGTCGTCGGCGACCAGGCCCCGGCAGTAGTCGGAGGAGATCACCTGGGTCGGCGCGAAGTGCCGCCGGGCGAAGGTGGACTTGCCCGCGCCGCTGGTGCCGATCAGCACCACCAGCGAGAGGTCGGTGACGGGCAGCCGGCGGGCCTTCGCCTCGGCCGCGGCGACGGGGGGCTCGGGAGCGGGCAGGGTGGCCTGGGTCTCGTCGGTCATCGGGTCAGCTCCCTTCGGGAGTGTCGGTGCTGCTCGGGGTGCCGGTGCTGCTCGGGGTGCCGGTGGTGGTCGGGGTGCCGGTGGTGGTCGGGGTGGTGCTCGCGGTCGTGCCGGTGCCGCGGTGGAACAGGGCCAGCTGGGTCGGCGGGCCCACTTCCGGGTCCTCCGGCCCGACCGGGCGGAACGCGACGGTGTACCCGTAGCTCTCGGCCACTCGCTCCGCCCAGTCGCGGAACTCGGCACGGGTCCACTCGAAGCGGTGGTCGGCGTGCCGGGCGTGGCCTGCCGGGAGGCTCTCCCAGCGGACGTTGTACTCGACGTTCGGGGTGGTGACGACCACGGTGGCCGGTCGGGCCGCGCCGAACACCGCGTGTTCGAGCGCGGGAAGCCGGGGCAGGTCCAGATGCTCGATGACCTCGGAGAGGACCGCGGCGTCGTAGCCCTTGAGCCGGGCGTCGGTGTAGGTGAGCGCGCCCTGGACCAGCCGCACCCGGGCGGCTTGGCGCTCCGACAGCCGGTCCAGCTTGAGCTTGCGGGCCGCCGCCGCCAGCGCGGTCACCGAGACGTCCACCCCCAGCACGCTGGTGACCGTCGGCTCCTTGAGCAGATCACCCACCAACTCGCCCTGCCCGCAGCCGAGATCGAGCACCTTGGCGGCACCGGACTCGCGCAGTGCCGCCAGGATCACCTCCCGGCGCTGTCGGGCGAGCGGCACCGGCCGGGGGCCGTCCGCCGAGCGGGTGCCGGAGCCGGTGTCCGCGTCGACGTCCGGGGCGGTGCCCGAAGTGGACCCCGCGACGGACTCCGGACCGTCCGAGCGGTCGAGGTCCACCGCGTTGTCGAACTCCTCGGCCTCGCGGTCGTCGGTCTCGGCGAGCCGGGCCAGCTCCAGCTGGCGGATCGCCTCGTTCGCCAGTGACCAGCGGCGGACCAGGTAGCGGCGGCTGATCAGGGCACGGTCCGGGTGGTCCGCGAGCCAGCCCTCGCCGGCGCCGAGCAGCTTGTCCACCTCGTCCGGGGCGACCCAGTAGTGCTTGGCACCGTCGAGCACCGGCAGCAGCACATAGAGCTGCTGCAGCGCGTCGGCCAGCCGCAACGTGCCGGTCAGCTCCAAGCGCAGGTAACGCGACTCGCCCCACTCCGGGAACGCCTCGTCCAGCGGGACCGGCGTGGCCGCGACCCTCCAACCGAGCGGCTCGAAGAGCCGATTGACCAGCGGCCGCTCGTCCGGCGAGCGTCGCTCGGCGCCGCCGCCCACCTGCACCGCCGGCAGCACCACGGTCAGCGGCCGCTCCTGATCGGCCAGCCCGGGCCGCTGCTCGCATACGCCCTTCATGGCCGTCCGGAAGACCGTCCGCAGCGCCACCGCGAGCAGCGAGGAGGCCGCGTAGGGGCGGTCGTTGACGTACTGCGAGAGCGCGCCGGCGCCGGAGGCCGTCGACGGGCCGCGACCCTTGCCGCGGGCGCGGCGGACCAGGGCGATGGGGTCGACTTCGAGCACCAGGGCCACCGTGCACAGCTCCGCGCCGGCCTCCGGGTAGAAGACGTGCGCCTCCCCGTGCGAGGTGGTGAAGCGCTGGGCCTTCTCCGGGTGCTTGTGCAGCAGGAAGCCCAGGTCGGTGGCCGGACGGTCGGCTGTTCCGGTGGTGGATATCGAGATGAACACCCGGCTCAGTATTGCCGCGGAGCGGGCGGCAGGACATCTGGTTTTGGCCGGGCGGGACCGTCCGTTCCCTGGGCTCGTTCGGCAGGGGTGGCCGGAATTCGTTACCGTGCACGGTGTGACTGCTGAATCCACCTCCCCCACCCGGGGTGCCGTCGCCGCAGGTCTGGCGACCATCGCCGCCGACGGCACCGTTCTCGACACCTGGTACCCCGCCCCCGCCCTGGCCGCCGAGCCCGGCCCGTCCGGCACCGTCCGGCTCACGGCCGAGCAGGCCGAGGCGGAGCTCGGCGCCGGCGTCGCCACCGCGCTGCGCCACGACGCCCGCCGGGGGGTGGAGGTCGTCGCCGTGCGCACCACCATCGCCTCGCTGGACGAGAAGCCGCTCGACGCGCACGACGTCTACCTGCGCCTGCACCTGCTGAGCCACCGGCTGGTCCGGCCGCACGGCCAGAACCTGGACGGCGTGTTCGGCCTGCTCGCCAACGTCGCCTGGACCAGCATCGGCCCGGTGCCGGTGGAGCTGGTCGAGCAGGCCCGGCTCGCCGTCCGCGCCGAGGGCGGCCAGCTGGCCGTCTACGGGATCGACAAGTTCCCGCGGATGACCGACTACGTCGCGCCCTCCGGGGTCCGGATCGCGCACGCCGACCGGGTCCGGCTCGGTGCGCACCTGGCCGCCGGCACCACCGTGATGCACGAGGGCTTCGTCAACTTCAACGCCGGTACCCTCGGCACCTCGATGGTCGAGGGTCGGATCAGCGCGGGCGTGGTGGTCGGCGACCACAGCGACATCGGCGGCGGCGCCTCGATCATGGGCACCCTCTCCGGCGGCGGCAAGCAGGTCGTCTCGGTGGGCGAGCGCTGCCTGCTGGGCGCCAACGCGGGCATCGGCATCGCGCTGGGCAACGACTGCGTGGTCGAGGCCGGCCTGTACGTCACCGCGGGCACCCGGGTGACCCTGCCGGACGGCCAGATCGCCAAGGCGGTCGAGCTCTCCGGGCAGGACAACCTGCTGTTCCGCCGCAACTCGCAGTCCGGCGCGGTCGAGGTGATCGCCCGTTCCGGCTCCTGGGGCGGGCTGAACGCCGACCTGCACGCGCACAACTGACCCCCCGCCGGCCCAGCGCGGCCGGTTCACCCGGGCCCTCGCCCGCGCACCGAGCGCGAGCGGGGGCCCGGTGCCGTTCGCACGGGCGTCGCTCGCGCGGCGGGACGCCGGCATACCGGAGGGCGCGGGCCCGCGGCAAGCCCGGCTCACCCGCGGGGCTGACCCCCGGCCCGGGTTGACCCGCAACGGGTGGCGTCCAGTGACCCGTGGTGGTCGCGGGTCGTTGCGGTAGCGGGGCCGCGCGCCCTCGCGGCGTCTCCCGCACGGGCGGCGTCGGTGTCCGCCGCATCGCATCGCACGACCGAGCTGGAGGGTTCCCCTCATGTCCGAGCCCAGGTACGAGGACCCCGTCGCGTCACCGGAGGAACTCCCCGCCGCGCCGGCGGCCCCCGCCGCACCGCCCAAGACCCTGCTGGACCAGCTGCAGAAGCTGCTCGCCACCGTCAACGCCGACCTGGCGGACCTGGAGTCGGCCGGCGCCAGGTCGGCCGAGCCCACCGGCCCGGCCGGCTCCGCGACCGGCCCCGGCGGCTGGTAGCGCCGGTGCGACGGCCGGACGGGAGGCGGACCGTCGGCCGTCCTGCCCGTGTCCGGCGGATCGGCCGGACCGAGCGGCCGGGCCCCGAGCGATCGAGCTCCCGGCGGCTCGGCCGTCGGCGGTTCGAGCGGCAGCAGCAGTCGCGCCGGCTCCTGCCGGGGCACGTCGCCGGGGCCCGGGTCCGGGTGGTGACCGGCCGCGCCGCCGGGCTCCGGATCGAGCCGGCGCAGCACCCGGAGCAGCTCGATCACCAGCTCCCGACACTCGACGTAGGCGTCCACCCCGTCGATGCACCGCCAGTAGACGTCCTCCGTGTCGGCCCCGCAGGCCGTCACGATCAACGCCTCGCCCACCTCGTTCAGCAGGTGCCGGAACTGGAGCAGCACGAGCGCGGGCTCACCCAGCTCGGTCAGCCGGGCGGCCCACCCGAGGGTGGCCAACTCCCCGCGCTCCGGCCGGTCCGCCGGCAGCTCCAGGCAGCCGGCGGCATGTCGCCCCGCCCCGCCGAGCAGCTGCGCGAGCGTCACCACCTCCGACACCGGGTGGTCGACCAGTCGGGCGGCCAGCGCCTCCGTGAACACCGCCGTCTGCCAGGCCTCCTGCAGCACGTCGGGCGCGCTCCTGGCCTCGGCGAGCGCGTACCGGGCGGTCCTGATCAAGCGCAGCGCATCCATGTCGGCGGCTCCTCCCACATCGAACGAAAGCTCCGAACGAGCGGTCCGAACGAACGGACCGACAGGCCGTGAGCGAACGGCCCGTCAGGAGTAGAGGGTGACCGCGGATCGCAAGCCGCGCGGCAGGGAATCCCGGAGCTGTGGACAACCCCGGGGTTGTGGACAGTCTCAGGAGTCGGCGGGCGGCTCCGGCACCGGGAAGCGCAGCTCGTTGCGGTCGATCTTGTCCGCCAGCGCGGCCAGCGGGTCGACCCCGAGCACGGTGCAGAACTGCACCAGATAGGCCAGCACGTCGGCGACCTCGTCACGGACCCGGTGCGCGCTCTCCGGGTCGTCCATCACCGCCGCCGCCTGCTCCGGGGTGAGCCACTGGAAGATCTCCAGCAGCTCCCCCGCCTCCACGCTGAGCGCCGCGGCCAGGTTCTTCGGGGTGTGGAACGGCTGCCAGCGCCGGGCCGCGGCGAACCGCGCGAGCCGGTCGGCCAGCGCGCCCAGGCCATCGGCCGCGGGCGGGTCATCGGCCGCGGGCGGGTCTTCAGGTCGGTCGGTCACCGCTCCAGGTCTACCGCATCCATGCCGGCGGCGTCCGCCCCGGGCCCCGACCGCGCAACCGGCGGCGCCCCGGCATCCCCCGACGGGGCGCCCGGGGCCGGGGCGGCGGCCGTCTCGTGCCCCGGCGGCTGGGCCGGCACCCGCGGCGGCGCCGGATCCGGCCGCAACACGCTGTACCCGCTCAACGGATCCCGCCCGCACTCGACCAGCTCCACCCCGCCGGCCAGCCGCGCGGCCGCCGGATCCTGCAACGCCGCCAGCAGCCGCACATGGTCCTTGCCGCACATCTCCCGCGCCAGCCGGAGCAACGAGGCCGTCTGGTCCGCCGAGAGGCCGGCCCCGAGATCCTCCGCGAGCACGGTCAACTGCCGCTGCGCCCACGGGACTTCGAGCGCCGGCTCGACATCCAGCACACCGGCCCCGGTGAGCAGCACGGCGGCGAAGGCGAGCAGCCGCAGCATCCCGTCCGAGGCCTGGTCGGCGCCGGTCCGGCCGAGCACCCCCTCGTCGAAGACCGCCAACAGCCGCTCCTGGGACAGGCTGCCGCGCCGGGCCACGTCCAGGCCGAGCAGCGGGTGCGGGGCCGCCGCCTGCACCGCGCGCAGCAGCCGGCCGTAGCGTCGCGCGCACTCGCCCTGCAGTCGGGCCAGCACCGCCGAGAGGTTGGCCGCGCTGGGCAACAGCCGGGCGTCCGCCTCGGGCCGCACCCAGCCGCGCATCAGCGCCGGCACGGGGTGCACCGGAAAGACCTCGCGCAGCGCGGTGAGCAGCTGCTCGGTGGCCGCCAGCACCTTGCACTCGCCGGGCGAGGACCCGGCCACCCGCAGCGGAATCTGGGTGGTGATCAGACTGCCGCTCGGGAAGGGCGCGCGGATGTCGCCCTGCCGGGTGTCGTTGTGCCAGCTGACGTTGATCCGACCGGCGCTGACGTCCTGTTCACCGGTCTCCACCAGGGTCTTGCCGTCGCAGGCCAGCCACTCCCGGGCGACCCGGACCCGCCCGTCGGTGCGGACCACCAGCTCCAGCCGGATCAGGCCGGCGTCGGAGCGGACCGAGCAGCCCAGGATGATCGCGTTGCGGCCGTGCGGGACGCAGCCGAGCAGCCCGCCGCGCACCGGCGCGGCCAGCGGGCCGCCCACCCCGCCGACACCGTCCAGCGAGGGCCCGATCTCCTCACCGAGCGCCAGCCGGGAGAGCACCGCGAGGGCGTCCAGCGCGTTCGACTTGCCGGCGCCGGACGGGCCGTGCAGCACGGTGAGCGGGCTGATCGGCAGGACCGCCCGGCGGTAGGACTTGAAGGAGGTGAGCCGGAGTTCCTCCACGGTGGGCCGCAGGGCCGGCCGCCGGCCGGGCGCGGTGGCGGCGGGCATGGAGGCGGTCGGCGGGACGACATCGCTGGTCACCGAGCCGACCCTAGTGACGGCCCGGTCCGGCGGGACCAGCAGAAACGTCCCTGCCCGGGGCGATTCATCCCAACGAGGGGGCCGGCCCGACCCGGACGTCGGCCTCTTCGACTTTCAGCGCAGGCGACCCAGCCGACCCGGCAGAACCAGGGGCAACCCCGGCGGAGCCAGAAGCAACCCCGGGGAAGAACGTCTCACTCGTACACGGACAGCAGTACCGACCCCGTCACCTCGACCGGCTCGGGCAGCTCCGCGAGCGCGGCCGCGACCCGGGCCTGGTCGGTGTGCCAGGCGTTCGGTCCCATCCCCACCACCGCGGCGGCGTCCGGGCGCGGGAGCCGCAGCGGGAACTCCACCTCGGTCCGCCCGACCAGCCGCAGCCAGGGCCCGAGCTTCTCGTCGATCCGCCGCTCCTTCTCCTCGTCCACCGAGAGCAGCCCGAGCGCGCCGACCAGCTCGCCCAGGTGCCGGGGGCTCGGCGAGACCAGCAGCAGCCGCCCGCCCGGTCGCAGCACCCGCCGGATCTCGCCACCGTCCCGCGGCGCGAAGACGTTGAGCACCAGCTCGGCGCTCCCGTCGTCGAGCGGCAGCGGGCGCCAGGCGTCGCAGACCACCGCACCGATCCGTGGGTGCGCCCGGGCGGCCCGGCGCAGCGCGAACTTGGAGATGTCCAGCGCCGCGCCCACCTGCTCGCCGCCGAGCCCGTCGAGGACCCGGGCGAGGTAGTAGCCGGTGCCGGCGCCCAGGTCCGCGACCAGGCCGCCGGGAGCCGGCGCGGCCTCGGCGGCGGCCCGCGCCAGCGCGTCCGCGATCGGGCGGTAGTGGCCGGCGGCGAGGAAGTCCGCCCGGGCGGCGACCATCTCCGTGGTGTCCCCGGTCCCGGTGTGCGCTCCCCCGCCGAGCAGGCTCACGTAGCCCTGCTTGGCCACGTCGAAGCTGTGCCCGGCCGGGCAGCGCAGGCCGCGCCCCGCGGCGTCGAGGGCCAGGCCCAGACCGCAGTGCGGGCAGGTCAGATACCGCTGGATGTCCTGGAGCACCGCCCCACCCTAAGCGAACCGCCCGCTCGGCTCAGTCGGTGTCGGAGTCGGGATCGCCGTCGTCGCCGGCCACCCCCTCCCCCTCGGCCTCGTCCACCACCCAGCCGTTCAGCCGCTCGGCCACCCCGTCCACCCCGAGCCTGCCCTCCCGGACGGCCCGGGCCAGGCTGCGCACCTCGCGCGCGGTGGTGGCGACGTGGCACCCGCAGGCCACCAGGTAGGCGTAGGCGACGGCGGTGGCGAACAGCTCGTTGGTGCGCTCCAGCGCCGGCACCCGGATCAGCTGGTGCATCAGCGCCGCCGCGCGGTCCTGGGGTTCGGGGTAGACCGCGATGTCGAAGATCTCCGCCTGGTGCCGGGCCACCGCCGCGAGCAGCGACCCGTAGTCGGTCACCTGCGGGTCGCCGGGGGTGTACTGCTCAGCGGTCATGAGCAGCCAGGAGAGGTCGACCTCGACCCTCAACGACGGTCACCGGGCCGGCCGCCGGCCGCGCCCTGCTCGCCGAACTCCGCGAGGAACTCGCTCTCGTACTCCTTCATGAACTGGGCCGCCGCGTCGACGAAGCGCAACCCGGTCTCGCCCATGTCCTGCTGGACGAGCCGCTCGATGTACTGGTTCATGCTGATCCCCTGCTGCTCCGCCCGTTCCCGGGCCATCTCGGCGGTGCTTGCGTCCACCCGCACGTTGAGCTGCTTCTTACCCATGCGGTCGAAGCTAGCGCCGAAGTGCTAGCACGACAAGGGCGCATACGGGGGCACACAGGGGGCGCAGGACCGGCACATGCGACGGGGGCACAGCACCGCGCGGTGCTGCGCCCCCGTCGGACCGGGCGGTCGGGGTTCAGTCCTGGACCGGCTCCAGAATCGCCACGCACTCGAAGTGGTGCGTCATCGGGAACAGGTCGAAGGCCCGCAGCGAGACCGGCCGGTAGCCGCCCTCGTGGAAGAAGCCCAGGTCGCGGGCGAGCGCGGCCGGGTCGCAGGCCACGTACGCGATCCGGCGGGCCCGCAGCCCGGTCAGGTGCCGGACCGTCTCGCGACCTGCCCCCGCGCGCGGCGGGTCGAGCACGATCAGGTCGGTGGAGGTGATCCCGGTGCGCGGCAGCAGGGTCTCCACCTTGTCGCACTCGATCCGGACGTTCTCCAGCTCGGCCAGGTTGTGCCGGGCGTCGGTCACCGCCTGCTTGCTCGACTCGATGCCCAGCACCGCGCCGTCCTCGCCGACCCGGTCGGCCAGCGCGCCGGCGAACAGGCCCACCCCGCAGTACAGGTCGAGCGCGTTCTCGCCCCACTGCGGGTCGAGCCCGGACAGCACCGCGTCCACCAGGGTGTCCGGCGCCTCGGGGTGGATCTGCCAGAAGCCGCCCTCGCTGACCCGCCAGGTCCGCCCGACCGCCCGCTCGCGGACGAAGGTCCGCCCGTGCACCCGGTGGAACAGCCCCTGCTCGTCGATCCGGGAGATCGAGACCGGCTTCTCCAGCTCGACCAGCGGCAACTGCTCGCCGGGCAGCGGACGCAGGATCACCTGACGGTCCGAGGAACCGGTGGCGGCGATCGCCTCCACCGAGGCCAGGCCGGTCCAGTCGCGCGCCTCGATGCCCAACTCGGTCACCCCGGGGGCGGCGATCAGGCAGCGGTCGATCAGCTCGACCTCGTGCGAGCGGTGCCGGCGCAGGCCGACCTCGCCGGTCTCCGGGTCCACCGCGTACTGCACCCGGGTCCGCCAGGCCGGCACCTCACCGGCCGGCAGCTTGCCGCCGACCGGCTCGACGCTGCCGTCCCAGCCGGCCTGCTCCGGGGTCAGCCCGGCCAGCTTGGCCAGCTGCTCGGTGAGCACCTGCGCCTTGAGCTTGCGCTGCCCGCCGGGGGTGACATGCTGCCAGTCGCAGCCGCCGCAGCGGCCCGGGCCGGCGAACGGGCAGGGCGGCGCGATCCGGTCCTTGGCCGGTTCCAGCACCTCCACGGCGTCGGCCCGCAGGAAGCGCGACTTGGTGGTGCCCTCGGTGACCTGGGCGATCACCCGCTCGCCGGGCAGTGCGTGCCGCACGAAGAGCACCCGGCCCTCGTGCCGCGCCACGCAGTGGCCGCCGCCGTGCGCCACCGGGCCGACCTCGACCTCGTAGCGCTCGCCGACCAGCGGGTCGCCGCCGGGGCCCTTGGGCACGGCCGGCACCGCCGGGCGCGCCGCCCGGGCGGGCTTGCCGCCGCGCCCGGCCCGCGCGGCCTTGGCCTTCGCCGGCTTCGCGCCGCCCGCGGCCTGCCCGGCCTTCGCCGGGACGGCCGGACGGGCCGGCTCCCCCGCCGAAGGCCGCTCGCCCGGCACCACGGGAGCGGTGTCGGCCGTGTAGCCCTCACGGTCGGTGGCGGCCGGCCGGGCCGGGCGGGCCGACCAGCGCGGCCGGCCGACCTGCCCGACCTTGCCGGCCGCGCCCTTGCGCGGCTGTCCGGACTTGCCCGAGGAACGGGGCGGGGTGTTGCGGCTCACGTAACGGTGTCCTTGCTGGGCTCAGCGGCGGTCTCGACGGAACCCGACGGTACCGTGCCCGGCCGCGGTTCGCCGCGCCGCACGGCACCGGGGGCCGAGAAGGCCCCCGGCGAGCGGCGCCGCGCCGAGGACTCCAGCTGCCAGGGCACCGAGGTCACCATCACCCCCGGCCTGAACAGCAGCCGCCCCTTGAGCCGCAGCGCGCTCTGGTTGTGCAGCAGGTGCTCGTACCAGTGGCCCACCACGTACTCCGGGATGTACACGCTGACCACCTCGCGCGGGCTGGACCGGCGCAGGTTCCTGACGTGGTCCAGCACCGGCCCGGTGATCTCCCGGTACGGCGACTCCAGCACCCGCAGCGGCACGTCGATCCCGCGCGCCGCCCACTCCTCGCGCAGCGCCCGGGTGTCCGCCGGGTCCACGTCGACGGTGACCGCCTCCAGCTCGTGCGCCTGGACCAGCCGCGCGTAGGCCAGCGCCCGCAGGGCCGGCTTGTGCAGCTTGGAGACCAGCACGATGGCGTGGATCCGGCTCGGCGGCGCGCTGTCCTCCGGCTCCTCGGCCGCGGCCAGCTCGGCGGAGACCCGGTCGTAGTGCCGCCGGACCCCCTTCATCAGCACGAACAGCACGCACATGGTGGCGATCGCGATCCAGGCGTGGCCGATCTTGGTGACCAGCACGACGATCAGCACCGCCACGGTCATCACCAGCCCGAAGGTGTTGATCGCCCGGGAGCGTTGCATCCGGCGCCTCGCCCGGGGATCGGTCTCGGTGCGCAGCAGCCGGGTCCAGTGCCGGATCATGCCGGACTGGCTCATGTTGAACGAGACGAAGACGCCCACGATGTACAGCTGGATCAGCCGGTTCGGGTCCGCGCCGAACGCCACGACGAAGACCACGGCCACCGTGGCGAGCAGGATGATCCCGTTGGAGAAGGCCAGCCGGTCGCCGCGGGTGTGCAGCTGGCGCGGCAGGTAGCGGTCCTGGGCGAGGATCGAGCCGAGCACCGGGAACCCGTTGAAGGCGGTGTTGGCGGCGAGCACCAGTATCAAACCGGTGACCCCGGCGATGAAGTAGAAGCCGGGCGTGAAGTCCGCGAAGACCGCCTCGCTGATCTGGGCCAGCGCGGTCTTCTGGTGGTAGCCGGCGGGGGCGCCGAGCAGTTGCCGGGCCGGGTCCTCGGCCATCTGGGTGTGGGTCAGGTGGGCCAGGTAGATGATCCCCATGAACATGGTGACCGCGATGGCCGCCATCATCAGCAGGGTGCTCGCGGCGTTCCGGCTCTTGGGATGGCGGAAGGCCGGCACGCCGTTGCTGATCGCCTCGACGCCGGTGAGCGCCGCGCAGCCCGAGGAGAACGCCCTGAGCAACAGGAAGACCATCGCGAACCCGGTGACCGTCTCGTTGCCCGGGGTCGGCCGGAGGTGGAACCCGGCGCTCTCGGCCGGCATCGGGGCGCCGAGCACCAGGTGCCGGAACAGCCCGTAGAGCACCATGCCGATGATCCCGACCATGAAGGCGTAGGTGGGAACCGCGAACGCGGTGCCGGACTCCCGCACCCCGCGCAGGTTCATCCCCATCAGCAGCACCACCAACGTGATGCTGAGTGCCATCTCGTGCCCGCGCAGCGCCGGCACCGCCGAGACCACGTTCGCCACGCCCGAGGTGGTGGAGACCGCCACGGTGAGCACGTAGTCGACCATCAGCGCGCTGGCCACCACCAGACCCGCGTTGGGCCCGTGGTTGACCGTCGCGACCTCGTAGTCGCCGCCCCCGCTCGGGTAGGCGTGCACGTTCTGCCGGTAGGAGGCGACCACCGCCAGCATCACGACCGCGACCACCACCCCGATCTGCCAGGAGAAGTGGATCGCCGACACCCCGGCCAGCGAGAGGGTGAGCAGGATCTCCTCCGGGGCGTAGGCCACCGAGGAGAGCGCGTCGGAGGCGAACACGGGGAGCGCGACGCGCTTGGGCAGCAGCGTCTCGCCGAGTCTGTCGCTGCGCAGCGCGCGGCCGATCAGGATGCGCTTCGGTACGTCGGTCAGATTGGGCACGTCAAGGAATCGTAAGGGCTATTGACATTCGACTCACGATGGGTTCCGCTCTCCCATCGAGACTGCGCGAGACTGCGTTCGACGGACCCGCTAGCGTGTCGGTTGAACAAGTTGCGGGCAACACTCCGGTTGCCGAACCGTCACCCGTCCGGGGCGGCGGTGCGAACCCTCCCCCCGGGCCGGGGGCACGGAAAGGTGATCAACGGTGTTTGCGCAGGTCAAGTCCCCAACGGATCGGGTGAGGTAGCGGCACCGTGCACATCGTCATCATGGGCTGTGGGCGGGTCGGTTCCGCCCTGGCCAGAGCACTGGAGAAGCAGGGCCACTCGGTGGCCGTGGTCGACCAGGACCCCACGGCGTTCCGCCGGCTCGGGGCCGGCTTCGGCGGCCGGCGGATCACCGGCGTCGGCTTCGACCAGGACACCCTGCGCGAGGCCGGCATCGAGGAGGCGGGCGCCTTCGCCGCGGTGAGCAGCGGTGACAACTCGAACATCATCGCGGCCCGGGTGGCCCGCGAGAACTTCGGCGTCGAGCACGTCGCGGCCCGGATCTACGACCCCCGCCGGGCCGAGGTCTACCAGCGCCTGGGCATTCCGACGGTGGCAACGGTCCGCTGGACGGCCGACCAGATGCTGCGCCGGCTGCTGCCGAGCGGCGCCGAGCCGCTCTGGCAGGACCCGAGCGGGACGGTGCAGCTCGCCGAGGTGCCGTTCGCGGCCGGCTGGGTCGGGCACCGGGTTTCCACCCTGGAGGAGGCGTCGGGTACGCGGGTGGCGTTCGTCACCCGACTGGGTGAGGGCGTGCTGCCGACTCCCCAGATGGTGCTGCAGGAAGGCGATCTGGTGCAGGTGATGCTGCGCCGCGCGGATCTGGCGGCGGTCGAGGCCGTGTTCGCCAAGGGCCCGGAGGAGGGTCACTGATGCGGGTGGCAATTGCGGGAGCGGGCGCGGTCGGCCGGTCGATCGCGGGTGAGCTGCTGGAGAACGGCCACGAGGTGCTGCTCGTGGACAAGAACCCGGGCTCCATCTCGGTGGAGCGGGTCCCGATGGCGGAGTGGCTGCTGGCCGACGCCTGCGAGATCACCTCGCTGGACGAGGCGGCTCTGCAGCGCTGCCACGTGGTGATCGCGGCGACCGGCGACGACAAGGTCAACCTGGTGGTCTCGCTGCTGGCGAAGACCGAGTACGGGGTGCCCCGGGTGGTCGCCCGGGTCAACAACCCGAAGAACGAGTGGCTCTTCAACGAGTCCTGGGGCGTCGACGTCGCGGTCTCCACGCCGCGGCTGATGTCCGCGCTGGTCGAGGAGGCGGTCAGCGTCGGCGACCTGGTCCGGCTGATGCGCTTCAGCCAGGGCAACGCCAACCTGGTCGAGCTGACCCTGGCCGGCGACGCCGGGCTGGTCGGCACCCGGGTCGGCGACGTCAGCTGGCCGGCCGACACCTCGCTGGTGACGATCATCCGCGAGGGCCGGGTGCTGGTGCCGACCAAGGACGACACCCTGGAGGGCGGCGACGAGCTGCTCTTCGTGGCCGTGCAGGAGCGCGAGGAGGAGCTGGAGAACCTGCTCTCGGCGGGTGCCAGCGCCAACTAGCACGAAGAACCGGGCCCGTACCCCGAGGGGTACGGGCCCGGTTGCTATGCGGGCTCCTCCTCCGCCTTGATCGGCGGCGGCGCGGTGATCAGGATCCGCCAGGTCACGTACATCGCCAGCAGCATCGGCGGGATGCCGAGCGCCACCTTCAGCCAGCCCAGCAGCGTGACGTTGCCCGTGAAGTAGAGCGGGAAGAGGATCAGCGGCTTGATGCCCATGATCACCACCCAGGCCCAGGTGGCCTTGGTGTACGCGGCCAGCCGGCCCGGGTTCTGGGTCCGCCAGGTGAACATCTCCCCCGTCACCGGGCCCAGCGTCACCCCGATCAACGGCCAGCGGACCAGCGCGGAGACGGCCAGCACGATGCAGTAGCCCACGTTGTAGAGCAGGCCCGGCAGGTAGAAGTTCTCCGCCTTGCCGGTCTTCATCGAGATGTACGCGCCGATCGCGACCCCGAAGACGCCGCCGAAGGCGTGCTGGATGGTCTCCCGGCGCAGCAGCCGCAGCACCACGAAGATCGCGCTCAGCCCGAGTGCGGCCCAGGCCGCGTCCGCGACCCGGTGGGTGATGTTGAAGGTGAGGATGAAGACCAGACCCGGCAGGGTCATGTCGATCATCCCGCGGACTCCACCGAAGGCCTTGATCACCGAATCGGCGGCCTCCCGGGAGGCCGCCGCCTCCCGGGCCGCCACCTCCTCCGGGGTCTCGGCGACCAGCTCCTGGACAGGCGTTGGCGAGGCGGCGCGGTCGCCGCCGGGCGGATTGGTCACTGTCAGTCGCTCCCCTGTCCCACCGGACGCAGCTCGTAGCGAGGGTTGAACAGCACGCGGCGCCCGCGTGCGTGGCTGATCCGGCCGCTGGCGACGAGCCGGCGGCCCGGCTCTATGCCCGCGATCGAGCGGCGGCCGAGCCAGACCACGTCCAGGGCCTCGGTGCCGTCGAAGAGTTCGGCCTCCAGTGCGGGCACCCCGGCTCGCGGCCGGAGCGTCACGGTCCGCAGGGTGCCCGCGACGGTGACCTCCTGGCGGTCCCCGCAGGAGGCTATCGGCGTGCAGCCGGCGCCCTCGGAGTCATGGCGCAGCTCTTCCGCCTGGAGCTCCTCCGAGCTGGAGGTCAGCCGGCTGAACATCCGCCGCAGTCGGCCCTGCGGCTGGTCGCTGCTGTTACCACTCATGCCGGAAGGGTACCGGTTGGGACCCCCGCGGTGTCGGGCCCGGAGCGGACCGGGTCAGGGTTCGAAGCGGTAGCCCATGCCCGGTTCGGTGATGAAGTGGCGCGGGTGCGAGGGGTCGGTCTCCAGCTTGCGGCGCAGCTGGGCCAGGTAGACCCGCAGGTAGTTGGTCTCGGTCCGGTAGGCCGGACCCCAGACCTCCTGGAGCAGCTGGGTCTGGCTGACCAGCCGGCCGGCGTTGCGGACCAGCACCTCCAGCAGGTGCCACTCGGTCGGGGTGAGCCGGACGTCGGCGCCGTCCCGGTTGACCTTCTTGGCCGCCAGGTCCACGGTGAAGCCCTCGGTGGTCACCAGCGAGTCGTCCTCGCCGCTCACCGGCTCGGCCCGGCGCACCGCGGCACGCATCCGGGCGAGCAGCTCGTCCATCCCGAACGGTTTGGTGACGTAGTCGTCCGCGCCGGCGTCCAGCGCCTCGACCTTCTCGTCCGAGGCGTGCCGGGCGGAGAGCACGATGATCGGGACCCGGGTCCAGCCGCGCAGGCCCTTGATCACCTCCACCCCGTCCATGTCCGGCAGGCCCAGGTCGAGCACCACCACGTCGGGATGCCGGGCGGCGGCCAGCTCCAGCGCGCTCGCGCCGTCGTGGGCCGCGTCCACCTCGTACTTGCGGGCCTTGAGGTTGATCACCAGGGCGCGGACGATCTGCGGTTCGTCGTCCACGACGAGGACCCGGGTCATGCGTGCTCCGCCTTTCGGGGGGCCAGAGAGGAGGTCAACGGGGGTGGCTCGGGCGCCTCGGGTTCGGGCGGCCGCTCCACGGCGGGCAGCGAGACCACCATGGTCAGCCCGCCACCCGGGGTGTCCTCGGCCGCCAGCGTGCCGCCCATCGCCTCGACGAAGCCGCGGGCCACCGCCAGGCCGAGCCCCACCCCGGCGCCGCGCGGGGCGTCGCCGTAGCGCTGGAAGGGCGCGAAGATCTTCTCCTTGGCCTCCTCCGGCACCCCGGGCCCGCGGTCGACCACCCGCAGCTCGACCCGGCCCGGACCGGACGGCGGCTCCAACGCGTCGGCCTTGACCAACACCCGCACCCCCGGCGGACTGTACTTCACGGCGTTCTCGATCAGGTTGGCCAGCGCCCGCTCCAACAGGCCGGCGTCGGCCGGGACCATCGGCAGGGTCTCCGGCACCTCCAGCCGCACCGACTCCAGCGGGACCCCGCCGAGCGCGACCGGCACCACCTCGTCCAGGTCCACCTCCTGGATCAGCGGGGTGACCGTGCCGGTCTGCAGCCGGCTCATGTCCAACAGGTTGTTGATCAGGTGGTCCAGCCGGTCCGCGCCGGCCTCGATGCCGGCCAGCAGCTCGGCCTCGTCGGCCGGGGTCCACTCGACGTCCTCGGCGCGCAGCGAGCTGACCGCGGCCTTGATCCCGGCCAGCGGGGTGCGCAGGTCGTGCGAGACGGCGGCCAGCAGGGCGGTCCGGATCCGGTTGCCCTCGGCCTGGCGGCGGGCCGCGGCGGCCTCCTTGGCCAGCCGGCGGCGCTCCAGCAGCACGGCCGCCTGAGCGGCGAAGGCGCCCAGCAGCCTGCGGTCCTCGGCCGGCAGCACCCTGCCGACCAGCACCAGCGCCAGGTTCTCGCCGACCGGCACGTCGGTGTCGGCCTGGTCCGGCCGGTCCGGCGGCTCCGCGCCGCTGGCGGCCACGCAGCTCCACGGCGCGTGCTCGTCGGCGCGCTCCAGCAGCGCAACCGAGTCCTGCTGGAAGGTCTCCCGGACCTGGTCGAGCAGGGCCAGCACCCCCTCGCCGGTCGGCGCGCGCAGCACGGTGCCGGCCAGCGCGCTCAGCGTCTGCGCCTCGGCCCGGCTGCGGGCCGCCTCGTGGCTGCGCCGGGCCGCGGTGTCGACCACGGTGGCGACCGAGATGCCGACCGCGGTGAAGATCGCGACCGCCAGGATGTTCTGCGGGTCGGTGATGGTCAGGGTGTGGATCGGCGGCGTGAAGTAGTAGTTCAGCACGGTGGAGCCGACCAGCGCCGAGGCGATCGCCGGGAGCAGCCCGCCGACCAGCGCCGCGAGGACCGTCACCGACAGGAAGAGCAGCATGTCGGTGGAGAGCACCAGCCGGTTCAGGCTGATCAGCAGCAGCGTGAGCAGCGGCGGCCCGGCCACCCCGATCAGCCAGCCGGCGACCGTGCGGACCCGGCCGAGGTCGGTGATCCGGCGGATCGGGAGCTTGCGGCGCCCGTACGCGGCCTGCTCGTGGGTGACGATGTGCACGTCGATGTCGCCCGAGTCGCGGGCCACCGTGGCGCCCACACCGGGGCCGTAGATGTACTGCCAGCCCTTGCGCCGGCTGGAACCGAGCACCACCTGGGTGGCGTTGACCCCGCGTGCGAAGTCCAGCAGGGCCTGCGCCGGGTCGTCGCCCAGCACGGTGTGGAAGCTGCCGCCCAGGCTCTCCACCAGGGCCCGCTGCTCGATCAGGGTCTGCGGCGAGGCGTCGCCGGCCAGGCCGTCGGAGCGCGAGATGTGCACGGCCAGCAGTTCGCTGCCGGAGCCCTTGGCGGCGATCCGGGCCGCCCGGCGGATCAGCGTGGCGCCCTCCGGGCCGCCGGTCAGGCCGACCACGATCCGCTCGCGGGCCTGCCAGGTGTTCTCTATGCCCTGCTCGGCGCGGTAGCGCTGGAGGTACTCGTCGACCCGGTCGGCGGTCCACAGCAGCGCCAGCTCGCGCAGCGCGGTGAGGTTGCCGGGGCGGAAGTAGTGCGAGAGCGCGGCGTCGACCTTCTCCGGGGCGTACACGTTGCCGTGCGCCAGCCGGCGGCGCAGCGCCTCCGGGGACATGTCCACCAGTTCGAGCTGGTCCGCCCGGCGCACCACGTCGTCCGGCACGGTCTCCTGCTGGCGGATCCCCGTGATGCCCTCGACCACGTCGCCCAGCGACTCCAGGTGCTGGATGTTGACGGTGGAGATGACGTCGATCCCGGCCGCCAGCAGCTCCTCGACGTCCTGCCAGCGCTTCTGGTTGCGGCAGCCGGGGACGTTGGTGTGCGCCAACTCGTCCACCAGCGCCACCTGCGGACGCCGGGCCAGCAGCGCGTCCAGGTCCAGCTCGGTGAACTCGGCCCCCCGGTACGACATGGTCCGGCGCGGGACGGCCTCCAGACCGTGCAGCAGCTCGGCGGTCCGCTCCCGCCCGTGGTGCTCGACGAACCCGACCACCACGTCGGTGCCGCGCCCGAGCCTCCGATGGGCCTCGCAGAGCATGGCGTAGGTCTTCCCCACCCCAGGGGCGGCCCCGAGGTAGATCCGCAGCCTTCCGCGTGCCATGCGTCCCATTCTTGATCGAGTCCGGCCCGGGGGCCACCCCCGGACAACTGTTCGCGCTGTCGAGACTACGGGGTGAGGCCCCTCCCACCTTCGATCGGGCTGGTCAAAGCGGAGATTTAGCAGCATCTTGACGCCCTGTCCCGGCGTGGCCCGACTCTTCCGACGACCGTTTCACGCTGTCGCCACCGGGCTGGGAGCATCGGGCGGGGAGCATCGGGCGGGGGCGGTGCTGCGCCGCGTGCTGGCAGGCGGGCCACTGGCCCGGAGCGCGATCGGGCAGGCCACCGGGCTCAGCCTGGCCGCGGTCTCCCGGCAGCTGTGGGTCCGAGCGGCCACCAGCGCGGTCACGCCCTCGCTGCGGACCGCCGCGCGCGGGTAGCTGCACCACCGACCAGCCGGTATTCGAGTCCAGCTGCCCGGTCGGCGCATTCGGGTCCGGAAATGCGAGAAGCCCCTCCCGGTCTCCCGGAAGGGGCTTCTCTGAAAAATTGTTCGGCGGCGTCCTACTCTCCCACAGGGTCCCCCCTGCAGTACCATCAGCGCTGTAAGGCTTAGCTTCCGGGTTCGGAATGTAACCGGGCGTTTCCCTCACGCTATGACCACCGAAACACTATGAAACTATCCAACCGGAGTT